>JBGSLR010000033.1:0-42349 GCA_041740615.1 Desulfobacterales bacterium
TGGACGTATGTCAAAGAGCTGATTATCAGGTCAAGTCACATACTTTGCTATAAAATTGAGCCGGATATCGTTCTGCATCTACTTGATATCGCAGAAGATAGCCTGTTCGATTCAGGCAGCCTTGTTACTGCGAAACTTTAGCTGGTAAAAAACCGATCGCAAATATTTTTGCGGTTCAAAAAGCGTTGAATCATTGGTAAGAGATTCCGTTGCGCCAATCATCAGGTAACCGTCTGGTTCGAGAACGCCTGCAATTTTTTCATATAACCGTTTTCGCTCCGCCTGGGTAAAATAAATAGCCACGTTGCGACATAGAATAATATCAAATTTTCCTATGCCAAAAAACGACTCCGTCAGGTTGACCTTCTGAAAAACCACCATGGCTCGGATTTCATCCTTTACGCGCCAGGCATCACCATCCGGGTTGAAATACTTTGTTTTCTTGGACGGTGGCAGTCCCCTGGAAATTTCGAATTTATTATACCGTCCATAGCTTGCTTGGGCAATAGCGGCGCTGGATATATCGGTCCCGAACAATTTGACCTGAAACCGCTTGGGGTCCAGATACAGTTCTTTCAGAACGATGGCGATACTGTATATTTCCTGACCTGTAGAACTGGCGGCACTCCATATGCGAATGGGAACCGGATCCGTTTTTCGCAAACCGGCCGTGCGTTTATCGATTAGATCCGGAATAAGTTTATGCTGCAGCAGCTCAAAAGGAGTGATGTCCCGAAAAAAATACGTCTCATTGGTCGAAATGGCGTCAATAATTTTTTTTTCAATTGTTTTCGTCTTATCCGTACGCGCTTTATGATAAAACTCGGCAAATGTCGAACAACCCAACTCAACCAGAATCGGATTCAGTCTTGTTTCAATCAGATACTCCTTGCCTTTCCCTAAAGCAATACCCGATATATCAAGAATATATTTCGTGAATACACTATATTCGTCTGGTGCTATTTTTTTCATGGACCGCCCGTTTTAATAGTAACCTTTAACGGTTTGGACGATTTCCTGGGCTATCTGATCAAGGGGAGTGATTACATCGGCGACGCCGATTTCGATAACCTCTTTCGGCATACCATAAACGGTGCAGGTACTTTCGTCTTGGGCTATGATGAAGGCGCCTTTCTGTTTCATTCGTTTCGCTCCTTCACGCCCGTCCGATCCCATGCCTGTCATAATTACTCCGGTGGCACGTCCCACATAGTGATCGGCAACCGATCGGAATAGATAATCGACGGAAGGTTTGCAGCTGTTTTCCGGCGGGTCATCCGTGATTCGAATGATACGGTTTTTCCCATCGGCGCTGGCGGCTACTTTCATCTGTTTCCCACCCGGTGCAATCCAGGCCTTGTTCGGAGTCAAAATTTCTCCATCCCGCGCCTCCTGAACTTGGATGGCGCATTTGGCACTGAGACTGTTGGCCAGCGATTGTGTAAAAATGGGCGGCATATGCTGTACGACCAATATCGGAACGCCGATATTAGAAGGGATCTGGGGCATCATAAGAGCCAAGGCATTCGGTCCGCCTGTTGAAATGCCGATAGCGATGATTTCGGATTTGGGCTTAATGCGCCCGGAAAGGCGATGCATACGCTGAATCACATCATCCGTGATATCCAGGGCTGGAATTTTTTTTACCGGTCTGGCGGCTATCGGCATTTTGGCTATCGGAGCGCCACCATGCAGAATATTTTTGATTTCCCGCCTCCGCTGAAAGGCTTTCAACATCGGAAATAAAAAATTCTTTATGGTTTCGCGATTTTCAGTCATTGTGCCGGATTGAGGTTTGGGAATAAAATCAAACGCCCCAAGTTCCAAGGCGCGAATGGTGAGATCCCCACCTTCGTAGGTCAGTGTGCTGAGCACAATTACACCGACGTTCAGGTTCGCTTTTCGGATGTGCTCCAGGACTTCAATGCCATTCATTTCAGGCATTTCAATATCGAGCGTAATTAAATCCGGTTCAAGTGTGGTGATTTTGGTGAGGGCGATCTTTCCGTTGCTGGCCGTACCAATCACCTCGATACCCGGCAACTCGGACAGTACGTCACTGACAATTTTTCGATACACGATGGTATCGTCCACGACAAGAACTCTGATTGGTTGCAATTGGTTCATTTTAACTTCGCGTTGGTTGCCGGTAACGGTCGTTTTTGGAAGAAATGCGGATCGGACTTATAGTATCATTCATCTTTCAGGGTTGCGTTTATATCCAAAACACCGACGAGGCTGTTTTCGGTTTTAAACACTCCTTTAAAATATTTCCCCTGTACGCCACCAATATTGGACGGCGCCGGTTCGATTTTATCGGTTTCCGCAAGCATTACATCGCTAATGCGGTCCACGAGAAAACCAATGTGTTCATCCCTTGAATCAACAATAATATTACGGTTATCCTTGCCTGGTGAAATGGGGGAAAGCCCCAACTTTTTACCGAGGTCGACAACCGTAACGATGCGACCACGAAGATTCAAAACTCCGAGAACATACTCCGGCGCTTGGGGAACCCAGGTGACTTCCAAATGGCGATTGATTTCTTGAATATTCAGAATATCGATACCGCAAAGTGCGTCGCCAATATAAAAGGTGGCCAATTCAATAATTTTGTTTTGTTTCCGCTGGTTTCTCTCTTTCATCGGAACATCTCCATTCCCCCTGATTGTCCGGCTGTTTCCATGGAAAACCAGCCGGTGGCTTCAATACCGAAACATTTCAGTCTATCTTGATATTCGATAAATGTCCTCGAACTGTCTCGAGTAGTTTGTCCCGGTCCAATTTGATCTGATACTCATCTATTCCGGATTTTGCCCCCTTTTCGATGTCCTCATCGCCAGCCAAAGAGGTTAAAGCAACGACCTTCAAGTGTGCATACCGGGGATCGGCTTTGATTTTTGCAGTGAGCTCAAAGCCGTTCATATTCGGCATTTCAAGGTCGGTCAGCACGAGTTTGATGGTTTCGGAATGCTGGTTCAACATTTCCCAAGCATCCATGCCGTCCTCGGCATCCAGAACGTTGTACCCCTCCTCTTGTAGAAAGCCTTTTACCTGATTTCGAAAAAAAGCCGAATCCTCTGCAAAAAGAATGGTGATACCTCCTTGCGGCGATGACGATATGTCGGTTTCGTCGAACCATTCCGGATTGATGGTTCGAACGATTTCATATATGTCGACGATCAGAGTTGTATAATCTCCAATGATGGCGGACCCCATGATACCTGGTTGTCGCAATGTAATTGCATCAATCGTCACAACGACATCGATTGCATCCACCGGTGGTGTTACCATCAGACCGACCTCTCTACCGGCCAACCTGAAAACAATAACTTCCAATTGGTCGAAGTCCGGCAATGGCTTGACCTTTGCAACCTGGTCAAGGGAAAAAAGTGGAAGCGATCCCCCACGATATTGTATCACTTTCTTCCCTCCGACGACTTCTATATCCATTACTTTGATTCTTTCAATTCTCTCGACTATCCCCAGGGGAACGGCACACTGCTCCTTCTCGCCGTTGCGGAATAGCAACAATGAAACTTTGTCTTTTTCGGCTTTCTTCTGTCTTGCGGCATCCAGAGCCGCTTCGCTGACACGATCAGCCCCTTCAAGAGACGTCAGTTGCGCCATTTGCGCCAGACCCGCCACATCAAGTATCAGCGCCACCTTTCCATCCCCCATGATGGTGGCGCCTGCATAGCCGCAGCATCCTTTTAAATGTCTTCCGAGCGGTTTCACGACAATCTCTTCCGAATCACGCAGTTGATCGACTACCAAGCCATATTTAAAAGCTCCGGCAGACACTACCGCTATATTGATGGCACTCTTGGTACTGGTTCTTCTTTCCTGCCCGGATCTGGGCTTGATGAAATCTTCATCCACCGCTTCGTTCGGCGGGTTTCCGCTTTCATCCGTTTCCTCATGTGATAGAAATAAAGGGTTTTTTCGTGATCGCCTGTCGGCAATGTTGTCTCTTCTTTCCGGCTGAAGTCTTCCATCCAGTGGGTCATGAAATGTCTGTTTAATTTGTAGCACTTGTGCAAGATTCAAGAGCGGAAGCAGGTTACCCCGCAAACGCACGACATTCGCATCACCGACCTTCTCAATTCTGTTTTTCACTTGGGCCGCTGGTATTCTTAGTAATTCGTTCAGATTTACCTGGGGAATTGCGTACCGCTCATGGCCCACGTCAATAATCTGGCTGGGAATAATCGCCAACGTCAAGGGCAATTTAATACGAATGACGGTCCCTTCTCCCACCTTGGATTCGATATCGACGATTCCACCAAGCTTATCCAGGTTGGTTTTAACGACATCCATTCCAACGCCGCGACCGGAAACGTCGGTGACTTTCTGAGCGGTAGAGAAGCCAGGCAGGAAAATAAGGGCGATTTTCTCCTTTTCCGACATCAGCGCCGCATGTTGTTCACTTAGTAAGCCCCGTTTGATGGCGGAGGCTACCAGTTTTTCACCATCGATGCCTTTCCCATCATCTGAAATCTCGATATTCACTTGGCCGGCTTCATGATAGGCGCTCAATTTCACTCTGCCGATGGCGCTTTTGCCATGACCATTCCGGATATCCGGGGTTTCGATTCCATGGTCGACAGCGTTTCGGACCAGATGGGTCAGAGGGTCGCTGATCGCTTCGATGATCGTTTTGTCCAGTTCGACAGTTTTCCCTTCAATGATCAGATCGACTTCCTTTCCGAGCTCCTTGGCAAGATCCCGGACAACCCTTGGGAATTTATTGAACACGTTGGCAATCGATTGCATTCGGGTTCTCATAATGGCCTCTTGTAATTCGGAGGTCACCATGTCGATTCGCTGACCGGATGTTTCCAATGCTCTCATATTATTGGTGGAAACCGCCTGCAACAACTGGTTACGGCTTAAAACCAGTTCTCCTGCTAATGTCATCAACAAGTCCAGCAGCCCGACACTTACTCTTAGAGATGCCTGGCTGACGGAATTCTTCATGATACTCGGTTTATCCGCCGAGGAATCCTGAACATCGACGGCTGTGGACGCCTGTTGATGAATTTGGTCCTGTTTTTCATCTGTATCGAGCGGTTCGGCATCCTTTTGCTCGCGAATCAATTCATCCGGAAAGGCTTTTTCGGCAGAGGGCTTCGCCGCCGGTTTTTCCGAAGCCGTCTCCCTCGCAACCTGTTTTGGCTTTTCGATTTGGTCCGCCGCTACCGGAAAACACATGTCATCCGTAACCTGGTGAACGAATTTTTCATCAACGTCAAACAAGGAAGGAATGATTTCAGGCTCGATGATGGAGGCGAATAAAACATAAAAGGGGATGCCGGAAGGCACATCCGCATCCAACGTCCCGACAGCGTCAATATCAATTTTCGACTGAAGGATGGTTCCACTGTTGAGCAGATAGGCAATCACATCAAGAGGTGTCTTACGCTTTCTCTGTATATCATGAATCAAATCATACTCTACCAGGTAAATAAATCGTCCTTCTTTGCGTGCATGATCGATATCGAATTTGGACGATTGGAGGACTTTCCGACCGCTTGGTAGCGCTACATCGACGATCATTGTAATGCTTTCTTTCTGATCATCGGGCAAGGAAGCCGTGGTCAAACCGACAAGCTCAACCACATGTTCGGAGATATCCATATCGTTGCTGTTTTCAACATTAAAAATCATTTCCCGGAGCGTATCAAAGGCTTTGAGAAGTGTACTGATAATATCGGGCGTGGGAACAATCTCGCGGCTTCGTACCATTCCGAGAACGTTTTCAATTTTATGGGCCAGCTCTTTTATTTTGGAGAGTCCCATAAATCCGGCGCCGCCTTTTATGGAATGTGCGGCGCGAAAGACATTGTTGACCAAATCTTCATCAATATCTTCACCGGCTTCTTCAATCGTCAGCAGATCATTTTCAATATCAACAAGGTGATCTTTCGATTCTTCCACATACATTCGCAACGTTTCGTCGTCCTCAAAAATCATACCGATCCTCCCTGTTGATCCAATACAAAACGACCGAGACTGATGGATTTGTTGACGGTTGATAACGATTTTTACCAGATTCGATTCGCACCTGTTTGGGTTGCAGACCTCTTTTTGAGTTATCCTATCAGGTTAAGAGACCAGCTGTCCTCCACTGTCGGCCGACTTTCCCAATATAGTGCTAATATAACGAAATATATCGAAAAATATAATCCAAGTCAATCATTCAAAAAGACACCACCGGAGTGATATCCAATCGGGATCCTTCCTAATCAAGTAAACGGCATCCCGGACCGAGTCCGTTCTTCCACACGGCAGGGCTGCCCCTGATTTTCAACAGACCAAATCTCTTCGAATATCTGAAGCGAATCTTTCAGATGGGAATAGGAAAACACTTCGATGGAGACCGTCCCTGAAAAATGTTTCAGCATCCGGACGATGCGAACGAGTGTCTCACGAGGCAACCGGTTCAACCCAATATGGTCCTTACGATTTTCAACACCATGGAGGTGAACGACGGATATCCGCTCCCAATAGGTTCCGAAAAAGGATTCGATATTCAGACCATCCACAAGCTGATGCCCCACATCAAAGCAAACCGACAGATCCAGTTTGCGGACGACCGGAGCGATCCACTCCATGGGATAATGGAGAGTCTCCACTGAAAACAAACGGCTGCTGTATTCCCGGCCGATGATGCGCACCAGGCTGCCGATTACATTCGTCCTCCAAGTGTCAAGAAGGTCCCTGTTTTCGATCCAGGCCTCGTCCGCCGGCAAATGAATGGTATATGTGGATGGTGAAAGTGGACGGGTCAGATCACATATATGACGAATACACGCCACGGCCTGGTTCCGAGTTCCGGGATCCGCTGAGCCAGGGTCGATGTCGATGGGTAGATGGATGTTATAGGAAAGGTGGAATCTTTCGGAAAGATCCCGCAACTCACGTATCACAGATGGGGACGGCAGGCTGCTATCCATATCGCTTTCAAAAAAAAGCAACTCTATTTCATCCAAATAGGGACCCAGTAGGCCCACATTGACCGCGTAATCATCCGGATAAATAAAGGACGGCGCGCAAAGCCGAAACGGAAATTTCCGTTTATACGATTTCGGCAGGCTCGGTCTTGGCGGAAAATTGTTCATTCAAGCGCGCTCCCTATGGCCCAGGGCCGCCAGTGTTTGCACCAGCACTTCATGCGTTTTGCGCGTTTTGAAAGAAAAACGAATGTCGCGTTCAGAAAGCCCCTCAAAATTGGAACAATTACGGATTAGAATTTTATGTCGTGTCATCGCCTGGCAGGCAATTTCGGCCGTCAAGTCCGGTGCCAACCTGGCAAGCATAAACGGCCCCTTTCCGGAAAATAGCGTTATATGCGAGAGACCTTTCAGGGCCTCTGCAACCCATTCTTTTTCCGTTTGGATGTATTGTATCGACTCCTGAACAAACGCCGCGGTCTCAACCGGACTGGACATGAGATAGTCAACTGCGGCGCAGGCCAAACTGTTTACGCTCCAAGGCAATTGATGGGACTGAAATTTTTCAATGATCCGGGGGGCCGCGATCAGAAATCCGATCCGAAGGCCAGGGATTCTGTAAATTTTTGACAACGAATGAAGCACGACCACATTGGGGAGGCTGAGCGAAATCAAGCTCTCTCTTTTGGCCTGCGGATGAAACGGCAAATACGATTCGTCGACAATAAAAACCGTTTCCGGGAAGGAGCGGCAGAGACTCGCGAGATTTTCAGACGGCATATGGCTGCCGGTTGGATTATTCGGATTACAGATGAATACCGCATCGTATTTCATTGCAACCGCGAAGAGTCGCTCCATCTCCTGTCGAAATTCATCTGCGGCAGGTGCCAGCAAAAGGGTATAGTGGCAGCCGCTCTTCCGGCAGGCATCGCCATAGTCGGCATAGGTGGGTCCTAGAATCAAGGCCTTTTTAAGTCCCAGAATACAGGGGATGGCGTGGATAAACTGTGTCGTTCCGCTGGCCGCAAGAAGGCGTCCTGGATCAATCCCCAAGTGTTCAGCCAGGGCTTCCCGTATACGGAAGGCGTCCACTTCCGGCAAAGAGGTAATGTCGGCAATGCGATGGATTAAATGCTCATAAAGTCCGGAAGGAGGACCGAGAGGGTTCAAATTGCTGCTTAGATCGATGATTTCGTGGACCGGGCAGTTCAGCCGGCGTGCCAGAGAATAAATATTGCCGCCATGTCCTTGAATCATTGTCTTTCCCTTATGAACTCATCGCTGCGACAAGTATTAAAAAAAGTGAGGCTTCGGTGATTTCGACCATCGCTCCCAACATGTCGCCGGTGATACAACCCATTCGGCTATCATAAAACAACAAGAGCAAAAAAATCACCGCGGCAAAACCAAACGCCAACCACAGAAATGCCCAACCGATCAACATTGCCAGAACAAAAAGCGGTACAAAGCCCCAAAAGGCTGTTGCATCCAATGGTTTTTGAAAAAATGGATGACCGGTGCCGCCTTCCGGCCGGCAGTACGGCAGAAACAAAAATCCAAATAACATACCGGCACGCGCAAAGGCGGGAACAAGAACCAGACACAGGCTGCGGTGGGTATCAAGCCCGCTCATGCCGGCCCATTTTGCGGCAAGACCGGCGACGATCGCCACCACACCCATCGCGCCGATATGACTGTCCTTCATGATCGCAAGGGCTTTCTCTTTCTGCCGACGACCATACAGTCCGTCCGCCATGTCCCCCAGTCCGTCCAAATGCAACCCACCGGTAATAATAATCAGGAAAAGGCCGTCCAGCATTGACCGAATCGATATGGACCAAAAAATTCCGACAACGGCATCAAAAACGGCCAGCAGCAAACCGATCAATATACCAGCGATGGGGAAAAACGGAATCATTTTGTGCGGCTCAAATACCGCTCCTCGACCTATGGGCAAAATCGTTAGAAATCGTATGGCTGCAGTCAGCGCATTCATTCAGGACAACTTTCTTTCCCGGTTTTGATGGCAACCGGTATGCCGGCGACCATCCAGACAACTTGATCGGCCGCCGCCGCAGTTTTCTGATTGACCCAACCCACTAGGTCTCTAAAACGTCTTGCCAGTTTATTTTCGGGGACAATGCCGCTTCCCACTTCATTGGAAACCAGAATTACCGGACAGGCGGCGGCTTCCATGGCCCGGGTGAGTTCCTGAAATGCGTCTGCGATCGCTACTTGATGATCCGGATTGAGTATCAGATTGCTGACCCAGAGCGTCAGGCAATCAACCAACAGGACATCCGCTCTTGGGCTGTAATTTCGAATGGCGTCCGGCAGGAGATAAGGTGATTCCACCGTTTCCCAGCCATTACCGCGATCTTGTCTGTGTTTTGCAACTCTGTCCCGCATTTCATCATCGGCTGGCATACAGGTAGCCAAAAATACCCGCCGGCTTCCGAATTTTTCCGCCAGTGCGAGGGCATGCCCACTTTTTCCGCTTCTGCATCCGCCGACAACAAAAATGATGTTTCCCATTTCAATCCATCGTTTTTTATTCCAGCTACATCTCAATACCGATACGAGCCGAAACGCCTTGTTGATAATAGTGTTTGATCGCTTTCATTTCCGTTACCAAATCCGCCTGTTCGATCAGCTCGGGAGGGGCGTTTCTGCCGGTCACGACGAGCTCCGTCCCATCCGGCTTGGCCGCAACGATGTCCAACAATTCCTGCAGCGAAAAAAGTCCGCAGGAAACCGCCACGTTCGCTTCTTCCATTATGACGATATCGTGTGCTCCGGTTGCAAGCGCCGTCCTGATTTCCACCAGTCCCTGCCGAGCAATGCGAATGTCTTCCTCCGATGGCCGGCCTTTTATAAATTTTCCTCGACCGAACTGTTTCACTGTGATCAGATCAGAAAATCGGCGAAGGGCATTGATTTCGCTGTAATCTCCTTTTTTCATGAACTGAGCGATCAAAACCTTCAATCCTGCCCCCGCTCCTCTCAAGGCCAAACCCAAAGCCGCGGTGGTTTTCCCTTTGCCATCGCCTGTATAGACCTGTAGATAGCCTTTCATCCATTCCCCTCAATTCGTCGAATAAGATCCATGGGATGGTACGCGCCTTTCAATTCAACCGCCACCTGGCTGCCGGGCTGGGCAAATTTGACGATGCCATTTTGGGGGTCGACGATTTTGCCGATCCGATCCTGACGGATCGGCAACCCTTTGCGGATGACTTCGACCATATCGTTTTGAAACAGTTTGTTGCGGACATCGATATCCACAAAACCGGGTCTGGATCGACCGACAATCTTGGCGACAAAGCGATGGCCGGAATCCGCCAACCGATTGGTCGTATTTGGCAGAATCTGTTTCGGATCGTTGCAATAAAAACCGGTGCAATACTCACGATTGCTGATCGTATTCAATTCGTCCAGCCACCTGGAATCGACCCCATACCTATCAGGCGATGCGTAATACGCATCCAGGGCCTGACGATAAACATTGACGACCGTTGCAAGATAGTGAATCCCCTTCATTCGGCCTTCGATTTTCAGGGAATGGATACCAGCATCAATCATCTCCGGGATATACTCAATCATGCATAAATCTCTCGAATTAAACATATAGGTTCCCCGTTCATCTTCCGCGATGGGCATATACTGGCCCGGTCGTGTTTCCTCCATCACGGCATAATTCCATCGACAGGGATGGCTGCACATACCCCGATTGCTGTCTCGGTTGGTCAAAAAGGTGCTGAGCAGGCACCTCCCGGAATAGGATATACACATGGCGCCGTGAATGAAAGCCTCGATCTCAATGCAGCTGACTCCGGCGATATGTTTGATTTCCGGCAGTGACAGCTCACGCGCCATATTCACTCTCCGAATCCCCATTTTCTCCCAGAAACGAACGGCTTCGGAATTGGTCGAGTTGGCCTGCGTACTGAGATGGAGCGGAATTTGGGGAATGATTTCAAGAGCGGACAAGATGATACCGGGATCGGCCACAATCAGCGCATCCGGCTTGATTTCTCCCAATTTTTCGAGATACCGGCGGATGCGAGACTGTTCGCCATTTCTTGCATAAATATTACAGGCCACATAAACTTTAACCCCACGCAAATGGGCAAAATGTACTGCCTTATCCAATTCCTCGAGGGTGAAATTACCGGAGAAATTGCGTAAGGAAAACTCCTTGTGGGCAAGATAAACGGCATCGGCACCATAATGAACGGCAATCTCTAACTTTTCCAAATCTCCTGCCGGCGCCAGCAGTTCAACCTGTTTCGTAGCCGTCACCATTTTTCACTGACAGTCCAGCGCAGCCGATACGCTCTGACCATTACCGGACTCATGGAAGGGGCTCAATGGTAAAATGATGATGCAACCGCATAACGGTAAAAGCCTCATAAATATCCGCTGGTGTATTGATCACCTTGAGCGAGCTGCCGGCTTTGGTCAATTGGTTATGAATCGAAATCAGGACTCCCATCCCCAGAGAATCGACAATGCGAACTCCGGTCAAATCGACGACAATCATCCGTGGGGAATCATGCAGCACTGTTTTGATTTCCTCCGAAAAGTCGGAGACCATAGAGGCGACCAAGTCCCTACCGGGTTTGACCAGAATATGATCCGCATTTCTGATGATTTCAAGCATGGCGGCATCCTAAATTGCAGTGAAGGCAAGTCTTTCCCCGAAGTGTACATTTCATCGGAGAGGACTTCCCTGTCATTACGAATCACTCACCGAAATAGTGAAGCCCGGGGCAAGCCGCCGGGCTTTAAGTGCTCTGGCAGATTATTTGTCAACGGCGTAAGATTTGTTCGATCTTGGTTACCATTTCGGGATATCCCGGTCATATTTAATTGACAGGGTTATGCGCGCACGGTACGCCGACACTTTCCCGTCTTCAATTTTCATGTCCAGCTTGGTGACTTCGGCGATCCGCATATCAATCAATGTCTTGCTGGCCGTTTCGACCGCGTTGGAAGCCGCCTCTTCCCAAGAATTTTTGCTGGTTCCCACCAATTCAATAATTTTATAAACACTGTCGGTCATTATTTCCCCCTGTTCCCCAGTTCCGCCATTCATCAAAATCCAGTATGGAATGGCCTGGGCCGATATTATCGATATACCTAACTGAAATATTTCCAATTGTAAACTATAAACTGAGACGCTTGACTGGCGGTTCTCCGGTTTCGGCCTTTCCCCAAAAGCCGATCAATCAACCTGTTTAAAACACAGTCGTCCCCAACTCCTCAGTGTCCAGCCAATAGAACTGCCATCCGGTCCATATATTCAACCTTCGTCGGTATCCGACCCAGGATCGCACAGATCGCCGCCAACGGAGCCGATCCCAGATAGACATCGGCACCATCCCCCATACGGTTGTTGAAATTGCGTGTAGAAGTGGAGAATACGGTTGCCTTGTCGGCGACCCTTGCCTGATTGCCCATGCAAAGTGAGCAACCGGGGATTTCCACACGTGCCCCCACCTGACCGAAAATCGCGAGCTTTCCGGACTCTCTCAGTTGCCGAGCATCCATTCTGGTCGGTGGAGCGATCCATAAACGGGTGGGAAGACCTCGATGGCCATCCAGGAGTCTCGCCGCCATACGAAAATGATCCAGATGGGTCATACAAGAACCAATAAAAACCTCATCAATCCGTCTGCCGGCAACCTCCGAAAGCAGCCTGACATCATCCGGATCGTTGGGGCAGCAGAGGATCGGCTCGTGGATATTCTCCAAATCAATTTCGATTACGGAGGCATATTCGGCATCTGGATCGGCCGTCAACAAGACCGGGTTCTTCAGCCAGGTTTCCATGGAATGAACTCGCCGGGCCAGGGTTTTCCGATCTTCATATCCCTGCGCCATCAGTCTGTTGAGCTGAGCGATGTTGGATCGCAGGAAATCGACGACCGCCTTCGGTTCCAACTGGATCGTACTGGCAGCCGCGGATCTTTCTGCAGAAGCATCCGTCAATTCAAAGGCCTCCGCCACCGAAAGATTGGACAAACCGTCCATTTCCAGAATGCGACCGGAAAACACATTGACTTTACCGGTCTTGGCTGTTGTCAGCAATCCCTGTTGGCCGGCCGCATAGGGAATGGCATTTACCAGGTCCCGAATCGTGATTCCGGGTTGCTTCCGGCCGGAAAATTTTACCAGAACCGACTCGGGCATATCCAGCGGCATGATGCCCATGGCCGCGCCAAAGGCCACCAGGCCGGAACCGGCCGGAAAACTGATCCCGATGGGGAAGCGGGTATGGGAATCACCTCCGGTTCCAACGGTGTCCGGCAAAATCATCCGGTTCAGCCAGGAATGAATGACACCGTCCCCCGGTTTTAATGCCACGCCCCCCCGTTTGATAAAAAAGGACGGCAAGGTGTTTTGCATGTCGATATCCACCGCTTTTGGATAAGCGGCCGTGTGGCAGAAGGACTGCATCACCAGGTCGGCTGAAAAATCCAGACAGGCAAGCTCGCTGAGCTCATCCCGGGTCATGGGGCCGGTAGTATCCTGGGAACCGACACTGCTCACGATCGGTTCACAATACATTCCCGGGCGGACACCGTCGAGATTGCAGGCATGACCGACAATTTTTTGCGCTTGGGTATAACCGCCACCAGGATGTTCAGTCCCCGACGCTTTCCGGAAAATAGTCCCGGGTCCAAGACCCAGAGCCTGACTCGCCTGGACCGAAAGGTTCCGGCCGATGATCAATGGAATGCGACCGCCAGCCCGCATCGCGTCCAACAGTACTTCGGTTTTCAAGGAGAAACGGCAAATCTCCTTGCCGCTGTCCTCATTCATTATTATACCGTCATAGGGATAGATGGAAATTCTGTCGCCGGTCCGCAGGTTGGACACGTCGCATTCGATGGGAAGGGCGCCGGCGTCCTCCATGGTATTAAAAAAGATGGGGGCGATCTTGCCGCCGATCACCACGCCGCCGCTCCTCTTATTGGGGACATACGCGATATCTTTTCCAATATGCCAGAGAACCGAGTTGGCCGCCGATTTACGGGATGAACCGGTCCCGACCACATCCCCCACGAAAACCAGCGGGAATCCTTTTTTTCTCAAATCCGCCATGGTCTCAAGCGGCCGGGAAATGCGGCTCCTCAGCATTGCCTGAGCATGCAGTGGAATGTCCGGCCTGCTCCAGGCCTCGGCGGCCGGCGATAAGTCATCCGTAGTGATTTCGCCATCCACTTTGAAAACGGTCAGGGTAATTTTTCCCGGCGCTTCAGGTTTTTCGCGAAACCATTCGGCCGCAGCCCAGGATTCAATCACTTTCCGGGCCTGGGGATTCATATGGGCCTTGGCCATTACATCGGAAAACGACCCGAAAACCAACAGAATGCGAGAAAGGGCCTTTGCCGCATCCTCGGAAAGTTCGGCGTCATCCAACAGACGGATCAAGGGTTGAATGTTGTAGCCCCCACGCATGGTACCCATCAAAAAAACCGCAAGGCGACGATCGATCAACGGTATTCGTTGTCTGCCGAGTGAGACTGCGGAAAGAAACTCGGCTTTTACACGCGCCGCCGGATCAACACCCGGCGGTACGCGATGGATAAGCAGATCAAGAAGCTCCTGCGAAGACCCCATTGGCTCTTGAGATAGCGTGCCGACCAGTTCTTCCGTCTGCTGTTGGTTCAGCGGCAATGGCGGTAATCCACGAGCCGCCCGATCTTTTTCTTGCTTTTGATATGCATCAAACATTTACATCTCCCATGATCTTGGCAGTTTCCTTGTTATAATCGCAGCAACCGCTTCTTCAAATACCCGTATTACGGTACTATTTAAGGGTTCGGCGACCGTTTTCAAATCCCGGCTCTTTCCTCCGGGAGATGAGCCCGGATCAAAAACCTCGCCCTGGGTAATCGAAAGAACGCGTAAAATCAATGAAAAAACAGCCGGAAAGACAAGTATTTTCAAAGGCCCATCGATTACGCTTGACAAAAGCGGAATTCCCTATTAATCTCCACCCTTTAATTGCGAACATGATCGAAATGATGGAATGAAAATAACCCATCGAGAGCATAACCCATCGAAAGGAGAATAAACATTATGTCAAAATTAGTACCACCGCATGGCGGAAAAGGCTTGACCATCTGCCTTCTTGAAGGCTCGGCATTGGAAGCGGAAAAGAAAAAGGCGGCAGGCCTGAAAAAAGTCAACATTTCCCAGCGCGTCAAAGGCGACTTGATCATGATCGGTATCGGCGGCTTCAGCCCCCTGACCGGCTTCATGACTAGAGCGGACTGGCAAGGCGTTTGCGATAAGTTCCTGTTGGCCAACGGCACCTTCTGGCCCGTGCCGGTGACCTTGGACGTATCCAAGGCCGACGCCGATGGAATCAAGGAAGGTGAGGAGATCGCCCTGGTCGATCCCAAAACGAATGAAATCATGGGCACCATGAAAGTGACTGAAAAATGGGCCATGAGCGACGCCGATAAAAAATATGAGTGCGAAAAAACCTTCATGGGCGAAGGCACCAAAACAACAGATGAATTCTGGAAGATCGCCAAGAACGATCATCCCGGTGTCCAGATGGTCATGGCCCAAAAAGAAGTCAACTTGGCCGGGCCGGTCAAGGTTCTTTCCGAAGCGGAATATCCGACCAAATACGCCGGTATTTACCAACGCCCATCCGAATCCCGCAAGATTTTCGAGGAAAGAGGCTGGAGTGAAATCGCAGCCCTGCAGCTCCGCAACCCCATGCATCGTTCCCACGAATACTTGGCCAAGATCGCCGTGGAAGTGTGCGATGGTGTCTTCATTCACTCTCTGGTCGGCAACCTGAAACCGGGTGATATCCCCGCCGAAGTCCGCGTCAAATGTATCGACGTTCTCGTTAAAAAATACTTTATCGAAAAGAACGTAGTTCAGGGCGGTTATCCGCTGGACATGCGCTATGCCGGTCCGCGCGAAGCCTTGCTCCATGCAACCTTCCGCCAAAACTACGGCTGCTCCCGCATGATCATCGGTCGTGACCATGCCGGTGTCGGCGATTTCTACGGCATGTTCGAAGCCCAGACTATTTTCGACAAGATTCCGACCTCTTCTGATCCCGGCAAGAATCTGCTCTGCACGCCGCTGAAGATCGACTGGACCTTCTACTGCAAAAAATGCGACGGCATGGCTTCCCTCAGAACCTGCCCCCATGGTAAAGAAGACCGCGTTCTGCTTTCTGGCACCATGCTTCGCAAAGGTCTGTCCGAAGGCACCCCGATTGCGGATCATTTTGGACGCGAGGAAGTGCTTGACATCCTTCGCGAGTACTATGCCGGCCTGGAAGAAAAAGTCGAAATCAAGACCCATTCAGCGGCCACGGGACAGAAATAATCCGGAGTCCGTTTTGTCTTGAATATCGTAAAGAGGGGAATCCTTCCACAGGATTCCCCTCTTTTGTTATGTCGATCATCCAATTCTATTGTTTTCCTTTCAGCCGTGATTGACATTTTCTTACGATTCCTTTAAAAAACGCTATGGTAAAATAGCCGTTGGTCAATCGTGGCAAGACAAACCCTGTTTCCTTTGCGGAGAGCCGACTATCGAAATTATACGATCTGTAAAACAAATGCAGGAACGATCGAATGGCCTGCGCCGAATGGGCAAAACCATCGTTTTTGTGCCAACCATGGGATTTCTGCATGAGGGACATCTGACGCTGTTGCGGGAAGGAAAGTCGCTTGGTGATGATCTGGTGTTGAGTATCTTCGTCAATCCGACGCAGTTCGGTCCGTCGGAGGATTTTGAGGCCTATCCACGAAATCCGGAGCGCGATCTGGCCCTTGCCGACCAGGCCGGAGTGAATGCTGTTTTCACCCCCGATCGGTCGGTGTTGTATGGAAAAGCCTACCAGACATACGTGCAACTAGAGCAGCTTCCTCATTATCTTTGTGGGAATTCCCGGCCTGCGCACTTCCGCGGTGTCGCAACCGTCGTCTCCAAACTCTTCAACATCGTCAAGCCCCATATTGCAATCTTTGGTCAAAAAGACTATCAGCAACTCGCCATTATCCGCCAGATGACCCGGGATTTGAATTTTGATATCGACATTAAAGGGATTCCCACTGTGCGCGAAGCGGACGGTCTGGCCATGAGTTCCCGGAATGCCTATCTTTCGAGCGATCAACGAGCAAAGGCTGTCTGTCTTTTTCATGCATTGATCAAGGCTGCGGGAATGGTGAAGAATGGAGAGAAATCAGCTGCGGCAATCACGAATACGGTTCGTCGACTGATTCTTTCACAAACGGAAACCAGCATCGATTATGTCTCCATCTGCGACCCGGACACGCTTGAGGAGATTGAGAACATCGACAAACCCGTGCTCCTGGCCCTAGCGGTCTTTTTGGGGAAAACCCGTTTGATCGACAACAAGCTACTGACTTGCTGAGGGGCGCCGGCAACCGGTTTATGGAAATCATTACCCCAACTACGTTTCAAAGGAGAAATTATGAGCAACGACAGTTATTTATTTACTTCTGAATCGGTTACCGAAGGCCATCCGGATAAGGTCGCCGATGCGATCTCAGACTCGATTCTCGATGCCATCATGGCCAAGGATAAAAGATGCCGAGTGGCGTGCGAAACATTGGTCACCACCGGCATCGCATTTATCGCCGGCGAAATATCAACCGAATGCTATGTCGATATGCCCCAGATCGTCCGGGACACCATTCGGGAAATCGGATACCATTCGTCTCAAATGGGTTTCGACTGGAGAACCTGCTCTGTGATCACCAGCATCGACCATCAGTCCGAGGACATTGCCCAAGGAGTGAATGCCGATCAAGGACTTTTCAAGGAGCAAGGCGCCGGAGATCAAGGGTTGATGTTCGGCTATGCAACCGATGAAACCCCCGAGATGATGCCCATGCCCATCATGTACGCCCACAAACTGACCAAACGTCTTGCCAAGGTGCGCAAAAACGGCGCTCTTGATTTTCTGAGACCGGATGGCAAGTCTCAGGTTACCGTTCAGTATGAAGGCGATCGGCCAAAAAGAATCGATACGGTCGTGGTCTCCACCCAACACAAACCCGACATTACCTACGAAGATCTCAAGGAGGCCGTCATTGAAGAGGTCATCAAAAAAGTGATCCCGGCTGAATTGACGGACGGCGACACCCGCTATTTCATCAACCCCACAGGCAAGTTCGTCATCGGCGGTCCCATGGGAGACTGCGGGTTGACCGGAAGGAAAATCATTGTCGACACATACGGCGGGCAAGGCAGACATGGAGGCGGATGCTTTTCCGGCAAGGATCCCTCCAAAGTGGACCGCAGCGCTGCCTATATGGGAAGATATATCGCCAAGAATATCGTTGCCGCCGGACTGGCCCAAAAATGTGAGATTCAGGTCGCCTACGCCATCGGCGTGGCCCAACCGGTTTCCATCCTGGTCAGCACCATGGGCACCGAAAAAATTCCGCGGCACCGCATCGCTGAGATCGTTCGGGAGGTTTTCGACCTGCGACCAGCGGCAATCATCGAAAAACTGGATCTGTTGCGGCCCATCTACCGCAAAACAGCTGCATACGGACATTTTGGTCGTCCGGAACCAGAGTTCACCTGGGAAAAAACCGATATGATCGATATCATTAAGGAGAAAGCCGGGTTGTAATGCGATTATCGGCTGAAGGCTGAGAACAACATGCGGAATACGGAAGGGATATTCCTTTTTTCCTTCCGTATTCCGCTTTACTCTTTTTCCACCGCTTCCACCTGCTCTTTTATCTTTTCATCCCGCGCTTTATTCCAGCGCACCCACTCATTTTCATCTGCCTGAATTGAAAACCGAAACGGTTTTGTCGCCGTTCCATCCGGATGAATGGTGATCTCTTGCATGGATTTGAGAATATGGAGCCATTCCGTCACGGATACCGGATGAGGACCGGGTATTGGATGGGGACCTTGGACCGAATGAGGACCGGAATCGGGTTTGGATTCCTTCAGCTGTTGAAAAGCAGCCGTTGTTTCATCCATCTGGGCCTTGCTTTGGACAACGACCTCACCGTTGTACACCCTCACAACCGCTGAATCATCCGCATTGACATTCATTCGATAGGTGGTCCCGCGGACACCGGCTACTGCGGTTTTCGTGCTGAGGGCGAACCGGCCGCGGTTGGAGAACAACCGTGACACCTTCGCCCAGACTTTTCCTAAGAGAACACGAACGCGAATATCCCGCCGCCGATCCTTTTGATCCAACCCTACGGTTTCCAGCTCAAAGGAGGTGTCTTCATCAAATCGAATAAAGCTGCCGTCCGGCAGTTTGATTTCGATCCGTGATTTTTTTCCTGTCCGAATGCGGTCGCCTTGTGTCAATTGTTGACCCTTGGAAAGACTTTTAAGGGTTTGCCCCTCTTTGGAAATAAGGGATGCCGTTCCCGAAAGATATGTAATTTCCGCATTGCCGCGCCCCATCTTGATGATGGCGGTTTGATTGACGGCAAAAAGGGTATTGGGCAAAAGGCTAAAAAGAATGCTCCATAATGCTATGATCGATCCGATCCTTCGGTTCATATCGCTCCTTCTTATCATCCTGCAACAACCATGATATGCGCTGGTCTGTTGATCAATCCATCGTAATGATTACCCGGCATTTTTTCAAAAGGGAAAGATTCTCGGATGTACTCCGCAGTTTGGCCGCATCTGCGTTACTGATGACAATATCCGACCGTCCTTCACCTTCCGCTCGCAGACCTTTTACTAGCAGGGGATTGTTCGCCACACGAGGATTCGCCATAGCGCCTTTGAGGTTTTTTGTATAACCGCACATCCCTTGCTGAACGGCATTTTTCCGACTCACATAAGCCGCACCGTAAACCTCCTGCCCGCTCTCATCTAAAATTCTGGGAGACATGGCCGGCTTGGCGTTCAATCCGCGCGCATCCAATACCAAACCTGTATAAGCAACGCTCGAGCCCCCGGATTCCGCCCCTTTTGGAGCCGGTGCGAGAGGTTGCGTTTTAATCGATTCAACCTGCTTAATATCCTGCGGCAACACCAACTGAGCAAATCCGCCGCCGAGATTCATTTCCACCGTCACTTCCACCGTTCCGTCGGACATGTACTCCGTTTTAATCACTTGAGCGCCCCGGATCATTCCATCCACTTGGGAACGAATCGTATCATCGGTCAGCATAAAATTCTGAACCGTCGTACTCGATTGAATTTGAACCCCTTTTACCACTTCCAACAAATTCCGATATGCCACGATCCTGGCAGCGGTGATTGCCATCGGACGCGCCTGGGGTTTGCCGTAGGACCACTCCGGCGGAGCACCGATCCCCACTGCCTGAATGACGCCTCTGCTCCAGTTGACACTCCCATTCTCCATATTTTCCACAAACTGACCCTGATCGTCACAAAAACCCATATTCGCGCAACCCAGCCAAACGGCGATTACGATTGTTGCAAGATGTCTCATATTGCCCCCTCCTTTCGCATGTCCAACCCATTCCATGGGAACTTCTTCTCATCACATCGCGGTAGTAAATTTTCGCTTCAATTTATGCAAATCCAATATCTGGATATGATTGCCCACCATCTTAATCACTTTTTTATCTTTCAGCGTACGGAGTTCCTTGTTGATGCTCTCACGCGTGGCGCCGATCATATCCCCCAGCTCTTTTTGGGTTAGAGAAAGATCGATGTGGATTCCCGTATCATCCTTGCGGCCATGGGAAAGGGCCAGTTCCACCAGCTTTTTTGCCAAACGAATGGATATGCTTAAAAAGCATGTATCTTCCAGCATTTCATCCGTGGAGCGCAGCCGCTTCGACAACAAGGACAAGATCGATTTGATTGCATTGATATTGGATTGCAGAAAATGAAGAAAATCATTTCTGCGCAGCACCAGCACCTCCGAAACATCAATAGCGATTGCATCTGCTGATCGCGGTTCTCCGTCAAGGAGCGACATCTCTCCAAAGAACTCCCCTTCCGGCAAAATCGTAACGATAATTTCATCTCCGATTCGAGAGGGCAAAACGATTTTAATGGTCCCGCGCCGAACAATGTAAAGCGCGGTTCCCTCATCTCCTTTATGAAACAGTGTTTGACCCGGCTTTAGGGATAGCAGTCGCGTTGATGCGGCAAGACTGGCCAGATCCGACTCCTCCAGTGATGCGAAAATTGGAATTTGTCTTATAAGGTCGATCGTGCCCATGGCAAATAACCTCCCTGAATGTATACGAAGTCGAATTGATTGGCGGTCTTGTCACTAGGTTGCCGCGAATCCAATACCCTCTTTGACCAAAAAACCGATCACATGAAAGATTTGTCCCACGGCATCCTATCTAACGTCTTTCCGCGAATCCATCAACTGTTCATTGAGACAATTTGGACCCCATGATAATAATGTGTCAAAATATCACGATAGCTTGATCCAAGCCGCGCCATGCGTTTGGCCCCCCACTGACTCATTCCGACGCCATGGCCGTAACCGCGCCCCTTAAATAAAATTCCCTTGGCAGATGGCAATATGTGGAACAAAGTGCTTTTTAAATGGTTCTCACCAATTGTCATCCTGAAATGGCTGCTGGAAAATGGCGTTACACCTTTATCCGATACAACCAGGATTCGCAACGTCCGGCCCGAGCGGGACGTTCCCTCCACTCTCAGCTGCTCGACATGCCCGATACGGTACCCACAAGCCTTCAGTCTTCGTGTGGCATCCTCGTAAGTCAAAAAATACTCCCAATCGTCACAAGCCGAACCGGTGCTGAAACGATCGGGGATTCCGCGCAGATACGGGATACTGGCATTCCATACGTTGCAAGGATCTTCCGTGTGCCCTCCGCTGTTGGAATGATAGTATGCAGCGATCAGTCGGCCATCATGGGTCATTACCTGCCCCCTGGTGTTGTCCACCGCTAGATTGGTTCGGCTGGTTTCCGTGAGCAATCCGCCGTAAACCTGTGAAACCGTATTCGCCTCCAAATCATATGACTTCTCTATGCTTTTTTCCTTCATGTACAACGCATAGGTTCTGGCGGCGACTGCTTGGGCCATCAGCGCATCCATGGGCCAGGCAGACGGCATTTCTCCCGGAATGACACCATATAGATACTGCTCCGCCGAAATGTGGTTGACGGCCATCAGGCCACCGGATGCCACTGAAATCGTAAAAGATCCCCGGTAGGATCTACCGTTCAATTCCAATTCCGATGCCGCGGACGTCACCCGATAGGTTGAACACGGGAAAGCCCGACCATTTAGGAATAACCGGTTCGATCGAAGAGAGAATCCTACGGGTCCCCAACCGGAATAGATCCGTTTCCGGCCATCTTCCAACTCGACCAGTATCGGCTGGGTGGAATATATTGTAATTTTTTTGGAATCCTTATGGGTGAGTACGCGTAAAATCGGCTCCATTGACGTTTTCCGTTGCGTTGGTCGTGCATCCGGTCTTGGGGTTGGACGAACGGACGTCTCGGCGCAGACGGTGGGGGTTATCAGCGGTTGTGCGATATCGGCCCATGCGGCGGCTGATTTGTATCGAATGCTCTTGGGATTTTCACGCATATATTGTGTAAATACTGCATACGCTTTTTCATAGTCGCCTTTGTTGAAATAGATCAATCCGCATCCGAATAGTGCATCGGCCGCAACCGTGCTTTTCGGATAGGTTGCCATGATATTCTCATAATATACCTGGGCAATATCGTTCTGATCCAGATAAGATCCGTACGTCTGACCGATGAGCAGGAGCGCACTTGCCTTTGTATTTGGCTCGTTGGTGTGCTCGACTACCTCTTGGAGCCGGGATAGCGCTTCGAGGTACCAGCCCTTGTTCAGGAGCAATTCCGCACGCTTCATCGCCGCCATATCGTTTCCGGCAAATGCCGTGTCTACCAGCAGGACGGCAAAAAGCAACCACCATCCCACTCGAAGAAAATCATTCTTTGCCGTCAATTTCCCTTTCCGATGATCCATGTTGCCCCTAAAACATGCGTTATAATTTATTTGCTGCTCATGGAAAAAGCGCCAATCCAATCCGCTGGGGGTGGCTTTTGTTGATAGGCCTCGGACCGGTTTAGCATGGTTTTACTCGGACCATCTTCCGGCTCGTTTTCCAGCGCCTTTCGGAAGAAGGCGATGGCACCCTGCCAATCCTTCGATCGATAAGCAGACAAACCAGCGGCATACAGACTAACCAGTTCCATGGTTTGACGGCTCACGCTTTCCTGAAATCCGAGGGGCTCAAAGATGGTGATGGATTTCTGTTTTCCAACCACATGGATGCTGTCAATTTCACGGCAGACAATCCGGCTGTCCAGACGCTCCCGCGTCGACTCACTGATCAGCATATACACGCCGTAAATTTTATTGACACCCTCCAGACGGGCGGCGGTATTGACCGTATCTCCCATCATGGTATAGTCCATCCGGTTTTTCGAGCCCATATTCCCGACCACCGCGAGTCCGGAGCAAAGCCCGATGCGCATGTTCAGTTCAGGCCATCCCTTGTCAAGCCAATCCTTTCTCAGGGTGATCAGACGCGCCTGCATCTCAATACAGGCGCTTGTCGCCGTTTGGGCATGATTCTCCAGCACATTGGGCGCACCGAAGAATGCGATAATGGCATCTCCCTCAAATTTGTCAACCGTTCCTTCGTGCTGTAAAATGATATCGGTCATTTCCGTTAAAAATTCATTCAACAACTCCACCAGGGCCTGGGGCGACAAATTTTCCGAAATACTTGTAAACCCCTGAACATCTGAAAAAAATGCCGTAATATCCCGCTGCTCCCCTCCCAATTCAACCTTATCGGGGGATTCGATCAACTGTTTCACCACGGTGGGGGCGAGGTATTTTGAGAAGGTATTCTGGATAAATCGTTTTTTCCCCTCTTCCACAAAATATTTATAGGCGGTCACCCCCACGTAAACCAGAACAATCACCAGTACCGGATACCCCAGGCTCAGGACGCTTCCAAAGGAGCAAAACAGCAGGACACCAAGGAATAAATACCCGGTCATCATGATCATTCCGGTCACGGCGCCGGCAATCACACCCGCTCGTGTCAGGAAAAAACCGAGGACAAGACCGCATAGAAGAATTATCAAAACGTTCAAGGCCTGATAATAACTCGGTCGATACAGAAAATCCTCCGCCAGGATGCTGTCAATCACCGTTGCATGAATTTCCGGGCCTGGAAAGGATGTCGAAACCGGCGTCGATTTTACATCGGAAGTCGCCACCGCCGTGGCCCCCACAATGACGATTTTATCCCGCAATTCTTCTACAGGCACGCGACCATGTAAGATATCGGTGACGGATATATACGGAAACAAATGATCCTTTCCCCGGTAGTTGATCATCATATGACCTTCATCATCGGTCGGGATACAGACCCGGTCGCCGATGCAGGCCGACAGCACTTCCCCGAAGCTTCCGATTTCCAGATGCAGCGGCATGCCGTAGTAAGCGGACAAGGCAATCAGCGAAAGCGGCGCATAACACTTTCCATTGTATTGCATCACTGTCGGCATCCTGCGGGTGATGCCGTCCGAATCCTGAGAAAAATTGAAATAACCGGTATAGCCGGCGGCCTCTGAAAACGGTCGGATCACCGGTTCCGGAAAAATTTTCAAGAGCTTCTCCAGGTCGAGATCCACTCCGGCGCTTGAGGATTGGGCATATTGATACCGGGAAAGACGGATATCCTCTTCCTTGCTTGCGCTCTCGGCTGCATCCAGATGCTGAATATCTTTGACATCATTGGCGATGTGGAAAAACCAGCCCAGTACAACCTTGGCCTTGGCGTTTTGGATGGCCGTCGCCAGCAATCGATCATTGTCCGCGTTGGACTTCAGCTCCTCCAGATAGCTGTTTAACTGAACCCCGCATGAATCCAGATTGGCTGCTTTGGATTGGATCTGATCGATGGCTTGGATCACCCGCTGATCATCCGGCTCATTAAATCCGATATCAAAGGCGATGACACGGACGCCAGCTTCGGACAGCCGGTCAACCAAAGCGGCAATCTTCCAGCGCGGCCAAACCCAGCGGCCTTCCTGATCAAGACTTTTTTCGTCAATGGCGGCGATCACCACTTCTGGGAGCGGTTTTCTTTCACCTCGCAGCTGAAACCGCAGATCAATCGTCTTCAGATCAATAATTTCAATAAATTCAAATGGAAAAAAATAGATCAGCGACACCATCGCGGTAATGAAACAGGTAATCATCATAACCGGATGGCGCGTGAGGATTTTCGGAAAATTGGCCATGAATCCCTGTTTTTCTGGTTGTACGGCCCGCTCGTATTCAATATCGGGTAAAATTACCGCGCGCTACAGTTGGAATCGGAAAGATCGTTCCCCTTCAGATGAAAAATGGAATGCAAGCCTTATCCTGTTGACCTGATTCATTTTTATAGTGTAAGATGCGAATTAAGTCAACTGCTGCGTAGCCGCGATCATCGGCAAGGAAATTCCGTCCGACTTCTTGCGGCAGGTGGTGATGTCCTCCTATTACTTCCGGATCACCATCACCCAACTGGTTAAATATTCCCGCCATGATGAATTCTTCATTTTCTCTCCACCAAAATTTTGATATGAACGGAATGTATTTTTTAGAGAAGGATCAACGATGAATACCATGTATCTAAGCGTAGCAGGCTGCTTTTTGCTGGGCTCTTGCGGCTATGTGTTGTTTCATTTCTGGCTGCGTCCGATCCTGCAATATCGCTCCATAAAACATCAGGTTATCTTGGATATCGCCGCTTATCTGAATTCAATCAGCGATGAGATCGAAGGTGTTTTTATCAGCAGCAGCACAAGTGAAAAAATCACAACCATGCGTCGCCATGCGGCTGCACTCACGGAATGCTATCGAGGGGCCTTGCCGGAATGGTATCGGATGCTGTTGAGCAGCCGTGGCGAGTCCCCGGAAGACGCGGCCAAACATCTGTTCGGCCTATCCAACACGCGCAATTATGAACACGCCAAAAACCGGGTGGGAAAAATCCGACACACGCTGAAAATCGGATAGTCCCCCCCAGGAAGGAATTCCGTCAGGCCAGTTCCAAAGACGCCTCCCGCATCAGCCGGCCAATGGACATTTTCTGCGGGCAGTTGTTTTCTGCTACGGTATAATCAATGGTTTGCATTTTCCGGCGCTGTTCAACAGGAATTTTCGCGAATAACTCCCTGGCATGATCCCGGTCGCCATAGTTTCGGGCATACATCAGATAGCGCATGACATCACCGATCGGCAGGCAACCACCGATTTGGCCTTCACACAGATGCGCGCATCCGGCACAATAACCGGAAGCCGTCTCCTGTGCATATTGGTCGAGCAGCGCTTTCTCATTTGCCGCCAGTTTGGTCTTATCCATCGCTGCGGCAATATTCGACATCAAAATCGTCAAACTAGGCATTTGCGAGCAGATGCTGGCGATATTCGGATTCTCCCAAACCGCCTTGAGCTTGGCCTGTTTATCGGTAAAACCGCGAGCCAAAAAGTGGCCGGCGAGCGCCAGCTCCGTCTCCGTCACCGTACTGACCGCCCCCCCCCCTTGTGTCTTCATGGCTGTCAAGCCGATGCCGGCCGCAGCACAGGCAGCCACTGCCTTTTTCATGTGATCCGTCTGCATCAATCTGTAATTATAGCTCATCATGATACCGTCGATCCAGCCGAGTTTCGCGGCCGCTGTCAAACAATTCTCCATATTTCGGTGGGTGCTGAAACCGAACAGGCGAATTTTTCCTTGGGCTTTGGCGCTTTCAACCCATTTGCGGGTATCTTCGTTCAGTTCATCTATTTCCTTGATCCCATGGAGAAAATACAAATCAATGTAGGTGGTGTTCAGTCGTTCCAAGGATTGAGCCAAGAGGCGACTCAGCCCGTCCGGATCGCGCTCGTCCGATTTGGATACTAGAAAGATTTTGGCGCGGTCCGCCGGATACTTTTTCAAATACTGACCGATGCCCTTTTCACTGGCGCCGCCCCCATAACAATCCGCCGTATCCCAGTAGTTTACCCCCCAGCGCAGGGCTTGCTTTAATAAAAGCTGGTTGGACGGGATATCGAACATTCCCCCCAAAGCCAGTGCCGATACGGTTCTCCCGCTTCTTCCAAAAGGACGCTGGGGCACTTGGTTTCGGCTTGTATCGGCGTCGTTCTCCACGGCAAGCACCCTTGTTCGGTCTCCGCCTGAAAAAACGGCTGCCCCAAGGCCGGTTGCTCCGGCGACACGTAAAAAATCCCTGCGAGTCCATTTCTTCCTGTGATTATCGAACATCGTTTGGTTCCTTTATCTGCAATGGTTGCTTTCCGGATCGCCGGGGAAAAATCATGTTTTCCCCCGTTATCCCCTGTTACCTGGTTTTCCCTCATAAAAGCAGGACATGTTCTTTTTCCCGGCTTTCGTTCTCGGCCGTAATGCGAATTGCCCGTAGACCCTTTACCGGGCATTCATGTTCACAGGTGCCGCATCCGATACATTTTGCCGGATCGACCCAAGGCCGCTGCAGCCGAATCAGAATTTCAACCCGATCTCCCGCTGACGGTAGGCGATCGAACGGTGCGGTTGCCGCAACCGTCAGGCTGCGATCGTCATTGGCGACAATCAGCCGTGGTAATGTATCCTCCGCGGACACCATCCGGCAAAAATAGTCCCCGCCGTCCAGGCGATACCGCTTCAGCAGGTCATCCCCGACCTCGAGTGTCGACGCATTTCCGGTCAATACCCGCAGGGGAGGAATTTCCAACAGCCGATGAAAATCGGTATCCGTCTGAATCGCTTTGGGACTGACCGGACAGTTCTCTTGACATACAATGCAAGGACGATTCATGGCCCAGGGCAGACAACGGCCCCGATCCACAAATGCTTGGCCGATCCGGATCGGACCGGATTCCTGATACGTTCCCCGACCCAGCTTCTGATCCAGCGCCAACGGAACGATCGCCCCGGTCGGACACACATGTCCGCAGGCTATACAATTGAGCTGACAGCCACTGGTCCCGATCCGAAAATTGAGAACCGGTGTCCATAAGCCCTCGATGCCGGCGCCCCATTCGGACGGCTGGATTACGTTGGTCGGACAGATGCGCATACACTGGCCGCATTTTAAACAACGTTCCAGAAATGCCCCTTCGGAAACCGCTCCCGGCGGACGAATTCTTTTCGGATTCCAATTCGCCCCCAAGGCGCCTTCCAACCTCGACAGTGGTGCGAGGGTCATGCCGGTCAGCAATGCGACACCAAATTGTCTGCGGTTGATTTCCGGCCAGGGAATTTCACCGGCTGCGGACGGTGCCGATTGATATTCCACCAAGTCATAGGAACAGGACGGCCGGCAGTTCATGCAAAGAATACATTCGCTGACGCGAAACACCCCGGAGGGATTGCAGGCGCCTTCGCAGAGGCTTTCACATCGCATGCATTCGGCGCATGCCTTGGTTTCTTTTCCGATGCGCCATACCGCCAGACGACTGAACAGACCGAACAGAGCTCCCAGGGGGCAAACAAAGCGGCAATAAAAGCGTGGAATCAGCATATTCAATCCCACCGCCAACAGAAACGGAATACCGATCAGCAGCGCGCTCTGGTAATACCGGGACCCAATTGAAGCGATGACGCCACCGGTTCCCAGAAGTGGCAGGATCAGCAGATTCACCGCGCGGTGCATAAACGGTATTGGATCCAGCAGACCGGTTTGCAGAGAGGTGGTTGATCCAAAAAAACAAAACAGAAATATATACTTCAATCGCTGGGCCGGGCGATAGCGGTTCAAATGGACTCTTTGGGACAGGGTTTTGCGGCCATGGGCCCAATACCCGACGATATGGTGCAAGGTGCCGAAGGGACAAACCCAGCCACAAAAAAAACGTCCGAGCAGAATCGTCAGGGACAGAGTTCCAAGGCCCCATAACAACCCCGGATGCACCGCGCCGGTGGTCAGCACCGTTGCCAAGCTCACAAGGGGGTCCAATTGCATGAGCCAATTCACGGGCCACCCGCGTAGCTGCCAAAAGGCATCCCCCATCGTCATGACCACGCAGAACCAGAGAAACAGCCCTAAAAAGAATGCCTGTGAAATCCGCCTGGCAACAATAATCGTCATTTCGTTGGTTCACTTTTAGGTGGAAATCAAAATCGGATTCAGGGAACGATAGTCGGCGGTCCCCAAGCCGGCCGCTTCCGCTTGCCGGATAAACCCCAGCGTCTGGATATCCTTTTCCAACAAAACGGCGCCGAAGGCATCGACAGCCACCTGATCCGTTCCGACGATCATGGTGCCGGTCTGTTTCAAATCGCTCAACGACCCTCCGGTAGGGCCATTTTGCATCATGGCCACCGTCCCGTCCAAAACCACAAATGTCGGCGTCACCATGTGGGCGAGTTCCTGGATCGTCCGATGGATATCCTGATGCAGAATATTCCGTCGCCCCCCCAAAAGCCCATACCAGTTTTTCATGGTCATGGACGCGCCACTCCGGTGATGATCCTTCAAAGGCGCCACTCCGATGAGTTTGGTCACCTTTTTAAACGGCTCGTAAAAAACAGGCCACCCGTCGAGACGCTTGGCCCCCTGTAAAAACAGCGGCTTAAAATCTCCGGTTTTAGGAAGGACGACCGACCCTCCTGCCGCCCTGGTCGCAGCGTCGATACCGGTCAGGGAAAAACAACCGGCCGGGTCGTTAATTGGGTTGTCGGCAACCAGGACCCCGGAGGCACCGGCCTTCAAGCAAAGCCGGATCAATTCAGCTACCAGTGCGGGATGAGTCGTCGCTCCAATCAAGGGGGGCGAGGCAAAGGCCGCATTCACTTTCAACAGTACCTGATCACCCGGACGGATAAATTTTTCAATACCACCCAGTGCTTGGAGCGCCAGTCCAATTGCTTTTGAACGATCCTCGCCGCCGGTTACGGCAACCAATTTTCCCGCCATACCCGGCACGGCATAGTTGGAGAATCGAACCGAGGTCACCGGCAAAGCGGACTTCCGACCATCCTTTTCCCGCAACCATAATCCCAACGACCAGAGGAGACAAATCGCGCCACCGGCCTTCCCTATCTGCTGGAGCCATTGCCTTCGCCCCATGACGCGCCCGGTATCGGAATCATTGGTCATGACGGATCAGCTCCTTTTGGATCAGCTCTGCAAGAGATATTGCCTGTTGCAGGTCTTCCGCTTCACGCACGCCGGCCAGCACCCGGTTATGGACAAAAACAATTTCGTAGGTATCCAGAATAAAGCGCACTTTCGCATTTTTTATATTCAGCGTCGACGGGATCGCCTCACCCCCGAAAGCGAGCAGAAATCGGGCATATTCTTCCGCCAACGACTCGGCCTCCTGGCTCGTGGGACGAACGGACAGGAAGGCCGAGAGATTTTTCTCTCCATCGCGATAATCGGTAGTGAATATACCATTGAATCCCTCGAAACCAAAGGCATCCGATGCAATCAGCTTGATGCTGTTCTCGACCCGGTTCGTTTCTGGAAACAAACGCGGTTCCGGCATTTCCCCATCTGGCACCGGCGCATTGCGGACGAATTGTTCTGCGGCTGATCGCATCTTTTTCTGGGCAATTTCTGACAAGCGGGATGAAATCATCTCCACATAGTAATGGCCATGGGCAAAAAACAATGCATTTTCAGCCTGGTACGCAAATGGTGTGACATCCAGCCGGACAGCGCCGCTTCTGCGTTGAAGACTGAATACGGCAAAGGCATTCCGCGTGCCGTTCATATCGTATACCAGAATTTCGATCCAGAAATCACTGTCGTCCGGCGAAACAAATCGACGGCAAAACAGCCTTGCAAAACCGGAAGACAGATACAGGTCGGCCTTTCCGTCGATTTTATCCGCCAGATTTTCAGCAAGAAAAATTTCAAGGGGTGTGCCCGCGACCATTCCCTCCGGAACGGGAATCATCACACTGAGCTGTTCACCCTTTTTTCGGGGCCCGGACGATTCGATGCCGGCAACCGGCATTGTTATGATCTCAACCGCCGGGTTCAACCGCTGCTGTACTCTGAAAACAACAACCCCAATACCGGCCAGAAGAAACAGGATCATCCAGCTCAGCCGACGTTCTCCCACTTTGGGCGTTTTCTTTTGAGCCATGGACGCGCCTCTCTCCGCAGGGCGTTGAACATATCAGGACTTCAGCATCTCCATCGCCTGCTGTGCGATCAACTCCGCACGAAATCCATACTTTTCCATCACAACGCCTCCAGGAGCCGAAGCGCCAAATGTATTGATTCCGATGATACGGCCTTTATCTCCCACATACCGCTCCCAACCCATGGTGAGTCCAGCCTCAATTGCGATGCGCGCGGTCACTCGGGAAGGAAGCACATTTTCCCTGTAATTTTTTGCCGTTTTTTCGAAAAGTTCCCAGCTCGGCATGCTGACCACCCGCGCGGAAATATGGCTGCCGGCAAGAATCTTCTCGGCCTCGAGCGCCAGATGAACCTCCGAACCGGTTGCGATCAGAATGATATCCGGATCTCCCGCGGTGTCTGCCAATATATATGCACCATGTGACAAGTCGTTTTCCGCCGTTGTTCGAGAATGATCGAGTATCGGCAAATTCTGACGACTCAATATGAGGGCGATTGGGCTGTTATTGGTTTTAACCGCCAACCGCCATGCATCCGCCGTCTCCCGTGCATCTGCAGGACGAATTACCGTCAAGTTCGGTATGGCTCGTAAAGAAGCCAACTGTTCAATGGGTTGGTGGGTTGGTCCATCTTCACCCACGGCGATGCTGTCGTGAGTAAAGACATAAATAACCGGCAGTTTCATCAGGGCGGCGGCGCGTATTGCCGGCCGCATATAGTCGGCGAAAACCAGAAATGTGCCGCCGTACGGACGAATACCGCCATGTAAAAAAAGACCGTTCAGTATGGCGCCCATGGCATGTTCCCGCACACCGAAACGGATGTTGCGGCCATCGTAGCTTTGTTTCTGATAATCATGGGAAAAAGGAAGATAGGTATTGTTCGATGGCGCCAAATCAGCGGAACCACCCATCAACGTCGGTAATTTCTTGGAAATGGCGTTCAGAACTTTACCTGATGCGGCGCGGGTGGCGATGGCGCTGTCGGAAGCTTTAAAAACTGGAATTTCCGAATCCCATCCGCCGGGAAGATAGGCACTGACGGCATCTACCCATTCAGCCGCCAAGTGGGCATATTTTTTTGCATAGGTCGAATAGAGCTCCTGCCAGGCCTCCTCGGCTCCCTTTCCCGTCACGCCACATTTGCGACATTCGGTCAGCACGTCTTCGGGCACGCAGAAATCGGCGTTTTTATCGCAGCCGAGAGCTTCTTTGGTCAAAGCGACTTCCTCCCGACCAAGGGGCGCGCCGTGGGCATCCGGCGTATCTTGTTTGTTCGGGCTGCCATATGCGATATGGGATCGAACCATGATCAGAGATGGTTTCTCTTTGTCCATTCTGGCCGTTTCCAGGGCGCTGCGAATGGATCCCAAATCGTTTCCGTCGGACACGGTAAGAACCTGCCATCCGTAAGCCCTGAAACGCAAGGCGACATCTTCGCTGAAAGCGATTTCCGTGCCCCCTTCTATGGTAATCTTGTTATCGTCATAGAGACAAACAAGCTTCGCCAACCCGAGATGTCCGGCCAGTGACGCCGCCTCCGCAGCGACTCCCTCCATCATATCACCGTCGCCGCACATGACATACGTATAGTGATCGACGATCTCATGCCCGGGTCTGTTGAAACGAGCGGCCAAGTGGCGCTCAGCCATCGCCATCCCCACGCCGTTGGCGAATCCCTGGCCCAGAGGTCCCGTGGTCGTCTCCACACCTGATGTATGACCATATTCCGGATGGCCTGGAGTCCGGCTACCCCATTGCCGGAACTTTTTGAGATCATCCAGATGAAGGTCATATCCGGTCAAGTATAGAAGACTGTATAGAAGCATGGAGGCATGCCCACCGGAAAGGACGAAACGATCCCTGTCCAGCCATCCCGGATTCGCCGGATGATGCTTGAGAAATTGAGTCCACAGAACATAAGCGGCTGCCGCCATCCCCATCGGCGCTCCGGGATGACCGGAATTGGCTTTTTGAACGGCATCCATGGCAAGGGTTCGAATGGTGTTGATGCAACGATCATGGATTGTCTGCCGGCTTATGGGTAAGCCTTCTTTCATTGTATTGTCTCCTCGATAAAATCAGTACGTCGTTAATGGATTCTCGAATCGTATTCGGTTCGTTCCGGTTTTCCGAATATCAGCTTTTGGGTCAAAGGGCGCGCAGATATTCGGGCTTCAAGGCCACATTTCCTGCCAACGCCTCATCGATCAACGCAATCGTCCGATTCCGATCTTTCGGGAGATGGGCGCGAATCGGCAAATAATTTGAGGCGTGGTTGGCATGAAAAAGCCCGTTGGTCAAATTTGTATGCGCGATCATGGTCCGTAGCTCCTGCAACATTTCCACAGGATCCAACAACGGAAATCGACCTTGTTCAAACTCCTGATGCAAAGGCGTCCCGGGGATCAACATCAGACTCAACGCGCCGACATAGTCCGGATCGATGTCGGACAGCAGCCGGCCGGTTTCAACCGCATGATGGTTCGATCGCATCCGCCCGGCAATACCCAGCAAAACCGTAATCGAAAGTTTCATTCCCGCTTGTTTAATCTTGCGGCCCGCTTCCCTCATACGATTGGCATCGGCGCCTTTGCTGACCGCCTTCAGGGTCTCGTCGTCACCGGTCTCAAGTCCCATATAGAGAATGTTCAACCCATTGGTTTTCAATATCTTTAATTCTTCCGGTGTTTTCAGACGGATGCTTTTGGTGTTGGCATAGGCGCCCACGCGATCCACCCACGGAAGCTGCTGTTGGATCGCGGTCAGGATGGAAAGCAGTCTCGGCTGCGGAATGATCAAGGCATCCCCGTCACAGATAAAGAGGCGATTCTGTCGGCGGCAATACCGCGATGCAAAGGCGATATCCGCCATGATGATGTCATCCGGTTTAATCTTGAAACGCTCACCTTTATATGCGCCGCAAAATGTACATTTGTTATGTGAACATCCGACGGTTGCCTGAAGCAAAATGCTGTTGGCTTCACTCGGCGGGCGGATAATGTTGCCCTCATAATGCATGGTTTCACTCCTGATGGTTACAAGCCCGTGCCCTTTTCGCCATCGCAGCTCCGCAACGGCTTCGCACGGTCCCACATGATTGCCGGATCAAACGATCGCGACAACACGGCCGGTTGTGACCGCGGCACTATTCTTACCCCAATATGAACCAGATGCGCAACATTTTTTCAATTCACCGTTGCCGAACGGATCGGTTGACATCCCTGTTTTCATGTATTATTTGTGGCCTGACCGGATTTTATAGGGGCGAATAATGAAGCAGCTTCATGATCAAGAAAGAGAGCAGTTCAAAAAGTTGTTCCAGCAGGAAGGTATTGATCGCTTTAACGATCGTTTTGCGGTTCTGGAAGCCTTCCTGCAAACCGAAGGACACATAACGATTGACGATCTGAACCGTCAACTGTCCAAAAGCGGTCACGATTTCGATACCGAATTTGTGCGCGAGACGCTGAAGCAGATGTGTCATTTCGGCTTTGCAAGCCAGAATCGTTTTGACGACGGCCAGACTTCATACGAACACCGGCATTTGGGCCAACACCATGACCACCTGATATGCACGAAATGCCGAAAAATCTTCGAATTCAAAAACGATGAAATGGAAAGCCTGCAGCTAAAAATCGCAGAAGCCAATGGATTCCATATGCTGCAACATCGCATGGAAATCTACGGTATTTGCGCGGAATGCGCCAAAGATCGCGCCAATCGAATGCCGCTTGTCATGGCGAAGCCTGGAGAACGCATGAAAATAGTAGAATTCTCTGGTGGTTCAAGCGCCCGGATGCGCTTGACCTCCATGGGATTCCGCCTGGGAGACGAAATCGAGGTGGTCACCAATCAGACCACCGGACAAATGGTTATCGCACTTGATTTTAAGCGTTATATTATCGGCCGCGGGCTGGCGCAAAAGATTACGGTCGTGACCATGAAATAGCGGACCATTTTGGGGACGACGTCATGAAATATACAACATGCAAATCAAAAAGACCATTTACAACAGTCGGAATCGGTAGTAGTCATGACGTCCATCATGGGTAAAATTTTTGCTATAGGAGACATTCACGGCTGTTTTGACAAGCTGCGGGAGCTGATGAACCTCCTCGATATCGACGATCGAAAGGATACGCTCATTTTTCTGGGAGATTACATCGACCGGGGACCCGCATCCTACGAGGTGGTTTCCTACCTGATCACGTTACGGAAGCGCTTTAAAAAATTGATTTTCCTGAAAGGCAACCATGAGGAAATGCTGCTCAAATACCTCCAAGGAACCAACCGCTTGACATACCTTGCCAACGGAGGACAGCAAACCATTGACAGCTATATCCAGGCCGGACGATCGCCCGCCACTGGTTTGGTGCCCGAGGATCATTTAGATTTTTATAATTCCCTTGATCTTTTTTATCAGACAGATAACTATCTCTTTGTACACGCGGGCTTGCTGGATAAAATTCCCATTGAAAAACAGCGCATTGAGGACCTATTGTGGATTCGCAACCGTTTCATCAAATCGGCGTATGATTTTGGAAGGCAGGTTGTTTTCGGCCACACACCTTTGCCGGAACCGCTAGTTCAATCCAATAAAATCGGTATCGATACGGGTGCCGTATACGGAAATAAATTGACGTGCGTCGTATTGCCGGCGCTTACCTTTTACCAGGTATAGTAATCATGAGGGTATCCATGAAACGTTATGGTGATTCTACTTTTCGCAAAACAAGCATCGTCATTGGAAGCCTTTTGATCTTCCTCTTTTGCTTCTCGAGTTTTTCCCTGGCCGAACGGTTGGCGGTCAACGTTCAGAAGGCCAATATCCGCTCCGGACCTGGAAACCAATTTGATGTTATATGGGAGGTAGAGCAATATCACCCTTTTGAAGTGATTACGAAAAAAGGCGAATGGATTCAAGTTCGAGATTTCGAAAAAGACGAGGCGTGGGTTCACCAATCATTATTACAGAACATCGATACGGTGATCACCAACAAAGATCAATGCAACGTCCGCTCGGGACCGGGTTCAAACTTCGACATTCTTTTTACAACGGAAAAGGGGATCCCCTTCAAGGTGCTTTCTCGACAGGGGCAATGGATCCAGATTGAACATGCGGATAAAGACAAGGGCTGGATCCATCAATCGCTGGTCTGGTAAAAAAAGGCTGACACATCATGGCACCTAAGAACAAACGGATTGTCGGTTTGGGATCGGCCCTTGTGGACATCCTGATTCATGAAAATGACGATTTTCTTGCGCAACTGAATGCCCCGAAAGGGGGAATGATTCTGGTGGACAAAGCGAAGATCGACCAGGTTATAGCCAATACAAAGGCAAACCCCTCCATCGTACCGGGTGGTTCTGCTTGCAATACGGTTGTCGGCGTTGCCCGATTGGGCGGCTTGAGTCGGTTTGTCGGGAAGTGCAGCCGAGATGATTTCGGCAATCTATTTGAAACCGAGCTGCTTCATCATCACGTGGATCCGTATCTATTCAGGTCGACTTCACCCACCGGCCGAGTGCTTTCCATCATCACACCAGATGCCCAGCGGACCATGCTCACGTATCTCGGCGCTTCTTCGGAAATGGCCCCGGAAGAAATAAAAGAGGATTGCTTTGAAAATGCGGAGATTGTACACATTGAAGGATATCTCCTATTCAACCCGGAGTTGCTGCTGACGGCGCTTCAAAAGGCCAAAAAGGCAGGGGCGAAGATTTCCCTGGACCTGGCAAGCTATACGGTGGTGGAAACATCCAAGAGCCTGTTGAAAACCATCGTAGCGGATTACGTGGATATTGTCATCGCCAATGAAGATGAATCTCTTGCATATACGGGCGTCTCGGACGAATCCGAAGCCTTATCTCTTCTGGCGGAGCACGTTGATATTGCGGTATTGAAATTGGGAAAGCGAGGCAGCTTGATTTCCGAAAGGGGAAGGATCGTCTCCATCGATCCCCACGCCACGGGACCGGTGGTCGATACTACCGGTGCCGGAGATCTTTGGGCCTCCGGATTTCTGTATGGACTGACCCGTGGTTTTCCCCTCGAAAAATGCGGAGCCCTGGCGTCGATATGTGGTTATGAGGTCTGCCAAGTGGTCGGCGCTGCTATTCCGGACGAAGGATGGCGGAGAATCGACAATTATCTTAAAAACATATAACATAACTGGATGTAAGGAGTGAACATGGCCAAATTTACACGCGTTACCCTGGAACGAAAAAAAGAATTGGAGCAGCCGGATGAATTCCTGTCCCTGTCGTCTCGTATGCTTCAACTCGTCATCGAAAATAAGGAAAAAGCAATCGGCGGCGCTGTCGCTTTTTTCTGTATATGCTTCGCCATCCTCGGTTATCAATATTATTCCCACCGGACAGAGCTGAAAGCCTCCGAACTATTGAACCAAGAAACTTCCCGGTACAAGGATGCGATAGCGAGCAAAGGGCCAGTGGAAGCATTGCAGAGCGTCAAGGCACAATTCGATTCCTTAATCGACAAACATGGCGGCACGGTGGCTGGAAAAATAGCGCGCATAAAACTAGGGGACATGCTGTTTGAAGCCGGCGATTATGATCAGGCCATTCAAAACTACCAGGCGGCGAGCAGAGATTTTGAAAAGGATCCGGGGTTAAACGATATTGTATTAAATAGCCTGGGATGCGCCTATGAAGCCAAAGGCGACCGATCGAAAGCAGTTGAATACTACCAAAAGGTTGCAGAAAACAAGGATGGCCTCCTGCAGGACGAAGCGTTATTCCACTTGGGTGTTCTTTACGCCGAAATGGGTGAAAAGGAGAAAAGTCGAAAGGCATATCAGGAAATCATCGACAAGCACCCGGATTCGATTTACCTTCCCCTTGCAAAGGATTTATCATTATCTTGAGTTGGTAATCATAAGAAAGTGACACGATGATTCGAATCAATAAACACTATTTGAAGCTTCAGAAGGCTTATTTGTTCTCCGACATCGCCAAACGCGTCAATGCCTTTCAGGATTCCCACCCGGACAAAAAAATCATCCGGCTGGGAATCGGAGATGTCACCCGCTCCTTACCACGGGCTTGCATTGACGCGTTTCACAAGGCCGTCGATGAGATGGGTGTGGACAGTTCTTTCCGGGGATACGGTCCGGAACAGGGATATCCGTTCCTGCGGGAAAAAATCGCATCGGTCGACTTTCAATCCCGCGGCGCCGAAATTTCAGCAGATGAGATCTTTATCAGTGACGGAGCCAAATGCGACACCGGCAATATTCAGGAAATTTTCGCCGCCGACACCCGCATCGCCATACCGGACCCGGTTTACCCGGTCTATCTGGATACCAACGTCATGGCCGGAAGAACCGGATCCTTTCGTAACGGACGCTACGAGAACGTTGTCTATCTTCCGAGCACGCGTGAGAATCTTTTTATTCCGGATCTTCCCGAGGTTCCCGTTGACCTGATCTATCTTTGTTTTCCAAACAATCCCACCGGCGCCACGGCAACACGGGAAGCGCTCCAAAATTGGATCGATTTCGCAAGAGACAACCGCGCCGTCATTCTTTTCGACGCCGCTTATGAGGCCTTCATCCGGGACGAAGACCTGCCAAGGTCCATATACGAAATCAACGGTGCCCGTGAGGTGGCCATCGAATTCAGAAGTTATTCAAAAACAGCCGGGTTCACCGGCACACGTTGCGCGTATACGGTTGTCCCAAAGGACTGTTGCGCCTTTGATGAAAAGGGCGACCGTCATTCACTTCATCAATTGTGGAATCGCCGCCATACGACAAAATTCAATGGCGTTTCCTATCCGGTACAACGGGCCGCCGAAGCCATCTACGCTCCGGAAGGACGACGACAGGTTACGGAACTGATCGATTATTACATGGAAAACGCCGCAATGATTCGGACGGAAATGACGTCCTTGGGATATGATTGCGCGGGCGGCATCAATTCCCCTTACATTTGGATCGACACCCGGATGGATTCCTGGGAGTTTTTCGACCGGCTGCTTTCCGACGCGGCGGTTGTTTGCACCCCCGGGGCAGGCTTCGGTTCCTGTGGAGAAGGTTTTATCCGCATCAGCGCCTTCAACAGCAACGAAAATGTTCGTGAAGCCATAGGTCGTATCAAAGCGGCATTCTCATAAAGGGAGGAGATCAATCGCCGATGGATCTTAGGACATGCGTGATTCCCCCGGGGTGTTTCCGTTACGGTGTCCATAAGCCGCATTATCGCGTGCAAAACCAGCGCACGAACGATTTCATAACACCCTTGGGAACCGAACCCGATGGAGAGCCTTGTTGGAATCGCGCCAATTTTCCCGTCTCCTCCGTGGAAGTGGAACAAGCCGACACGATCTATGAAATCGCCAATCCCTTCCCATTCCGGGGCACAACCTACATCGCAAAAAGCTGGGCGGATGCCAATGCAGCCGATCCTGGACGCATTCGACTACCGGAAGCGGCCGATGTCTCTTTTTGTCGCGTCATCAAGCAGTGGCGTGAACAAGGGATAATGAACGAAGTCCCGCCGGAAAAAATATTCGCATCACTACCGGAGCAGATGATGCTATCGCTGGCCGTCACATCCACCGACCCGGATGATCTGGTTTACCTCGCTCATCTTTGCTGTGAATTCGAAGGAAAAATCGAAGTCGGGAATCCCCGAGGCCTCCGGTATCAAAGGACAAACGACGGCCGGACCAAGCCTCATATCACCAATTGGGCTGTCTTTGAAGCGTTGGCAAACAACCCAAGCCTGCCGAATCCATACAAGCAGGTCATGGTACTCAAACCCGGTGCCCAGGGCGGCAGCGAAATCGTCGGCGAATGGCGCGCTCCAGACGGAACCAGTCACGTGTTTGAATATCTTCGGCGCAACAGCTATATACCCTGGGGGCATTATGCCGCCAACATGGCCCATGACGCCGTGCGCTATCGTATTCAAGACCTGACTCCGGCCGATATCACCGGTATGCGGCATCTCTATTATCAGCGAACCTATATCCGGATGTGCGAACAACTCGGTCTGCCATCGCCGGTGGAGAGAAAAGCCCTTTCGGTCTCCGAGCTGGAGACACTACGCCTATCGATTCAGGGAGCGCTTTCCGCTGGAAAGAATACCCGGGCACCCGCATTAGATGCGACATTGTGGGGCTGGAATTTCGGATTTGATTTCTCTCCTAGTCGTTACCGGCTACATGCGTCACACCAGCAGATTCACCAGCAATTTGCAATGGTTCCGCGATCGGTTACAATGGAAAAAAGCACCGGAGCATCCCATGAAACAACGGATGGGGGTTATCTGGCCTTTGGCGGAAGCGATTTATTGCACGATTTCATCATCGCCTATCGAAGTCAAACCCATCGGAGTTTTTTTTCAGATTATTTTCAGGCCATTCGAACCAATCGCAGAATGGATGGTCGCGAGGATCGAGAAAGCGGATTGATTATCCATGAGGATAAAAACGTCCTGGTTTTTGTCCCCAAGGCTCAGACATCTCAGTGGGAAATCCAGCTTGTGACGTCCATGCCGATTGGAAATATCTTGGAGGCGGACACGGTCGTCCGGGACTCCCTGGATCATGCCATGTTCATCACCATGAAAATCCTTTCCCGTTTAGGCGCGACAATGATCACGACCATTGAATACGCCAGCCGGTTCCATGCCGGAAACAAGGATTTTCATCTGCTCTATGCTTTTTTGCCCAAATTGCCGGAATCCCCCGGGGCATTCAGCGAGGCCCAGCTTCGCTGGATCAATGGACACTACCCGGAAGACTTTGCCGAGGCCTGCAGGCGTTCATTTCGCGAATGCTTCTGATACATCACCATTGGTAGATAATATTTTCACCGATACATTTGGCGATCGCATTCTGATATTGAATAAATTGTGTTCCAACGACATTCAGCAGATACGACATGACCTGATATCCGCAGATGGGATCTCTTTCAAATAACTTGATCAGCCGCTCCTTTTCAATCTTGACAACTTCGCAAGTTCGGTTGGCGCAATATCCGGATAATCTGTATTTGTATGGCGGCGTAAAACACGACCATCCGAATGTCTGTGCCTTGGAAATAAAAGAGATGGCCGGTCGTTCCTCGGTGACCGAATTCTCTTGTTCAAGACGAAGATCGACCTGGCCGCTCTTGACGATCCAAAGGTGGGTTGCTTCTTCTCCTTGCGCGAAAAGCCGTCCTCCGCGTTCAAATTTTTCAATACTACTGCTTTCCAGGATGCCTTTCAACTGATCGTCGTTCAATCCGCTGAACGCTTCTACATTTTCCAGAAAATCGAGACCGATCATAAAACCTCCTTGCCGAATCGTACCTTGGATAGCGGCCTTCTATATTCTGCAAGACACAGCCGCGGGTGACTTCCGCAACAATTCAAATCGCGAAGCAATTACACGCAACAGATATGATTTTACAAGATACCCCATCCGCAAGTCCCTCTGAAATAATTTGACAAGCAACTCTGTTTCCATCTTGACCACACTGCAGGTCCTCGATGTGCAATAGGCGGACAGCGTATACTGATGCGGCGGCACGAGACTCGACCAACCGATCAGCATTTTTGAACTGATCGTTGAAATGGTGTTCTCCGCAGCAGTGGGACGAGCCGGCAAATCGAATCGCAAATCGATCAGGCCTTCTTTCACCAACCATAGATGTTTGGCCTCTTCTTTTTCCGAAAACAGTTTATCGCCTTCCTGGAATACCTGCTCAATGCAACATGTTGCAGCGGCTGCCAGCTGGTCGTCATCAAGACGGTGAAACACCTCTGCCTGCCTAAGAAAACCCAAATCAACCATTTGGCCCCTCCTTTCCGGATCATCTGATGTTGATACCTGGTCATTTACGCTCATTGGAATAGCTCAATTCGAAGGCACCGTTTTTCAATAATGAAAAATTTCTTTCCATGGCTCGCCGGGAGGTTCGCCAGTTCGATATTCGGCGAAGAAAAAACAACTAAACCATCCAGAAAACCATATATGACGTTTCCGTTGCAGGCAATGACAGACGCGGGCTTTTCGCGTGTCGCAGAGAGGTTGCTCTCTTTATTCGATTTCGGTGCATGTCAAAAAAAGTATAGGCCAAGAAAGGCCTGATGTCAAACAGAACAAGAGCAACAGAACAATAGCAGGGCAATCGCACATCTTTTTTCAAGAGTTAAGGATTTTCAACATGTAGTTGTTTTCCCAGCCAGCTTTGAGTCTTTTTGTTTGGATACTGCCCTTGAACGTTTTTTCCTGTTTGATCATATTTATAACGATATGCCG
>JBGSLR010000034.1:0-14744 GCA_041740615.1 Desulfobacterales bacterium
GCCATGGTAAAACTGCCGAAACAATCTCAAGGCCCAGAGGCTTTCCTGAATCCATCGTCCTTCACCTGAAAGCAATCCCCTTATATATAGTCGCTTCGAATCCGGGCTTCTTGAACATCGGATTGGGTCTGACCTTCGTCCTTCAGGTCAGCACAATCCTTATGGGTTATGTGAAGATGTTACTCAAAATTATTTTACCAAAATAAATTTAAGGCCGACGTTTAACACCCATATAACGATTACAATCGGGATTAGTATACGAGTGTATAAGCTTCTAATAACAAAAGAATATAAACCGTATCCTACACCAACCATCAGTGCTAACCCGCCATAAAAGACAAGTTCAGATCTTTCGGTAGGCAAAAGCAATCCAATAATGATGGAGAGGAAGACATAGATCCCTACCAAAAGTCCTATAGATATAAAACATCCAGTAAGACTCCAAGTCTTTTTATCTATTTGCTCTAATGATCTATCTTGCATTACCACTCACATAACGCCGGAGATCAGCGGGCGCGTCCTTTAGCGCTCCGCTGAATGCCATTGTTCGGCAATTTTTTCATATTTTTTCTTAATTACAACGGTTCCAGCCACAAAATCATGTAAAGCTCTCTTGCGTTTATTTAATAACAACACTAAGAATTCACTCCATATCCATATCTGATTCGCCCAATGTACGATTTTGTACCAAGAAGGTGCCGATTGAACAATCTGCTGAAAACGCTCAATAAAACTCATCGAAGCAAATTCGGCATCAGTCATATTGATTATAGGAATGGTTAATGCAATCGCCGCAAAAATACCTAAAACTAATTGAATGATATGTCGTAATATGGCTTCCTTCCAGTCAACACGAATGCCGTCATTCCTAACTATTTTAATTTTCACTATAATTTTGCCGGGTGTTGCACCCCATAGCTTGACGAAATATATGTGATATATAAAGAAAAAAGCATACGACGGAATTATCGTATGTAGGGTATTTAGTCGTCCTAAATTATTAATATATGCAATTCCAAATGTAATTGGTGCTGTAATTAGAAAATCCAACCAGAAAGCCCCAAAACGTCTCCAAAAACCAGCGTAAATCCTTTCTTTAATTCCAGGGAAAACAATCGGGAGTATCTCGCTTTTCATACGGTAATCTTTTCTTTTATAGTTATGCCGAACAATTATTCATGTGGGTTTTTGATAAATATTATATCATATTGCCGATGCTTATTAAAAATAACATTTTGAAATAACAATAAATGCCAATTTTATTGTTCGCGTATTGGCGTTAAAAATTCATGAAAAATTCAAAATATTATAATACACCTGTGAAAAATCGCTAAAAATCGAAAATATTGTCCGAAAAATGAAAACGATTTTATGGATACACCAATTGTTTTCTAATGGATAACACATCAAAAATCAATGCGAAATTCGCACGCGCTGTCACCGGATAACGTTATTGGACATCGTGCGGCATCTAATTTAGGCAAAGAGGAATATTCAAGGTTCAAAACCGTATCGGTGAAAGCACGGATGGGGAAGCCGGTCCGCAATCTGGGATCAAGCGGCGGCATCTTATATTTTGAAGCAGCCCGAAGAACGTCATAGGATATTCTATGGATATAACGACTTATCCCTCTTTTTGAACCCGGGGGCTTGCCCGCTGTTACGCATGCATGATATGCTGACCAACGAAAAGCCGTTCTGCAATCGCGGTGTATCGCCAGACAACGCGACGCGATCGTTTCGTAAAAGCACCCTTTCGGATACCATCAGGAATGACGGAAAACCGGCATGCCATCGACCCAAGACAATTCCAAACAAAACACTCCGATTAAATCCGCCGTGATCTTGACGTTGATCTCCATGGCGTCCACCGGTGTCCTGCTCCTCTGGTACGCCCTCGGCCCCCAAACCGGCATGGAAACCCTGGCGCTGATCATTCCCTGGTTTTTTGCGCTGGTGATCCATGTTGCCCTGACGATTCCGGCCCTGATGAGCGCCTGGAAAAGTCGCGCCCATCTGGCCCTGTTCTGGATATACGGCTACTTCCTGATTTTTTGGATCTGGCATGGATGGTATTTTGTCGTGGCGAATCAGATCGACATCCAGGTTGCCCGAAAGATGGATACGCTCCAAATGCCGGCGGAAACGGAACTGTCAACCGCCCTGGCGCAGATGCGGATCGACGCCTTCCAACATCCCGACATGGACCCGGCCCGACTGGCGCGCGTCAAAACCCTGATCGAACACGGCGCGGACGTCACCTACCGGCCTCCCGGCAGCCACCGGGAGATGATTCTGGACGCCGCGGCCATCGGGGACCCGGACCTGTTGCAACTCATGCTGAAAAAGGGCGCGGATGTCGAAGCCGGTGGGTTGAACTCGATGTCTCCGCTCATGGAAGCGGTGCGCGCCCAAAAGTCACGAGCCGCTGCCGCGCTGCTGCAACATGGCGCCAATCCGAATCATTCGCGGTATAATCCGGATACGCCCCTGATGATCGCTGTCCGCAACCGGGATACGGAAACCGTCCGGGTGCTTTTGGAAGGCGGTGCGTTGCCGGATCTTCATCCCCAAAGCAGCCTGCCGGCGTTGCAGCTTGCCGCCGGCGCGGGTGATGCTGCCGTCATGAAACAGTTGCTTACCGCCGGCGCCGATCCCAACCGCGTTGTCTTCGGCGGCTCCACCGCCATCATTCGCGCCATTGAAGCCGACTGCGCGGCGTGTGTTCGGATGCTCCTCGACGCCGGAGGCCGTTTTATCGGGAAATCCCGTGATGGCGACGGCGTGCTGGCGTCGGCCGTCAATCTCGACAACCCGGAAATAATGGCCGCCATCCTACCGGAGGCGGAGAACTACCGGCTACCTGCCGATCGGTTTGGCATCGAGACCTTCGATGACATGTTCCGCGCCATCCGAAAAGCGGATTGGGCCGCACTGGAAATCTATCTGAAAGCCGGGGCTCCGCCGGACATGACGGATGGGGATGGCAAAACCTTGCTGCTGGCCATCGCCGGCCGAAAGTATGTGCGCCCCCCGCTGACTCCGGAGTCCGAAGTGGAAGCGGCCCGCATTCTTTCCCGCCATGGGGCGAATCTCGATGCCCCTGACAAATGGGGCAAAACCGCGTTGATCCATGCCGCCGAATCCGGGGCCGTGGAGCTTGGAGAATGGTTGGTCGAAAACCATGCGGATGTATCGGCCAAGAGTAATCCGGAGGGTGTGACCGCCTTGATGACCGCCATCTGGAAGGGGCATGACCGTCTCGTCGCCGCCTTGCTCGCTGCCGGCGCCAATCCCAACGCGCGAACCAACATGGGCATGAACAGCCGGACGCCGCTGGGCGCGGCCGTCCAAAAACGAAATCCCGAATTGGCCATTCAGCTGCTGGAAGCCGGCGCCACCATGGATGCCCAGCGCCTGGTCTATGAACCGGTATTTTCCATGGCCCTGACATCGCCACGGATGATGGCGTTGCTGCTGAGTTCGGGGCTGGATCTCAATCAGCAAGACATCTTCGGACGATATCCGCTTGAAGTTGCGATGTACAAGGGGTCGGAGGCCACCCTTCGATTCCTGATCACATCCGGCGCCGAACCGTACTTGCAAGACTGGCGCGGCGTCCAGCCCTTTCTCCATTTTGCGAAAAACGGTCTCGCGGATTTGGTGACGCTTTGCCTGGAAAAAAGCGCCTTGATTCGCACCGACAAAAAAATTCAGCGGAATGCGATGGACCTTGCCATGCGTCATGGCCGCACCGCCGTGGTCCGGGCACTCCTGGAACATGATCCGGTTTACGAGCGGATGGCGAGCGTCAATGCTGTTTTACAAAACGCGACACCCCCGGCCGATGACCCCACGGCCATCGATGATATTCGGACCTTGTTTGAAAACCGACTCGGGCCGCAGACCCCGGAAAAAAAACGACGCGGCAGCCCGGTGTTGATGGTTCTGCCGAATCGAAAGTGAGAAGTTATCGATGAAAAGCTGGTTGATTTTCCTGATACCCCTGCTTGCCATCATCCTGGGTTCGGTCCTGATCCAGTTTCATTGGACACGGCGCGCCATGGCCGCGTTCGCCAAGCGACATGGCGTGAGCTACAAAAATCCGGGCTGGAACCTCTTCGATATCGGCGAACTCAGCGGGAAAATCGATGCGGCCGACTTTTTCATGGGAGAAATCTCAACCAATTACGGCTTCGGACCCGTGACAGAGCAGGACAATCCGGATGAAAAATTCACCTGCATGCGCCTCGATGTATCGGGGATGCCGGAACGGATGGTGATTCACAGGCGCGGGAACGGCAAAATCGGCGATATCACGGATTTCCTTTCCCACAAAACGGGAATCCCCATGGTAAAGACCGGGGATGCGGCTTTCGACTCCCGCTTCAACGTGGTCGGGTACCCGGAGGAAGTCCTCCCCTGGCTGACGGCGCAACGCCGCGAGACAATGACAGCGTTCCTTTCCCGGGAGAATTGCGTGGCGACCCGGGGAGGCTTGCAGTGCGACATGAGTCGAACCCATATTTCCATAGACGATCTGGAGGCGGCACTGCTTCACCTGACGGCAACGCGGCGCGCACTCCGGAAGGCCCAGTGACCGTTATCGCAACAGCAGGAATCCAGGACAACCGAAAGCGGAAAGTCTCCTCCCCTGGTGGGAGGGAAGAAAGGGGAGGGGGATAAACGGATACAATCCTGATCTTTTTCACCCTCACCCTGCCCTCTCCCGTCAAGGGAGAGGGTTTGGCCCGGCAGTCTTTTCGCGTCAAGAACGGTTGCGCAACAGCGCTGTCCAGTCCGAAATGTCCCTGCGGATCGCTTCCTGCAATACGTCCATTGCATTTCGTCTCAGTCGGAGCTTCGTGGCGGTAAACGATTCGGCCGGGAGTTTTAAAAGGCGCTCCGCGCGGCTGCGCGCAGTCGCACGTACCGATTCTTCCGGAACGATTTCGTCAAGGAAGCCGGCAGAAACGGCCTGTTGCGGCGAATAGGGCTCGCCGCTAACAATCGCAAGGCTCAGATGGGCCGGCGCCAGCCGTTGACGGCAGACTTCAACGGCGAACCATGGTATCGGCAAGCCGATCTGGACCTCGTTCAGCTGGAAGCGCGCACCCTGGTCGACCCCCAGACGCACGTCCGCGCCTAACAGGAGGAACGCCCCCATGGCGACTGCATGCCCGGTGCATGCCGCCACGACCGGTCTGGGAAATGACAGCAGCCTCTCAGCCAGAAGTGCGCCTGCTTCCAGCATCCGGAACAACTCTTCCGGGTCGCCACCGAAAACGGCCAAATCAAAGCCGCCGGAAAACATGCGATCACGCCCCGTCAGCACCACAACGGCCTTGTCGGCCTGGGCGCGGTCGAGCGCGGTGTTCAGCTCCTGCATCATCCGCAAGCCCATGGCGTTGGCCTTGCCGTCATCCATCGTGATCGTGGCGATTCCATCTAGAAGTTCATAGGTAACAAATGCTTTCATCTGGCGATCCTCATCAATACGGATACTTGTTCGTTTTGACGACCTTGTCGGCAATCACCCGTTTCAACGCAATCGTGTTTTCCACCGGATATCGGGTAATGGCGTCCAGCACGGCCAGGTGGCCCGCAAGTTCATCTCCCTGCTCGGCAAAGGCGAAAATTGATTTTGCCCAGGATGCCATTCGGGGCAACATGTCCGTAAAATAGGCTTTCACGGCCGCGACATGCAGTCCGGCATTCTTTTCCCCTTTTTTATCAATCGCTTTTTGAGCCCGGAGCAAACCGCTTTCCATTGCATAAATCTGGATAATCATATCCGATAAGGCAACGATGACTTCCTGGTCGTTTTGCAGGTTTCCCAACAATTTCTTGGCCACGATATCCGAGCTGTACAGAAAGAGATCTTTGCATGCCGCCAGAATCCCTTCCTGGGCGGACAACACGCCCATGGGTCCGCCGGATTCCGGTGGACGGTTTTGAATTCTTTCCGCCACCTTTCCAACCACCTCCAGAAAAGGAATTGTCCCTTTCATGGCGTTTTTCAGAAGCGTTCCGGTGATCACCAACCGATTGATTTCGTTCGTGCCTTCAAATATCCGGTTGATTCGGGAATCCCGATACGCGCGTTCCGCGCCGAACTCCACGATATAGCCGTTGCCGCCATAAATCTGAACCAATTCATCGACGACATAATCCAGTGTTTCGCTGCCATACACCTTTGCAATGGCGCATTCGACACTGTACTCCTCGATGGCCCGGGCCATCTCGATACCCGACTTCTTTTCTTCTTCCGTGAGGGTGCCCATCTTGTCGTCAATCGTCGCCGCCAGCCTGTAGACAAGCGATTCCGTCATGTAGGTTTTGATGGCCATCTCGGCAAGCTTGCTGCGTATGATCGCAAATGAACTGATCTTTTTCCCGAATTGCTCCCGTTCATTGGCGTATCGGGCGGCTTTGGCAAGCGCCATTTTCGCGGAACCGACGGTGCTGGCACCCAGTTTGTACCGGCCGATATTGAGGACGTTGAAGGCGATCTTGTGCCCCTGCCCGATCTCGAACAGCACATTTTCAACCGGCACCTTGCAGTTATTGAGAATGACGGAGACGGTGGAAGAGCCCCGGATGCCGAGTTTGTCTTCTTCGGAACCGGTGGAGAAACCTTCGAACCCTTTTTCCACGATAAAACCGGTAAATTGTTCACCGTCCACCTTGGCAAATACGGTGAGGACATCGGCCCATGCGCCGTTTGTAATGAATATTTTTTCCCCGTTCAAAAGATAATATGTTCCATCCTCGGAAAGCGTCGCGGTCGTGCGGCTGTTCAAGGCGTCCGAACCGGCCCCGGATTCCGTGAGGCAATAGGCCCCGATGGTTTCGCCGGTGCAGAGTTTCGGGATATATTTTTTCTTCTGGGATTCATTTCCAAATAAAACGATGGGCAGGCTCCCGATTCCCGTGTGGCATATATGGGATGCGCCGAAGGAATGGGCGCCGCCCATGGCTTCGGATATAAGACAGGCGCTGATCTTATCCATGCCTTCACCACCGATCTCTTCGGGAATATCCGCTGCATTCAATCCGAGCTCTCCGGCCATTTGGAACCACTTCCGCACCTTTGTTTCATCTTTTTCCTCGATGATTTCCGCATGATCGGCGAACTCCTGTTTTACAAAATCAGCAGCGGCCTTTACGATCATCTTGTGCTCATTGGTGAAATCTTCCGGTGTAAACACCGCTTCCGGTTGTATCCGGGAGATCAGAAATTCCCCTCCTTTAAAAATCGTTCTTTGTAACATGAGGTACTCTCCTTTCTGGCAACATTTCGAGCAAAACGCCGGCTTGCAACCCGCGATCATTCGATGGGTTGCTGATTGGGCCCCGGACGCTCTTTGGTTTTCGGACAACAGCGCGGCTATCCATTGACGATATTTTGAAACAGCGCCTGCAAATAGGCGTCATCGTCCAGCAAATCTTCGATCTCCTTATAATACGGCGGCGGACAAGGTTCCCGGCCAATGGCCATCAACTGCTTATACGGCTTGACATTGACGCCGCTGTAATTCTTTTGCGCAACCGCCTCTTTTTCCATGGCCACCATCTCTTCCAGAACTTCCGAAATATGCGTGATGTAGATTTTGAGGTGCGGCGCCATTTCCGCCATTGCCACGGCCGAACTGGAGATTTGTTTTTTCAGGATTTCGAGCGTGCCCAGCGCCTTCTCCCGCCTGTCCAGGGACTTCTGGGCGAAAATCCCGAAAAACAGCGGCGCCAGCTCCACGATGCTGCCCTGGGTTGCGCCGGAATGCTCGGAAACGGCTTTCACCAGGGATTGGGCAAGCGGCGAGATGCTGTAAGACATCTTTTTTCTCTTCGGATCCGTGTCCGACGTCTCCAGCATTTTTCCGACGCTCTCGATCATTCCGAATATGTTCTCATCCGTCAGGGTGTGATATCCAAACCGGGGAAATGCCCGGTCCAGATTCTCATCGGGCATGTCCGGCGCCTTCCGGCTTTCGCGATTGCCATCGTATGCTTTCACCATCTCCTCCAGTCCCTCGCGCATCTTGAAAATGTCGTATCGGGAAAGTGAGAAATATCCTGGGTCCAAGGACTCAATGTTATCTTTTTGGGGTTTTTTCGCCATGTGAGCTCCATTATTTCTGCAAAAATTCGAATTTCAATCCCGCTTACTGACCATATTTATGATTTATGGTGGTATGTTTGTCAATATATTTTTATTTTGGTGGTATGAATAATCATATTTTACATTTTTATACCACCAAAACTTCAGAAAGCCGAGTTTTTTGGATCCATGCGCGCATTGCCTTGGGGTCCCCTCCCCCAAACAAGGCAAAATCTTGATCCGTTCTTGTATCTGCGATTTGTTCTCTTGGAATGCGTTGCATACGACGGCAGGAGGGATCCCCTGGATCGACAGGGCGGAAATCAACCCCGGGCCGGGACCCGCGCCTCATCCGGATCCGTTCATGTGACGATGCGCTATAAATTCTTGCGATGATGTTGTTCGATTTCGGCGATATGCTTCGCCGGGACACCCGCCTGCGTTGCGAATTCAGGCCATCTGCCCACGGCATCCAGTACGTCTTGAATGATATCCATGGCCTTGGGTATGCCGATGGATTCCCCCACGGCAAGCAAATCCGCCATCGTGAAATGGTCGCGCTTGCCGTTGATGCTCATTTGATGCTGGTTGGTCCATTTGCCGGCCGGATTATGGGAATACATCACGTCAAAGGCCGGAGATAATTTCCAGCGCCCGTCCCGATCCATCAGAAAGGCGATATTTTTGGTGTGGTCATCCTGGTTGCGGGCGATCACATTGAAAATCATCCGCCGAAACTGCTGAATGGCGTCCTGCTTGCTCAATCGCAGCCGTCGCATCACCGCAAAGGCCTGTTCATATCCGCAGGCGCCGGGAGCGTTAAAGTCATAATGGGCCACGCCGCACAGGGACTGCATATGCAATTTCCCCCGGTGTTGCCGGTCAAACCGTTTGGTCAAAAAATGGGCCCGGTTGTTTTCTTCCAGCAAACGGCATTCTTCCATTTCAATTCCCGCGGCCGTGGCCATCCGATAATAGGCGTACTCGATGCGACCATACCCTTTGGGTTCTCCAAGCTCCAGATCGGTCACGCCGTCGAATTTCAAGATCCAATAGTCATACCCGTCCGGGATGTCCGCCTGACCGGACAGGATATTGCCGCCTTCATCCATGGCGATGACGGCTTTGGGCCGGACACCGCCCGCCGATGTTCCCACCCGGAGGATGTCCATGATGGCTTCCGCATTTTCCCTTTCGGAACCGCCGAGTTCCACCGCAAGGGATTGTCTTTGGGCCATGATATTCTGGGCAAGCGCGACCAAGGACGAAACTTCCACGGGAACCGGACGGTCGAGCTGCCGATTCACCGGGGGCGCGAATTCCAACGCGCCCATGGCCCGCCGGCCCGTATAACACAGACGCTCCACCGGACTGAACCCGGCAGCGTCCCGCCCGTTCCGCGCCAACCAGGCATCCACGACACTGTTGCCGAATTTATCCGGAAGCGCGTCGGCGAGCAACCCGGGCAACCCCAGGAAGGTGTCCTTATTCAACCCCGGGAATGAAAAGATGCCGTCCCCTCTTCGGGCCGCATCCAGCCCCATATGCAGCGGAGAGATATCGAGCCCCTTTTTCAGAAACGCGGGACTGTATTCAAACACCCCATAGCCTTTGTCCTCCATCCAGGCGACGGCGCCCACCGTATCCCCCCAGAGACGGACCACAGCGGTATCGACTTTTTTTACCATTCGGATTCCCGCCCGTCGTCGGTCTTCAAACGCTTGCCGGAGGCGCGATGACGTTCTTTCCCCTGCTGACGTACCAGTTGCAACGGACGGATCGAAGGCTCCGGGATAAAGCTTTCAACGGCGTCCAGACCACCCAATTCCCGCAGCACGGCAATGAGCGTCGACAGCTTCCCCTTGCCCGCCTCCAGGGATTTGACGGAATTCAGGGACAATGCAATCTGATGCGCCACCTGCTGCTGGGTCAGGTTCCTGCGCAGACGGAGCGACCGGACCCGTCGCCCGATCTCTTCGCTGATCCCCTTATCGGTCATTGAATAAAAATCCATAACAGTCTTATTTTAGTTCATTATATATATTTATTGAAAATAAAGATCCTTTTTTTAACTATTATAAATATTTTACTCCATTGTCAAGACAGATAATTTTAATAGACTTATTTAAGGCTTTTATTCATGATTTTTTATCATAATAGCCCTTTTTAAGTATTTTATTCTATCGGGCGCCATTGTAGAAGCGTGATGGCCCGCTCCAGACATCCCAATTGCTTTCCTGGAAAATAGTTCTGCAGCTACTTACGGTTTCCCCCCTGCCTTCTTCCGTCTTCTCCGTAACATCGCGCGGATTGGCGCCGACTTCCGCCCAAAACAGATTGGCCCCGGCGATGGCGCCCAGAGTGCAAGGCTCATGCGTACAGTTACCCATCACCGATCGCGGCATTCCCAATCGGGTTACAGCGACGATTTGGGCCATACGCATCTCGCTAATTTTGCCGCGTTTAGCGATCGCGGTTCCCGGTATGGGTATCCGTCTGGCCGCGCCGCTATAAGAAGGATTGAAGGAGGCCGTAAATTCTATCATCTCCGCCAGCTCTTCGTTTGTGTGTTCCGGACCAACGGGCTCGACGCATGTACCGACCTCAAGACCGGCCTCCTTGAAGTGGTTGATGCTCTGTTTTCGTTTTTCGACTGAAAGGCCGGTATCCTTTCCCTCGCCCAGGCGAAGGGCATGGTAGACGCCGGAAAAGCCCGCATCCTTCAGCCTGACGGCATTCTTGAACGACTGGTCTCCGACATTGGCGATCAATGTCGTTTCAGGCCGCAGGTTTTTTCTGACCTCAACCGACATTTCCAGGAAGCGTTCAAACGGATATTGGGCCGTTGACATCATGAAAACGGCATTCGCATGATCATCTTCAAACCGGCGGGCATAGGCCACCGCCTGCTCCGGGGTCAACTCCGTCGCCGTGCGGAAGACGCCATTGATCTTGGCGAAAGAGCAGAAAAGGCAGTCGCAATTACATGGCGCGAGATTAATCGCGAATTGAGCATGGACTTCGGCTTTGCCGTCCGACAATTCTTTCGAAAGACGATTGGCCTCCGCCATAACCTTATATGTTTCCGCAGAATCCGGCGCCTGGCCAAGCAGGTAGGCAAGCTCTTCCCGTGATAACGTATCTCCCCCTTGCGATTTCCGTATCAGTTCGTCTATATGCACCTTGAATTACCTTTCTGTTCGTTGTGGTTGGACGTCAAAAAAGACCATCTGCCGCGGCGAAGTCTCCTGGGATCCGAATCCGCGATTTATATTGGGTTCAATTCCAAGGCGAATTCTTCATCGGGTCATTTCCGACCGGTCATGAGAAACACGGTAAACCGCTTCCTTTCTCCATGGGCAACCGGTTTTTCGACCTCTGCCGCGGACACATCCCGGACATTCGAAAACCCTGCCGCGATAAACGTCTTGCGCAGGGCTTCCCGGTCAAATCCGAAGTGGAATACACCGGTATTGTCTTCATGAAATCGCCCGCCATCCAGATCCAAATCGGCAATGCACAGATAGCCGCCGGGCGCCATGACACCATAGAGTTGATCGAAAATCGGTTCTATGTCCTGGATGTGGCGATACGTGTCTATTCAGAGAATACAGCGTGCGCCCTTCTTTTTCCGATTTGGTCGTTGTCATACACCAAGCACTTTGGGTATACTATGATTGCAGGTCATCATATAGAAAATGATGGAATATTCAACAAAGAATGAGGGAAAGATGCCTTTCAATGAAGAAATCGATCAAAGAGTGAGCAGCGTCGTTTCCGACTGGGGTGCGGTCCGGAAAAAGATGTTCGGCGGGACCTGTTATCTTCTCCATGGAAATATGATGTGCGGGGTCTACAAGGACAATTTGATTCTTCGCCTGGGGGAAGCACAGGCCCGGGCGATGCTCGAAGGAAAAAAGGCAAAACCCTTCGACATAACGGGAAAGCCCATGAAGGGCTGGGTCATGGTGGAAGAAGCCCGTATCTCCGGTTCCGATTTGATCCAATGGGTGGCGAAAGCCCGAGAATTCGCGGAGACACTGCCGCCGAAATGAGACTCAGCCGGAACAGGCGATCCCCTATTCCGGTCGGTAGTCAGGATCGTTACGGTTGACGATGTTCAGCTTGCGCCATTCGGATGCATTGTCAAACGGAACGGTTCCGTCGTCGTAATCCCGCAGAAAATAATTGCCCCGCCCGTCCGTGTACGCGTGGTTGTACATGGGCAGGTACTGCTTTTCGCCGGATTCCGGATCCCGGGTTTCGATCTGACCGGTAATGACTTTGTAAAATTCCTCCTGCATATCGCTTCTGGTTTGGCTGCGATGTTGACTGATTTCCGAATCGATCCGGTTCATCTCCTGTATAACCTGGTGATATTTCCGGGCGCGCTGATTGGCTGCCGCAGAGGCCCGCTTGACCCACTCCGGGTTCAGACGAAAGGACCGAATGCAGATCTCCATCAACCGCTCATCATTCTTCCATCGGGACTTGGGCGCCAGCCACCCGAAAGTACCGACGGTTGACCAGATGATTCCCTGCAGGTCATAATTAATGGAATAAATCCGACCATAGGAAGGCCGCCCCTGCAGACCACATTCGAAATTGACATATCCGTATTCGCAGCGGGTGGCGATTTTGGGCGTCCACGGTTGGAGAGTGGGGTCTTTGACGACGGTACCGATTATCCGGGGATTTTGGAATTCATTTACGGCAAACTGTCCGAACACAATGTATTGAACATACTGGGCCACATCCAAAAACGGGTACATCCAGCAACCGTTCATTACCTGGCCGGGTTGCATTTGCAGCATGCCGTAACTGGATTGCGCGAGGGTCTGGGGATCTTGAAAATAAAAACGGGGATACCAACCGAAAAAAGATTGTCCGTCGGGACTGGTAACCCGGAAGCGGATATTGTTTTCCACAAGATCCACCACATTCCACCCGACGCCGCTGGGCGCCATCCCGCCTTCCGCTTTCCATCCTTTCGGAATCAGCATGGAAAAGGCATTCTGGTACTGCTCTGTATAGACGACCAGAAAAACACCCGAATTGGATTGATCGTTCTTCGCGAACGAGGGACCGGTTTCCATCATGACAAGAAGAAAGAGGGATAGGAATGCGATCTTATTGATCCATCGAAGCATATAGACCTCCAAGCCAAAAGGACTTGAACCGACCTCGAAGAAAACGGACGCTGCAATGCAAGCGATTGGTACCGAAAAGCGCCTTAGGGACACCAATCTCCATTCCGATAGAAACGGATAAAATCATCCATAGTACAATTTCATACGGAGGTAAAGATTCTTGAGGAGGACGACCAGGGGATCCGGACTTGGTGCACGAAGTGCATTCGATACGACAAAGCGATTTGTTACCGAAGGTTGGATGCGATTAACACCAAAGCATTGCTGCGTGCCATTTATGGGTCATGGACAGGCCTGGGAATACTGGCGGCGTCGAGGGGTATGGAGCCCTTCGAAACCGGAGCCGTTGATGCCCCGGCGTTTGTACGGCGGGGTCTTGTCCCGGCCGGAACGCCTGCCGGAACATTCGACGGAATGTTTTCCGCGGCAGTGGCCGTCGATTCCCCCCCTTGTTTCGTGATCGCAGCGGACCTTCCGACAAGGATCACCCCGGTGATATCGCCACCGCCGTTATAGATAAGGCTGTAGTTAAGCCGAAGAAATATCCTTTTCAAGCCTTCGGCAACCGGCAAGTCGTCAAATTGCACGGAAACGGTTTCCTGTTGAAGCGCTTCAGGACTGGCAACCCGGATATTCACTTGCTCTCGGATCTGACTTATCACCTGATCAAGAGGGGCGTTTTCCAAATCAGCGGAAATCCTTCCGTTTGCCATGCGGATGCCCCCCATCCCGGGAGAAACTGCGGACGACTCCCTGCCGCTCCCGGCCCAAACCAACGTACAAAAAGCCGGCAACAAAAAAACGACTGGAACGAAAACGCCTTTTTTCATCCGTCTTTTCCTCCGACAACCCGGATGAAATCCATTTCCATATACTGGTGTTGATCCGATGCGACGGGACCCTGAGAGTTGTTGAACTGCTGCATACAGGTGATTCCCGTCAGGTGCAGCGGCTCCGGAATGGGCACACCGGCAATCTGAAACCGGCTGTAAATATTATCGACGATCGTGAAGGCGGGATCGAAGGTGTAATACACCGTGTTCGCCCCCCCGTAAATCCCCTGGTCCGGCTGGGAGTATTGTATTTCCAAACCGTTATTGAACTCCAGCGTCACATACTGCCAGTGATAGCCCGGCCGTATCTCATTCACGGTCATTGCGGGAATCTTGAATTGGATTAGCGCATTCGGCTTAATCAGGATGCCCTCTGGATTGTCGTCATCCGTCAGCGCAATAAATGATATGTTGTAGCACTGGTTCGGCTCCGTAACACTGCTGGCAAACCGCACATTGTCTTTGATCAGCAGGCTATCCGCGATCGTGTTCTCCGCCGTCCCCTGGTAGGGTTGATAGCGATCGATGATGTGCGCCCATGGATGCTTGGGATCATTTCCGGCAAGCCCGTCGTCCCACTGCTCTTCGAAAAGCGCCCCCAGTACGTCGCTGTGCCCCACGCCCACCGCACCGATTTCGCTGCCCAACATTCCCTTGAAA
>JBGSLR010000035.1:0-122248 GCA_041740615.1 Desulfobacterales bacterium
TGCGGCATATCGTTATAAATATGATCAAACAGGAAAAAACGTTCAAGGGCAGTATCCAAACAAAAAGACTCAAAGCTGGCTGGGAAAACAACTACATGTTGAAAATCCTTAACTCTTGAAAAAAGATGTGCGATTGCCCTGTGGTTTATCCGACACCGGCGTCAAGAGATGAATTGATTTTTATTCTGGAAATTGATACTAATAAAATTCAATGCTCATCGGGATCGGATCGTTACCAGTGGAAACTTCTACCTCTATCCGGCCAAACGGAACTTCAATCTGGTTTTTCATGAAGATTCAATGCGACCACATAATTGATTTTCCCTGTATGTATCACGCCATGCCATGGTGAAATTGAAAGGCCAGGAGATGAACGGCCGGCTTGAAAACGCGACAATTTTAATAACCATAAAAATGAGACGCTATGGACAGAAAACCCTTGGATCGAAATGATAATTATCTTTTCGCGGAGGAAAAAATCGAGATCCCCTCGCTCTACTCCTCAAACACCCCATGGAAAATCATTATCGCCGATGATGAAAAAGAAATTCACCAGATCACGAAGATGGTGCTGAGTGATTATACCTTCGACAACCGTACCATCCAGTTTTTCAGCGCTTATACAAGCACGGAAACCATTACACTGATGGAACAGCATCCGGATGCGGCCATTCTTCTTCTGGATGTCGTCATGGAATCGGATTCCTCCGGTTTGGAGGTCGCCAGACATATACGTCAGGTCTTGCGGAACAGTTTCGTCCGGATTATTCTCCGCACCGGACAACCGGGTAAGGCCCCTGAAAAAAAGATTATCATGGAGTACGATATCAATGAATACAGAGAAAAAACCGAGTTGACCACTCAAAAACTCTTCACAACCATCACTTCTTCATTACGTTCCTACAAGGATCTGACAACCATCGATCGAACCAGGCAGGTATTGGAATTGGTCATCAAATCTTCCGAACGCATTTTTGAGAACCAATCCTTGAAACGGTTTACGACAGGACTGCTCGATCGAATTTTATCCATTCTGAGATTGGACAAAAGCTCTTTGTATATCCAGGCTTCCGGATTCGCCGCCGCTTACGAGCAACACAATTTTTCCGTCGTTGCCGCCACCGGTCAATTCGAAAACTTTATTGACAAGGATGTGCGGGAAGTGATCCCTGAAAACATACAGCACTATTTGAAACTGGCGCTGGAAAAACAAGAGGGGATATTCATCGATGATGCCTATGTCGGCTATTTCAGCACCGAAACCGGATCAACAAACCTCATTTATTTAAATGGTTGCGGTAATTTGACCGAACTGGAGAAGGATCTGATCCGAATTTTCTCCTCCAACATCTCCATTACCTTTGACAATCTGTATTTATCACAGGAAATCGTCGATACGCAAAAAGAGGTCATCTTCACCTTAGGTGAATTGGTGGATACGCGCTCCAAGGGAATGGCCAATCATGTCCGACGCGTAGCGGAGTGCTCACGCCTGCTTGCGTTGAAAGCGGGACTGCCGGTAGAAGAAGCCGAACTGTTAAAGCTGGCGTCTCCAATGCATGACGTCGGGAAAATCGGTATTCCCGATTCCATTCTGAACAAACCCGGCGCATTGTCCGATGAAGAATACGCCTACATCAAATCCCACAGCCAGATTGGTTATGAAATTCTGAAAAATTCCAAGCGAGAGATATTAAAGGCGGCAACCATCGTCGCCCAGCAACATCATGAACGCTGGGACGGAAGCGGATACCCCCAGGGGTTGAAGGGCGAAGAAATTCATATCTTCGGCCGAATCACCGGAATCGCGGACGTGTTCGACGCTTTGACCCACAATCGCATTTACAAGAAAGCCTGGCCGATCAATTTCGTAACCGACTATTTCAAGGACAATCGGGGCAAACATTTTGATCCGATTCTGGTGGACCTCTTCGTCGAAAACATTGACGGATTCATTGAAATCAATAGCCGTTTCCCGGAACAAGAGGGCCCCATGAATGAAATGGGATAAGTCTCCCCGGTCAACCGAGGGTCGCCCATCGGGAAAATCACCGAACCGGTCGCTACAAACGATCCAGCAGAATGGATTCAAGCTCCGCCAATCGACCGGAAAAAAAATGATCGGCGGCGGCGATCATTTCCATGTGTATCCGGTTTTCCATGCCGGCCATCCATTCCCGAATGGAAGCGACCGGCGCAATCTCATCCTCCTGCCCGACAACGATTAGCCGCAAGCTTGGACTGGGTCGAATTCCACGGAAATCAAGAAATGCCATCGGTGGCGAAATCATCACCATGCGGCTCTCGTTTCCGCATTCCGCCTCAACCCCGGCTTGAACCCAGGCGCCAAAGGAATACCCTGCCAGGTCGATACACGACAGGCCGAGTTCCTTCAGGTAACCGACTGCCGAGATAATATCGTTTTTTTCACCATGGCCGTGATCGTATCTACCCTGGCTCGCGCCGGCTCCCCTGAAATTGAATCGCAGTGTCGTAAAACCTTTTTCCCCATAGGCACGGGAAATTGTTTCCACCACAGGATTAAACATGTTGCCGCCATAAAGCGGGTGTGGGTGAGCGATCACAACTCCTTTATCCCCGTCGAGACTTTCCAGCAATCCTTCAATTCGATATCCATCAGATAAAAAACTGATTTTCTGAATCATATTTTCCTTTTCAGTTTTCCTTGCTCAGTACGCGCCGCACCTCGTCACCAAACTCTTTAATCTGCCATTGCCGCACCCCCTCAATTTGTTCAAACGATTCGTGCTCAAGGGGTCTTTGGATAGCGATGGCCGTGAGCAGATTTTTATTGAACAGCATGGCGGGATCGAGACCGAGATGTTTCGCCCGATTGTCACGCCACTGCTTCAGTCGCTGAATCCTTTCGGGAGATGCGAGGGTTGTTTTTCGATTTTTCTGCTTTGGATATCGTGGAAGTTGGTGTGCCGGAACTGCCTGGGTTTGCTGAACAATCCTGATGAAAGAGGCGGCATGCATGTTGAATTGTTTTGTGCTGAGCAGATTCATCTCCTTCAGTTGATCAAAATTGATCGGCTGACATTTCGCCATTTCAAGAAGGATCTTGTTGGACAAGATCTTAAAAACCGGCCGATCTTTTTTCTCCGCCACTTTCAAACGGTATTGAAGAAGCGCCTCCAGTACACCGAGACTCCGACAATCCAGTCTCCCCGCTCCCTGTATTTTGAAAAAAAGCGGCGTACCCTCTGAAGAGGCTGGTCGCACTTTGCTCAACAGATCACATTCTTCCTGAACCCACGAGAGGCGTCCACATTTCTTCAGCGCACTCCTCAATTTCTCGGCCAGTGGTAGCAGATGGTTCACATCCCTGGCCGCGTAATCCAGCATGGCTTCCGGTAAGGGGCGTTGGGACCAATCCTTTTTCTGGTATTTTTTTTCCAGTCGGATCTGAAACTGTTCCGACAGAACCGCTTCGAGCCCCGTCTCTTTCGCTCCCAAAAATCGACAAGCCAATTCCGTATCAAATAAATTCGAAACCTCGATGCCGAAATCCCGGAACAAGGACCGGATATCATAGTCCGCCCCGTGCAGCACTTTCCGAACAGCCGGATCCGCAAAAATCGGATTCAGGGGGGTCAGGTTATCCACTTGCAGCGGATCAATCAGAAAATTGCCTTCGGCTGTCGCCATCTGAATGAGACACACGCGTTCCCGGAAGCGAAACATGGAATCCGCTTCCAAATCAACGCCGATGACGGCCTCCTTTTTAAGAGACGCCGCAACCGTCTCCAAATCCTGATTCGTCGTAATCAATTCATATGAATTTCCCGGTCGACCGATTGTCATCATCTCAATACCAGCACTGCCGCTTATCTTTTTCCTTGACCATCTTCACCAATTCTCTTAACGTGGTATGCTTAATTATTTTATGTTTGGTTCTAAATTACCCTAACGGATAACGGATATAAAAGCGATGATTAACATAACACTTCCGGATAAAAGTATAAAGAGCTTTGAGACGCCGCCCACCGGCATGGATGTGGCCAAATCGATTTCCGAAGGACTGGCGAGAAACTGTGTCGCCGTTGAAATCAATGGCGAGCTGGGCGACCTGAGCATCCCCATCGAAACCGATGCAGCCGTACGCTTGATTACAACCCAGAATCCGGAAGCTTTGGATATTCTTCGACACAGCGCCGCTCATGTGATGGCGCAGGCAATTACGACGCTTTATAAGAATGCGAAATTGACCATCGGTCCGGTGGTCAAAGATGGCTTCTATTATGATATCGATATGCCACCTATTTCCGAGGATCAATTCCCGGAAATCGAAGCCGAAGCGATGAAAATCATCAACGCCAGATACCCCTTTCAACGCAAGGAAGTCTCCAAGTCGGACGCCTTGGCCTTCTATCAGGACGAACCTTATAAGCGCGAGTTGATCTCCGAGCTGCAAGACGGGACGATTTCCTTCTATACCCAGGGGGATTTCACCGATCTCTGCCGCGGACCACACATACCCCACACCGGAATGATCAAGGGTTTCAAGATAATGCGGGTATCCGGCGCTTACTGGCGTGCAGATCAGACAAAAGCGCAGTTGCAACGGGTTTATGGAATCGCTTTTTTTGACAAGAAAGAGCTCAAGCAGTATCTACATCTTCTGGAAGAAGCCAAGAAACGGGATCATCGGAAAATCGGTGCCGCCTTGGATCTCTTCAGCTTTCATGAAGTCGCCGCAGGCATGCCGTTTTTTCACCCCAAAGGAATGGAAATCTGGAACGCTCTGTTGGAATACTGGCGATTCGAGCATCGAACGGCGGGATATGTGGAAACCAAAACCCCCATCATCCTCGATCGCAGCCTCTGGGAAAAAAGCGGCCATTGGGAAAATTACCGTGAAAATATGTATACTTCGGTAATCGATGAAATCGATGTGGCCATCAAACCCATGAATTGTCCTGGTGGAATGCTGCTTTATGGTGAAAAGTCGCACTCTTATCGTGACCTCCCGCTGCGTGCGGCTGAAATCGGCCTGGTCCATCGACATGAATTGAGCGGCGTTTTGTCGGGTCTCTTCCGGGTGCGCGCATTTCACCAGGATGATGCCCATATCTTCATGACGCCGGATCAGATCGAAAATGAAATCCTGGGTGTGCTGCGCTTGGTCGAGCGTATATATGCCACTTTCGGACTCGGCTTCAATCTGGAACTGTCAACCCGACCCAAAAAATCCATCGGCAGCGATGAACAGTGGGAACAAGCCACCAATGGATTGAACTCTGCGTTACAAACCTATGGAAAAAAATTCCAGATCAACGCGGGGGACGGCGCCTTTTACGGACCGAAAATCGATATCCATATCAATGACGCCATCGGCCGCACCTGGCAATGTGGAACCATTCAACTGGATATGTCTTTGCCGGAACGGTTCGATCTTTCCTATGTGGGTAAAGATAACGAAAAACACCGCCCGGTCATGATTCATCGGGTCATTTATGGTTCTATCGAACGCTTCCTGGGTATTCTCATCGAGCATTTCGCCGGCAAGTTCCCCCTATGGATGGCGCCTACCCAGATTGTGCTACTGCCGATGAACGATGACCTGATGACTTTTGCAGCGGAACAAAAAATCACATTGGAGAAAGCCGGAATCAGGGTTGCGGTGGATAATCGCACCGAAAGTCTGAATAAAAAAATCAGAGAGGCCCAGTTGACCAATATTCCGCTCATGTTAACCATCGGTGAAAAAGAAAAATCAACGGGAACCTTCGCGGTCCGGACTCTGGACGGGAGTGTGAAATTCGGGGTGACCCCGGAAGAACTGATCAACCGGGTTCGTGCGAATGTAGCGGAAAGAAAAATCAACTTGGATCTTTTTCAACAATAATACGAATTTTGGCATATCGATAAAAAGGAACCACAAACAGGAAAGAGCCGCCATGAACAAACAAAACCAGATCATGATTAACGGAAACCAGTTCTCTTTTGAACCTGGCCAGACAATATTGGAAGTGGCCCGACGTCACGACATTGATATTCCCACCCTCTGCCATCTGAAAAGAGCCGTCCCCAGCGGTTCCTGCAGGATTTGTGTCGTCGAGGTGGAAAACACCCCGGATCTGGTAACGGCCTGCGCGACATCGGCGGCCGATAACATGGTTGTTTACACCGAGTCTCCCTCCGTAATTGCCTCCCGGCGGGCAACCCTTCAATTGCTGCTTTCGTCGGGAAATCACAATTGCGCCATCAGCAACAATACCGGAGAAGACTGGACCGAATTTCAGCTCAGGGTTCATCAGGAAGATCAAAGCAGCGAGTTGTGCCCGGTGTGGGGAGATTGTCGCCTCCAGGATCTCGCCTATCGCTACCAGGTGTCCGGGGATCGATCCCAGGGGAAAGAGAGTCCATACCCCATGGAAACGGTCAACCCGTTCATTGTCCGCGACTTTTCACGCTGCATTCTCTGCGGACGGTGCGTCCAGGCCTGCAACCAGATACAAGTAAACGATGCCATTGATTTCGGTCACCGTGATGCCGAGACGAAAATCGTGACAACGGGCGATCGACCGCTCAAGGATTCCGATTGCGTCTTCTGTGGTGAATGTGTGCAGGCCTGTCCGGTTGGCGCCTTGGTGGAAAAAGACGTCCGGTATAATGTGCGACACTGGGATACGCAAAAAGTACGCACTACCTGCAGCTACTGCGGCGTCGGTTGCCAGTTATACCTCCACGTAAAGGACGACCGTGTGGTCAAAGTGACCGGCGTGGAAGAGACCGCCCCCAATTTCGGGAGCCTGTGTGTCAAAGGACGGTTCGGCTTCCATTTTGTTCACTCTCCCGAACGGCTGACGACCCCACTCATCAAAACCGACGGCAAATTCCGCAAAGCCACCTGGGAAGAAGCGACGCAATTGGTGGCGGATAAATTGAATCAGATCAAAAAAGACCATGGTGCGGACAGCATCGGGGTGCTGACATCGGCTCGGATCACCAACGAGGAAAACTACATCGCTCATAAATTTACAAGAGCGGTTCTAAAGACCAACAACATCGATCATTGCGCCCGACTCTGCCATTCCTCAACTGTGGCCGGTCTGGCCGCGGCATTTGGAAGTGGCGCGATGACCAATACCATCGCCGATATCGAAAAGGCGGACGTCATTCTCGTTACCGGTTCCAATACCACCGAAAACCATCCGGTTTTGTCCAGCGTCGTGAAGAGAGCTGTCAAATTCAGAGGAGCGCGCCTCATCGTCGTGGATCCCAGACGCATCAAGCTGGTGGACTATGCCGATAAATGGTTGCGACCGAATCTGGGCACCGATGTCGCCTGGATCAATGGTCTTATGAATGTCATCATTCAGGAAAAGCTCTATGATAAGGCCTTTGTCGCCGATCGAACCTCCGGTTTTGAAGCGCTTCGAAAAATCGTTGAAAAATATACACCTGAATTTGTTGAAAGCATTACCGGAATACCAGCCTCCGACTTGATGGAAGCTGCCAGGATGTATGCCGGAGCCAAACCGGGCAGCATCCTGTATTGCATGGGTATTACCCAACACACCACCGGTACGGACAATGTCAAATCCCTGGCCAATCTGGCCATGCTTTGCGGACATATGGGAGTTGAGGGAGGGGGCGTAAATCCCCTGCGGGGCCAAAACAACGTGCAGGGAGCATGTGATATGGGCGGACTCCCCAATGTTTTCAGCGGCTATCAACCGGTTACCAACGCAGAAGTCCGCAAGAAACTGGAAGAGAAATGGGGTGTCAACGGAATGAGTGACAAACCGGGACTTACCGCCACCCAAATGGTCCCCCAAGCCCATGAAGGAAAGTTGAAAGCCTTCTACATCATAGGTGAAAACCCGTTGATGTCCGATCCCGACCTTCATCACGCAGAAAAAAGCTTTGCCCACTTGGATTTTTTGGTGGTGCAGGATATTTTCATGACCGAGACCGCGAAAATGGCCCATGTGGTCCTGCCATCCTCCTGCTTTGCAGAAAAAGACGGCACCTTTTCCAACACGGAACGCCGGGTGCAACGCGTACGCAGGGCGGTAACTCCGCCCGGTCAGGCTCGTTCCGACTGGGAAATCCTGTGTGATGTCGCAACGCGCATGGGGTATCCCCTGTCATATGAGAACTCACAGGCCATCTTCCAAGAAATCGCATCCGTTACACCGTCCTACGGAGGAATCACCTATGACCGGATCGAACGTGTCGGTCTACACTGGCCATGCCCCACTGCGGATCATCCTGGAACGCCGATTCTACATATCGGTCAGTTCCCAATCGGCAAAGGAGTGTTTCACGCCATCGAATATATTCCGCCCAATGAGCTGGCGGATGATGAATACCCTCTCTATTTGACCACCGGGAGGATTCTCTACCATTATCATACCGGAACGATGACCAGGAAAACAGAAGGATTGAATGACCGGGCACCGGAGAACTTCGTTGAAATCTCGGAACAGGATGCAGCCACCTACCAGATTGAAGACGGAGTCGACATCCGGATCGCCTCCAGACGAGGAAACATTGTCGCCAAAGCAAAAATTTCGCCCATGGCCGTTACCGGGACAGTTTTCATCCCCTTTCACTTTGCCGAAGCGGCGGCCAATATATTGACCAATGCCGCCCTTGATCCAGTTTCCAAAATTCCGGAATACAAGGTCTGCGCCGTCAATCTTTCCAGGGCGGCCTGAACTTGGTATACGGCCAGCTGTTCGTGTTTGTAATCGTAATCGATCGTTCTCCCTCAACTCCCATTCGATTACGATTGCAAGCATTGGTCGGTTTGACGCCCCCCAAATTACAACGAAAGCGTTAGAACCTATTGTTTGCGTCGCTTGTTACCTGCCGCAAACCGTGGATCAGGGCCGCCATATCCTCGGGAATCGGGGCCTCAAAGCGGAGGCGTTCACCGGAAACCGGATGATCCAATTCAATCCGGAAGGCATGCAGCATCTGACGCGCAACCGGTTCGAGGATGTCTTCAACCACTTTGCTTTTCACCGGTCGTCGGCCTTTTCGCGGCCCATATACGGGGTCGCCGACCAAGGGGTGTTGTATAGCGGCGCAATGAACGCGGATTTGATGGGTTCGGCCGGTGAGAATCTTCAGGTCCAGCAGCGTTATATCGCAAAAGGCTTCTCGGATACGCCACCGGGTCTCCGCATTTCTAGGACGACGAGTCATGACGGACATCTTTTTCCGCTCGGAGGGATGCCGACCGATGGGTAAATCAATCACCCCCTGCTGCCGGTCAAAGGTTCCGTAGACAATTCCAAGATAGTGTTTATCAATGTTGCGGGATTTGAATTGAGCGGACAGCTGCATATGAGCTGCCTGATTTTTCGCCACCACCAGAGCACCCGAAGTGTCCTTGTCCAACCGGTGAACAATGCCGGGGCGCATCTCCCCACCGATGCCTTCCATATCCGGAAAGCGATGCAGCAGGCCGTGCACCATAGTGCCGCTTCCATGTCCGGGCGCCGGGTGTACGACCATCCCAGCCGGTTTATTCACGACAATGATGGATGCATCTTCGAATAAAACCTGAAAGTCAAGGGGTTCCGGAAGGAGGGCGCTTGGCTCCACCGGTGGAATTTCGCATTGGACCACTTCTCCGCTCCGGACGTTATATCCTGGTTTCCGGATGATCCCGGAGACCTGGACACAACCTTGCCGGATCAGTGAAGCAGCACGATTTCGAGAACAATTGGAAAGGCTGGATGCAAGCAGGGTATCAAGCCGCTTGTCGACATCCGAAGCCGATACGTGAATCTTGATAACGCCTGGCACCGACATGTCGTCTGACTTGCATTCCGTCTATTGAGCTTGAAACAAGGATTCGATTTCGGACATTACAGCGCGTTCGTCTTTGTTTTTGGCTGTGCATAATTCTTTCAACAGCAGGCTTTGCGCCGTATCCAAAAGCTTTCGCTCCCCGAATGACAGATCTTTCGTCAATTTCAACAAAAACAGATCGCGAAATACCTCGGCCACGTCAAACAGCGAACCGGTTTTAATCTTATCCATATACTCGCGATAACGGCGATTCCAGGTTTGGTTGTCAATGGAAACCGCCCGTTTGGTTTTCATTACGGCATAGACCTTTTCCGCCTCTTCTTTGTTGATCACACTCCGAAGTCCGACCGAGTCCACGTTTCGCGTCGGAATCATGATGACCATACTGCTTTCCAGGATTTTCATGATATAGAAATCCTGAGTATTCCCGCCTATGTCTCTGCTTTCAATCGCTTCAATCCGTCCGACCCCGTGAGCGGGGTATACGGCAAGATCGCCCGGATTGAAGGCTCTCCTCTGCGCTTCCATCATTGCCTTTTCTGCCATTTTGTCACCGCCATAGGTTATCCCCAACACGCAATCGCAAATGCAGATGCGTATTTTAGCTTTCCCTCACAACAACTTGTCGTGGTTTGAATGTCCTCTTATATCAAACTTTTCGAGCCGAAGCAACAAAAAAAGGGGGACCGGCACGATAGCGCGCCGATCCCCCTATGATAACAATTACTAATGAATGATTACATCAAGAAAGGAACCATCAGCAAGGCCACAACGTTCAGGATCTTGATCATGGGGTTGACAGCCGGACCTGCGGTATCCTTGTAGGGATCGCCAACAGTGTCACCGGTAACCGCAGCCTTATGGGCATCACTGCCCTTGCCGCCCAGATGACCGTCTTCGATGTATTTCTTGGCATTATCCCAGGCAGCGCCGCCGGTGGTCATGGAAATGGCCACGAAAAGACCGGTGACGATGCTGCCGATCAGCAGGCCGCCCAAGGCGACTTTACCGAGAAGAAGGCCGATGATGATAGGAGCGATAACCGGCAGAATCGCCGGGATGATCATCTCTTTGAGGGCGAACTTGGTAACGATGTCTACGCATGCGCCGTAATCCGGTTTGCTGATGCCTTCCATGATGCCCGGAATTTCACGGAACTGACGGCGAACTTCATCCACAACGGCACCACCGGCGTTTCCGACCGCCTTCATGGCGATGGAAGCGAACAGGTAAGGCAACAAGCCGCCGATGAACAGACCGATGATGACGTTCACGTCGGACAGATCGAAACGGATGGTCTCGCCCTTGGCGCCATGCAGATTGAATTCCAATACGTAGCAGGCAAACAGAACCAAAGCGGCCAAACCGGCGGAACCAATGGCATAGCCCTTGGTGACGGCTTTGGTGGTATTGCCAACCGCATCCAGGGGATCCGTAACGGCGCGGACGCTTTCATCCATATTGGCCATTTCGGCGATGCCGCCGGCGTTGTCGGTGATGGGGCCGTAGGCATCGATGGCAATAACCATACCGGTCATGGACAACATGGAAATGGCGGCCATGGCGATACCATACAGGCCGGCAAAATGGTGCGCCAGAAAAATAGAGATACAAATTGCGATAACCGGTGCGGCGGTGGCCTGCATGCTGACAGCCAGACCGGCGATGATGTTGGTGCCGTGGCCCGTGGTGGAGGCTTCGGCGATGTCTTTGACCGGTTTGTATTTGCCAGTGTAATACTCGGTGATGATGACGATTACGACCGTCAAGACCAGACCGATCAGCGTGCAGTAATAGATGTTCATGGCTCCTGCGGGAATGTCCGCCATGAATTTAACGGTTGCATAATAGAATGCCACGCCGGCCATAATTGCGGCGCCGAACATGCCCTTATACAGGGCGCCCATGATGTACTCGCTGCGGCCCAAACGGACGAAGAAAGTGGCGATCATGGAAGCGATAATGGAAATGGCGCCGAGAACCAGGGGGAACAAGGTGGCCATTTCGTATTTGGGGAACAGCAAACTACCGATCAGCATGGCGGCTACCATGGTGACGGCATAGGTTTCGAACAGGTCGGCTGCCATACCGGCGCAGTCACCGACGTTGTCACCGACGTTGTCGGCGATGGTCGCCGGGTTGCGGGGATCGTCTTCCGGAATGCCGGCTTCGACTTTACCGACCAGGTCGGCGCCGACATCGGCACCTTTGGTGAAAATACCGCCGCCCAACCGTGCGAAAATGGAAATCAAGCTGCCGCCGAAACCAAGGGCGACCAGGGCGATAACGTCTTTTGTATAGGTGTAATACCCGGCAACGGCTGTCAGCGCCAGGCCGGCGACGATCATACCGGTTACCGTGCCGCCTCTGAAAGCCATGGAAAGGCCGGCCGCCAGTCCGTGTTTGGAGGCTTCCGCTGTACGGACGTTTGCAATAACCGAAACACGCATCCCGATATAGCCGGCGCAGAAGGAAGCAATCGCGCCAATGGCGAATCCGATGGCGGTTTTCGCACCGAGCATCCAAAAAATGATGGCAAAAATAACAATACCGGCAGCGGACATGCTTTTCAGCTGTCGGTTAAGATAAGCGATCGAGCCTTCCTGAATGGCGCCTGAAATCTGCTGCATCTTTTCATTACCAGCCGGAGCGCTCTTAACGATTCCGGCCAGAATCAGCGAAAACAGAATACCCACAACACCTGTGAGGGTACATACCAATGGAAGGTTTCCCATTATAAAATCCATACGTTCCTCCATTTGATCCTGAACATCAAGTTCTATTGGTTAAATAGGTTCATCCCTTTTTCTACACCGTTACCAAGAATAACAACCGCCGCTTCTCCGGCTCGGTTGATGATCGGTTTCAGCATCTCACGCTCTTTTGCCGTAAACCGGCTCAGGACGTGATCGACCATCTGTTCCTGAACCTCGGGGCGGCCGATGCCTATTCGCAAGCGTGCAAAATCCCGGCTGCCGAAGGCATCGATTATCGATTTAACGCCATTATGTCCCCCATGCCCTCCTTTCTTTTTTATTTTTAATCTATTTAAGGCAAGATCAATGTCATCATGAACGATCAGCATTTCCTCACCCGATATCCCAAAATAATCGGCCAGCCGACGAATCGGCGGGCCGCTTCTATTCATGTAGGCCATTGGTTTGGCGAGCAACACTTCGTTGTCTGCAATCCGTCCCCGACCAAAGACAACGTCAAATTTCTCCCTGGTGACCGCAATCGAAAACAAGGCCGCCAAATGGTCTATCAACATGAATCCCATATTATGACGGGTCTCGGCATATGCACCACCGGGATTCCCCAATCCAACCAGGAGACGAATACGATACTGTGGCGTCATTGCTTACCGACCTGGGGTATGGGTATTCACTTGCCCATCATGCGTCATGAGCAGGTCATCCCCGGGATTATCTGACAAATTCGTTTCCGAATCATCCGGAAAATGCAAATCAGGCGCCCGCATCACCCGCGACAGTCTGGCCGACCCCCTCGGCTCCCTCCGACTCTTCCTCACCTTCCTTCTCTTTCTTCGTCTGGCTTAGAATCGTCAGGATGGTATAATTGACTTCATGGGGGATTTCAATCCCGCCTTTGGTGGGAATGTCTTCCACATGAACGGAGTCCCCGACATTCAGCTCGGTGATGTCGATCTCGATCATATCCGGAATTTCAAGTGGCAGACACAGAATTTCCAACTCACGACGAATAATCTGCAGCATCCCGCCGAATTCGATCCCTTTGGCTTTTCCGGTTGTTCTGACAGGGACCTTCACCTTGATCTTCCTGTCCATGGCGACTTCATAGAAATCGGCATGCAGCGGTCGCTGAGAAAGGGGATCTTTCTGCAGTTCCTTGAGCATGGTTGTCCGCTCCGCTTGACCTTCTCCTAGATTCAGCTGGATCAGCTGCTTACCGGATGCACCTTTCTTCAACAGGATTTCCAGTTCATGTCCGTCAACGGAAAGAAGGGCCGGCTTGCCGCCCGGACCATAAAGGATTGCCGGTATGCGACCATCCCGCCGTAGCGACCTTGAGACGCCCTTACCCACTTTTTCTCTTGTATTTGCTTGTAATTTTTGTAACTCCAAAAGATATTCCTCCTTGCATAGCCCCTTTTTGTTTTTATTTATACAAACAGAGACGTAACCGAGTCTCCTCGATGGCTCCGAATAATGGCCTCTCCAACCAGATTCGCAATGGATAGAGTCCGAATTTTATCGCAGACCGCTTGCTTTTCTCCAAGGGGAATCGTATCCGTAACAACAAGCGTCTTGAGTTCGGAATTGATGATTCGATCCATGGCCGGACCGGATAGCACCGCATGGGAGCAGCAAGCGTGGACTTCCGTGGCACCTTCATTTTTAATGGCGCTGGCGGCTTCGGTCAACGTACCGGCCGTGTCCACCATATCATCCAGAATAATGGCCACCTTATTTTTCACATCTCCGATGACGGCCATGGCCTTGGCTTTATTTGGTGCATCGCGTCGTTTATCCACAATCGCCAAGTCCGCTTTCAACCGTTTTGCAAATGCCCTGGCCCTTTCCACTCCGCCCGCATCCGGGGAGATGATGACGACGTTGCTTTGGAAACGCTCGCGAATATGGTCAAGCAGTACCGGTGCGGCGAATAGGTTGTCCACCGGAATATCGAAGAAACCTTGTATCTGGCCGGCATGCAAATCCATCGTGATCAATCGATTGGCGCCTGCGACGGTCAACAGATTGGCCACCACCTTCGCACTGATAGGGACCCGCGGCGCGACTTTCTTGTCCTGACGGGCATATCCGTAATAGGGCATGACAGCCGTAATGCGCTTTGCCGAAGAGCGCTTCAAAGCATCAATCATCAATAATAATTCCACTAAGTTATCATTGACCGGCGCACAGGTCGATTGGATCACGAATGTATCTTTTGCCCTTACATTTTCATCGATTTCAATTTGGATTTCACCATCGCTGAAATTTTTCACCTTGGCGCCGCCCAGGGGAAGCCCAAGATAATTACAAATATCCTGCGCCAGCATCAGATTGGAATTACCGGAAAAAATGATTAAATCATTGTCCATTGCGGTTTTCTCACATCCTCCATATCGTCACTGAGAAACGGCTGTTATCCGAAAAACCCGTTTCCCAAAAAATGCTGGCTGGGGCGGGAGGATTCGAACCTCCGAATGCAGGAATCAAAATCCTGTGTCTTAGCCGCTTGACGACGCCCCAGTATGATGTCGCCATGTAATCCATCAATTCATTCGATTGTCACAACAGCATTTCCGCCACAAACTTATGCTGCAAGTCGAATGACATCAACGACTTATATGCCTGCTCGGCTGCGCGGATATCGGCAAAAAGACCGAACACGGTCGGCCCGCTTCCTGACATGAGCGCTCCCTTTGCACCAAGGTCCAGCAGCAGTCTCTTTATGTCTTCGATTTCGGGAAACATGGATGTGGTAACGGTTTCCAAATCATTACAAAGGTATTCCCGCACATCCAAGAATGTTTCCTTAAAAGGATGGTTACTAATTTTTTTTTTACATTTTGTCAATCGTAAATTCAGATTTTTATACACCATGGCAGTGGATACCGTGAATCCGGGATTGACCAGAAGAATCGTATACGGCACCAAATCTCCGCAGGGCGCAAGCCGTTCACCGATGCCGGTTGCCATGGCCGGCCTGCGAAAGATAAAAAACGGTACATCCGCCCCGATCGTACCCCCCAAGGACATTAATTTTTTTTCTGAAAAAGGATAGTTGAAATATCGGTTGAGCCCCATTAAAACCGTTGCCGCGTTGCTGCTCCCCCCCCCTAATCCTGCTCCGACCGGAATGATTTTTTCGATGGTTATTTCGACCGGCTGTTCTTTTCCAACGGCCTGAAAAAAAAGCAGGGCCGCACGATAGGCCAAATTGGTCGCATCTGTCGGTACATTTGGATGAGCACATACCACACGCGTCTTGTCGGTGTTGAAATTTATACCGATGGTATCGCATAATCCCACACGGCACATCAGGGACCGAAGCTGATGATAGCCATCCAGCCTTTTCCCGGTAACCTCCAGATAAAAATTCACCTTGGCCGGTGACGACAACTCGATATAGTTGATTTCCTTTAGCATAATAAAAAAGAGAAACGGATCCATCCACCTTCGGATTTGGCGGATCCGTTTCATGGCATCGATTACAAACGAGCCTTATCCATGAAGAAACGTCGTAACGCGGGGTCCAAACGAAACCGGATAGGCGATCTCATCTCATTCCGACGGCATCCCGGCCGGTTCAGCAGACTTTTACATACATAATCCGCAGGTCGTGTAAAATGTTCTTCAGGAGTTGCTCCTCGTCATTGGCCAAATTCCCTTTTGTCTTCTTTTCCAGCATCCCTAAAATGTCGATGGTCTGTTTGGCCAGCAACAAATCCTTTGTCTTTTTCCCGGTCCCCGGGTCCTCGACCAACCCCAAATTCACCAAGGCGGATGAATTCAACGAAAAAATGAACGTAGCGAAGGTAATCTCCGGCATGGAGATATCATGGCAGACTTTTTCCTCGGAATCATTCTTGGTGCCGGTTTTTTTCCCGGCGGCCGCAGTACTTTTGTTCGCTTCGGCATTCCCCTCGGAAACAGAGGGATTATCCTTGATTACGAAACCTTTCTCATCTGTCGACATACCCTGCCTCCCTATCGTTTCCGGCCATTACAATTCCAACGGGATAACCGTCTTCACAAGCGGCAACGCCGTCAACTGATCAACCACATCCCCAGGCAACGACGTGTCGGTACTTAAAAGAATAATGTTACGATCCCCTTCGGCTTCCTGCCCCACCTGCATCCTTGCGATGTTGATACTGTTTTTACCAAGAGTCGACCCGATGCTGCCGATGGCCCCGGGTTTATCCATATTGTGAATCAGGACCAGGTGCCCTTTGGGGATCATCTCCAGTCGGAAATTATTCAATTGTACCACGCGGGCATCGCTTTTTCCAAAGATGGTGCCGGCGATTCGGTTGGACAATTCCGTGGTAATCACCGTAACGGTAATCAGATTGGTGTAGTCGACGGCTTCCGCGCTGGTGGTTTCGGTAATTGTAATCCCCATCTCTTGTGCAATGAGGGGAGCGTTGACGGCGTTGACTTCGTCCTTGACCAACGGTGTCAAAAGACCATTGATCAGCGCGGTGGTCACCGGTGATAAATCCATACCCTGGAAATCACCGGCGTACTCCACGGCCACTTCTTTGATCGGACCGCAGATCAACTGGGCCTGCAGGCAACCCATCCTGTCGGCAAGGGATAAATAGGGACCCAGTTTTTTCAACAGCTCTCCTGTCACGGAAGGTACGTTGACCGCATTGATTACCGTATTGTGTTTGAGAAAAGCGATGATCTGTTCGGCGACGGCCACCGCCACGTTGGTCTGGGCCTCGAGAGTGGATGCGCCCAGATGCGGGGTTGCAATGACATTGTCCAGTTCGAATAAAGGCGACTTGCCGGGAGGTTCCGTGGAGAATACATCCAAGGCCGCACCGGCCACTTTTCCGGACTTGATCGCATCGTATAGGTCGGCCTCATCAATGATGCCACCCCTGGCGCAGTTGATGATCATAACCCCTGTTTTCATCTGATCAAAGGCGGACTTGTTTAATAGTCCCATGGTGTTCTTGAGTTTGGGAACATGCACGGTAATATAATCAGCCTGCTGATAGATGGTTTCCAAACTGGCGCTCTCAAAGCCCGCTTTCTGGATCCGTTCCGCAGTCACGTTCGGATCGTAGACAAGCACATTCATTTTCAGACCGCGAGCTCGATCGGCCACGATGGATCCGATGTTTCCAAATCCCAAAACCCCCAGGACCTTGTTGTATATTTCCCGGCCCTGCAATCTTTTCTTGTCCCAAATTCCGGCCTTGAGCGATGCCGTACCCTGGGGGATATTTCGGGTCAACGACATCATCATGGCAATCGCATGCTCGGCGGTTGTGACAACGTTTCCACCCGGGGTATTCATTACGGCAATCCCCCTTTTGGTTGCCGCCGGGATATCCACGTTATCCAGTCCGATACCAGCCCTGCCGACGACTTTCATCTTCTTGGCCGCCTTCAACAGGTCCTCGGTGACCTTTGTGGCGCTCCGAATCGCCAGTGCATCGTAATCACCGATAATCGACTTCAATTCATCGGCCGATAGGCCCGTTTTAACGTCGACTTCAATCCCTTCTTCATTTCTAAAAATTTGAATACCGACTTCACCTAGATTATCACTCACCAATACTCTCATGTTCCCCCCAGAAATTGAACGATCATTGCATTCAGATTTATATTTAACTAATTATAATCATTATAATAATAAATAATTTACATCGACAGGGTATTCTTTCAGGCCCTATATAGTAGAACTGATGGGAATACACAAGACAAAATCAGTCGCGGGGTGCTGCGGGTTCGGTTGGCTGGAGAGAATTGTCGCTACGGCCGTCGGCAAACGGATGCACCAAGAAGATGCCAACGAGCGGTTGGCCCCCTTCTTCTTGGTCTGCATGGAATTTCAAGAACGCGACGGTTGGGAAGTCGCTTCCGGCTCCATCGGTTTCCTGGTTTTTTCCTGAACCAGTCCCCTATTATTTCATGGGTAAAATGACCGTAAAGGCAGTCCCCTTGCCGGATTCACTTTCCACATCGATATATCCGCCCATGGAGTCGACGATCCCTTTCACAATGGGTAATCCGAGCCCGGTTCCGGTCACATAGCGCGTTTTTTCGTTTTTAATCCGATAAAACCGTTCGAAAATCTTGTCGACATATTTAGCCGGAATACCGATTCCGTTATCTTTTACGATCACCCGGAAGTTCATGCCGGCCATGTCGACTATTACTTGAATCGTGCCGCCTTCCTGGGTGTAATTGATTGCATTGGTGATCAGATTGCCGAAGACGCTTTCGAGCGCCAACGGATCGGCTGTCATACTTGGTAATGGTTCTGCCGGCGCTTCCAAGGTGAGTGTCTGTCCCTTGGCCTTGGCCTTTACCTCTAAAAAGTCGACAATATTTTTTAGGAGGTCCTCCAGCTGAATCGGGTTCGACTCCTTGGCGGCGATCCCGGCCTCAATTCGTGACAGATCCAGCAAGTCGCCGATCGTCGATATCAACCCTTGGGTCTTTTCCTTGGCACGGGACAAGATGTTCATATCATCCTGAGAAGACCCACCCACCATGTCGCTCAGCACCACCGCCAGCTGTTCATGAATCGTCGAAAGCGGCGATCGCAACTCATGGGATACTTTGGCCACAAATTCCGATTTCATTTTGTCCAGCGCCTTCATGGCGGATATATCGACCAGATTGACAACCGCACCCAAGCACTCACGGCGTTCACCCAAGACCGGTCGTCCCCTGGCCAGAAGAAATTTCTGACCCGGAAGCTCAAACTCGTACGTGGGGATATCGTCAAAATCGATGTGTTTTCCCTGGGAGATCTCCGTTATCAGTCGACAAAGTCCAGGGTCCGATATATAGGCCCCAATCTGCTCTCCCGGTCCCAATGACTTCGAAAGCCCCAACAGTTCATGAAAAGCCGGATTGATCAAGACCACCTGCCCCGTGGCATCGGTAACGATGACGCCGTTCGGCAGATATTCGATAATCGTATGGATGCGGCTTTTTTCCGTGTGCAGATCCAGCAGCGTCCGTTTCCGTTCTTGGGCCATCCGCTCGGCCTCACGCTGCAACTGCAGTTTTTCCCGAGCCCGATTCACGACGATACGAAGCTGATCCGGCTCATATGGCTTGGGAATAAAATCATATGCACCGCGTTTCATGGCCTCGATGGCGGTTTCCACGGTGGCATACCCGGTGATGACGATCACCAGGATACCGCGATCCATCTCGACAATGCGTTTCAAGACTTCCATACCGTCGATGCCCGGCATTTTCATATCCAATAAAACAATGGCGACCGGCTCTTTTTGCAGGACATCGAGACCCTCCTCCCCCCTTGTGGCCTTCAATACCTGACAATCCATTCTGGACAGAATTCTTTCGGCCCCATCCCGCAATACCTGTTCATCATCGATGACCAGTACGACAGTCCGATCCAGATTAAGCTCCACGCGCCTCTCCTTCTTTTTCTTTTCTTTGCAGAGGAAGTTCGATCAAAAAGGTCGCTCCATCTCCGCGATTGTTTTCAACGGATACCTTGCCACCATGATCCTCGACAATACCATATACCATGCTCAACCCCAACCCGGTTCCCTTGCCTTCTTCCTTGGTCGTGAAAAAAGGCTCGAAAATATGTTTCATCACCTCTTCGGATATACCCGGACCGGTATCGGAAATCTCCAACAAAACCATTTCCTTGTCTGGAATCAAGCTGGTCCTCAAGGACAACCTTCCCTTACCGTCCATTGCCTGGGCCGCATTCAGGATGATATTCATGAAAACATGGTTCATCTGCTGAATATCCACTGGAATTTCCGGCAGCGTTTCATCGAAATTCCTTATAATCTCTATATTTTGAAACAAACTTTGATTTTCAAGCAAAAACAGGGTACGGGAAATCGCGGCATTGATGTTCTGAGGCCGCATCATGTGGCTGGTCTGGCGGGCGAATTCCAGCAATTCCTTTACCGTATCCCGGCAGCGCTGAGCCTCATATAGAATGCGGTCCATATCCTCGCGCGCAGCCTGGGGCAACTCATACTCCTCCAGAATCAGTTTGGCGTACAGTGTGATTCCGCCCAGCGGATTGTTCAACTGATGGGCGACACCTGCGCTCAACTTCCCGAGGGAAGACATTTTTTCCGCCTGCAGCAACTGCACCTGTGTTTTTTGAAGCTGCGCCTTGATCCGAATTTCTTCCCGCATATCGTGAAAAAAACCGATGGAAGCGACTTCACGGTCCCCTTCGTAAACAATCGCTGCGTTCAATCGAATGGGGATGATCTCGCCGTTCTTGCGCAAGACATCGACCTTGTATGACTTCAGTTTTCCTTTGCCGCCATTTTCCTCACTGCGCAGTTTGCGCATGATGTCCCGGGCACCTTCACCTGGATACACATCCCGGATATTGAGACTGCCGAGGGCTTCTGCCACGCCATATCCGCTGATTTCCACAGCCGCCTCGTTAAACACGATAATTTTGCCGGTTTTATCCGCCGCAATGACACCGTCCACCGAACTGAGGATCAAGTTGCGCAGAAATGCATTGGAGCGCTGCAGCTCTTCTTCCATCTCCTCTCTGGTAGGATTCTCAAACTCGAGAATGGTAACGGCATCTACGTTGCCATCCCCCAGAATGGGGTATGCATAGCGGCATGAAATCAGCTGCTCTTCCGTAAGCCCGGAATGCTTGCTTCGCAAAACAGGTTTGCCGGTAAGCATGACTTCGGCTGCCGGACACTCGATACACGGCTCGGTCAGGCCATAAAAAAGCTGATGGCATTTCTGCCCGATAAAATCCGGCGGTAGGAGTTTTTCGGTATATTCATTCGCGGCAACAAACTCAAAGTTCATCGAGGTGATGAAGAATTTTCGCCTTGTGGAATCCAGGGCCTTGACGAGATACTCTTTTTCTTTTTCAGTCCGCATCTTCCTGCACTTCTCCATGGTAACGATGGAAGTCTCGTTGCGGTTTGGAATGGTTTTTCCTCGCCATCGCTTACAACTCCGCTTCAAGCGCTTTCTTGAATTCGGAAGGTTCGACATCGATTCTCGTCCAAAGTGAGAAACAACGTCGGGACTGGTGCGCCAGGGTAGACAGTCCGTCCATAAATCGTATCTGCCGGGCGAGGGCCATATCCTGCCAAAAATTGCTGCGATGGCCGTAGTTCAAATCCACCGCCAGTTCGCAATCACGGATATCGAGTTTCTCTATTATGGCGGCCAGATCAGGTGATTCATCCCGACTGGAGACCGATGTCGCGTTAATGACGATATCGGCTGAAATGGGCCGATCATTAAGGGATTGAAAAGAGATGGATTCTCCGCCGATTCGCTGAACAATGTTGCGACTGCCTTCTTCATTTCGGCCGACGATCATGACAGACTTCGCCCGCAGCCAGTTCAAAATGAAAACGACCGCCTTGGCGACTCCGCCGTTGCCGAAAACAAGAGCTGTCTTATCGGGGACGTCAAAACCGACTTCTTCCAAGGCGTCCATGAAACCGATGGCATTGGTATTGTAGCCTTTTAAAGAATCACCACTACGTACGATGGTGTTAATGGCACCGACGATATTGGCGCCTTCCGAAAGGATGTCCAGGTGGGGGATGACCGCCTCTTTGTAAGGCACGGCGATGTTGGCGCCGTCGATATTCAAGACCCGCAGGCTATGCAGGGCAGGAGCGATTTGTCCCGGATCGACCTTTAGCGGGACATAAGCACCCCTGATCCCAACCCGTTTCAGTATGGTCGCATATATCGCCGGCGCCTTCGAACGAAAGACTCGCTCATCACCAAGGATGCAAAATATTTTCAAGCCCGGTCTCGCCTCTAAGACTCAACGGCGCCGCCTATCGGCGGCGCCGGATGTCGGATGGTCACTACAGGTTGCTTTACCGCAAAAAAGCATACGCCGACTTATTCGCGCTGGAACCGAGAGAATTTCGAACAAAATCGATGGAAAAACGACCTTATTCCAGAAGTCTTTTTACACTCTGCAATATCTCGTCCGCGGATGCCGGTTTCGGTAAATAGTCATCCGCTTCCATGCTCATTCCATGGTGATGGGAATAGCGAGTGGAACCGACATGGTCCGCAACGGCCGTAAGCATTACAATCGGAATATCCCGATATTTTTCACTCTTCTTTAGCTCCGCACAGACTTCATAGCCATCCTTTTCGGGCATCATGACATCAAGAACAATCGCATCAGGCGGATTTGCCTTCACTTTTTCAAGCGCTTCAACGCCGTCATAAGCGATTTCCACTGCAAAACCAGCCTTTTTCAGATTATTTTGGACAATCGCTGCAAAATCCGGTTCATCATCCACTACAAGAATTCTCTTTTTTTCGCTCATATCTATCTCCTTCGGTTAACAAGCTTGGTCCACAAGGGTTTTATATCCGCCCCCCCATAGGATGTCAAGAACTCTTGATACCGGATTTTACACTAACGGCCTTGGGAAAAGACCGGCCTGCTCCACGATTTCAGACACCTTCTCCTCCCACTCGATGGCCATGACGTGAAACCCTCTGATGCCTTTGATTTCCTTCAGGCGCTGAATGGATTCGATACAGATCTTGATCCCCTCTTCCGCTTGTTTGTCCTTGGGAGTGCCGGACATACGCTGTACGATTTCATCCGGCACATCCATTCCCGGCACACGGTTTTTCATGTATTTTGCCATTCCGGCCGACTTGAGGGGCGTCACCCCTGCCAGAATGTACACTTTCTCGTGCAGACCGCGATCACCCGCTATTTTCATCCAGGTTTCAAACTTGTCCAGATTGTAAATACACTGGGTCTGAATGAACTCAACCCCGGCCGCTACTTTCTTCGCCAAACGCGGGACTCTGATTTCAAAAGGATCGGCGAAGGGATTTGCGGCCGCACCCACGAACATTTGCGGTGGACGTTTAATGTCATCGCCACCCAAAAATTTACCTTCATCGCGCATTTGGCGGACTGTCTGGATCAATTGCATGGAATCCAGATCATGCACGTTCTGGCCCTTGGCGCAATCTCCGAAACTTTGATGATCTCCTGACAAACACAGGATGTTATGGATATCGAAGGACGCCGCCCCAAGGATATCGCTTTGAATCGCGATCCGGTTCCGGTCGCGGGTTACCATCTGGAGAATCGGTTCCAGGCCGAGCAGCTTCAGCCGAATACAAGCGGCCAGGCTGCACATTCTGGTGACGGATGTCTGGTTATCGGTAATATTGATGGCGTCCACATGATTTTTAATCAGGTTCGCCTTTTCGACGATCACTTCCGGATCGCTACCCCGCGGTGGACCACATTCGGATGTCACAGCGAAATGACCGGCGGCAAGGATCTTCTCTAATTTACTGGGTGTTTTCACATTCATTCCTGCACATCCTCCCTCTCCACTTTTCGCGGCCCGCCCGCCCTGTCGGTGGACCAGTCCTTAATCGAATAGATCTTCTCATAATCCTCGAGTCTGCCCAACGCTTTCAGACGATCGATGATCAGCTGCCAGGCGCAGTCGAGATCCTTGCTGATTTCACACTTGCCTTTTGTCGAGCCACCGCAGGGACCATTCATGATCCGCTTGGCGCATCTGGATATCGGACAAATCCCGCCGGTGGACGCCAGAATGCATTGACCACACGCCTGGCATCGTTCGGTCCAGAGTCCGCGCTTCTCGGTAGCTCCCAAAAAACATGTATTAACCCCCGGGAGAACCGGCGTGGCCTGATATTTTTCCGCCATGAACTGAACACCGACACCACAGGCGAGTGAAACAACCGCCTCATACATATCGATGCGATCACGAATTTCTTCAAGATACTCATGATCGCATTGTCTTTCCAGGGTCACCTCGTCAATGGTAACCGTTTTACCCTGATTGAGGAAATACATACGTAAGGCCGAAGCCAGAACGCCGACTTCCTTTTTCCCTCCTGCTTCACACACGGTCACGCATTCATTGCAGCCCAGGAGGAGGATTTTTGTAAAATTTTTCACTTCCGCAATAATTTCCTCGATCGGTTTCTTATCTGCAACAATCATAAATACCAACCTTTCCTTTCTTCGTGTGCCGGGTTCAGATCTCGAGCTGCTCGCTTTGAGCTTTCATCGTTTCTCTTTCAGCCTTCCGCTTATTTCTATGCCGCCTTATTTGCTTTGGGCAGTTTAATCGGATTCGGCCCCAACTCTCGAATCCGCTGATCCATTTCCTTGGCGTATTCCACAAAACGAGGAGCTTCGCTGGATGAAAGGTTGTACATCCGCACCCGATCTCCGCCGATACCAATCGCTTCCAGAATTCCTCTGGCTTGCTCCACCCGTTTGCGGGCGCGAAAATTCCCTTTGTTGAAGTGGCAATCCCCCTCCATGCAGCCGACCACATAAACTCCGTCAGCGCCTTTTTCGAATGCACGCAGAATATGCAGCACATCGACTTTTCCGGTGCATGGAACACGTACGATCTTGATGTCGGTCGTATATTGAATTCGCATCGAACCTGCCAGGTCCGCGGCCGTATACCCTCAATAATTGCAGCAGAATGAAATGATGATGGGTTTGAACTCCTGTGTCATAGGACCCCTTCCAGCAAGGCATCTATCTTGCTTATGATTTGGTTGTCTTCATACCAACTGAGCTCTATCGCCTTGGCCGGGCATTCCGCAGCGCATACTCCGCAACCCTGACACAAGGCCTCATCAATTGCGCTCACCCCTTCCTCATTTATTTTCGGCACGCCATACGGACAGGAACGAACGCAGACAAGGCAGGAGGCGCAAAGTTCCTGTTTCACCTTGGCCGTTACCGCCGACAGGGTCAGATATTCCTGGGAAAGATAGGTGATCGCACGGGATGCCGCCGCATATGCCTGTGAAATGGATTCACTGATCAGCTTGGGACTGTGCGCCGTTCCACAAACAAAAATTCCTTCCGTAGCCATGTCCACCGGCCTCAGTTTGACATGGGCCTCCATGAAAAACCCTTCCGCGTTTCTGGCCAGTTTCATAATGGAAGAAAGTTCTTCCGTATCTTCCGCCTGCATTCCGGCGCTCAGTGCCAGCAGATCGGCATTGACGATCACATTTCGACCCAATACATGATCCTTGAAGCATACCTGAAGCCCATCTTGGCCGATTTCCACCGTCGGCGGATTGTCCTTTTCGAAACGACTGAAAATAACACCTTGCCTGCGGGCCTCCGTGTAGTACTCCTCCAGGAATCCGTAGGTCCGAATATCCCGGTAAAGAATAAAGATATCGGCATCCGGGTTCAGTTTTTTGATGTGCAGCGCATTTTTCACGGCCGCTTGGCAGCAAATACGGGAACAATTCGGATTGTCCTCGTTGCGTGAACCGACACATTGAATCATCACCACCTGGTTCAGACCGTCGCCTCCAACCTCTTCCAATCGCTGGGACAGCTCCACCTGGGTGACGACCCGTTCGTCTTTTCCATAAAGGTATTCCGTTGGTTGATATTCCTTGGCGCCTGTTGCCAGGACGACGACTCCGTGGCTGATCTTTCTTTCGTACATGCCCGGACCCACCAACACTTCCGTTACGAAATTCCCTTTGAAGCCTTCGAAACCGACGATCAGGGACTGTGTCAGAACCTGAATTTTTTCATGGGACTTGACCCTGCGGTTCAATCCCTGAAGATAGTCTCTGACAGAGGCCCCTTCGATGGTTTCCGTCAGTCGGTTGGCCATACCACCCAGTTCGGATTCCTTCTCGACGAGAACCGTCTCGAAACCTTGATCCGCCATTGTAAGGGCCGCGTTCATACCGGCCACACCACCGCCGACAACCAACGCGCGCTGTTTGACCGGGATCTTTTTTTCATGCAACGCATTGAGCGTCACCGCCCGGGCAACCGCCATTCGAACCAAATCCTTGGCTTTTTCAGTAGCGGCTTCCGGATCGTTTGAATGGGACCAGGAATTCTGATTGCGGATGTTGGCCATCTCAAAGAGGTATTTATTCAATCCGCAGGCAGCAAGCGTATCCATGAAAATACCTTCGTGGGTCTTGGGAGTGCAAGCCGCCACCACCACGCGATTCAGGTTGTGTTCTTTGATGATCGCCTTCATCTGGTCCTGTGAATCCTGGGAACAGGTGAACAGGTTCTGGGTACTGAAAACGACACCCGGCAACACTTTAGCGTATTCTTCTACCAAGCTGACATTCACGACGCTTGAGATATTGACGCCGCAGTTACAGACAAAAACGCCCACACGCGGGTTCTTTCCTTCCACATCGATTTCTGCGGGAACCTCGAAGGTTTTCGTGTTCGTCCAACGGGAATCGCTCAAATAGGCCCCGGCGGCACCCGCCGCCGCGCTGGCTTCGGTGACCGAGCTTGGGATATCCTTCGGTTCCTGAAACACACCACAGGCATAAACTCCGGAACGTGAAGTTTCAATGGGAGTAAACGGCTTGGTTTGAGCGAATCGATATTTGTCGAGGGCAATGCCGAGACGGTCCGCCAAATTTTTTGTCTCTTCCGGAATTTGCAAACCAACGGAGAGCACGACCATGTCGAATATCTCTTCACGAATGCCGCCGGATTCATCGGCATAGCGTATACGCAGATCGCCGCTGGCCCTCATCTCATCGATCGTATGCACACGCGCTTTGACGAACCGGACTCCGGCATTGTCTTTCGCCCGTAAATAGTATTTTTCGTAATCCTTCCCGAACGTCCGGATGTCCATATTGAAAATGGTGCAATCCAGATCACCATGGGCATGCTCCTTGGCGATCATGGCATCCTTGATGGCATACATGCAACAGACGGAAGAGCAATATCCGTTTCCACAGTTATTATTGTCCCGGGAACCGATACACTGGAGCCAGGCGATCTTTTTCGGTTCCTTTCCATCGGAGGGCCTTGTTAGATGCCCCATGGTAGGACCGGATGCGCTCAAAATTCTTTCAAACTCCAAACTGGTCATCACGTTCGGATTGGTTTTGTAGTGATAAAACTGATCCAGTTTGCTGGGGTCATAGGGCTCACTGCCAATGCACAATAAAACCGCTCCCACATCGACTTCTTTGGTTACTGCCGTCTGGCTGTGATCGATGGCGTGCGCCAAACAGGCATCCACACACTGGTAACACTCCGAACAGTAACCACAATTCAGACAGCGGTCAGCTTCTTCCCGGCCGGCATCCTCGTTATAACCGAGCTCGACTTCCAGAAAATTTCCCTGGCGAGATTCGACGGGTAGTTCTGGCATCCTAGCGCGGGCCCGTTTGGGCTCATCTTCCGGTATGGGACGATACATCGGCGTTTCGTTCACTGCCTTTTCCCGTCCTGCGGCCAGATCTCGATGATCCAGATACCGCTCAATGGACTCGGCTGCCTCGCGACCCGCCGCGACGGCACCGATCGCGATCCACGGACCGGTTTGCAGATCACCGCCGGCAAAGACCCCTTCCCGTTCTGTAGCATAGGTGATCGCGTTGACTTCCGTTGTTCCCCAGCGAGTGAAAGTCAGACCAGAGATATCTTCCAGGGACGACAAATCCGGACGCTGGCCGATGGCCGGAATCAGCTGATCAATTTCTATATCATACTCACTTCCCGGCACGGGGATAGGACGTTTTCTGCCCGATGAATCCGGTTCGCTTAATTCCATGCGGATACATCGCAACCCTTTCACTCTTCCATCGTGCAGCAACACCTCCTGAGGAGCGGCCAGATATACGATTCGGACACCTTCGGCTTCCGCTGCTTGAATTTCTTCCTCCCAGGCGGGCATTTCCTTGCGGGTACGGCGATAGATAATGGTAACTTCATCAGCACCCAGACGAACCGCCGAACGGGAGACGTCAATCGCCACATTACCGCCACCGATAATCGCAACGCGTTTACCGATCGGAGCCTTGCCGGCAAGATTCGATTCCCGCAGAAAGTCAACACCCTGGCGCACGCCCTCGGCCTTTTCGCCCGGAATACCCATCTCAATACCTTTGTGGGCGCCGATTGCAAGATAGACCGCCTGATAACCTTCCGCCATCAGACTGTCGACGGTTCTTTCAGAGCCCAAGGGCGAATTGGTTTTAATGTCCACTCCCAAATTGGTGATCACCTCGATTTCTTGATCCAGGATTTCCCTTGGCAGTCGATGGGCGGGGATACCGACACGCAGCATACCGCCCGGTTTGGGCAGTGCTTCAAAAATTGTTGCGCCGATACCTTTCCGCGCCAAATGGTAGGCGGCGGACAGACCGGCCGGACCGGAGCCGATGATCGCCACTTTCTCCGATCGCCGTGGCTTGCAGTCGATTTGTATTGCGCGCGGATCGAATTTGTCGGCCGCCAATCGTTTCAAATCCCGTATCGCCAAGGGTTGTTCGACTTCGCAACGGCGACAGGCGTCCTCGCAGCCATGGGGACAAATCCGCCCCAAAACCCCCGGTAACGGAAGCTCCTCCATGATGATCTTCAGGGCTTCGGCGTATTTACCCTGTTTTACCATCTGAACATACCCCTGAACATTCAACCCCGCAGGGCATGCAAGGCGACAGGGGGCCTTGTCGGTCTTGTCGATGGCAAACGCGCCGGGAATGGCCTGGGCATATTTCTTGAAAGTAGCCCGTTTCGTGGAAAGACCTTCGTCATATTCATTGGGGAGTTCAACCGGACAGACCTTGGCGCACTCTCCGCAGCTGGTGCATTTGGAAGGATCGATGTATCTTGCTTCTTGTTTGATACGCGCCTTGAATCTTCCCGGTTCACCGGAAAGATCCAGCAGTTCGGTATTTGTCAACAGCTCAATATTCAGGTGCCGGCCGACCTCGACCAGTTTCGGCGAGATAATTCACATGGCACAGTCGTTTGTCGGAAAGGTTTTGTCCAGCTGAGACATAAGACCGCCGATGGCCGACGATCTTTCCAGGAGGTAAACGTAATAACCGGAGTTAGCAAGATCCAGGGCGGACTGCATACCTGCGATTCCACCCCCTACCACCATAACGGAACCAACTGCTTTTGTGGTCATATACACCCCATATTGCGTTCCAAGAAAGACAAGAAGGTTGATTTGCTAAAAGGACGTCGTTCTTTACCAGTGACATGGTTTTTACCTCTGCTTCGCTGTTTTTGTCAACCCCAATTTCCAGAGGCGCATTGTTCGCAGCCACATGAAAATCATCATGATTGTCGCCTGTATAAAGCCCTAAGAATTGGCTTGAAACCCATCATGGCATCGTGATACGGTACCAAGTGGTCCGGTAAAGGGAAAGATCTCTACCAGGGCTTGGATCTACATTGAGAATGTCCTGCAGGCCATTGTAATAGCGCCTAACCGGAATCGACATCGTCGGGGCTGTCGGCTTTGAGATCGAAGACAATCGCAACAGTCGCCGCCCGACCGTTGATCCCCAAAAGGCTGATCGCTTCATCCGGAATTTCGTTTTTCAGGATGAAAACGCACTATCCAGTTTCAGACTGCCGAGCCGCTGACCATGCCGAGAAAAACGTTAAAGATTATCAATATCGCTCTCGTCGGCGGCGGATCCTTCTGCCGGGAGTTCCTGAAAAAATCCACGCTTGATTATCGCAAGGAGATCGCCGCCAGGATAGTAGCCGTCGCCGATCCGGACACAACAGCCGCGGGGATTCTCTTGGCCGAGGAACTGGGCATCAAAACCGAGACGGATTACACCACCTTTTACGACCCCGCCTACCAAATCGATCTCATTATCCTCATGACGGCCGATCCGGATATTCTTGAGGATATCCTGGCCCAAAAACCCGGCGATATCCGCCTGCTCTCCTTTCAGACCTTCGAAATACTATGGACGGCCATCGGTCTCGAGGAAAGAAAGCTGAGGGAACGAACCAAGGAAATCGAAACCATCATCGACGGCATCCAAGATTTTATTCTCGTAATGAAGCCGTCCATGGAAGTAATCGAAGTAAACCATTCTTTTCTATCTAAAATGGGTTATCGCCGAGAAGAAGTAATCGGCCGGAAATGTCACGAAATTTATCGGAAGTTGGACCAACCCTGCGACGTCAACCAGGTGGATTGTCCTCTCCAGGACGTCATCCGCAATAAAAGACAATGCCGCCAGGTGCAAACGCGCCTGATGCCCAATGGCGAAACCCGCTATTATGAAGTCAACATCTACCCGATTTGGGAAAAAGACGGTAAAATCTCAAAATTCATTCACATCAGTCGCGATATCACCCAGCACAAACAGGAAGAAGCGGAAATCACCCGCAGGCTGGAACAAATGGTGGAAGAACGGACCCGTCAGTTGCGAGACACCCATGCCAAACTACTCCATCAGGACAAAATGGCATCACTGGGGAAGCTGTCCGCTTCGGTCGTACATGAAATCAATAACCCCATTGCCGGAATTTTAAATCTCATCGTCCTGATGAAACGGATGATCGCCGAAGGCGCCCTGGGCAAAACCGATATCGATCGTTTCAATCAATATCTCGTTCTCATGGAAACCGAGACAAGGCGTACCAGCCGAATTGTTTCCAACCTGCTCGCTTTTTCCCGTCAATCCAAAATGGAAAGAAAACATATTGATATCAACCAACTGATCGAGAAAACCCTGTTTCTGAATTCAAACCTGCTGAAAATAGACGGCGCTAAAATAGTGACGAACCTCGACCCGTCCCTACCGGAAATTCTGGGCTCTGAAGATCAGCTTCTGCAAGTGTTCATGAATGTCATATCCAACGCCGCCGAAGCCATTGATACCGCCGGAGGAGGTGTTCTGACGATTTCAACCACGACCAACCGCAAGGCAGACTCGATTATCGCCGAATTCGACGACACCGGCATCGGCATTCCCAAAGAAAACCTGCCGAACATTTTCGAACCGTTTTTTACCACCAAAAAAAAAGGCAAGGGCGTGGGGTTGGGTCTATCGGTAGTATATGGCATCATTGAGGAACACGGCGGCACGATTTCCGTTGATTCAAAAATCGGAAAAGGCACGACTTTCCTGATACATCTACCAATCAATCCTTCTGAAAAACGACTTATCGCCCATAGAGGTTCCAATGAGCAGCACTAAAATTCTGATCGTGGACGACGAACTGATCATGCGTGAATCACTGGCCGGATGGCTGGAGCGCGATGGACACGACATCGATAAAGCCAGCAGTGGAGAGGAAGCGCTGGAAAAAACCCGCAGCACACGCTACAATATTCTTCTTGTGGACATTAAAATGGAGGGCATCAGCGGTCTCGAGGTTCTCAAACAGGTGAAGGAAAACGATGCGGATATCGCGGTTGTCATGATTACGGCTTACGGCTCTATCCAGACGGCGATTGAAGCGATCAAAAACGGCGCCTATGACTATCTGCTGAAACCATTCGATCCCAATGAATTGGGGATGCTGATTCACAAGATCATACGCGATCAGGCCCAAGCCAGAGAAAACCTTTTTTTACGGGAAGAATACAAGGAGCGAACGCGTTTCGAAAGCATGATCGGCCAATCTCCGGCCATGCGAGAAATCTTCAATCTGATCCAGGATGTCGCCCCGGTCGATTCAACGGTGTTGATTACCGGAGAAACGGGAACCGGAAAGGGACTGGCAGCGAAAGCGATCCACACCAATAGCCCCCATTGCGAAGGCCCGTTCGTCGTCGTCAATTGCGGCGCAATACCGGAGCACCTAATGGAGAGCGAGCTTTTCGGCCATCAGAAAGGCGCCTTTACGGATGCACGTGAAACCAAAAAAGGACGCCTGGAATTGGCCCACGGAGGAACGATTTTTCTCGACGAGATCGGTGAAGTCAGCATGAGAATGCAAATCGACCTCCTGCGCGTTCTGGAAGATCACGTTTTCTACCGGGTGGGCGGCACGCAACCCATGACCGTCGATTTCCGCATCATTGCCGCGACGAATCGGAATTTGGAGGAAGCAATCCGAAACGGTATTTTCAGGGAGGACCTTTACTACCGCCTCAATGTTGTTTCTTTTGAGATGCCGACACTTCGAAAAAGAAAAGAGGATATCCCCCTCCTGGCCGAACATTTTCTGCATCGCTTCGCCCAGGAAACCAAAAAAACGATCCATAAAATCAGCCGGCCGGCCATGGATGAAATCATGTTGTACGAATGGCCCGGTAATGTGCGGGAACTCGAAAACGCCATCGAACGAGCCGTCGTCGTTGCAAAAGGCCGCAACCTCCAACCGGAAGACCTCCCGCTTTTCCGTCCCATTACTTGCGTGCCTGCAGGCGCTTCCCTCAAGGATGTTGAAAAAACGCATATCATCAAGGTGTTGGAAGACTGCGACTGGAACATTTCAAAGAGCGCGAAGATACTCGAAATCGATCGGACCACACTGTATAATAAAATTAAACTTTACGACATCAAGAAGCCTCATTGATATCCGCGCCTGCACATACCATTTTCATTTCACCCATCGGCAACTTCGATTCCGATTTCATTGCAGCCGTTTCGAAGGAAATTCAGCGTATTTTTGGTTTTTCCATCAGCATCCTGTCATTTCTGTCCGGTCTTTCTTTTGCTTATGATTTGGAGCGCGACCAGTATAATTCGACGACCATCATCCAAAAACTCGGCATCGACGCACCTCCTGAAGCGACCAAAGTCCTGGCCATTACGGAAGTGGACCTGTTCATCCCGATTCTGACATATGTCTACGGTGAAGCACAACTGGGGGGGAAGGCCTGTATCATTTCGACCCATCGCCTGAGTGAAGGACTTTCGCTCGTCAATGCCGAAAACAGATTTTTTGAACGCGTCACAAAGGAAGCGATCCATGAACTCGGCCACACCTTTACCCTGAAACACTGCCCGGACCACTCCTGTATCATGCATTATTGCCGCAGCATTACCGATGTGGATCACAAGTCGGACCAGCTTTGCCGTTATTGCAGAATCCTTCTGGAAGACGAAATCAAAAGAATGGATTCCAAATCGGATTCATAATCATAGCGGACTCGGAGAAAATCATTTTTTTAAGAAGTCCGATTTTTCAAGCAGTTTTTCTTATATTGTAATGAAAAACGGTTACATATTCACTTTTTTTTACACAGCGAAAGCGGAATGATGGATACAATCGGTTGAGCCGGGGCCCCCATTCACACCCGGTTGATATGCGTACCAAATATCCTTGGGGATTGTAAAGATAAGTTTCCCTTCGATTTCCGTCCGCTTTCCCGCTCTCCTCGCCGAACATCCCGCTCCCAGTCTTGTTGACACAATGTTATGATTCCGATATCAATTGTAGCGTTCTTTGAACCAAAAGGAGGAAAAATGCCCGCAACAAACGTGAAACGGTCTCCAAAAACCATCGGTCGGTTTCTTCTACAGCTCTGGATTATGATGGCGACTCTCCTATTTTTCATGGTCACCGGAACTCCCCTTGCCCGCTCCGCACCTCCATCGCAGGGAACCAAAGCGGACACCACCAAGGCGCAACCGGTGATGAATACTTCCAAAACCGAGAATGACGGACAGTTTCCACCGAAGGACTGGCAGGACAAGACCAATCCCATCGCCGCTCCCGAGGCGGTTGTGGGCGGCGAAATCTCCATTTTCGCCGGTCAATATCCCAAGAGCATGAACTATTACCTGGACGCCAATAGCCTTTCCGCCGAGATTTTCGGCGCCATGTTCGAAACCCTGCTGACCATGAACCCCATCACCCTTGCGTACGAACCGGGTATCGCCGAAAAGTGGACCATATCGGCCGACAAAAAGACATTCACTTTTACTATCGATCGGAAGGCGCGCTGGAGCAACGGCGCGCCCATCACCGCCCATGACGTGAAATGGACGTACGACGCCATTGTGAATCCCAAAAATCTGACCGGCCCTCACAAGATCGATCTGGAACGCTTCTCCCCACCGGTTGTAGTGGATGATCACACCATCCGTTTCACGGCCAAGGATGCACACTGGAAGAATCTGGGAGCCGCCGGTGGGTTTCATATCCTTTGCAAGCAGGCCTACGAAAAAGCCGATTTCAATAAAATCAACTTTGACTTTCCGGTGGTGTCGGGTTTGTATCAGCTTGGTGAGATCAAGGAAGGCCTGTATGTAAAGTTGAACAGGCGCAATGATTGGTGGAACAAGGATGCCAAACGCTATCAGCGGGTGGGAAATTTTGAAACCATGATTTTTCGGTTTTTCGCCGAACGGGAAAACGCCTTTGAAGCGTTTAAAAAAGGTCAGATCGATCTGTATCCGGTGTATACGGCGCGGCAGTGGATCAATGAAACCAAAGGGGAAAAATTCGAAAAAAACTGGATCGTCAAGCAAAAGGTGTATAACCGCAAACCGGTGGGTTTCCAAGGCTTTGCCATGAACATGCGGAAACCGCCCTTTGACGACATCCGGGTCCGCAAGGCCATGAATCTGTTGCTGGACCGCCGGAAAATGAATGCAACCATCATGTACGATCAATATTTTCTGCACCGCTCCTATTTTGAAGATCTGTACTCCAAACAACAACCCTGCCCCAACCCCCTGATGGAAATGAACAAGGCCGAGGCCCGCAAGTTGCTGAGCGAAGCCGGCTGGAAAGTGAATCCCAAAACCGGTTTCCTGGGAAAAAGCGGTGAACGCTTTTCCTTTAAATTCCTGACGATCGAGTCTTCCACGGACCCGTTCCTGGCCATCTATGGAGAGGATCTGAAGGACGTCGGCATCGAAATGACGCTGGATAAAAAGGATTGGGCCTCCTGGAGCAAAGACATGGAGGATTTCAACTATCAGATGACCTGGGCCTCTTGGAGCGCCGGCGTTTTTAAGGATCCGGAGGGGATGTGGTCATCCAAGGAGGCCGAACGCCGGAGCGGCAGCAATATCACCGGCTTTAAAGATCAACGGGTCGACGCCCTGATCGAAAAGCAACGCGCCATTTTCGATGTGCAGCAGCGAAACGAGATTTACCGCGAGATCGACCGGATCATCTATGACGCCTTTCCCTATGTATTGTTATGGAACCTCAATTATACCAGACTGCTTTATTGGAACAAATTCGGTACGCCCGAGACCGTGCTCTCCGTGTACGGGGACGAAAGCAGCGCATACTGGTATTGGTGGTTCGATGAAGATTCCGCCGCGGATCTATCCTATGCCATGGAAAACAAGGAAACATTGCCGAAAAAGCAGGACGCCGTTTATTTTGATGATGCGTTTCAGCCAAACAAATGACAGCATACCTGACGGTTCTCCACCGTGCACATGACGGGCGACTCTTTGCGGCAACGGGGCATGGCGGAAGAACAACGGGGGTGAAACCGGCAACCGGGCGGCGGATCCGATGGAGACGGCGCGGCTCCGGGAAGAATCGTGCGCTGCCTTTTCTTGACTCCCGGCATGGGAATGGCCGCGATCAAAGCCTTGGTATAGGGATGCAGGGGTTGCTGGATGATATCTTCCGATAGCCCGAGTTCCACGATCCGCCCCAGATACATGACCGCAATGCGACGGGAGATATGGTTGACCACGCTCAGGTCATGGGAAATGAACAGATAGGAAAGGCCATAGCGCTTCCGCAGATCGATCAGGAGGTTGATCACCTGGGCCTGAACGGAGACATCCAACGCGCTGACCGGTTCGTCACAGACAATAAAATCAGGTTTGAGCGAAATAGCCCGGGCGATATTGATCCGCTGGCGCTGGCCGCCGGAGAATTCATGTGGATACCGGTAGACGTCATCTCCGCTGAGCCCGACTTCAAACAGCAACGCCGCCGCGACCTCCTCCCGCTTTCCCCGGATCATGCCGAATTCACCAAGACCTTCCGTAACAATATCCAAAATGTTCATGCGCGGATTCAGGGAAGAAACCGGATCCTGAAAAATGATTTGCATTCGACGCCGGAACTCCCGCATCCCCTTGCGTGATCTTCCTTGAAGGGTTTGATCCATGAAAAGGATCTCGCCGGAGACGGGCTTTTCCAGTCCGAGGATCGTCCTGCCCAGGGTGGTCTTTCCACAGCCGGATTCACCGACAAGCCCCATGGTCTCGCCTTGTTCAATGGACAGGGTGACACCGTCCACGGCCCGAACGTTGCCTACGGTCCTGGCCAGCACGCCGCGCCGTATGGGGAACCATGTTTTGAGATCCTTGATCTGAAGAATCATGCGATGAGTTTGCGGAAGGTTCATCTGGCGAATATCCGTTTTCCGGGTTCACGGTTCAGTTCTGTTGCCTTGAAACAGGCCGCTCGATGTTCGGGCGAGAGTTTTTCTAGCAAGGGCTTTTCCAGGGCGCATCGGTCAAAGGCAATGGGACAGCGATCCCGGAAATGACATCCCGACGGGAAATTCCATGGGGCGGGAACCTGGCCTGGAATGGCGAAGAGTGTTTCCCGACGACCGGACAAACGCGGGATGGATTGCAGCAACCCGCGGGTATAGGGATGGGAAGGCGACGTGAAAATCGTATCCAAAGGACCTTCCTCGACAATATTGGCGGCGTACATGACCAGCACCCGATCACACATTTCCCAAATGACGCCCATATCATGCGTGATGAGGAGGATGGCGGTGCGTTCCGCCCGCATGTCCCTGATGAGCTGGAATATCTGGGCCTGAATGGTGACGTCGAGGGCTGTGGTCGGTTCGTCGGCGATGATCAGATCCGGCTCCGTCATCAATGCCATGGCGATCATGACCCGTTGCTGCATGCCGCCGGAAAGCTGGTAAGGGTAGGCGGACATGCGCTCTGCAGCATCGGGAATCTTTACTTTTTCAAGCCAGTCCCGGGCGATTTCCCAGGCCTGCTTTTTTCCCATGTCGGAATGCAATCGAAGGGTTTCCACCATCTGGTGGCCGATTTGCTTCAGGGGAGAAAGAGCGGCGGACGGCTCCTGGAAAATCATCGTGATGTTTTTCCCCCGGATATGACGAAGTGAGTCGACATCCAGGTCCAACAGGTTCCGGCTCTCAAAAAGAATGCGGCCGGATTGAATTTTTCCGGGTGGTGACGGAATCAGACGAGGGATGCTAAGGGCGGTAACCGATTTCCCGCAACCGGATTCCCCCACCAGGCCGACGATTTCTCCGCGATCGATCCCAAAGGAGACATCTTCTACGGCATTGAAAATGCCTTCGTCGGTTTCGAACCGAATGGTCAGGTCTTGAATATCGAGTAGCGGAGCCGTCATCCTTCAAGCCTCGTATAGCGCTTCGGATCAAAGGCATTGCGGATGCCTTCACCCACAAAAACCCCCAGCAGCATGACGATGAACAAAGCCAGGGAGGGATATAGGATCAGCCACCAGGCCCAGCGGTACTGCTGGGCCTGGTAGAGCAACTCACCCCAGCTGGGTGTGGGTGGAGGCAGGCCGAATCCAAGATAATCGAGAGCCGCCAGGGACCCGATGGCGCCCACCAGGGAAAACGGGAAAAAGGTGATCACCGGCGTGATCCCGTTGGGCAGGATATGCGTAAAGATAATTTTAAAGGACGAGATCCCCATGCATTTGGCGGCCTCGACAAAAGGCTGTTTGCGCAGGCGCAGGAACTCGGCGCGGATGTAATAGGAAATCCCGATCCAGTTGAAAATACCATAGCAGAACAACAGCAGGGAAAAACTGCGGCCATATACGGAGCCCATCAGAATCATGATATACAAAAAGGGTAAGGCGCTCCAGATTTCTATCAGGCGCTGGGCGGATATATCAAGGATTCCGCCATAATAGCCCTGCAGGGCGCCGGCAAGAATTCCGAACGACATGGAGCAGAAGACCAGCAGGAGTCCGAAAGTCATGGAAGTTCGAAGTCCATAGAGGATTCTTGCCGCCACATCCCGGCCGGCACCGTCGATCCCCAGCAGATGACCTTTTACCGGCGGATAAGGGAAACGGACATCTTCTTTGGAAAAAACGGCATTGTAAACGACATCACCCAAGACGATGGTCATGTCATCCACCGGGCCATCGAATCTTCGACGGACATGGGCGAAAATAGCCTCCTGCTGACGATCCGAAACATCCCGCCAAAAGGGGTCGTCCGGTATTTCCGGACGACCCGGAGATACGGATTCCCGGGAAAAACGAACGACCCTGTTTTCGTTGTCCGGCGTCAATTCCCGAAACGTCAGGCGCACCGTCCGGGGCGATCTGCTTCGCTCGGCATAGGCTGAAAGGGAAATTCGCACCCGCATGCCGGTTCGGGTAACGGCTTCCTGGGAAAAAACCGGCGCCGCGCGGTTTTGGAAACGCCGCTCCACGGCTTGCTGCAACTCCCGGGAGAGTTGCGTACTGTCGGATAGATGACGGCCATTCACCTCTTCGCCGTTGAGCCCAAGAAATGCGCCGAAACGCGCCGCACTGACAATGATGAAATCCGGGTCAATGTTGGCGGTACCCACACGGGGGGTCGCTTTCAACGTCAGGGTGACTTCATCGGACGCGATGATGGAAGTCGGGTCAACGCTTTCATAAGGCCCATGGGAGATCATGGGAAACAGCATATAGTTATCAGAATTTTCCGCGAATTCCGGCGAACGGTTGATTTGATGGTAATCAGGCCTGGTATTTTTACCGCTGCCGGTAAAGGTATCGTCCGGATAGAATCGAATGACGGGGAAATAGGACGCCCCGTTATATCGGACATAGAGAGGGATGCTGTTACAGATCAGTTCTGCGCCGAGACTTCCCAGATAAAGGAGGCAAAGAATCAGAAAGGAGATATACGCCCGCCTGATTTCCCGGAAGCGCCGGAGCCGTTTCAGTGTAATGGGATTTTTGACGAAAATCGGCGACATGGGCGCTTTCAATTCTCCTGGAAGTTGATGCGCGGGTCGATCAGTACATATAGAAAATCCGACAGAATATTACCCAGCAGGCCCAGGATGGCCGTCAGGGAAAGAATTCCCATGAACACCGGATAGTCTCGTCCCACAATTGCTTCAAGGCTCAGTCGTCCCATGCCCGGAATTTCGAAAACCTGTTCAATAATTACGGATCCGGCGAACATGACGGTCAATATGGAGCCGAATCCGGTTGCAATTGGAATCAGGGCGTTTCGGAGGGCATGCCCCCAGATGGCCCTCGAAAAACTACCACCCCGGGCGACAACGGTGCGGACATAATCCTTACCGATTTGGTCCAGGAGTGAATTTTTCATCAAAAACGTCAAAATGGCAAAATTGCCGATCACATAACAGAGTACCGGCAAGCACATATGCATGAAAATGTCCTGTATCTGCCGCCATCGACCGAAGCTTTCGAAGTTGTCGGCATGGAAACCGGAAACCGGGAAAATATCCCAAAGGCCCTCCACCGTTCCGCAAAACATCATTTTCAGCACCATGCCGAATGCGAAGGCCGGAATGGCATACCCCACGAAGACAACGAAGCTCGACGTCAGATCGAACATTCGTTCGTGACGCAGGGCCTTCAGGATGCCCAGGGGGATGCAGATCAGGTAGGACAAAATAAAACCGGTGATACCGAAAACCAACGACACCTGAAATCTTTCTCGGATCAGCTGCCAAGCTGTTTTATTGGGGAACTTATAGGATTCCATGGTCATGCCGATCTTATCCATTACCAGCCATTTCCAGTAACGCTTGTGGAAGGGCTGGTCAAAACCGAAATGTTTTTCGATGGCCTTTCGTTGGGCCGGGGATATGGAGGCATGGGCATTGGCGCCTTTACCGGCTTCACCTGCCCCCATGCCCTGCATGCGCATGATGGTTTGCTCCACCGGTCCTCCGGGAACGAACTGTATCAACCCGAAACACAGCAAGGTAATTCCGATAAACGTCGGTATGACCAGCAACAAACGACGGATAAAATATTCAAACCGTTCCATTCATCAGTACCTGAAAAAAAGAGTCAGCCATATTACCGGATCATTCAGGATGGATATCCATAAAGATTTTACCCTGCATACCTTACCTGCCGTCCCATTTCAAGGGCATCCATTCTGATTTCGACAAATGCTCTTTCGGGCCGATGATGATCAACTGGAATGTTGCGCGGAAAAAAGAGGCCTGGGGATTATAGGAAGGGATTGGCAAATATGCGACGCGGATCCGCTCTGAGGTGTGGACGGGTTTCATACCGATCAAACCATGGAGCCGATAGGATCATCTGAAATCGTTTTTGCGACGAGGCTGTTAAAAAGGGGGTTGGACCTGTAACCGCATCCAGCGTTCACTGTCCTCGCGGTTTTTCGCCTTGTAGGCGCACTGCCATTCCAAGGGGCCGACTTGTTCGTAAACCACCCAATAGCCTATATTTTTAACATCATACCGTCCGATCGGATTAATCGGATGGATGTTGTCCATCGGATGAATATAGAATTTTCCATTGGCCAGCATGAGGTGCGATGCCTCCATCATTTGAATGTACTCCCCGGATATTGCTGTTGTCTTCAAAAAGCGGGCCAACTATCGCAACAAAAGGAAATAAAAAATATTGAATGATATCAGTATCAAAATTCGGGCACAAGGTCCGGCGGCGCTGCTTGTGCGAAAAATGTTGTGTGTTGTCCTGAGAAATGGGAAAAAACGTCCTCTTCGCAAGGACAGCCGACATCTTTTCCTGACCAAGACCGGTTGACAAATGCGCAATCGCGGGCGACGATAGTAAATCCAAATGGAACGAGTGTCAAACACTCCGTTCCGCTTAGGGATATATACTACCACCGTCTGACATTACCGCTTTCCGGAAGGCAGTTCAAAGACGAAGCGGCTGCCTTTCACACCATCACTGTTCACGTAAATTTCTCCGTTATGGGCGGTGACGGCCAGTTTGCAGAAGGTAAGACCCAGGCCGGTGGAATAACGCCGACCGTCCTTTTTCTTATTGATCTGGAAAAATTTATTGAAAATGGCTTCCTGGAATTCCGGAACGATTCCGGGACCGTTGTCGGCCACGAAGAACTGGATCCGTTCGCCGTAATCCGTAAAACCGACTTCGATTGATTCTCCCTGGGGCGAACATTGGATCGCGTTGACCAGCAGGTTTTGCATCACCCGCAGCAGCAGGGTCCGATCTCCGAAAAAGAAGGAACTACTATCGGTTTCAGGATGCCGGGGAAGCAGGGTTATCGTCTTCATGCGCGCCTGGCCGTGCACCAGTGATATGGCTTCCTTGGTAAACTCCGGGGCCATGATTTTTTCCTGGAGGACATGCAGGGAACCATCCTCCAGACGGGCGATATCCAACAAGTCTACGATCATCCGATACAATGTGTCGCAGCCTGTCTGGGCAGCGCTCACATATTCCTTGTCTTCCCCTTTTACCGTATAGGAAAGAATATCCAGATTGGCCGTCACTTCCGATATGGGACCTTTGAGGTCGTGAATCAACATGTTGAAGAGTTCGGTGCGGACTTTCTCCAAATTTTTCAGCTGCTGGTTTTTCTGTCGGAGGGTTTGCTGGTTCTTTTTCAATAAGGTGTTCAACCGCTGGTTTTCGATTGAACTGATCAGGTATCCGACCATTTCCAGGAGCATCTCCTGCTCCTGTTTGGAAAAGCGGTCCTCGCCTATTTTTTCCGTCACGCTCAAGACGCCCAGAACTTTGCCCTTATGTAATATCGGCGCCAACAGGAAGGCGTTCTTTTTGTAGTGACCGCGTTTGTCCTGGCTCTGGTCCGGCGGTGATTTCTCATTCATATAAAGGGGCTTTTTGTTTTTCACGACCCAGGATGAGGGACGCCCTTCATCATCGATCCGCTGTTTCACTCCAATCAGTTCGGGGTTTGTGGACGCCACTACCTCAAGCTGCGTTCGCCCGCGAAGAAGCATGATGGATCCTTTTTCAACCCCGATGCATTTCACCACTTCCTGAATGATATGCTGCATTTGTTGATCGGACTGGAGATCGGCGTTATTGGATATCTGCGTGACGTTCATCAATGCCTGAAGCGTTTTGTGGTCCTGTATCATAAGGTGCCCCTTCTAGTTGTGTGAAACAGAATCTTCCCGGTTTGGATTTTCGCATAGAATGCATCCAGCAATGCTGAAACACATACATATGGATGGACAGGAACGATAAATCAAACGCATTTCTTGAGCAGCTCTTGTGCTTCCGGGTTGTCGGGTTCGATCTTGAGAATCGCTTTCAGGATATTGTCCGCCCGGATGGATTGCTCCGCGGCCAGATAATTTTTGGCCAAATGTATTTTGACATCGATGTTTTTCGGGTCTTTTCGTTCCACATCCTGAAAATAGCGGACGGCCTGGTGATTTTCATTGATGCTTTCGTAGGCCAGACCGAGTTTATATACGAGATCATTTCGCGCGGGGATTTGCTTGACGATAAATTCCATTAATGTGATGGCATAATTGTAAATACCGCGCTCAAAACAGAACGCCGCAATTTCTTCCCGGAGGGCCAATGGTTCCTTGGATATTTCGATCGCATTGTCGAAAACGCTGGTGGCTTTGCGCACCATCCCTTTTTTAACGAGGACCTTGCCGAAATTGACCCCCCGAGACACATGCCGCGGGCTGATGGCCATGGCCTTGGTGAAATAACCCGAGGCTTGATCGATATGGTCGCGTTTCAGGCTGATTTCCCCCAGATAATGAAAAGCGAAGACATCCAATTTATTCATTTTGGCGGCTTTGGTAAAACATTTTTCCGCCGTATCGAAATCCTCTTTTTTATAATACAGAATACCGAGTTCCCGAACGGGTCGGGATGAGGTAGGATCTTCTTTCATAGCGGCCTTGGCCGCATTGATGGCGCCTTCAATATCTCCGGACTCTTCTCGCTCCCTGGCTTGTTTCAAATGCTGCATCATGGGAGCGGGATTGTTGACCTTGTCGATGACGAATCGAATTTTTTCTTCCAGCGATTTCACCGTCAGGGGTTTCAGCAGATACGCGTCGATTTCGGATTCGGCGACTTCCGCAACGATACTGCGTTCCGCCTCGGCCGTAACCATGACCACCGGCAGATCGCGCAGACTTCGATCGTCCCGGATGCTGCTCAACAGTTCCACACCGGTCATCACCGGCATATTCCAATCGATAATGGCCAGGTCAACGGGTTCTTCATTCAGAATCTTCCAGGCTTCAAGGCCGTTGTTGGCGTACCGGAATTGTTTTCCGAAATCGAGGACTTTCAGCATTCCCCGGATGGATCTGCACATGGGGTCCATATCGTCGACAATGAGTATACTGGCGGTTCTGATATCAATCATCAGCGATTCTCCAGATGGCGATGGTGATAACGGTATTTGAAAAGCGATGCAGATAGTGGCGAATGAGATCGAACGATCATCAAGCGGAATTATCACTTAGTTACCGACAAATATCAATAAAAATCCACAGCGGCAACAACAAGCTATGTAACGTATTGAATCGATACAGGATACAGAAGTGAAGATTCAATTGTATTTTGCGTATTCCATTTGAAAGGCAAAAGAATCGGATTGCAGATCTGCGGTCAGTTGCTTGATTTCAGGCAGCGGTCCCCGTCCCTTGAAATAGGTGTAAAGATCCGAGGAAAAACGAGTAATTCGTTGGTGCATCCTTTTTTGGATATCGATAAATGGAAGAATGGCTCTCCCACCGGTCTCCGGATCCTCCACCATCGCCAATTTCAGGCTACACTCATGTGCGATTCTTTCCAGTTTTGAACAAAAGGACGTGAAGGCCTCGGAATTCGCCCAAGCCTGGTAATCGGTTCTCTTTGACAACTTTTCCAATTGGCGACAACTTTTCAGGAACCGGGCATACTCCCGACTTGAGTGGAATGATGCTATGGCGGTGCAGACGAATTCATTTTTCGGTGAATATCCGCTGACCGTGATGGGCCGGGCTTGCTGTTCCCGTAATACGGAATCAAGTTCCACCGCAGGCGGTGAGTCGCCCGGGGTTACCGGATCCGCTTGTACCCTGCCGAGATCCGTGTTGGTAAGTGTGTTCATGGCCGACCAACCGGGTGTCGATACAATAGCCCATAAGAAAACAACGAACAAACAACTTGAAAATTTCATAAAAATCCATGTGATTCCGATCGGCTTGACGATAATACCCACTGTCCGCCGATACAAACTTCGCATTCATCGAATTCGGATAACCATGCTGAACAATGTTTTGAGTGTAAAATACGGGAAACGATAAAAAAGACAAGACGGGAATAATGCGGTTATAATACGGGGTAAAAGCAAGGGTTATGGAAGAGACAGAATATACGTTCGTAAATTCCGCTTCTTGTTTTTAATTCCGAGTTTGGAACGTATGTTTTCACGATGAAATTCAACCGTTTTAATTGACAACCCACTCATCATGGCGATTTCTTTCGTGGTTTTCCCATTTTTAATCAAGTTGGCGATACGCAATTCACTGGGAGTCAATTGAAAATGGCGGGACTTCAGTTCCCGCGCAAAGGAGGAGGCGAGTTGATCAAGCGTCGCTTCGACAGCCTCGATATAAGCCTTTTGTCTTGCATTCGTACTGGTATTCCTGAGCCCGACAAGATACGGCTGCACCAGGTCTTTTACGGTGTGCAGGACATTCTCCTCGATATCCGTCCGATCTTTTTCCCGCTTTTGCAGCAATACGCGCAAGGTCGTATTCATCGCTTCCAGCCCCCGGGTTTTGGCGGCCAGCAATTCATTCAAGTCGGAAAGGGCGCGGGTTCTCTCTGCCACGCGATGTTCCAATTTATCATGAGCGAGCTGCAAAGTGGTTTCAGCGGCCTTTTGGTCGGTGATATCGATGGCGACAGATAGAACGGCGACCTTCCCCTGGAAATAAAACGGTACTTTCGACAACCGAAAATACCGTTTCCGGCCATCCGGCGATTCGAAAACCGTTTCGGATATCAATTTCGTTTCTCTGCGATCGATCACTTCACGATCTTCCCGCAGTTCGTTTTGGAGGGCTGAGGCCTCCGGGATGAGATCAGCGGCATTTTTTCCGATAAGCAGGTCCGGCGTCAGGCGATATTGGTCGGAAAACGCTTTATTGGCCAAAATATATCGACCATCGCGATCTTTTGCATGGATTGGATGAGGGACAAGGTCGATGACTTGTCTAAGCCGCATTTCACTCTCATGGTAAGCGTCCTCAAGGCTTTCAATGATTTTCAGATACCCTTCGCTTTGCTGTCGCAGCATCATGTTCACTTCAGATCGCGGAAAAACATTTTTCTTATCGCGATCTTTCATTGGTATTGATTTGTCCGAATCAGATTCCCGGCCCATGACAATCACAGTCCACGATAAGATCAAACAAGCAACCCCATGAAAATGAGTACATCAACTCCACAAGGGCAACGGCTGTCGATCTCCCTCGTAGCACAGACCCACATTGTTCACAATATATCATCTTGAATGCCTTGCGGAACTATGCTAATCCCATGCCCATGAAACAATATGTAATCGACGAACTCAGGCTGAATGACTATCAGACCATCAAAACCTATTTGGATGAGAAATACGGTCTTGCCGAAATGGGCGGGATTTATTGGATTCCATTGGAGGAAGATCAGCTTTCGCCAATCCAAAAAGAGCATCCGGATTGTCAGCCGTTTTTTTTCGCGATTGATCTGGATGAAAACGCGGTCTCCTGTGAGTTGCTTGTGCGCACCCGACAACGGATCCGATGCGACTGTATTCAATACGCTTCCGATGAACAGCGCAACTGGATCATCCGTTTGATGGATACCATGTTCGAAGACCTTGGCGTAAAGACGTAACCCATCATCAGTTGAAAGCAATGAAATGCTGAAAATCATCCCCATCGGAGGCCTGGGGGAAATCGGCCTGAACATGATGGTTTTTGAGTACGAGAGTACAATGTTCGTCATTGATGCCGGTCTCATGTTTCCCGAAGATTACATGCTGGGTATCGACATCGTCATCCCGGACATGAGCTATATCAAGGATAAGCGCAACCACCTTTCCGGCATCGTCCTCACCCACGCCCATGAAGATCACATCGGCGCCCTTCCCTATCTGTTGCGGGAAATCAATGTGCCGGTATTCGGAACACCCTTTACAATCGGTATCCTGAAGCACAAGCTCGAGGAGCATGGTCTGCTGGCCGCCGCCAAACTTCATGAAATCTCATCCGCTGAAATTCTCAAAATCGGTCCGTTCGAACTGTCGTTTATCGACGTCAGTCACAGCCTGGTAGACGGTGTCGGCGTCGCCGTCAAGACCCCGGTCGGCCTGATCGTCCATACCGGAGATTTCAAAATCAATCATCATGCCGCCGATGGTCGACGCACAGATGTAAACAAATTTGCCCGGTACGGTGATGAGGGCGTGCTGGCCCTGCTGTCCGACTCGACCAATGTTGAAAAAAAGGGTTATACGATTTCCGATCAAACCGTCGGGGAAACACTGGAAAGAATCGCCAACCGCAGCGAAGGCAGAATTATCGTGGCGCTTTTTGCTTCCAACGTAGCGCGCATCCAGGAAATGGTCAACATCGCCGACCGCAGAGGCAGCAAGGTTGTATTCAGTGGTCGCAGTATCGAATTGACGGTGGACATCGCCAAACGGCTTGGGTATCTGGATGTCCCGGAAAAGATGGAAATTACAATCGATCAGGTGGGCCAGTTCCCGGATAGGGAAATCGTCATTATCACCACCGGTAGCCAAGGGGAGCCCATGTCGGCCCTTGCAAGAATGGCCATGGATACCCATAAGCATATTCAAATCAAGCCCGGAGACACGGTGATTCTGTCATCCAAATTCATCCCGGGCAATGAGAAAGCGATTACAAATATCATCAATAATTTATATCGGCGTGGCGCCGACGTAATGTATGAAAAAATATCGGACATACATGTTTCCGGGCATGCCTTTCAGGAAGAACTGAAACTGATGATCGGTTTGACCAAACCGAGATATTTCATCCCGATTCATGGTGAGTATCGCCACTTGTTATTGCATGCCCGGCTGGCGGAACAATCCGGTATTCCGAAAGAAAGGATTCTGCTGGCGGAGAATGGACAGACGATTGAGTTCACCAAAGCCGGTGGCCGAATCGGTGACAACGTCATGACCGGACGCGTCCTCGTGGACGGCAAAGGCATCGGTGATGTCGGCCGGAGCGTGCTAAAAGAAAGGCGCAGCCTTTCGGAAGACGGGCTTGTCATCGTCACGCTGGTATTCGATGAGGAAACCGGCGTGGTGAGTCATGGACCTGAAATCATGTCACGGGGATTTGTTTTTTTCACCGAAACCGGTCATCTGCTGGAAGACGCCCAATGCGTCATATTGGAGATTGTCGAAGATGTGGGACCTGAAGTGCAGGACAGAGCGGAGGTCATCCGCTCCAAACTGCAAACCGCTCTTCGGCAATATTTTTACTTTACCATTCGCAGACGTCCGGTTATCATACCGATTATTTTGGAACTATAATCATCCACTACGTGGAAGAAATAACCAATAAAAGATGCGCAAAGAAATTGTCGGCATTTTGATCTTTTTCCTTTTTCTATTCACGCTGGTCAGTCTTTTATCCTATAGTCCCGACGATCCATCCGTTCACCACGCCAGGGCAGTCGGATCCATCCATAATGTTTTCGGTTTGATCGGATCTCACTTGGCTGGATTGCTGATCGGCCTGTTCGGACTCGGTGCCTTCTGGGTACCCATGCTTTTTCTGCTTTCCATGCTGCAACTTTTAGGACAACCTGCCGGAAAAACGACGATATTATCACTTTTTGGCGGCTTTTTATTGATGATGGCAACCGGCAGTCTGTTCGCCGTGTGGAAGGCGTCATATGCGCTTTGGGGAGAATCCTATAACGCCGGCGGCTTTATCGGTCGGGCATTGCGGGACCTCCTGACAACCTATGCAAAACCCACCGGCGCCTTTTTCATTCTAATGGTTTTAATCCTGATCGGGCTGAACCTGTCCGTCGGTTTCTCGCCGAAACGCTTTGCGGTCATTATCTTACGAATCCTTCGCAAAAGCGCGGAGCGGGTCCATACAATGAAACTCACTCTTAAGGCCCGCAGGGAAAAGAAAAAAAATCGATTAAAGTCGCAACCGCCTCGACAGGTGAAGGAGACGCCCGAGATCAGATTCCAACCGCCGGCGCCGAAACCGGTCAAGGAGATTCCCAAGCCCATGCAGGAAGAATTCAGTTTCATGAGCGACAGCAGGGATTTCCGACTGCCGTCCGTCAAGCTGCTGAATGATCCGCCGCCGCGGCCGAATACCATCGATGACGAAAACCTGCGAATGCAATCCCTGATGGTCGAGAAAAAGCTCGAGGATTTTGGTGTACTTGGGAAGGTCGTCGCCGTCTATCCCGGTCCGGTGATCACCACTTTCGAGTATAAGCCCGCCCCCGGGGTTAAAATAAATAAAATCGTCAACCTTACCGATGATCTGGCGCTGGCGCTGCGTGCCATCAGCATCCGAATCGTAGCCCCCATTCCCGGGAAAGACGCCATCGGTATCGAGATCCCAAATGCCACACGGGAAGCCGTATGCTTCAAGGAAATTGTCAGCTCCGACGACTTTAACAAGGCCAAGTCCAAACTGACGATGTGTCTCGGCAAAGACATTGTCGGCAATCCGGTGGTTACGGAATTGGATAAAATGCCGCATCTGTTGATCGCCGGTGCCACTGGCGCAGGGAAAAGCGTGGGTTTGAATGCCATGATCACAAGTCTGCTATTTAAAGCGACGCCGGAGGATGTCAGGCTGATCATGGTCGATCCGAAACGAATCGAACTGTCCGTTTACGATGGCATTCCCCACTTGATCACACCTGTTGTTACCGATATGAAGTTGGCGACCAACGCTCTTTTCTGGGCAGTGCGTGAAATGGAGCGCCGCTATAAACTCCTATCCGAGAAAAAAACCCGTAACATCTCCCAATACAATAAAAAATTCAGTAAAGAACAGGCGGAAGACAAGGATGCGACCGGTGAGTACCTGCCGTATATCGTTATCATCATTGATGAGTTGGCCGACTTGATGATGGTTTCTTCCCGGGATGTGGAAGTGGGCTTGACGAGACTGGCACAAATGGCCCGAGCGGCCGGTATTCACTTGGTGCTCGCCACCCAAAGACCGTCGGTGGATGTGTTGACCGGTGTGATCAAGGCCAATTTCCCCACTAGATTGTCTTTTCAGGTATCGTCGAAAACCGATTCCCGAACGATTCTGGACGCCAACGGCGCCGAAAATCTCCTTGGCAGTGGCGATATGCTCTATCTACCGCCAGGCACGGCAAAATTACAGCGTATTCATGGTGCCTATATATCCGAAGATGAGATCGGTCGCGTAATCGACTTCTTGAAAAATCAGAAGCCTCCGGAATACGACGCTTCCGTGATCGAAGCACAGACCAAGGCAGAGGAAAGTACGGAAAACGAGGAGCATGATGAACGCTATGATGAAGCCGTCGCCTTGGTCACAAAAACCAGACAGGCATCCATTTCAATGGTTCAACGTCATTTGCGCATCGGTTATAACCGCGCTGCCCGAATCATCGAAATGATGGAAATCGAGGGCATTGTCGGTCCGTCGGACGGCGCCAAACCACGGGAAGTGCTGGTGAGAAATTATGAAGAGATGTAAACCGGAACGGATTTGCCTGATCAAGGGTTTCTTAGATACCGAGGAGGGCGAATTTCTCTATGAGATTGCTAAAAAGGCCAGCCGATTGGGCCCTTGCCTTGAGATCGGCAGCTATTGCGGGAAATCCACCGTGTATCTCGGAAGCGCTTGCAAAGAAAGCCAGGCGGTTCTGTTCTCCGTGGATCATCATCGCGGGTCCGAAGAACAACAGCCCGGGGAGGAATATTTTGATCCGGCACTGTTCAATTATCGATCGTTTCAGACGGACAGTTTCGCTACATTTCGTCAAACCCTTGATCTGGCTGAGCTGATTGATACGGTGGTACCCATTGTCGCCAAATCAGAAATCGCCGCCAGGTCATGGATGACTCCCCTTGGCATGGTCTTTATCGACGGCGGTCACTCCCATGAAGCCGCTTTTACCGATTACAACTCCTGGTCCAACCATATCGTGCCGGGTGGATACCTGCTGATCCACGATATTTTCAAAAATCCCGCCGATGGCGGACAGGCGCCTTATCATGTTTATCGACTTGCCTTGTCATCAGGTCTCTATCGGGAACTGCCCATGGTCAAAACGTTGGGCGTTTTACAACGACTCCAATGTGGAGAAACCGCCTCGTGATGACAATGGACGCAACGTCCGGGATTCCGGCCTTTTTATTGAAAAACAAGCCCCTCGATATCATACCGGATTTGGTTACGAAGCCGACGGTTACAGAACAATCCGAGGAGCCGGATGCCATTCTATGTGGGAACTGTTTTCAGACAATCACCAATATCTCGGAACGAATGACGGTGCAGGGTGCTCATCAACACGCTTTCGCCAATCCTCAAGGCGTCATTTTTGAAATCGGCTGCTATCGAAGAGCGGATGGCTGTCGGTATTCGGGTATCCCCACATCCGAGTGGAGTTGGTTCAGGGGGTTCAGCTGGCGGTTCGCCATTTGCGGAAAGTGTCTGCTTCAGGTAGGTTGGTTTTTTTCTTCGAAGAGCGATGTCGGTTTCAATGGGCTGATCATCAACCGACTGGTTTTTCCTTCATAACGCATGTCCATCCCCAACACGTTTTGAATCGTTTACCGGTCCAATGGTCAGGACGTCAAGGGGCTGTTGTATCCTGCTGAGAAAAAGTATAGTTCTGAATGCATTCAATCAGCCAGGCGCGCTGATAATAGGTAAGATTTTTAAACTCCAGGCCGCATCGACGCGTGGCATTGGAAGTACGACCATTGTCAACGGTCACCTCGGAAACGATGGCGGCTTGGAATTTCAACGGGCCGTAGCTGACACTTGTTTGGTTGTTATCAAAAAGAATGGAAAGCTCATCGTTTTTTTCAGACATTTCACGGGTGTCTTTGTGATAGAAAGCGGCCCCGCCATTACTGATATCGATCAGTTGCCCCATTCGGGAAGATTGGGGGCCGAGAACGGCAAATACACCATCTTGCACCTTATACCGTTTATATTTTCGACGCTCGATCGTTTTTTCCGTTTTTGATTCCATTTTCGTTTTCATCTTTATATGATCAGGGATTCCGTTCACGTCATCAATTTGGTTGTCCAGTGCGCCGCATAGGTCGCCCATGTGGCCATGAAACCATATGCAACGCTCCGTAAAAAAACATGCTGTAAACAATGTTTTTATAGGGGAGAGGCGTTTATATTGTCAATAAAAAAGGAACGGAGGAGCTTTTTCTTTTCATGTCCATTCAAACGAAATGATTTACGCATTTTTTCAACGCACCGTAATTAAATCCAATATCAATAAGTCTGAATCATTCTCCATCAAGCAACGATTCTTGTTTCGTTAGATGTTTTTCACGATCCCATAGCGTTTGCCGTGTTGATGAACCCATTTGACTACAATTTAGGTGGGGCGAAACAACGAAAACAGCGCCTCTGCCAGGGATAGATCCTCGGGGCTTGTAATTTTGATATTGGCTCGATTACCGGGGATTATATGAACCGGATACCCGATTCGTTCCACCAGCGAGGCATCATCGGTGCCGACATAGTCCGCCGCTTTTGCAGCATCATGGGCTTTTTTGATCAGATCATATTGAAACGCCTGCGGTGTCTGCGCCATCCAGATATCGCTACGATCGATGGTGCGGGTTACGACGCCGGCGGCGGTTTGTTTCAGGGTATCGAACGCCGGAATCCCGAGGATGCAGGCACCCAGCTTTCGAGCGCCCGCAATGCACGCCGTAATGTCTGCGGACCGGATAAATGGCCGGACGGCGTCATGGATAACAACAATGCCGGAAGTATGGGAAAGGGCCTGTAATCCTGCATACACCGATTCCTGGCGCTCCAGACCGCCTGCGACCAGTGAAACGGGAACGGATGAATCATGGTATGGTATGATTTGGGTTCGGCAAAAATCGAAATCCGCTTCCGGGATGACCAGGATAATTTGATTGAAATCACGAAAATCGCCGAACACGCGCAATGTGTGGCTCAGTATGGGCGTTCCGGAGATGGGAAGATATTGTTTGCGGGTAACTGACCGCATGCGCAATCCCGAACCTCCAGCAACGATGATCGCGTCGGCAACGGTCGGGGACGGATCTGGCGCGCTCGGTTCGTTCACATGTTTTCCTAGAAATGGTGAGTGGATTCCATGCCCCTTACACCATGATGTGCAAATGGGCGAACAGCTTATCGGGTGGTTCAGGCTGCATCAACGCAGGTAGTTCAACTCCCTTGGCAGCGCAAGTCCTTTCCCCATGGTGTCCTCCCCGTAGTTTACTCCGGCCAGAATGGAAATATCCTCCAGCGCGCGTGTATCCCCTTCAAAAACGACCTGGGTAATCTCCTCCTTATGGATTTTACCGCCGGCCCATTGAATGTCCAGGACGCTGCTGGCGTCAAAGCGCGCGTCACCGACACACAACTCCACCTGACCGCCGTAGTGCTGAACGATTTTTGCCACCAGCAGACTCGGCCGGCTGTGGAAACCGAGCTTGACGGGAATTCCGACTGTAATTCTGCCACGCTCGATGTTCTCATTCAAAATATCATGGGCTATTTTTTTCCCATCGGACAGAAAGCGGCAGGCATAATACAGGCCGAAGTTAATGGTCCGATCCAATAACAACTCGGTGTTGATGATGCCGGACATTCGCTCGCGAACCTGCTTGTATATATTTTTATAGCCCCTTTCAAGCAGATGACGTTCATAGAAATGGAGCAATCGTCCGACAATTTGCATGATATGAAATACAATGGAAAAATGTCCTCGCAACTGCTTCAGTTTGCGATTACCCAGGCGGTATCCTCCGTGGATGACATAAGTGTCGAAGGATGACTGAAGATTGTGCACCAGCATTTCAAACCTCCGGATTTCGACTTCATTCACCTTATCCGGAACGATCTCCTTTATGGTCTCTATATCATACGGCTCATAAAAACCCATCTCATCGAAATTGCCGGCAATGCTCAAAAACTCACTGGCAATTTTGACGATATTTTTTTTCTGCTGGTCCTTGTCTTCGTCATCGATATCATATTCCAGCATTTCGGTGGTAAGGATACCGGGAAAATCTTCTTCGCTGTACCGATCCTGGGGCATGGGAATACACAGCCTTTCGGCCTCTTCCAGGATCACGGGGGCCAGTTTGCCCAAGGTGCTGGTGAAAAAATCAAGGGTTTTTTCGCCTTCCGCGGCAAATTTTTCCGTATCGGGCAAATCGTAAAAAAGCAATCGGTTTGACACGTGCTTTTGAGAATAGCCAGCAAGGCATAGATGACGGACCGCAGCGGACAGTTCACGGTAGAAATACCAATTGGAATTGTTTTTGGCACCATGAAAATCCAGAAAATCTTCCAGTAACTGGGACGAGGCGATCAGGTTCGAATATAGCTTTTTGGTGAAAATATATTGTGGCGTTTCGATACTGGCAATATAAATGCAAGTTTTCAGATAATCATGGGAGTAAAATCGAATCTTTTCCGCGAAGGTAATATCACATGCTTTTTTATTCACTTGTTTTTCTGCTGTTTTCATTTATGGATACGTTGTTTTTTACCTATCCGCCGCAGTACGTCGCTGAACAACGGACACAAGCGGGCACAATTCACCCGGGGAGACTTGCGCCCCGGTTCATTACCTGGAAAAGCGGTCGAAGCCGTCCATAAGCCGAATTCTGTAACCGAGACGGGTTGCCCCGAAACGGCTGACGATCATTCCTCTCTGGATACCGGTTGCCCGATATCTCTTGCGACCTACCCGAAAGCTCGGGCGAGCAGCCCTCAAGCACTTTCTTATTTGGTCTTGCACCGGGTGGGGTTTACCAAGCTTCTCCGGTCACCCGAAGAACTGGTGCGCTCTTACCGCACCTTTTCACCCTTACCCTGGCCAATCCTTCCGACTTCGTCGCAAGCATCACCAAGGCGGTATTCTTTCTGTTGCACTTTCCTTCACGTTGCCGCGACTCCACGTTATGGAGCACCCTGCTCTATGGTGTTCGGACTTTCCTCCGGATCAGTTGGTCTGGTCCGACGATCGTCTGGGCGGCTCCGACCGCACGTTGCCATTCCAGTAAATCATTCTATGACACCAAGGACAAAATTTCAAGGCATTGCCCCGTTGCAATTCATTGTACAATTGTGGCGGGATGTTCATATGACAACCCTGGCAGACGGCATCCTTGACAACCACGATCGCCAGGCCGGACGATTGTTTTCGTACCTGATGAAAACGCGCCAATAATTTTTCCGGTACATTTTTGGCGATGGCATCCCAATTTTCAAGAAGTACCCTCAATCTGGCCGATTCCTGTTCGTTTTCTTCTTCGATCTGTGCTTTTTCGTGTCCAATTTCCGTCTTCAGCTGTTCGATCTCGGTTTTTTGTTCGGCAATCAGTTTGCCTTCGGTCTCTAAGCGATCCAGATTGGCGAGCATATCATCTTCGATCGCGGAATTCTTTTTATGCAACTCCTCGATCTCTTTCAATATGGCATGATACTCCTTGTTGGTTTTTACCGAAGGAAGTTTTTCGTTGCTCTTCTTGATTTGTGCCTGATTGATCTTCGCTTCCGATTCCTGGGATCGGTATTGTTTCTGCAGTTCAGCAAAAACGGCACTTTTTTCAACGATAATGTTTTCGAATTCTTGCAGCCGGGAATTCAATTCCTCGATCTTTTGGGGTAGAAGATCTAATTTCGAACGAATTTTTCCGCTTTCATTGTCAATTTGCTGAAGCCGGACCAGGGTCTCGATTTGTTCTTTGGTTACAGTCAACATTTTTCCATCCATTCATAATAAAAATTCATACAATCCGAAACGGATCTTTTTCCAGGGGGCAGGCCTCCACCATGACGGCATACTCTTTTTCCGAAATGGCCGCGCGAAGATTCTCCATTAGGGGATTCAGAATAATACGCTCAGATGCGAAATGACCGATATCGATTGCGCCACGTCCGGCTTCCTCAATGGTTCGGGCGTCATGATAACGGAAATCACCGCTGATAAAAACTTCTGCTTCAGATGACAGGAAGCGGCTGATCAATGAACCACCGCTTCCGGAACAAACGGCCACGCTTGTCACCGACAGCTCCTTCCGGCCGACAATCCTGACCCACGGAAGGTTCATTTCCCGCTTCAATTTCGCGGCCAACGCTTCGATGGGCAATGCGTCCCGGAGAACGCCGATGCGACCGATCCCCCCATCGCTGAATGATCCCACTACGGGATAGGCATCATAGGCCATGGTCTCGTAAGGATGGCGCTTTTTGACATGGGACAGAACCTGTGAAAGCGACTTTTCCGGTACGATAGTCTCGATTCTGACTTCCGGGGCCCGGGTCAACTTTCCGGATTCACCGATAAACGGTTTGGCGTTCTTTCCCGGGCGAAAGGTGCCGTTTCCGCTGCTGATAAAGGCACAACAGGAATACCGACCGACGTTACCGGCCGAAGTTTGAAACAATGCCTCCAAAATGGCTTCTTCGAAGTCGACCGGAACGAATAGCACCAATTTAACCATGGCTTCGCTGGCCGCGCGGATCATCGGTTTGCATTCCCGAAGCCCGATGATGTCCGCCAAAATGTCGTTGACCCCGCCCCTTACACTGTCCAGATTGGTGTGGGCGGAAAAAACAGCCAGTTGATGACGGGCAGCCTGGGATATGATTCCGCCTATCGTTGAACCGAGATCGATGGTTTTTATCGGTGAAAGCAACAAGGGGTGGTGTGTGATCAACAAGTCGACCTGCGCCTTGCAGGCGGCCTCAATGACCCCGGGTGACGGGTCGAGGGCCACCCATACCGACCGGATCGGCCAATCGGATTGGCCAACCTGGAGCCCCACATTGTCCCAGTCTTCCGCAAGAGAAGGAGGGGCGATTTCATCCATAATGGCGATGATGTCGGATAGTGTTGCTGTCATTTTCGAATAAAGAAACAGATTCCTTATGGTTGTGTACTGTTTCCGCCCAACGCGGAAATCGAAAATCATTCCGGCAGATCGTTCACGTTGATCATCTCCGGAACGACATCGGCTTTTTTAGCCGTTGATCAATCTCGTTGTCAAAAAGAAAAAAGGCGTGGGAGATAGCTTCCACGCCTTCTTCAGATAAATTGCCATCGGCACGATCCATCTCATATCGTCCCTCGGAGTCGCTGTAATCGTTTCATCATGCCGTTTTTCCAAAAACAAAAAAAGTGGGCCCACCTGGGCTCGAACCAGGGACCGACCGGTTATGAGCCGGTGGCTCTACCAAACTGAGCTATAGGCCCGTTATTCAATACGGAATCGAAATTTTTAACCCCATATCATTTTTTTGTCAACCCTTATGAATCGATAAAGCTCTTCAGCTTTTTACTCCTGGTCGGATGCCGTAATTTCCTGAGGGCCTTGGCCTCGATTTGTCGAATTCTCTCTCTCGTTACGGCAAAATCCTTGCCGACTTCTTCCAGGGTATGATCCGCCTTCTCACCGATTCCAAATCGCATACGCAACACTTTTTCCTCTCGGGGAGTCAACGTTGCCAACACTTTCCGGGTCTGTTCGGCAAGGTTCATGTTGACGGCTGCATCCGATGGGAGCATAAATTTTTTGTCTTCGATAAAATCGCCAAGATGGCTGTCTTCCTCCTCCCCGATGGGAGTTTCCAGAGAAATGGGCTCCCGGGCAATCTTCAGTACTCTGCGCACTTTATCAAGCGGGATTTCCATTTTCTGAGCGATTTCCTCGGGAGAAGGTTCACGTCCCAGCTCTTGAACCAGATACCGGGAGGTACGAATTAATTTATTAATAGTTTCAATCATATGAACCGGTATGCGGATGGTGCGGGCCTGATCCGCGATGGCGCGGGTAATAGCCTGTCGAATCCACCAGGTGGCATATGTGCTGAATTTATAGCCCCTGCGGTATTCAAATTTATCAACGGCCTTCATCAGACCGATATTGCCTTCCTGAATCAGATCCAGGAATTGTAATCCCCGGTTGGTATATTTCTTGGCGATACTGACGACCAGGCGCAGGTTCGCCCGAATCAGTTCCTTTTTTGCCAATTTCGCGCGGAACCGCCCGTCTTCCACACTCGTCATGATGCGTTTCAAGGTCCGGCTGTTCGCTTTAATGGATAACGTCCGTTGGCGCATTCTTTGCTGGATATCGACGCATTCATGATACAGGGCGATCAACTCATCCTTTTTCTGGTTGCTGTTCTGCCCCGCCCATTTGACAAAATTCGTCTGGGACTTCATCTGGACGCGAAATTCCGTAATGGGTGCATTGAAGGAGTCCGCATATTTGGTCATGGTCTTATTCATACTATCAAACCAATCGATATGGGCTTTGATTTTATTCTCAATGCGGTCGATAATGTTGCTCTCGAAACGCCAGTCTTTCAACAATTCGAAAATTTTATTGGTTCGACGCGTGATGGCGCGACGGATTCTCCGTTGTTCGTCCGTTACCCGGGTTATGCTGAATAGCTTTTTTCGCAGGTCCCGGTTTTCCCTGTCCAGGGTTTTAATGGTGCGGATGGTTTCCAGGAAATTTTCGATCTGGGCGACTTCATCGATATACGTATCCCCCTCGTCCACATCCCTGAGAACATGTTTTGCCCGCAAATTGCCGACTTCAATATTGTCTTCCAACGCCATGATGCTTTCGACGCCGAGGGTGGTTTCCAGCATCGCCTTGAGAACCTCCTGCTCCCCCTCCTCGATTTTTTTGGCAATGGTGATTTCTCCCTCGCGGCTCAGCAACGTTACAAGCCCCATTTCACGCAGATACATCTTAACCGGGTCCGTTACCGATCCGAAATCTCCAACCGAGGCCGAGACGACATCATCGCTGGCAAAAGATTTACCATGGGCGGATTTGGCTTTGTTCGTCAGGTTTCTTTTCTTGTTATCCATAATCTGGATGTTCATATCATCGAACATCATCAGCGTATCATCAATCTTGTCCGGAGACATCAAATCTTCGGGAAGCGCTTCATAAATTTCATCGTAGGTTAACTGGCCCTCGTCCTTCCCTTTTTGAATTAAGCTTTCCAGGGCTTTTTTCTGCGCCGCCTTGATTTGGTTTTCGCTTTTTGGAGAGGGGGTTTCCCGATTGCCGGCGGTTTTTTTTGTCATAAAAATTTGCCTCCTGACGACTCTTTCGGTTTGAACAGTTTTTCTCTTGCCTGGCGTTGCTTTTCCGCCAGCAGTTGAATCGCGAGCTCATGATCGTTCGCCGCTTCCGCTTCCTTTATTTTCTTTGACAACGTTTTCCCAACTTGCTGATTTCGCCTGTCGATGAACTGTCCAATCAGTTTACGCCAACCTTCGGCGTGCCACGGTTCATCCTGGACCGTCAGCGATGTGATCAATCGCCTCTGATCCGGATCGACAACGTTCGTTAACAGTCGAGCGGCCGGCTGCTTTCCGGTTTTGTTCAATTCGATGATCTTTGCGCCGATCATTTTCAGGTTATTGTCTTCAAAAAAATCAAGCACCTGCTCCGACTCGATCAACGCAGTGGCTTTTTCGGGAAACTGGAGCATTTTGGTGATAATTCGTTTTTCCAGTCTGTCGGTTGTCCGGCTGATGGTCGGTCTCGTTCGGACGTCTCGACTTACATGGTGTTGGGGCGATTTGTTTTGGGGCATTCTTTTCCGGATAGCTTCGAGAACGGCTTGCTGATCCACCTGAATTCTTTCCGCTAATTCCTTGCTGTACAATGACAAGTCCAATGAGTCCTTGGCGTTGACCATGTGGGTTTCCATTTCCGAAATAATCCGCTGTTTGCCTTCCATGGAAAGACCGTGCTTTTTGATCGCGGATTCGATCAGGAATTCAAAAACCCCCAACGCTTTCTCGGCTTGCTGAAGAAATTCACGGGGACCGAATTGTTGCAGATAAGAATCCGGATCATACCCGGTGGGAAGGACCAGAATACGGTACTCGTTCAAATCCTTATTCATTACTGCAATACTTCGCTGAGCCGCCTTCAGCCCGGCCTCGTCCGAGTCGTAGACCAGGATGGCCTTGTTCGCGAACCCTTTTAGGCTGCGTATGTGCTCCGATGTCATGGCCGTTCCCAGCGTTGCGGCGACATTTTCGATTCCATGCTGAAATAGCGCCAACAGATCCATGTACCCTTCAACGATAAAGATAGATCCCAGTTCACGACATGTTTTCTTGGCAAGATGCAGACCATACAAGGAACGACTTTTGCTGAACAGAGGCGTTTCCGGTGAATTCAAGTATTTGGGGAGAGAATCATCCAGCACTCGACCGCCGAAGGCGATAACCTGTCGTTGCAGATTCATAATCGGAAACATGACCCGAGACCGGAAGCGATCGTAAAATCCGTTCTGTTTGGCGGTGACCAGGCCTGCTTTCTCGGCGGCTTTTTGTGAATACCCCTTTCCGGTGATGACGCTTACCAGATTTTCCCACCCGGCCGGAGCGAATCCCAGCCGAAACAGACGAATCGTGTCAGTGCTGATTCCGCGTCCGGTCAGATAGGAGAGTGCTTTTTTCCCGGCCGGCCGTTGAAGCAGAGTTGAATGATAATAGTCCATAGCCAATTTATTAATGGCTATCAGCTCTTCCCGTTCGCGAATCAGCCTGTCTTGTTCCGGTGAAAAGGACTGCCCTGGAAGATCGACCCCATACCTGCCGGCGAGTTGACGGACCGTTTCGGGAAAAGACAACCCTTCATTTTTCATGATAAAGCTAAAAACGTCACCACCCAAGCCACAACCAAAACAATGAAATATCTGCTTATCGGACCGTACGGTGAAGGAGGGGGTTTTTTCCGAATGGAAAGGGCAGAGGCCAATATGATTGGTCCCCGCTTTTTTAAGCAAAACCGTTTCCGAAACGATATCAATTAGATCTGCGGCATTTCGGATTTCATTTATTTTTTCTTCAGAAATTGAAACCGTCAAAGAGTGCATCCTCCATCATCGGGATCGGGATGATTGAGCATACAGGAATTAGTTCGTATAAAAACAGGACGTTCGATAACTATGGACGCAGCTGCAATGCATCTCTTGTCAGGCATAACCAAACCCATTTTATCATCATCAGAAGAAATGTTTAAAAATATTTATTGTGACATCATTTGTCAAGCAAAATTATTCATGGCAGAGCTGAATCGCTTCCCTGAGGTTGAGGGTCCCCTCATACAGCGCTCGTCCGGTTATCACGCCGGCTACTCCGAAAGCTTCGAGGGGTATCAGGTTTCGAATGTCGTCGATCGTTGACACGCCGCCAGAAGCGATGACGGGAATAGAGACAGCCTCCGCCAGACGTTTGGTCGCTTCAAGATTCGGACCGGAATGCATCCCGTCCCGATGAATATCTGTGAAGTTAATCGCGGCCACACCGACATCTTCAAATCGTTTGGCCAATTCCTCGGCCGTGATTGCGGTCGTTTCCGTCCAACCTTCAATGGCGACCCGGCCATTGCGCGCATCAATGCCGACAACTATTTGTTGCGGATATTTCCTGCAGGCATCGCTGACCAGCGAGGGATTACGGATTGCCTCGGTACCGATAATCACACGACGGACTCCTAAATCAATATACATTTTAATAGCTTCCATATTGCGGATGCCACCGCCGACCTGAACCGGGACCGCAACCGCATCAATGATCGCGCGAATGACGGACAGATTGCGGGGCTGCTTTTCAATCGCGCCGTCCAGATCAACCAAATGGATGAGCTGGGCACCTTCATCGGCCCATTGCTGCGCCATGGAAACCGGGTCGTCCGAAAAAATTGTTTCCGCATCCATGCGACCCTGAAAAAGTCGAACGCATTTGCCGTTTTTTATATCAACCGCCGGAATGATAATCATGGCTTCATGTGGGTGGCCAGAATACCTTCAAGACCTTCGACCGCCATTTCATCGGCCGAAACCCACCTCCCCTTTCTGTTAATGAATGAATCAATATTGAACAAGTTTTCACTCAACGCTTTTTGCGTTTCCTCATAGGCTTCTTGCCAAATCATTTCACCTTTCCGGACGTCAATCAGGTGCAGATCGAATGCGATGGAGGCTGGTTCCTTGACGGAATAGGCATCTCCTCGCCGATCTTCGTATCGGAAAACATACCCCACGAGGATTCCGTCCACATTTCGCATTCGTCCGATTTCGACCAAGGGACCGATGCCACTATCATTTTGCAGCCCGCAAAATTCCACGGGCAGAACCGTTTCGATCGTTTCCTGTTCCCGCAACACTTCGCCGACACGATGGCTTCGTAACCAACCCGTTATATAGTCGGTCAATTTCCCGCCGGCGGAAGAGGCGACATCTCCAGATTGGAATATACGACCACAGATCGGACATCGGAGGCAAGTCTTTTTGTTTGCATTGCCTGGCGGAATCTGAACCGGCAGAACCAATATTTTCTCCATCCGGACGACGGCGGCTGTCGCCCGTTGCGTTCGGGATGCGCATCCCGGTCCTCCAGACAGAAAAAAAAAACAAGCGACGATGAGAACGGCGAATTGCGTATGACTTGACGCTACCAGACGCCAAAAACGAAATAGACGCCGGCAACGCATCTTTATTCCCCGAACCGCTGATTTTTCGTAGAAGGAGGTCAAGATATTAAATCGCCCCCTTGGAAGAACGGTAAGTCGAGATCCGGCTGTCCATGGAAACCGCTTGGTCGAGTGCCCTACCGAGAGCTTTAAATATGGATTCAATGATATGATGCTCATTTTCACCATAATGAACATTGATATGGAGATTCAAGCCGCCTTTATTGGAAAAAGCGCGAAAGAACTCACCCGCAAGCTGAATATCAAAAGCGCCGGTTGATTTTACATGAATAGGGGTATGGTAAACCAGAAACGGACGGTTGGAAAGATCCACCGTTACAGTTGTCAAGGTTTCATCCATTGGGGTTACCGCATGGCCGTAACGCTGGATCCCTTTTCGATCTCCCAGGGCCCTGCTGAACACTTCACCCATCACCAAACCGACATCTTCCACGGTATGATGGAGATCGACTTCTATATCTCCCTTGGCTTTCACGTCCAGGTCAAAGAAGCCATGGACGGAAAAAAGTGTTAGCATATGATCGAAAAAAGGAATCCCCGTGGAGATGCGATTTTCTCCTTTTCCATCCAGTTTGACGGCTATTTGAATCTGGGTCTCCAAGGTTTCCCGATCGACTGTAGCGGTTCGTTTTGTCATAAATCAGCCCTTCTTTCTATTTCGGTTCAAAGAACCCGCGTATTGAAATTGGATGGGGCTTGCGTTTCTTTTTTTACTTCTTCCCATTAGCAGAAGAAGCAGACGGCAAAACCCGGCGAAGCGTATCATTATATAACACGTTGATTTTATATCGCTGTTCTGCCGTAGTACACCGGTTATAGAGGGAATGTCAAGTCAAACTCGATACGCAATCGTTCTTCTTTTCATTTGTGTTTCACGATTTGTTTCGGCAAGCCTACTACATTTTTTTTATTTTTTTTGTTTTTTAAGTTGTACGTTTTCGTATAATGATGCTAAGTTAGATCAAATGTGCTATACTCCATTTTGGTCACTTCATAAAGGACAGTGAACCGAATGACATGGTAAGGGAACCGGTTTCGCTTTTATCAGGTCAAAAAAGGTTGTCGGGTAGTCTTCGATCGGAATCATAAAAACCAAGTTATCAACGGAATACCAAATGAATGGCCTGGAAGTAAATAATGAGTTGTTGGAAGGACTGTGTGAACTGTTAACCGCATATCTAAATGATGGAAGGAGGAGAATGTAATGAAAGAGATCGAAACTTTTTTGAAAACTATTTCCGACGGCTTGAAATCGCTTGCAAAAAGAATTGATATGCTCTCAAAAAAAGTCGACAACTTGGCCAAGACGGAGGCAGTCAAAGGGAAAGCCAAAGTAAAACCGTCCGCCAAAGCAAAACCGGCTGCCAAAAAGAAACCGGCGACTTCTAAAAAGGCGAAGCCGGCTGCAAAAAAGGCCAAGGCTCCCGCGGCCCCCAAGAAGAAAGCATCCCCGAAATCGACAAGCGATGCAACGGCCTTCAACCTGGTAATGGAAGAAATCGGCAAGAGCAAGGATGGCATGGACACCACCACCTTGATCAAGACGACCGGTTTTAATGCCAAGAAAATTGCAAACATTATTTACAAAGCCAAAAAACGGGGAATGATCCAAGCGATCCGCAAAGGGGTCTATGCAAAAATGTAGGGAATAGGGGCGTTGATTCCAGTTTGGAAACCAACGTGCAATCCCCTTTTTCGGTATCGACCACTCGTGAGGCCGGTGGCTTTGAGAGTGGTCGATTTTTTCGGGGGAACCGGCAATTGAAAATTCCCCTCATATTGACGGATGAAGTCCAATAAAAAACCCGCTGGATGGCTGCAGCGGGTTTTATTCATCTCATGGTGGAGATGAGGGGGATCGAACCCCTGGCCTCGGCATTGCGAACGCCGCGCTCTCCCAGCTGAGCTACATCCCCATGATTTGTGTCCGGGTACATAACAAATTACGGAGAAGCGGTCAAATTAATTTTTCGAAAAGGAAAAAATCGAGAGATTTCGGAAAAAGTCATCGGGAGGAGGAAATGATTCATAACCTTATATTAAATAACGCGTTTAAACGCTATACGCTTGATCAGGACAAAATCATGTCGCCTGAACAAACGATTGCACAGTTTAAAAACAGGCTTGAACAGCTGGATCTTCACATTCTCGAAAGAACGGTTCGAATCGATAATGGACGACTCGATATTCCCGTTTATTTCAGCATTTGCACTCCCGATGCCATACAAGTCACCGGCACGAAAAAACAGATGGGAAAAGGCGCCACACCCCAACAGGCCGAGGCGAGCGCCGTTATGGAGCTTGCGGAGCGCTTCAGTTTTTTTTCGTTCTGTAACAATCCGGAACATTTTATCACGGACAGCTATCGCAATCTGAAAAAAGAGGCGCTGCCCTTTGAAATGATTGCCCGATCGGTGCATGATGATTCCGGCGATCAGGAAGCGGCCCGTAAAATTTATGAAAATTTACAGCAAAAATGGACCTGGGGGTTTAATCTGACGCGTCAGGAAAAAGTGCTGATCCCTTTTGACTGGTTTTTCACCATCAATGAATTCAATGGGCCATCGGCGGGAAATTGCCCGGAGGAGGCATTGCTTCAAGGCATTTGTGAAATTGTGGAGCGGCATGTGTCCGCCCTCGCCAGTCATGGGAAATTGAATATCCCCGGCATCCGGCCGGAATCCGCATCCGACCCCATGGTCGTGGAAATGCTGAGCAAGTACCAACGGGCAGGAATTCAGCTGTTTCTTTCCGATCTGACGTTGGATATGGGAATACCAACGGTAGGGGCTCTGGCATATGATCCTTCCACCTTCCCGCAACAGAGCGAAATCGTATGGACGGCCGGAACAACTCCAGATCCACAAAAGGCATTGAGTCGGGCTTTAACGGAGGTCGCTCAGTTGGCTGGAGATTTTAATACGGCAGCCAATTATGTCGCAAGCGGATTACCGAAATTCACCCGGCTGGATGATGCCGGTTTTATCACCAATCCGGGTAGTTATAAATCCATCGGCGATCTACCGGATCTATCCGACAACAACGTCAAGGTTGAGATTGAAAATTGCCTTGCCGCCCTTTCCAAAAAGGATATGGAAGTACTGGTGATCAACACCATGCATCCGAAACTGAAAATTCCGGCCTTTTATACCATCATTCCAGGCGCCCATTTCCGTGAACGCGCCCTCGGCACATCGGTAGGCATGTTCTCGGCGAAAATCGTTACCGAAAAAAGATCTCCCGCCATGGCCTTGGCGGAATTGAAACAAATGGAAAAACTCCTCCCCGACAAATATTATCTGAAATTCTATCTGGGTTCCTGCATGCTCTCCCTGGAAAAACCGGAACACGCGCTTTCCTATTTTCAGGAAGCGCTTTCCCTTGATCCCAATGAACAGGACAAAACAAGTATTTATTCGTACATGGGTGTTTGCCTGAAAGAGATGGGAGCATACCAGGATGCGTTGGACATCCTTGCCAAAGGCGCGCGCATTGATGCGGAACGAACCGATATTCACAATTTGATGGGATTCTGCAATTTTAAACTGAAAAAACATGCGGAAGCCATCGAATGTTTTCAAAAAAGCCTCCGATTGAATCCGAACTCGGCGATTGATTACGCCAACATCGGATCCAATTATCGTGAACTGGGTGAAAAAGAGAAGGCCATGCAGTATTATGCAATGGCGTTGGAGCTTGACCCGACCATTGAATTCGCAAGGGAAAACCTCGAGAAACTCAGAAGATAGATGACAATCGGCTACCGGAGCACTATTATTGCTCATGGGTACGGAAACGTCTGCCGTGAACCGGCTCCGTACCTCCGGCTTTTTCATTCAGACGCAAGGATCACAAACGGTACAACCGAAAGGGGGAGTATTGCATGGAAAAACGTACTTTTTCTATTCCGAAGATCAGCTGCGGGCACTGTGTGGCTTCGATAAAAAATGAATTAAACGACATACCAGGTGTTCGGACCGTATCGGGTGATGCAAAAAAAAAGGAAATCGTCGTGGAATGGGAATTGCCGGCGACCAAGGAGCGAATCCAAACAGTATTGAAGGAAATAAATTATCCAGCGGAATGAAAGAAAAGGAAACGAAAGCATGGAGGGACGCCCTCAGACCATAAGCTTACCGGTAGCCGGAATGACCTGTGCGAATTGCGCCATGAATATTGAAAGAGCGCTACGAAAAATGGACGGTGTCAGCGATGCCGCCGTGAACTTCGCCGTCGAGAAGGCAACCGTATCGTTTCGTCAGGAAACCGTAAGCGGTCGGGAAATAGCCGCCAGGATCGAACAAGCGGGCTACAAGGTTCCCAGAGCCAAGGCGGAGTTTTCAATACGGGGGATGACGTGCGCCAACTGCGCCATGAATATAGAGCGGGTCCTGCCCCGAAAAGCTTCCGGCGTCCTGAGCGCCACCGTGAATTTTGCCGCTGAATTGCTGTATGTGGAATACATACCGGCGATTTCATCCCTGGAGGATATCGTGGCGGCCGTTAAAAAAGCAGGCTATGAGGCGACCGCGCTGGGCGGTGAGGTCGATGAGCTGGATACGGAGCAGATGGCCAGATCCGCCGATATCGCCAACCAGTGGAAAAAACTTCTCGTCGGAATTCTCTTCACCATACCGCTCTTTCTTCTCAGCATGGCACGGGATTTCAATCTGACTGGCGCCTGGAGCCATTCAGCAGCAACCAACTGGTTATTTTTCGTATTGGCGACCCCGGTTCAGTTTTACACGGGATGGGATTACTATACCGGTGGGTTCAACAGCCTGAGGAATTATAGCGCCAATATGGATGTACTGGTAGCCATGGGAGCCTCCGTCGCTTACTTTTATTCCGCGTCGATCCTGTTGTTGCCATCATTGGGTGAACATGTTTATTTTGAAACCGCAGCGGTAATCATTACCCTGATTAAACTCGGGAAACTACTCGAAGCGCGAACAAAAGGGAAAACCGGGGGCGCCATTCGAAAGCTGATGGGTTTGCGCCCGAAAACCGCCGTTATTCTGGAAGAAGGCGTCGAGAAGGAAGTCCCCCTGTCGTCCGTGCAGGTCAGGCAGCAATTGATTGTCCGACCGGGAGAGTGTATCCCGGTGGACGGGGTGGTTGTGAACGGGATGTCCGCCGTAGATGAAGCCATGCTTACCGGCGAATCCATCCCGGTGGATAAGGAAAAAGGCAGTCAGGTTGTCGGAGGAACGATCAATCGTACGGGGATGCTGACCATTGAAGCAGCTCGTGTGGGTCGGGATACGGTTCTATCCCAGATTATCCGGCTCGTTCAGGAAACCCAGGGAAGCCGGGCCCCGATCCAGGCTCTTGCGGACCGCGTCGCCGCTGTGTTCGTGCCATCCATTATCCTGGTGGCCTTTTTCACTTTCGGTTTGTGGTGGTGGCTTGGAGGGAGCTTTGTACCTGCCATGATCCGTCTTGTGGCCGTTCTGGTAATCGCCTGCCCCTGCGCTCTGGGATTGGCGACGCCGACGGCCATTATGGCGGGAACTGGCAAGGCTGCGGAAAAAGGAATCCTATTCAAAAACAGTACGGCGCTTGAAGCGGCCGCTGATTTGGATGTGGTTGTTTTTGATAAAACCGGGACCCTGACCCAAGGCCGGCCGGACGTCGTCGACATCCGGTCCCTTGCGCCGGTTTGTGGAAATATGGAAGAATTGCTTTCCGTGGTTGCCGGCGCCGAAAAAGGCTCGGAACATCCGTTGGGGAAAGCCATTGTCGCAGCAGCGGTCCGGAAGGGCATCACAGCCGGTGAGGCGACAAATTTCGAAGCTTTCGGCGGGGCCGGAGTGATGGCGATAATCAACGGAAGAAAAGTGATGGTTGGGAAACCGGCATGGCTGGAACAATATGGAATCGCAATCGATCCTGTATCCAAAGACATCGAAAAACTCCGGTCGGAAGGCAAAACGGTTATTGTGGCCGCCATCGAAAATCGGATCGGCGGGATCATCGCTCTGGCGGATACAGTCAAACCGGAAGCCCGTGAAAGCTTACGCAGATTGCGTGACCAGGGAATCTCAACCGTAATTCTGACCGGAGACAATCATCATACCGCCAAGGCCATTGCCGAACAGGTGGGTGTCGACCGAATTATCGCGGAAGTTCTGCCGGAGGAAAAAGCATCGAAAATAAAGGAATTACAAGACGGGGGAAACCGGGTCGCCATGGTTGGAGACGGAATAAATGATGCGCCGGCATTGGCCCAGGCCGATGTCGGCTTTGCCATCGGTACGGGAACGGATATCGCCATCGAGAGCGCCGACATTATTCTCGCGAGCGGGCACCTTGACGGAGTCCGGCGGTCCATCAGCCTCAGTCGTGCCACCATGCAAACAATCCGTCGGAATCTGTTCTGGGCCTTCTGCTACAATATTCTGCTGATACCGGTGGCAGCCGGTGTTCTGGCGCCATTTGGGTTTATACCGGCACCACTTGCCCGTCTTCACCCGATGCTTGCCGCCCTGGCCATGGCCTTCAGCAGTCTCTCGGTCGTGGGCAACAGCCTGCGGTTGTACCGCGCACCCATTGATTGAATACGCCGATTCCCCGGAAAGCATAACCGAATGGTGATTTCATAACGGTTTTCGGGTTTCCAGTTCTTCGGCGAGGGCCGAATAATCGGCGGCGCCATAGCTTCCTTTGCGATAGAAAACCACCGGTTTACATACAGCCGTGCTGGCCGCGATGGTGGTATTGTTGCGGATAACCGTCTGAAAGAGTAAATTTCTGTATGGCTCGACGGTCTGGAGTTTTTCCAATATCATACGGCTGACGATGGTCTGTTGATCAAAAAAAGTGGCCAGGATGCCGGTCATTTTCAAATCCGGATTCATTTCCTCCTGGATCGTTTGAATCGTATCGAAAAGATCCGCCAGGGCGCCATAGGCGTAGGGCTGGGTTTGACAGGGAATGAGCAGTTCACGGGCAAAGACAAAAACATTGACGGTAAGCAGGGATAGGCTGGGCGGAGTATCCACGAAAATGAAATCGTAATCATTTATTAGCGGCGTCAGGGCGAGCATCAGTCTATTTTCCCGACCTTCCGAATCGATGAGTTCCACTTCGGCTCCGGCCAGATCAATATGGGCGGGTATCAGATCAAGGTTTTCCCATTTTGTTCGAAGCACCGCATCCATCGCCTGAATGTTGTTTTCGCCGTTTATCAGGTCGTAAACACTGACGGAGTCGTGGTTTAGCTGCGCACCCAAACCGGTTGTGGTATTGTGCTGAGGGTCCATATCGACCAGCAAGACCTTGTGCCCACGTTTTGATAAAGCAGCTCCCAAATTGACTACGGTGGCGGTTTTGCCGACGCCTCCCTTTTCATTGGCAACAGCAATGATTCTGGTTTTGCTTTTACCCATTTTAATCATCCCCCCTTGCTGATTGAATGATGGTTGATGGCCCCATGCACACCGCCCGCAGGCGGTTTTTCCCCGGATATCAGTTCAATAATTTCGTCAATTTCGAATCCAAACTAGCGATCGTTGCGCTCGAGGCTTCCGCCTTGCGGCCGACGTCTTCCAGGATCCCATGAATTCTCTCCTTATCGATCCGTTTTTCGTCCAGAAGATCCGTCAACGCCGACAGATCGGTGATGTAGGCCTGAAAACGATCGATCATTCGTTGGTGCAGGGCGGCGGCAATGACTTCCACGAGTTTGAATAAATATTGGAATTTGATATTTTCCTTATAATTTTTAAAATAATACAATACGGATTGTTCCGTTTCCCGTTTCAGCCGTCGGACGCCGTCTTCCAACGCTTGAAAGGCGTCCTGTTTTTCTTTCAAAATCGGTTTTTTCAGAATTTTCTTAAGTACATTCACCATCGCATAGAAGCCCAAACGCATGAAGGCTTCTGTTTTAACTCTTGCCGAATAACGCATCATGGCCGACGCCGCCGGCACCTTGAGACCGGCCATCATCTTGACCGACTCCATGGTCGGCATCAGGGACATTTCCCGTTTTTCCCGATGAAACGGCACGCCGAAATCACCGACAGCCTGTTCGTATTCCGAAAGTGCATCTTCCACCATGCCGGCAAAGGGTCGGCCGATGGATTCCAGGGCCTCGAACAGGCTTTTTTCTTCCTGATGGAGAAAGCCGATGATTTTGGGATTGACGGTCTGAGCCATATAGATGTCCAGTGCCTGTTTGAAATCCTGGTAAGCCAGATACAATGTCTGATTGAATCCGACGGAGGTCAATTCCTCTCCGTAAAGGGCCGGATCCGCTTTAAATGCGCGGATGAAACGGCTTACTTCGCCGGTTACGTCCCCATAGCGGGCATCGAAATACCGGTCGACGTTCTTTCTGATATTGCTGTTGATCTGCTGTGCGGCCCCATCCAGGGTCTTTTTCATCATTGCAGAGAGTTGATCCATTTTTTGCTGGTGCGCACGGATGCGACGGAGGATCTCTCCGACACGATCCTTGTCGCCTGTCAGAATATCTCTGCGCATGGCGGACCAATGGGTAATACCCGACGCAATCAGACGCAGACGCTCAAAATGATTTTTCAAAAGAAGTGTATAGCGTTCGCCGCTCATCTTGCGAATAAACTGATCCTGGAATCGTTTTGTCTCTTGATCTGAAAACGAAACAAATTCCGATTCTCCCTGCCATTGTTCCAATCGATGGCGGTCTTTTTCCGAGAGCGAAGCGCCGCCCGCCATGAACAGATTGAACAGCGAAGACAATGCGTACAACTGATGGTCCGGTTTGATGAGGGACAGCTCTTCCTTGATTTTCTCCAGCAATGCCCGCAATCCGTTAATATCTTCATGCTCCGAAAAGTCGCAATTGACGACAAACAGGATGTTGTCCATGATACCCATTTTCTTGATCATCGTGAGAAATCGGATATCCGCCTGGCGAAGACCGGTCCGACTGCTGATGACGTAAATCAACATATGGGCGGTGAGGAGATAGTCCTGAATCAAGGCAAGGTGAAGGGGATTGGGGGAGTCACTGCCCTGGCAATCCGCCAACTCCATATCATCAAGCCCGTCACCCGTGTTGATTTCCAGCTGGATATCCTTCAAATATACCGCCAGAATCTCATCACCCGAAAAAACGCGATGCTCATTGAATCGTTCGGCGCTGTAGTGAATCGACATGTTCTCCTGGAAATCCATCCCTTTGATATGCTCGAATCCCTTCAGATAGGATGTAAGCAACACACTGTTCAGATTTCGCGTGCTCCGGGCGATCAACTGGTCGGTGGAAAGGGTGTTCATGGCGGCCAAGAGATCGGCGCGATCCTTCTTGCGCCGGATATCGAAAGGTTCCGCTTCCCCGCGTTCCCGCCAGGCGGGTAAAAGCGTTGCGGCCTGTGAAATATCCGCATTCACCTCTTCCCAGGCTTTAAAGCGGAGAGTGGCCTTTAAAAAAGGTCCTTTGCGCACGCGCGTCACGAATGAGGTAACGACACCCGCGCCCCGCTTCAAATAGTCGCCTTTCAAGAGGGAGTTGACGAAGGTGCTTTTACCGGATTTGATCGGACCGACAACGGCAATCCGCACGATTTCTTCCGAGACCTGCTGCAGGACGCTTCTGCAGGCGTTTTCCCATTTTCCAAGCTGCTGATCTGCGAATTCCGCAATCGCACCGGTTTGTTCCAGTTGTTCGATCAGGCCTTCACAAACCACCACCAATTCATGCTTCAGTAATTGAAATGATTCCATACGCATTGTTTTCCATTAATGGCTTCCAGCCCATCCGGCACCCGCCAAGTGGACCGGTTTCTCATCGCCGAGTCTCGACCTTTTAAGATTTGTACCGAGCAAGTCCTCATTTGTCAAAGCGATTTCGAAAATAGATAGTCCCGGTTCACGGTGACGGGCAAGTCGAGTTCAACATAATACCTTGAAAAATTAATGGTTTTATGGTATAAAAAGAGACCGTCGCCTGAGAAGGAGAAAAAAGGAACAAAATTCATGTCAGAAAAAAATCCTGAATGTCCATTATATAATCCTTTGAACTGCAAAGAATATTACAATCCGAAGCTCTGTGCTTTCGTGCGAAAGGATAAAGTCTGTCTTAAGAAAAAAAAACCGAAATCGACATCCAAACAATCCGATGAGGATGAATGAAGCCGGTAACGGATCTTGCTGACGCGACAATCGAAAGGCGGCGGAGCGAACTCTTGCCGCCTTTTCTGTTTCAGGCGCTTCCGGCGGTTCCCGACAGGGAAACGGGATCGACGCCGACCATTCTCATGGCCTCATCCCAACGGGATTCCATCGGAGAATTGAAAATAAGACTTTCAAATAGAGGACAAGTCAGCCACACATTCGCCAGAAGCTCGGATTCCAATTGATCCTTTCCCCATCCAGCGCAGCCAAGAGCGATCAAGAAGGATCGGGGGCCTTTCTCCAAGGCGATGGATTCAAGGATATCTCGTGTATTGCTCAATGCTACCGTATCGGAAATCCTCATGCAGCCTTCCCAATGAAACGGAGGCCCGTGAAGGATAAAAATTTCTCCCAGATGGACAGGGCCACCCAACAGAATCGGCAGGGATTTGGACTCCGGAGTACAGTTGATTTTCAACTCATCGAATATTTCCCCGGCTGTCAGAAGAGGGTGGGAGTGGTTGATGACGATGCCAACGGCTCCTTCAGGAGTATGCTCACAGATGCAGGTTACCGAACGCACGAAATTTGGATCGGCCAATTCGGGCATGGCGATCAGCAGCTGGCCTTTTAAAAAGACCGAATTATTGGTTGCCATTTCTACTCCTCCAACGAAGTTTGGATTGATCGCTTATACCCTACGTTTATCGTTTGCCGTTGTCAAGTATCGTAAATAAAGCCGAAATTTAGATATTTGTTCCGTAAATTGCAACAGGAGGAGAGCGATGAAATCAACAACCAGCACCTACGATCGACTGCGGCGGGACGCCATCGCCATTTTTCAGGCCGGTGTTCGGGCGGTAGAGCCCTTCTCAGCCGTAAAAAAATTTTGCAGAAGCCTGGATGGCCGGTTGATGATCGGCGAAAGGACGTTGCTTCTTTCCGACTATGAGAATATTTATATTATCGGCGCTGGAAAAGCCGGCGCCTCCATGGCGGCCGCCATGGAGGACCTGATCGGCGAACGGATCACCGAGGGTGTTGTCATTGTAAAATACGGGTATCTGGGGCCGACGAAAATCGTCAAACTTTGGGAGGCGGGCCATCCGATTCCCAATGAAAAAGGGCGGCAAGGAGCCAATGCCATATTGCACCTTGCAAAAATGGCGACGGAGAAAGACCTGGTGATCTGTCTGGTTTCAGGCGGCGGTTCCGCTCTTCTGCCCTTGCCGGTGGAAGGAATTTCACTCGTTGAAAAACAGGAAACGGTTAAATTGCTGCTTGCCTGCGGCGCCACCATTCATGAGATGAATGCAATTCGAAAGCACATATCCTTGATCAAAGGCGGACAGTTGATTCAGGCGGCATACCCGGCTACGGTTGTGACGCTGATGCTATCGGACGTGGTTGGCGACAACCCGGATGTCATCGCGTCGGGGCCAACGGTTCCGGATCCGAGTACTTTTCAAGAATGCATCGAAATATTAGAAAAATACGACCTATTGAAACGGTTGCCCGGGGCCGTGGTTCGGTATCTGGAAGCGGGTGTATCCGGGGATATGCCCGAAACGCCGAAAGCAAACAGCCCGATTTTCAAATGCCATCTGCACTTGATTGTCGGAAGCAACCTGGACGCCATAAAATCAGCTGCGGAAGAAGCCGTAAAACGAGGTTATCGCCCCTTGATCCTTTCCTCCATGATCGAAGGCGAAACCCGCCATGTGGCGAGGATGCATGTTGCCATTGCCAAGGAAGTCCGCAGAACCGGACATCCGCTGGCCCCTCCGGCCTGCATCCTTTCGGGTGGGGAAACGACAGTAACCGTCATGGGCAACGGCAAAGGAGGCCGTAATCAGGAATTCGGCCTCGCAGCGGCTATTCAGTTGGCCGGAGAGCGGGATATGGTTGTCTTCAGCGCCGGAACGGACGGAAGCGACGGCCCTACCGATGCGGCCGGCGCCATTGTCGATCCGCGGACGATTGTCAGGGCGGCCAAAGCCGGCGTCGATCCCGGCCGCTATCTGCGCGACAATGACGCCTACCGATTTCTGGAAAAAACAGGTGATTTGTACAGGTCCGGACCCACCAACACCAACGTGATGGATTTACGGATCATGTTGGTCGTATAGTTTTCTTCTTGTTTTGTTTTTTGGGCGTCTTCGTTTGCAGGTCTTGATTGTCCGATCGACCGTAAACGTCATCCATGCGAACGATGTCGTCTTCCCCCAGATAGCTGCCGGAACGTACCTCAATGAGTTCCAACGGAATTTTCCCCGGGTTCTCGAGCCGATGGGAAGTACCTACGGGTATATAGGTCGACTGATCTTCGCGGAGAATAAACTGCTCGCTGTCTTTGGTTACGCGCGCGGTGCCTTTTACGACGATCCAGTGTTCGGCGCGATGAAAATGCTTCTGAAGAGAGATCTTGGCGCCCGGTTTGACCGTCACACGCTTGACTTGAAATCGTTCGGCAGCGTCGATGCTTTCATTACACCCCCAAGGACGATAATCTTTCCGGTGGGATAAGGTTTCAATTCGATCCTGTTTCGTCAACTGATCCACCAGGCGCTTGACATCCTGCACCCGCTCCCGTGGGGAAATCAGGATGGCGTCGGAGGTTTCGACCACGATATGGTTTTCCAGCCCCACGGCCGCAATCAGCCGGTCGGTGCCATGCAGATAGGAATTTTTCACATCTTCAATCACCACATCACCCTTGAGGACATTGTCCTGGGCGTCCTTTCGGCCCACTTGCCAGAGGGCTTCCCACGATCCCAGATCATTCCAACCGGCATCCAGCGGAACCATCGCCCCGTTTCCGGTTTTCTCCATGATGGCATAATCAATGGAATCACTGGGACAGGCGGAAAAGGAACTTGGATCCAATCGGAAAAAATCGAGATCCTTCTTACCCTTGGACAAAGCCGTTTGGCAGGCGGTGACGATATCGGGGACATGGATCTTCATTTCGGTCAGCACGCGTGATGCCTGGAACATAAAAATGCCGCTGTTCCAAAAATAGTTACCAGAGGCCACATACCGCTCGGCTGTTTTTCTGTCCGGTTTTTCGACAAATTCCTCAATGGTCGAGACCACAGGAAACACGGAGGGACTGTTGGAAGGACATTGGTTGATCGAATTGATCCGATTTTTCATCGGTTGCTCGGAAGGGCAAGAGATTGGGGCTCCCGTGCGAATATAGCCGTATCCCGTTTCCGGGGCGTTTGGAACAATGCCGAATGTGATCAACCTTCCCTGTTCGGCAAATCGAAGCCCGGCCTTTAACGCGGAGTGAAAAATCGTCGGATTGGCGATAAAATGATCGGCAGGTAAGACAAGAAGGATCGGATCTTCCTCTGCGGATACCGCCCTCAGCGCAGCCAAAGCAACTGCCGGTGCCGTATTCCTTCCAACCGGTTCGAGGATAATCAAAGCCGATGGAATGCCGATTTCACGAATCTGTTCCGCGACCATAAAACGGTGGGTTTCATTACAGATAATGACCGGTCCGGCTACATCGGGAAAATTATCCAGTCGTAACAGCGTGCTTTGCAGCATTGTCTTTGTGTCTACCAGGTTAATGAGTTGCTTCGGATATAGCCTCCGCGACAGAGGCCATAACCGAGTACCGGATCCGCCTGCAAGAATAACGGGTACGATCATGACGATTCCTTTGCGTCCGTGTTTTTTCGATACACCATGAAATTGGGATTTACCAGATCCTCTTTGTTATATTCAAGAGGCGTACCGTTGTCCTGTCGTAAAACAAACGCGCCGGCATGTTCCGCTATGGCCTGCCCGGCGGCGGTGTCCCACTCCATCGTCGGACCGAAACGTGGATACAAATGGGCGGCGCCTTCGGCCACCAGGCAGAATTTCAAGGAACTGCCGGCGGAAACAAATTGGACGCGATCGTATTCTCGGCGTTTTTGTTCAACATACGCCTCAAGCTCGGGAGTCGCATGGGAGCGGCTGCCCACGATGATCAACGCCCCTTGAGGAGCGGAAAGATTCAACGGTAACGGTTGAGAGCGTTCCAGTAATGACTGCATCGTCAGGTGGTCGCCATGTTCCATCAAGGCTCGGTCGGAGAGCTTGCGCGCGCCGATCGCCTTGGAAGCGAAGTACAACGTGCCGGAAACCGGAACAAAAATGACACCCAATATGGCCCGACCGTTTTCGATCCGTGCGATATTGACGGTGAATTCATCGTTTTTCTTGACAAATTCCTTTGTTCCATCCAACGGATCCACGATCCATAAATGCGACCAATGTTTTCTTCGCTCATAGGGCACTTCCCTGCCCTCTTCACTCAAAATGGGACAATCTCTTTCGTCTCCGAGATATCGGACAATGGTCCGATGGGCGCGTTTGTCCGCCTCCGTGAGGGGGGAATTATCCGCCTTGAAATCGACTTCAAAGTCGGAATAATAAACGTCCAGTATTTGTTCGCCAGCTGAAATAGCGGCCCATATCGCTTTGAGAAGTAGTTTGTCTTGCATGGTCCGCAACAGCCTTTATCCTTATTTAGTTGGTTGAAATCAAATAGACGTAACCTACAGGAACATTGCGAAAATGTCAAAAAGACCTTTATGCCCATCGGGCTGTTTTAAACCGGAGATAATTGGATTCACAAGAAAAATTGAGCCATCCTTCCTCCAGCCGCTTCCCAGGCCATGCGAACAGGCGGCAGCCCAAGCGCTGTGGGAAGAGCGTTTTTGCATTACCATTGAATTTGCTTTAAAACATGATACTTGAGATTATTAATTTGCTATGGTATGCCCTGATGAAATAGTTGGACTTCACTGCCGGACATGGAGACGATTTGCGGCGGATGACACTGATGTCGGATTCAACGGATTGTTTAAAGGGAACCCTCTATGAAACACGTCCTCATCGTCGATGATGATGCGGTAACCCGCGGCTTGCTTTCCCGTGTGCTGAAGCCCCATTCAGATTATTTCGAAGTAATAACGGCCAAAGACGGCAAGGATGCGGTCGCGATCATCCAACAAACAAAAACCGATTTAGTCATCACAGACCTGCAGATGCCCGAGATGGACGGCTTTGCGCTGATGGCCTATATCGATGAATACTACCCGGAAATTCCGGTATTTGTAATGACGGCCTTCGGCGGTTCGGAAGTAAAGAGTAAAGCCGAGTCGGTCGGCTCCATTAAATATTTCGAAAAGCCGCTGAACATCGATATCATTACTGAATGCATTTTGGAGGAACTGAGTGCCGGCGCCGAGGGCCGGCTCCAGGGTATCAGCCTGGCATCGTTTCTACAGCTTATCGAAATGGAAACCAAAACCTGTACGTTAACTGTAAAGATGCATGACAAAAAGGGCGCACTGTATTTTTTCAAAGGCGAAATGATGTCCGCCGAAACAGGCGACTTGAGAAACGAACCGGCTGCCTTCGAACTGTTATGCTGGGAACGAGTAACCATCCAAATTGATAATATCTGTAAAAAAAAGACAAAAGAGATCGAACAGCCACTGATGAACTTGTTGATGGAAGGGTTGCGTCTGAAGGACGAGCGGGATCACGCCTCGAAAAAAAAGAAAGCGCCCCTCAAACCATTGAAACGAATACATCAAGCCGAATAACTCTCTTTCCTCTCTCGACCACCCACCGGTTCGGTCGATTGCCCGAGAATGCCGCAAAATCCAATTCGTGCAAAATCCAATTCGTTGACAGGAAGAGGTCGCTATACTATAATGCGGTAGTTGGGTAGTCTGGATGCTGTCTGCCAATGCAACATTCAACTTTCACCCAACGCTGTTACTTTGTGTTGTCATGATGGAATAACCCGCCGGGCTGATCAGAGGCAAGTCGTCGCCTCGCTGCTGAAGGGAAACCGACTGACAGCGCGGATCATTTTTTCCTACGTTCTGACGTCCGGGAACATCATCAATCAACCAGCTGAAAGAAACATGGGTGGGCTATGAAAAATTCGGTAAAGGCGGCGCAACCGGCGGAAAGACGCAAATCGGCCAGAAAAGCATGTTTTACGGCCATTGCCTATGCAACCAGAGGATTTTCAAGCATCGAATATATTAAGGATATCAGCGCATGGGGCGTTTTTATTCGCACCCCCAAGCAAATTCCGGTGGGTGAGGACATCACCATGACGATCCCGAAACCCGGCAGCAACACCTCCATCAAGATCATCGGCGAAGTAGTCCGCAACAGTCCTCAGGGTATCGGCGTCAAATTCAAGATGGGAATCGATGAGTCGGTGATTAAACCGATCATCGAGAATGCATGAAACGATGGCAAAACCAACCTACGCGGAATTAGAAGAAAAGGTCGACGAGCTAACGGAGGCAATCGAGGAGTATAAGCGTAAAACGGCCACTTTTTATGCCGGTGAGGAACGATACCGGGCTATTCTGGAGAGCATCGCCGAAGGCTATTTCGAAGTCGACCTGGCCGGAAATCTGCAATTTTTCAATCAAGCGCTTTGCCATATTACCGGATATGATCCGGAAACCCTGCTGGGCATGAATAACCGGGAAATCGCTTCTCCGGAGACGGCGGAGGAGATGTTTCAGGTTTTCCATCAAGTCTACCGGACCGATCGGCCGGTTAAAATGATGGATTACGAAATTATCCGCAAAGACGGCGGTAAGCGCTATGTCGAACTGTCCACGTATCTCATGAAAGACCCGGAAGGACAGCCCATCGGCTTTCGGGGGGTGGGTCGTGATGTCACCGAGCGAAAACTTGCGGAAAAAGCGTTACTGGAAAGCGAAGAGCGTTTTCGAAAACTGCACGAGGCTTCTTTTGGTGGAATCGGAATTCACGAAAAGGGAGTAATACTGGATGCCAACCAGGCATTGGCAAAAATGACCGGCTACGACTTCGATGAACTGATCGGTATGAACGGTCTGCTGCTCATCGCCGAAGAATGGCGTGAGTTCGTGATGGATAAAATTGTTTCCGGGTTTCCGAATCCCTATGACGTCGTGGGTGTACGGAAAGATGGCAGTCGATATCCACTTGAAATTCAGGGAAATAATATTCCATATCATGGCCGCATGGCGCGTGTCACGGAATTCCGGGATATCACCTGGCGCAAGCGCGCTGAAGAAGATTTGGCCATGGCGCGCGCCCAACTTCAACAGTCCCAGAAAATGGAAGCCGTTGGAACCCTGGCCGGAGGAATCGCCCACGATTTCAATAATATTTTGGCGGCCATCACGGGTTATACGGAGTTGGCTGTCATGCTGATACCTGAAAACGCGCAGGCGCACGGTCATCTGCAAAAAGTTCTGAAAGCCTGCGAACGGGCCTGTGGTCTGGTGAGTCAAATTCTCACATTCAGCCGACAGGCGGACCAGGACAAACGCCCGGTTCGGATGGGACTGGTCGTGAAAGAGGCCTTGAAGCTAATGCGGGCGCTGCTACCGGCAACCATTGAAGTCCGTCAGACCGTTTTCGAAAGTACGGCCATGGTGATGGCCGATCCGATTCAAATCCATCAGATCATGATGAATACCTGCACCAATGCCGCCCATGCCATGGAAGCCAATGGCGGCGTGATCGAAGTGACACTCTCGGATATCATGATCGATGCGGACACGTTGACCGTATATCCGGACCTGAAACCCGGACCGCATATCAAACTATCCGTGAGTGACACCGGACATGGGATGTCGAAAGAAATCATGGAACGGATATTCGACCCCTTTTTTACCACCAAGGAGCCGGGCAAGGGAACCGGCATGGGCCTTTCTGTGATCCACGGTATTGTAACAGACTGTCATGGAACCATTACGGTATCCAGCCATCCCGGCCGGGGAACGACGTTCCACATCATTCTACCGGCGGTCCCGGAACAGACGACCGTCCCCGCCGATGCCGATCATGGCCAGATACCAACCGGCGACGAACGGATTCTGTTCATCGATGATGAGGACGAACTCGCAGCACTGGGAAAGGTATTGCTGGAGCATCTCGGTTACCGGTTGACTTCCTTCCAAAGCGGCATCGAAGCCCTGGCCGCTTTTCAGGCCGACCCCGCCGGCTATGATCTGGTTATCACCGACCAGACCATGCCGAAAATGACCGGTATGGAACTGGCCCGTACCATCCTCGAGATACGACCGGATATGCCGATCATTCTCTGTTCCGGATTCAGTGAGACAGCCAGCATGGAAAAAGCCAAAGCCATCGGCATTAGAGAATACCTGATGAAACCGCTGGTGATCCAGCAGCTGGCCAATTCCATAAGAAAAGTGCTGGACGCACATGATGGCGGGTGAGACGGACGTCCTTTCGGGATGACCGGTGTCTTGAAAAATCCCGCCGGAAACACCGGATCGATATCCGATGAAAGCCACCTGTCAATCCATCCAGTCAAACGTCCTTTCAACCGCTTTCTTCCATCCAAGGTAGGCTTTTTTGCGCGCTTCGGGCATCATTTGTGGTGTCCATGTTTTGTCAACGGCCCAGTTTTTTCGCAGCGTGTCAAGGTCGTTCCAGAATCCGATCGCCAGTCCGGCTGCATAGGCCGCCCCCAGCGCCGTGGTTTCCGTTACCTTCGGTCGAATAACCGGCACATCCAGGATATCGGACTGGAACTGCATCAGCAGATCATTGCCCACCATACCGCCGTCGACCTTCAATTTGTTCAGAGCGATACCGGCGTCCTTGTTCATGGCTTCGACAATATCACGGGTCTGATAGGCGTTTGCTTCCAGCACGGCTCTTGCGATGTGTCCTTTGTTGATATAACGCGTCAATCCGACAATCACCCCACGGGCGTCCGACCGCCAATAAGGTGCAAAAAGTCCGGAGAAAGCCGGTACGATGTAGGCGCCTCCGTTATCCGGTTCGGTACGGGCCAAGTCTTCTACTTCCGGCGCACTGCCGATCAAACCGAGATTATCCCGCAGCCATTGAACCAAAGCGCCTGCTATGGCAATGGAGCCTTCGAGGCAGTATACCGGTTTTTCGCCGCTCACCTGATAGGCGACGGTCGTCAGTAAACCGTGACGTGATTGCACCGGCGTGGCACCTGTATTCAGCAGTAGAAAGCAACCGGTACCGTATGTGTTTTTCGCTTCCCCCATGCTGAAACAAGTCTGTCCGACAAGTGCAGCCTGCTGATCTCCCAAGGCCCCGCATACGGGAATACAGGCACCGAAAGGACCGGAGTCCTGGGTGTTACCCCAGGTGTTTTTGTCGATGGAGGGCACGATGCGCGGCAGCATCCTACCGGGAATTCCCATTAGATCGAGTATGTCCGCATCCCACTGGAGTGAATAGAGATTCATCAGCATGGTGCGGCTGGCATTGGTGACGTCGGTCACATGGACACCGCCTTGGGGACCGCCTGTCAGCCACCAGATGATCCAGCTGTCGATGGTTCCGAAGCATGCTGATCCTTTCTCAGCCGCACTTTTGGCTTCCGGGACATTGTTCAGGATCCAGCGGACCTTGGGACCCGAAAAATAAGTAGCAATGGGCAGACCTGTCTTTTCCCTCAGACGATTTTGCCCGGCTTCCCTGGAAAGTTCTTTACAGATCTCATCGGTGCGGGTGCACTGCCATACAATGGCGTTACAGAACGGCCTGCCCGTTTTTCGGTCCCATACCACCGTTGTTTCGCGCTGATTGGTGATGCCGATGGCAGCCATGTCGGAACCGGAGAGCTTGGCCTTGGATAGGGTTCTTCGAATGACCTCCTGGGTATTGATCCAGATCTCCATGGGGTCATGCTCCACCCAGCCGGGCTTGGGGAAAATTTGCCGATGCTCCTTCTGGTCCATGGCCACGATGGTTCCTTTTTGGTCGAAAACGATAAAGCGATTACTGGTCGTTCCCAAATCGATTGCGCCGACATATTGGGACATGGTGTCTCCTCCTTTATCCGTTGATCATGTTCATAATGGCATCGTTCGTCAAACCAAGATCGTTTCGTTCCAATCCGAAGCTGAGACCCAACATCTGTGAATACAGCACGGCGGTTATGGTTCGATTGATGGACGCGTCTTCCGAAACCGTTCTCCGGATGGCGTCGAACTGAATCTGGCAATATGTGCAGGCGGTACCGATAATTTGCGCACCGGAATCGGCTGCATCCGCGAGTTTCTTTTTCATCAGATGCAGTGACAACCGATTGTTCTTTTCCCAAAGAGGATTACCGCAACACTCCAATCGCTTCGGCCAATCGACGGGTTGCGCGCCGGTCAAGGCAACGAGTTCTTCAAAAATCGTGGGGGCCATGGGGTTGTCGAAGCGGACCACATGACTTGGCCGCAAGGCGTGACATCCATAATGGGCCGCCACTTTCAGACCCTCCAGCGGCTTTTTTACCAACGTCCGGATATTGGATCCGCCGATATCACGATACAGAACCGACAAAAAATGCGCAACCTGTACGTCCTCTGTCCAACACAGTTTTTCAGTCGCCAAAAGGGCATTGATTTCCTTTCGCAGCTCCGGGTCCCTGGTGAGCCAATAGGCGGCGTATTTCAACTGGCCGTAACAGCATTGGCAAACGGTCATGATATGACAGTCATTCTTACGGGCCAGCGCCATATTCCGAGCCGCCGAGAAAATCGCCGCGGTTTCATTCTGATGTCGGACCGGGTAACCGCAGCAATTGAATTCCAGGTCGATCAGATCGATATCCAGCGCCTTGCATACGGCGCGGGTGGAAGTTCCATAGGAGGGTAAATAGTAGGGGATTTTACATCCCGCAAAAAAGGCATATTTCATGAGACCTCGTTCCTGTTTTTCCCATGCGGATCATCGGTTTTACATCCATCCGGATGGACACGGCTCGAAGGCCTTCGAACGGGTTGAAGCCGTTCAACGGCGATGTTCCTCAAGTCATAGAGGATGTCGGTTACGCGTATTCCCTGTGGGCAGTGTTCCTGACAAAGATAGCAGGTTACACAGTCCCACACCATGCGCGAGCCCAAGGCCAGCTCTTTCAGGTTTAGACGCAACAGATTCATCACCTGTTGCGGAGTTACCTCCGGGGGCATCATTCCATCGGCGGCCGCAACCACCGGGCAAACATTGGTGCAGATACTGCATTGGATACAGGCGGAAAAAGTATTGGGATCTTGGGCTGCATGGCGGTATCGATTGAACGTGTCACAAAGCGGTTTGTTGTCCCTGCATCGGTCGAGCCGGTCGGCCCACTGATCGGTTGTGAGTTGTCGAACCCAACCATGCGGATCGGGGTAATCCCGGTCAATCAACGTTTGCTTTCCTTTCCGCCAGAGGGTCTGCAGAGAAATGCCGGAAGGACAACGTTCGGTGCAACGGAAGCATTCCGTGCATATGAAACTTCCTTCCGAAACCGCTTCCAGGTGAGTTGCATCCAACTGTTTCCCATGGGCCAGTTGTGTAACGGACATCAATTTTTCAGACGGCAGGATATTGGTATTGGGGATGATGCGAAAAATCGGGGCCACACTGCAATGCAGACTGCAAACACCGCAATGGGTGCAAGCATCCATTTCCAGGGCAAGGCGGGTAATATCATCGGGAGTTCCGGGATGGGAAGAAAGGCCGACGCCGGCTCTTGCCATCAGGTTCAAGGGAACGGAAATGAGATGAAAGAATTTCGTGAAAGGCAATAGCGCCAACGCAACGAAGCAAATACCGAAATGAATATACCAGAGCCAAATATCGGCACGGACACGATTCAGCCACAAGGCCCAGGGACCCACCAACCGTGACAAGGAAAACGACAGAAAGGCGGAGCCGGGCCGTGAGTGACAGGCAGCGCAATTTTCTTCATGCAATGTTTGTCCGGTTTCCAGATCCTGTGAAGAAGGCTGTTCAGAAAAAACGACATAGAATTCCTTCGCCCAGTATGCTTTCAGGGGGTCGCGTATTTCCGTATCGTCCGTCCCCATGTAATCGTCCACCATCTGGTCAAAAATCGGCGCGGATACAATCTGAACGCTCTCCAGTAAAAAACCGGAAACGATAACCAAGGCGAGCAGGAACATCACCAATCGATCAGAACGGCTGGTAGCCCTGAAAAAGCGGTTGCGGCGCATTCGGCCTAGGGCGGCAACGAGGATGCCGAACAGCACCATGGCGCCGAAAAGATTGCGCAGCATCATAAAAGGATCAAGGGTGGATGCATAATCGGGGAAAAAAAACGCTGTAATGATGCTGCCCAGAGCATGCATCATTACCAGCAGGACGAACCCATAGAAAATACACATATGTGCCAGCCAGCGAAAAAAACCGGCCCGCAATAGGGGGATCTGCAGGAAAACGTCCCGAATCAACGCAGCGGCAATCCAAACGATACGGCGGCTCGACAGGATTCTCAGGCTTCCGGTGAAAATGCCCGACAGGCGCCTTACCAGGGAACCAACGGAATCCTGCGGATCGAATTCAGTCCTTGCCCAGCCTGCCATTCGCAGAAAAACACCAAAGAAACAGATGGACAAAGCCAGATAAAATGAAACGGTAAAAACCATAATTACATCCTGATGCCGTCAGTTGGAGGAGGTGGATCTCATTTTTAAAAAGGCGTTCACCGCCCCAAAGGCTGTGGAAAGGGCCAGCCCGCCGCCGCATTTCATGCGCATCCAGTCATGATGAGCCAGGATCGTACCGGCTGCAAACAGATTTCGATACACAGGTTGTCCGTCGTTCCCCAGTGGACGGAAGTGTTTGTCCGTTTCCAAGCCGGCCAGGTTAATCGGATGTCCCTGGGGGTGCAGCAAATCCTCATGGTGCCATAGGCTGCGGCTCTCCGGCTGTTTCACCGGTAGATTAAAAAGCGTTTCTCGAATACCCTTTCGGGTAGCATGGAGCCCCTTGCCGAAAAACCGTCCGCTTGCCAGTATGATCCCACGGGCCTCGATAGTGACCATGGGCTCCCCCGGGCCGGCATGACAAATGAACGTTTGGTCTTCGGTCCGGTTCGCCTCGAGGACTTCCTGTTGAAACAGGGTTTTGACTCCTTTTCGACCGGAAAGGTGTTTTTCAAGGACTTCCTTCATACGCAGCCCCGGCAAAGAAGGCGGCAGCATCGGTATTTCAAAGACCGGCAGCCCCAATTGTTTTTCCAATGCTTGCCGCACATTGCTTGCAGCGGAAAGCCCCAATACGGCCGGTAAGCCGATGAAAGCCTCGCCACGCAAATGTTGTCGGATCGCTTTGACCAAATCCGTTTGCACGGATGGATTCTCGAGTTCGTCGGCGAGTGGTTGAGGATAGTATTCTCGGCCGCTGCCTACGGCAACCCGCGCGGAGCGCAAGCCGGGCCATGATCTTGTCAGTGTCTCACGGATCTGACACGCGCTATAGCCTTTCAGTCCTTCAAAGTCGATCAGAAGGCACGGTTGCTTCTCCTTGAGAGCCGTGGCGTTGTGTCGCATGGAGGTCGGCAGGGCGTAAGTTGTTTTCAGGGTTCCCAGGGAGGTAACAATCCGTATGTTGCGCTCCGTCTCGACGTAATAGTCCAGACCGACTTCCGATAAAAATGCCAGGAATTCCGTGAAGGCCTGGCGAATCTCCGGCGGATCGATCAAGGCGAAAGGGTGCATGGGGATGTCCGCTGTCAGTCGTGCGACGGACTCCCATGGACTTTGGGAAAAGTCGTTTGCGTCTTCGACAGGATACCCTGCCAGAAGGTCCAAAAGGCCGCTGGTGAATTGCAGGTTTCCGGTCCTGCCGATCAAGACCGTCGAGATACCACGGTTTGCGGCAAAAAGAGCGGCGGCTGATCCGGCCAAGCCGGCGCCGATAACGAGAAGGTCGCAGTGGATGCAGTTCTCGGCCACGATCATTCAACTCCTGTTATGGATTCCTGTTCGATCCCGAAAAAGCCGCAGTGGATGGCCTGCATCAGCTCCGATTGGGCCAGCGGGAGATCCCAAAGCAGGGGATGCTGTCCCAGCCAGCGTTCCCGGAGGAAATCCCGCAATTGGGGAAGTCCATGATTCCCTTGCAGGATGCCGATATCATACATGTGGGCCGCCACCCGAACACTGCAATAGGCCCCTTGGCAAGGGCCTTTTCCAATCCGGCTCCGCAAGGCCAAGGCGGATAAATCGGCCCGGCGTCCGGAACGGCTGAGTCGTCCGGCAATGGATTCAACGGCGCTTTTCGGCACCATGTCACACTCACACAACAGACTATCCGTTGGGTCCCTGCGTTTCAGCCACAGTTTGGGCGCCAGCCCCGGCTCGGTCCATTGACTGAATTCGGTTTTGGGAAGCGGTTGTGTGCCGGTAAGACAGGGGGATGAATTCCCCAAGCGCCGGCATACCAGATCAGCGGTTTTTTCAGCCATCAGCCGAAAAGTCGTCAGCTTACCACCCGTAATGGAAATAAAATTGTTAATCCCACTGTCCATGTGATCCAGCAGCGCGAATCCGCGGCTGACAGTACGGTCGCCGCCGCTCTGTTGTGAACCGAACAAAGGCCGCACACCGGCATATGCCCGGATGTAACGGGTGGATTCCAACACCGGTGCCATGGCGGCGCCCTGGTCGATGATCAAATCGACTTCTTCCACCGTTGGACGGATGCCTTCCGGCGAGGCCACCCGCACGGAAGTGGTGCCGAGAATTGAAACGGTTCCACCAGGGACGAGGATGTCGGCATCGGTGGCCGGCCGCAACCGGTTGATCACCCTTTGGGTCAGCCGATTTTGGGTGACCAGAAGGGTGCCTTTTGAGTAAATCATATCGATATGGATATCGGCCAGTGAGGCCACATACCCGGCCCAGGCGCCGGCGGCATTGACCACTTGATCCGGAATAACCGTCGTTTCTTCACCGGTCTTCCGGTTCCGAAGAAGCGCTGAATCAACATACCCGTTGCGTCGGCGGAAGGAAACGACGGCCGTATCCCTCAGGAAAACGGCCCCGAGTTGCTGGGCATGGGCAATATTCTCAAGAGACAGACGAAACGGGTCGATGGATGCGTCCGCCACCTGATGCACCGCAATCAGACGGTTCGACAAGGCCGGTTCAAGCTCCAGGGCTGTTGGGATGTCGATTTCTTTGGAAAGAATGCCGCATGCGGCGCACATTTGCGGGAAATCGGCGACATATTGTTCATTGTCTCCTTCCACGGCCACGAAAAAACCGCCGGTTTCTTCAATGCAATGGGGTGCCAATCGCTTGAGCAGTTCCCCTTCGACGCGGCATTCCCCGGCTGCTTCGATATCCGAAGCCACGTAACGGGCGCCGCTATGAAGCAAACCATGATTGGCGCCGGATGCGCCGGCATTGATATCTTCCTTTTCAGCCAGGACGCAATGAACCCCGCGAAGGGCCAAGTCCCTGGCCAAGCCCGTGCCGGTAGCGCCCCCGCCGATGATCAGCACCTGGGTTTTGATCGTTGACGGAGGGGCCGCATCGCCTTGCGGTGTATTGGAGTGCGGTACCATTTGCGCTACCCCGCTTCCGGCCGGAAATTTTCATTTTGGAAAAATCGTCGCGAGCATCTCTGGCGCATGAATTGTCCCTGGTTATATTTGGTTACCTGTTCCTAACGAGTGCAATCCGTACCATAAACGCTCACAAATGTCACGCAAAACTTTCGAAAAACAAAATTTATACGTATAAATTTTCGTAAAAGAAAATTGATACGTGCCCAATTGTGGTGGGCCGTTAAACCGGTTTGGCACGCCGGACTCGCAGAATGGCGAGCGGCGGCCGGTAAGTCGTCAATGCTTCACCGTCTCCGGTCGGTAAATAAAGGATTCGTCCGGCCTTGAATTCAGTGCAAACGGATTTATTATTGTAGCATGATTGGGAAACCCGCCGTCGGATGCAATCCGGTTTACGGTTTATTCCAACTGAAAGAATACGAAAATACGACATTCAAATAATTTCAAAACGGAAGGGGGTGAGTGTTATGACGATCGAAAAAAGAAAAGCATCTCCGGATGTATGCTCTTATATAGATGAAGATGACAACAAACTTCACCTCGAGGTCGCCCTGCCGGGCGTAAAAAAGGAAAATATTCAACTGCGCTTGAAAGAGGACAGTTTTTTTCTTTCCGCTCCCCGTGACGACCTGGAATTCGTGACCACCGGTGCGTTTTGTTGTCCCATGAACATTAACAGCGTGAACGCCAAATATGATAACGGATTGTTGCAGATTGAACTGCCGTTCAAGGATGCCATGGACGGCGCCAGGGAGATCGCCATCCAATAGAAACAGGCGATCAATGGAAACATTCCTGAAAACCGGCAGACGGATGCAGTGATATGATTTGGAATAGCATTGAGGCAGGGGGAATTCCCTCTGCCTCTTTTCGTTTTACCGGTTTCGGATTTTCGACAACCATCCGGCACCATCGGCGCCCGGATCTTCGAATGGGGCGCCGTTTAGAACCAGGATCGGTGACTCCAGATATCTTCTTCCAGATTTTTCTTGTCTTCCTGAATTTTAAGATACATGGAGGCGTTGTGGATTGCCATCCCGCCTTGGTGAGCCAATGCCTTCACCAGCGTGATGACATCTTGCGGGAAACGACGCGGGAGATCGCTGTAGAGTTTCAACGTGCCGATGGTTTCGTTCCGGGACTTGACGGGCGTTATGATCATAGCGCCGATGCCTTCGTTGTTCAGACATTCCTTGATATGGATGCGACTGTCTTTGGTGACATCCGTAATGGTAATGGTTTCACCTTTCAGGGCCGGCATGGTGACATGGGATAGATCAGCCTGGCACGTGGTCAGAAATTTTTCACTCAAACCATGACTGGCCACCAGTATGAGTTCATTGGTTTTCTGGTCGAGCAGCCGGATGGAAGCACCCTTCATGCCAAGGGCCGCGCAGACCTCCACCGTCAGATTGTTTAAAATCGCTTTGATATCCAGTGTTGAGTTAATGCTGGCGGCCAGTTCCAGAAACAGAAGTGAATTTTTTTGAATTCGTTCCAAAAGCCGTGCGTTCTCAATCGCCATACCTCCCTGTTCCGCCAGGGCCCGTAAAAAATTGATTTCGTTTTCATGAAAATCCCGCTGCACTGCCGTATAGAGAGACAATACGCCGATGGCACGATCGCGCACCATTACCGGAACGATCAAGATAGAGGCGATTCCTTCCGCTTTTTTGGCAGCATGGTTCTCCGCCCGTTCATCCGTGGTGGCATCCGTAATTGCCAGATACCCCTTGCTGACCAAGGCGTTGACCGTTTTTTGGGCTCGAATGGGGCTGGCATGAAAATAGCTTGCGGACAATCCAGTCTGGGCCACAGGAATAAAAATGTCTTTTTTTTCATCCGCCAGAAACAAGCAAGCGGCTTTTCCTTCCATGGTGTCAATGGCGTTTTGTACGATGAGATCCAGCAGCTCATTTTTAGTGGCCGCCGTACCGAAGGCCCGACTCACATTGCAGAATGATGTAAAGTAGTCTTTTTCCTTAGCCATATGTTCTCCCTGAAAAAGAATTGTTCCCCTGTCGCAATCGTTTCTTTCCGTCAATCCGGATTCCGGCGAATTATGTCGGTGCGGCGGCATCTCTTTCTTGTAACCAGCGCGCGATCTTGGGAGCAAATTCTTTCTGGCATTTGGCGCTGACATAGATGCCGATATGGCCGGTTTCCAAACAGACGTTTTCGACGTCTTTACTGCCGACATGGCGGATCAGCCCCTCGCAGGCTTCCGGAGGCACCAGGTGATCGTATTTTCCAAAAATATTCAATACCGGGATAGTGATATTCCGCAAATCCACCTTTTGACCGCCCACCGACATCTCGTTTTGAACGAGCAGATTCTGCTGATAGCAATCCTTGATGAACTGCCGAAACACTTCTCCCGGTAAATCGGGGCTGTCAAAAATCCATTTTTCCATGCGCACGAAGTTTTCGACAAAGTTTTTACTGTCCATATTTTCCATGAAACCGACATATTTATCGATCATCAGGCGCGCCGGATTGAGCAACAAAAAACCGAAGTTCATCATGTCCGCAGGGATATTGCCGAAAGCGCTCACCATGCGGTCCGCATCGATACCTTTCATCCAGGTGTGCAGCAGGCCCTTGTTGGTATCGAAACAAGTGGGGGTGACCGTCGTTATTAAATTCTTGATTTTTCCGGTATGCAGCGCCGAATAGATAACACAAAAAGTCCCGCCCATACAAATTCCCATGAGATTGATCCGTTCCAGGCCGTGTCGCTCCCGGATGAAATTCACCACATTATCCATGTATCCGTTAATGTGGTCGTCAAGCCCGAGGAATCGATCTTTGCGGCTGGGGTAGCCCCAATCGATCATATACAGGTCGATACCGTGTTCCAGAAAGGATTGGACGACACTGCGGCCCGGTTGCAGATCCAACATGGTCTCACGATTGATCAGGGCGTAGACCACCAGCAGCGGCGTCCCATTTCGGGGGCCGGCCTGGGTTTTATAGTGCTTCAGCTTGATCCGGTCTTCACGATACACTACCTCGTAAGGCGTGGTGGACAGGGCCGTGTCCAGGTTTTCCAACAATACTTCCGAGGCTTTCTGGGCGCGGGTTTGGGCCTTTTCGGCGTTTTCGGCCAATTTTGAAAGGATGAGATCGACAGGGATGTTCAGCTGGCTCATGCTTGCTTTTTCTCCAAAATCCGCAGGCGTTTTTTCAATTCATAAAGCTCCCGTTCCAAATCATCGATTTCCTTGCGATTGGGTATCGGCAGGGAGCTCAATAAATCTTCGAATACCGCGTCCTTGGCAGCCGTGAATTCGGAGATCGCATCTATTGTTTTACCCAAGGTGCGGATATATTCAGCGGATTGAAAAAGGGTCATGTAGTGACCTTCCAGAATTTTGATCCACATCTGGTAGTATGCTTGGGATTCTTCCGGCAGTTTTCCGGCCTCGACCATTTCATTCATTTTTTCCTGCATGATCGTCATGGATCGCGCGACGGGCAGAGAAAGCAAACGGAGGAACTCCGACAGAGTCGCCTGATAAACATTGTACTTATCCAGCGCCAGATTGAATTTTTCCTGATAGGATCGTGTCAGACCGAGTTGTGGAATGTTCAAGAACTGCCGAAATTCCTTCTCATACATTTCCGTCCAGGCTTTATAGATATTTTCATCTATATTGTCGAACTTGTACGCCTCCGCTGTTTCGCCGAAACGACCACCCTGCTCCAGGCACTTCTGTTGGATATGTAAAAAACCGCTGAGAGTGTTCTGCGCCAGCTTAAACAGAATATCCGGCATGGCCCCGGCGCCTTTCAAGATCGAGTGAACCGATTCAGGTGCGGACATGGCAGTTGAGATGGCCTGCCAACTTTTCACAGTCGCATCAATGGACGCTTTGATGTGTTGCCCGCCCCTCTCCGGATCTATCGATGATTCAGATAGTTTTGTTTTTGTCAGCTCGAACAAGGCTTGGGGCATTTTTTCCAACAGGTCGGCGACGGACTTCATAAAAACAGCGGCCGTGGTTTCCGTTTCGGTTTGATTCGCTCTGGTTTCCTGCATGGGATATTTCTCTTCTATGGATGCATTCACAATCCGGCAACGTACTTCAAACTCATGTAATGAAAAAGTTCCGCTGCCGTGGTGACCTGGGACAGATTCGTATCAATCACATGATCCTTCCCCAGCACCTGGCCATGCCCGATAATTTCCGGAGTGATGTCCTGATATTGGCCGTCGGTATTGAAAGTTGCCTTCCAAACCACGGACGGTTGGCCGTTGACATCGCTATATCCCGGTGCGGATTCATCCTTGCTGTAAAATCCATTGTAGTCGAAGGAGATATTCGCCTCCACATAAAGAGAGACGGTTTTACCGATGAAATGCTCCGGAATCTGCCATAGGAACGTATGCACTTCTCCTGACGGTGTTGCTCCGGAGACCGCGTCGATACGCAGATCGGTTTCTTTTTCCATGACACCATACCAAACCGGCAACGATGATGGTCGTTCAGCCGCGAAATGCCAACTGTTTTTCGCCCCCATTTCCGTTGCGAAAATCGTCTTGGGAGGATCGGTTTCGGATTCCATCCATATCGCCATTTGGGGATACTTGGTTCCGAATATCCAGGGATAGCTCTTGGTATTATAAGAAACGGACAGTTCAATGAATTGCTTTTTATGGTCCACAACGCCGCTTTTGGGAGAACCGGCGCAGTGAATACAAAAAACACCAATCAGCATACTCCAGAAAAAATACCGTTTCATGAAGACCTTTCCGATATCGATTGTTTTCGCAGGATTTCGTGAATTTACTGAGCCGTGTGTTTGCCCGATATTATTTCTTATCGATTTCAGCATGACAAGTCAAACCCAAAATGACGATTCAGCAGAAACCGGATGGCGGCGCCCCTGTTCTTATCCGTGCAGGGGAAGCGCTTGTTCCAATGACTCAGGGCCGCTCGTCCGAACGTATCATTGGAGGGGGTTTGATAAACGTGCCGTTTCGATATTCCGTAAAAGCGATTCGCAGTTCTTCCTCCGTGTTCATGACAATCGGCCCTTGCCAAGCAATGGGTTCCTTGATCGGCTTGCCGGATATCAATAAAAATCTGGCCGATTCGTTGTCCGTGACGAACGCGGCCTCATCCCCGGCTTCAAATGCGATCAGCGTTCCATCTTCGACCCGAATCGGCTTTTCCGAAGGAAGGACCAGCTTCCCATGAAAGATATATGCCAAAACCGTGTGGCCGCGTTTTACAGGGTGGCGGAAGTCCGTATGCGGCGGAATTTCGATATCCAGATATTCCGGGTCAATGACGATTTCGCGAACAGGCCCCCTTTCGCCGGCGACAATTCCACAGATAATACGAATCCGAACACCACTTTCCAGGGTAACGACGGGTATTTGATGCCGGCGGATTTCCTGGTAGCGGGGTGTTGTCATTTTTGCCGCTGCCGGCAAGTTGGCCCACAACTGAAACCCACCCATTTTCCCCGCTGCATCGCCTTTGGGCATTTCCTGATGGATAATGCCACTGCCGGCGGTCATCCATTGCACATCGCCCGCACCGATTTCACCACTGTTGCCCATGCTGTCACCGTGAATGACGCTACCGTCCAGCATATAAGTAATGGTCTCCATACCCCGATGAGGGTGCCAGGGAAATCCCTTGACATACTCTTCCGGATTACGTGAGCGAAAATCGTCCAATAACAAAAACGGATCAACCATCGTGGGATCTTGGCTGAACCCGAACGCTCTTCTCAGATGGACACCGGCCCCTTCCAGGGTCGGTTTGCTTTTCCAGACGGCTTTGACCTTTCCGATCCGATTCATACAGACGGCTTCCTTCCATGTCAAAGCGCCGACATGCCATCGGCGCTGATCGGGAAATACCATTCACGTTGTTTCGCTTATTCCGGTTTTGGGAGCATCGGATTTTTCTTGACGCAAATAAGCCATAACTCGTTTTCGCAGCCTTTACAAACGAAAATCAGAATATCCGTCACCTGAAGCAGATCGGAAAAAATGGACGGGTATGGTTTATTCGCGATCCGTTGTTTCGAATCCTTGACATGCTCCGGTAAATAGCCTATGAAACCATTATAAAAATAATGATAATAATTAGGAATTTAAAGACAATTTGAAACCCATCGTAGAATACATCCGGAAAATCCTTCGGCCGCTTTTTCAATCCGATCCGAAAAAGGCCCATATCGATGATGCCAGCTCGCCGATCCCTCATTCTCAGCCGGCGCCGCCGCAAGCCGTCCATTTGCCTCATCCCGACAACCATTCTCGGCAAACGCGAGTGCAATCGGGACAACCCGACGCAACGGGTCCGGGGGATTTACAAACCGAAAAGCCCTCGACCCATTGGAATCTATCTGCCTTTCAGGTCCCGGTCCAGCCGGAATTCAGCCGTTTCCATGACCTGGGTCTGCCGGTTCAAGTCATGCACGCCATCGCGGACTTGGGATTTCAGTATTGCACTCCGATCCAGGCGGAAATTCTGCCAAGCACCCTGCGGGGTAAGGATGCCTTTGGCCGCGCCCAAACCGGAACCGGGAAAACAGCGGCATTTCTGATAACGATCCTGACGCGGTTCCACGCAGAACCCGCAGAAAAGAGGCGCAAGCCGGGCGCTCCGCGTGCGCTGGTCCTCGCCCCGACTCGCGAGCTGGTGATGCAGATCGTCGCCGAGGCCGAAGCATTGTCCAAATATTCGCCCTTCCACATCGCCGCCGTTTTCGGCGGTATGGACTATGAAAAACAAAGGCGGCAATTGGTCGAGAACCAGATCGACATGGTCATTGCCACACCGGGAAGGCTGCTGGATTTTCAGCGCAAACGCCAGATTTCCCTGAATCAGGTTGAAATTCTCATCATTGATGAAGCCGACCGCATGCTGGACATGGGGTTCATTCCGGATGTGAGTCGCATTATTTCCAGCACTCCCCCAAAAACAAAACGGCAGACCATGCTGTTCAGCGCGACACTGACGCCGGCGGTGACGCGGATGGCGGCCCAATGGACCCGTGACCCTCTATCAGTGGAAATCGAACCCACTCAGGTCGCCGCGGATTCGGTGGAGCAAGTCGTTTACATCACCACCGCCGAAGAAAAGTTCAACCTGCTTTACAATTACATTACCCAAAAGAATCTTCAACAGCTCATTGTCTTTTGCAATCGCCGGGACGAGACCAGGCTGCTGACGGAAAAATTCGTTCAATATCGGATCAACTGCGCGGTGCTCTCCGGTGATGTCCCGCAAAAACAGAGAGTTCGGACATTGGAGGATTTCAAGCTCGGGAAAATCCGTGTTCTCGTCGCCACGGATGTGGCCGGTAGGGGAATCCATATCGAGGGTATGGATCATGTAATCAATTACACCTTGCCGCGAGACCCGGAAGATTATGTTCACCGGATCGGCAGAACCGGAAGGGCCGGCTCTAGCGGAACGTCGCTCAGCTTTGCCTGTGAGGACGACTCGTTCTATATCCCGGCAATCGAGGAATATATGGGGCGGGAATTGATATGCCTCCGGCCGCCGGAAGAATTACTGGCGCCGATTGCCGCCCCTCCGTTGCAAAAGAAAAAAAGGAGACCACGTCGTCCGCCCTCCGGTTCCCCGCGGGATGGGAAGCCGATTGTGTTGTCCGGGTCAAAACCACCGCCTTCCCGTCGCCCCCGAAAACGCCGCGATTTCTCCGGCGGCGTCCAGAAAAAAGAACAAAAAGGCACCTATAATTCGGGTACTTGAGACGGAATAACACAAACAAACATCAACGGCTCGTCACCCGTATTCTTGAATTGGTGCTCTTCATGGGGGGGCACATACACCGAATGGCCGGCCTGGATCGAAACCCAACGGCCCTCCTGGAGAACCGCGCCACTGCCGCTGTGAACAAACACCTCATGCTCCCAGGCATGCTGATGGCGAGGCGTGTATCCTCCCGCAGCCACACGGAAAAGACGCATGCAGAAATTGGCGGCCCCATCGGCCTTACCAATCAATATGCGGCCTTCGACGCCCTTGACAAGTTCGCCGTCAAAGCGAGTCGGCTGAATCTGTTGGTACGACATTGTTTTCATTTGTGGATGGCTCCTGTCTGTTTTTGGGAAATCGTTGGGTCGACCTTATCCGTCGGCAACGATCGTGTCAACAAAATCGCTGCCACAAAATCGGGAATCCAGCCGGTTGCGAAATCGAACGGATCCCTAAAAATTCGATATAAAAAAACTGGAAAACGGTTGGAGATGACGATATAATGCCTACCGGCATGGAGTCTATCGACCACGGTCCACGGAACCAATGCGCCTGTCGGCAAACCCGCCTTTTGGAGATCGCGAGACAAAAATGAACTTTTTGGATAAAATTCCGTATCTTCCGCTTATCATTGTTACCCTTGTCATGCTTCTGGCGCCGGTGAGACCGATGCCCCATGTTCTCGAAAAATTACTGATGCTGAAAAACGGGACCCTGAATCGGCCCATCGACATATTCGATCTGTTTTTTCACTTGGCGCCGCTCGTGTTGCTGGTGGTAAAAATCATTCGAAGTCAATCGCGGTAACGGATCAAGAACCTGCCGCCCCCCCAAGGTATGGATCCGGATGGCGGCGTTGATATGGAAAGCGAGGGCGCCATAGATGCCCAAGACAATCAAGTCGAATCTGATCCAAGAGGATACGATTGAACTGCTGCATAAATTTCAAATCCTGAACGCCCTGACCCATAAAGAAATCAAGGTGTTGCTGGGCAGGGAGGGGGACCAGTACCACCAGCGCATTGCCAAACTGGTCCAATACGCGGAAAAAGAAATCGCTGTAAACGAAGGAGAATTCGACAGTTGGGTGTTTTGGGTGGTGAAAGGGGAATTTGCGGTCTTCAAACAGAAAATCGTTGTTGCTGTTTTCAATCAGCCGGGAGAAGTGTTCGGCGAAATGAGCATCCTGGCAGGCGATTCGCGATCGGCTTCCGTTGCCGCCTTGAAGGAAGGGATTTGTCTCAGCATTGACATGTCCATTCTCGATACAATCGGGAACATGGAGATCAAGGCGAAAATTCAGAACGGCATTCACCAATTGAAGTCCGAACGCCTGAACCTGACGACCAATAAGCTTGTAACCGAAAAACGGCGCGTATTGGCCCGGCTGGATGACATTGCGCGGGAGAAAAAACGGCTTCGTGAAAAGGAAAAAGCGCTGGGGGTAAAGGAGAAAGAGCTGCGCGCAATGGAAGAAAAACTGACCGCCTGGGAAAAACGAATGACGAGGGAGGAAATACCATGAAATCCCATCGAATGAGTATTTGCTGTCTCTTACCGGTGCTCCTATTGTCATGCAGCACCGACTATGGAACCCTGAGGCCGGATTTGGAAGTGGCCAAACTGTTTGAGACGTGCCGGGTGCTTCCGGATCACCGGTATTATTATTCCGGTCCCGAATCCCAACCGGATGCCATCATCGGAATAGAAAACGCCTACACGCTTCAGACAACCATGTGGAAACCCGTGGTCATGACACCGGAACTTCTGAAAAGATGGTTGAACAACATGCTGCCGGCTATCGGCATTTCGTTCGCCAATTACGGCTCGGCCATCCTGGACCCGTCCGGTAAACAAGTCGGCGTCTGGTATTCATATTATGACCAGACCACCATTCAATTTCCAGGTGATCAGGTCATTATCATTCACAAACCACCAACGCGCACCGACTCGAATCCAAAACGATTCTTTTATCGATAACACGCCCACGCCAAGAGGCAAGCAGCCGCTTGGCGTCAAAACCTATTTCACCAACCGGAGTTTGTGGGTTCGGCGCAAATATCGCCAAAGGGCGTCGATGATGGTCCCTACGGCGCTCTCCGCTTCAAGTTCTTTCCGTTTAGACAACAAACGGCAAGATTCCAGCAAAGGCGCATTGCCGGCCCACAGGCCGAAATGACGCTGAATATAATCTCCCAGGCTGTTTTGCAAACCGGGCAGTTCCGATTCGGTCATATTGGCGATAAGGGCTTTGTCTTTCAGCGGGAGACTTTCGGTTAGACGATCGACGGCCTCCTCTACCGAATGGGGGGGCTGTATGACCTTTTCCGGTCGGGGAGCTGCGGTTTTCCAAAAGTTCGCCTCGATAAGTCCCATGTAAACGACGGTTTCTAGCAAATTCAACGTCAGTGTATAGATGTTCCCACCTTCTTTTTGCCGCAAACCGGCCACATGGAGGGTTTCGATGGCATAGCTTTCAGCCCAGGCGCTGATTTCCTGAGCGGCGTCAAAGGCGCTTGTCCGTCCCAGGTTCATACACAGGCAGGGTTGATGATGGGCATCGGTCGTCGATCGAATCTGCTCCAACTCATATGACAACTCCCCATCAAAAAGAATCAATGTGCCGTCGGATGCGAGGATGTTCTTTTCTACGGCGATTTGTTTTTCAGAAAATGCGACCCGTTTCAGGTTGTACCTTTCCAGGCCTTTGGAATTTGCGGCGGATTCATCCCAATTGCGCCAACCGCCATAATCCAGATCGAGCTTGATGGCCACATCCAAGGCAGCACGGCCGACCCCTTCTTCCCCTCCGGAAATAATTTTTTTAATCATCAGACTTCAGCTCGCTCATGCCTTTTTTCTCCCACCAACGCCTGTAATCACCAAGAACCGGAAACGGGTCATCCCAAATATTTGGATCGACAACTCGGGCAAAGATAAGCCGGCACTTCCGGAGAATGGGTGAAGCGGGCATCAAAGGTTTTTATCCAACCATAATCCGATAGTTTGGCCCCCACACGGGCGGTCAGGATCGCGAGCGGCGGCGCTTCGGAATAGGCTTCGTCCCTTTCGAAAAAAGCCGTACCATAGATGCAACCGTTGCAAGGAATATCCACTGTCTTTTGGTTGGTGGTCTCCGGTTCCATTTCCTGGCATCATTGTCAAAATGGGGCTTGCCGGATCGACTTGCGATCGTTGCTGCTCATCCTGATAAAATAAGAGAATACCCTTCCACAAAGGAATATTTATGGACCAATGGCTAAAAAGTCAAGAGCCCTTTCACGCTTTGGGACGGTTTCGATAACGGGGATGGAAATCGAAACACACCGGATGTCTTTGGGACTGGTGAAACCCGGGACTTCCTGTTATATACGGTTTGCGACCCAAAACAAGGATGAAAGGGGCTGTTACAATGCCTGCAAGAAAAAAATATTACGCCGTCGCCAAGGGACGGAAGCCGGGGATATATGAACAGTGGTATGGCGATCAGGGTGCCGAAGCACAAGTAAAGGGTTTTACCGGAGCTGTTTTCAAGGGCTTTGCGACGCGCCACGAGGCGCAAACATGGTTGAAACGGCCGGAGGCCCCAAAACCCGCCATGGCATCACGTCCGGCGGTGTCCAAGGAAAAGGCCCCACCGTCTCCACGCACGGGAGATGTAGTTCTCTATACGGATGGCGCTTGTCGCAACAACCCGGGACCGGGTGGGTTCGGTGTTGTGAGATGGGACGAAAACGGCCGAACGGAGTTTTCCGGTGGATTCCGTTTGACCACCAACAACCGGATGGAGTTGATGGCCTGCATTGTCGGATTAAGCGGGTTGGAAAAAAAATCTTCCGTGACGCTCTACAGCGATTCCCAGTATGTCGTCAATGGAATCAACAAGGGTTGGGCCAAAAGCTGGCGATCCCGCGGATGGAAAAAATCCGACGGGCAAGACGCCATCAATCCGGACCTGTGGGCGCGTCTGCTTGAATTGTTCGAATTTCATGATGTTCGGTTCATCTGGGTCAGGGGGCATGCCGGGAATACGGAAAATGAATGCTGCGATCAGCTCGCAACCACCGCCGCCGCCAAAGCCCGCTTGCCGGAGGATACGGGTTATCAACCATAGCGGTGCACAAACCGTTTGATCATTACCATCAACAGGTAAGGAGGCCTCATGGCGACACATTACAAAGAACTGGGATTGGTAAACACTCGGGACATGTTCAAGGCTGCCATGGCAGGCGGATATGCGGTGCCTGCATACAATTTTAACAACTTGGAGCAGCTTCAGGCCATCATCAACGGTTGCGGGCAATCGGGGTCACCCGTGATCCTACAGTTATCCAAGGGCGCGCGGGATTACGCGGATCCGGTTCTCCTGCGCCATCTGGGAAAAGGTGCGGTGGAAATGGCGCGCAGCCGGGGCTACCGAATTCCGGTGGCACTTCACCTGGATCACGGCGATAGTTACGAGCTGTGCGTTGCCTGCGTGGATAGCGGCTTTTCCTCTGTAATGATCGACGGCTCTCACCACCCATACAAGGAAAACGTTGAATTGACCAAAAAGGTAGTCGATTACGCCCATGGACAGGATGTCACGGTAGAAGGCGAACTGGGCGTATTGGCGGGCATCGAAGACGATGTGGCGGCCTCAAAATCACTTTACACCAAACCGGAGGAGGTAGAAGACTTCATCGGCAGGACGGGGGTCGACTCCCTTGCCATATCCATCGGCACCTCCCACGGTGCTTTCAAATTCAAGCCGGAACAATGCACAAAAAACGAAAACGGTGTATTCATCCCGCCGCCTTTGCGGTTCGATATTCTGGCGGAAATCGAAAAACGAATCCCCGGATTCCCCATTGTACTCCACGGGGCCAGTTCCGTACTTCAAAAGTATGTCGATATCATCAACCATACCGGCGGCGCCCTGGAATCCGCCGTGGGCATTCCGGAAGAGCAGCTCCGGAATGCCGCCCGTTCAGCCGTATGCAAAATCAACATCGATTCCGACGGACGTCTGGTCATGACGGCGATGATTCGGAAAATATTATCGGAAAATCCCAAAGAATTCGACCCACGCAAATACTTGGGTCCCGCTCGGGAAGAACTGATGAAGATGATCGTTGAAAAAAATACAAACGTACTGGGGAGTGCGGGAAGATATTGATATCCCGATCGTCACCGACTCGAAAAATTCAAACCGAACAAAAAGCGGATGAGACGCCCGATATGGCGCATCATCCGCTTTTTGTTGTCTGGGTCTTACCGCTGCCGGTTTATTTTTGGGAAGAATCGGGCAGGATCGCCGCCAATGAAGCGCTGAATTGTTCCAGTTTCCGTTTCACCATCTCGGCTTCCGGCTCGCCAAGTTCCAACCGGGAGGCGGATTCGAGGAAGGCGATCGCCGTCTTGTAACCCTCGGGAGTGTTCATCTCCGCCGCCACGTCCGCCTTGTATATCAGGGTGATAAAGTCGATCCGGTCAAATCGGGCGTAGACGATTTCCCGGAGATGTTTTGTTGTCGCATAGGCCATGGCCTGGTTCAGGTCCAAACGGATTTTTTCAAAATCCGGAATACTGGTGGCATCGACAACCGAATCCGCCCTATCAAGGTAGTATTTGCATACCAGGGGGAAGACTTCCATTTTGCCGTATGTCTCTTGAATCGATTCCGGTGGAACGGCTCCCGGCATGGTTAAGACATGGTGCTTTCCAATGGGGGCGAAGCTGCCCTGCCAGAGTTCCAATGCACCATCCACCGTTTTTAATGTATACTGCATCGAATTCATGAAACTCGCAATAACAATCGGTACGACAATGGCCACAAGACAAGCCGCCAACAGGAAGAACGCCTTGTTCATGCTGGCCGAGGACCCTGACGGGGTTGGTTTCGGTTCCGACGGGACCGTGATTTGCTCTGACGTCGCAGCTGTCTTGGCCTCCGCTTCCGCCTTGGCTTTGGCTTCCGCTTCCGCCTTGGCTTTGGCCTCCGCTTCCGCCTTGGCTTTGGCTTCCGCTTCTTGAGCAGCTTTTGCTAAGTCTGCCGACGAGTATTTTCTAAAAAGGAGTTTATGGTAGGTTTCATGGTCCGCGCTGTCATCCCAAAATGGAGGTGCGCTGAATTGATTTGCATCCGCTGTATCTACCGGAGGCGTATAGAAAATTTCCGGTTTCCAGGCGTCAAATTTTTTTTGAATCAGAGATTCCAATGTGGGCTTCTTCCCCTCAGGGACTTGTTTTTTGCTTGGCGCTTTTGTCTTGGTGGAGGTTTTTTTCCCCGTAGCCGCTTTTTCTTCCGTTGTCACCGAATCCGGTTTGGCTTGTTGGGTTTTATTTTTGCCGCCTTTTTTCGAAGTAGACTTCAATAAACTTTTCTTGCCCATAACACCCTCTTTTTACAGTAATTTGCAGCTAAGCAAAATGTGAAACACCTGGCCTCATATCAGATTACATGAAAAAAAAATTTATATCGGATGCGGTACACTTTGTAAACATTTTTTTGACCCCTCTTTTTGACCGGCTTCGGCACCCGTCAACGATCCAGAATGAAGCGTCCATCACGCATCCCAATATACGAAACCGAATCATTTTTAAGTTGACAAGAAAAGCCGTTGCACTCTATCAATGAGGATTCAATCCGGAAACCGAATTTCCATTTTGACAGAGCGTTGTAAATACCGGCGATCCCCATGGAGGTGTGATATGGCTTTGAAAAGAAACCTGGAGGCAGGACAGTTCGTCATTTTAGCGGAAATGGAACCCCCGAAAGGAGTGGATGTCACGACATTTGTCAACAATGCACTCAAGGTGAAAGGAGCCATTGATGCTTTTCTTGTTCCCGAGATGAGCAACGCGGTCATGCGGATCAGCTCATTGGGTGGTGCAATGCTACTGCAATCCAAGGGGATGGAAACCATCATGCAGGTCTGCTGCCGGGATCGCAACCGTCTGGCGCTTCAGGCGGATTTACTGGCGGCCAATGCCTGTGGGATCAATAATATCATGGTTGTGACCGGCGAAGATCCGAGCTTTGGAGACCATCACCAGGCCAAAGCGGTGTATGATGTAGAAATGGTGGAATTGCTGCACACGATCCAGGGGCTTCAGGATGGGAAGGATATGGCCGGAGTCGAACTGTCGGGATCGCCGAGCTTTATGGTGGGTGCGGCCGTCAATACCGGCCTTGCGGACAAGGCCCTGGCGGTTGAATTAACAGAAATGGAGAAAAAAGTGGATGCCGGCGTGCGGTTTCTGATCACGCCGCCGATTTTCGACCTGAATGCACTGGACGGACTGGCCCGCCTCATCGATCGGAAGAAAGTGAAGATCATCCCTACGGTGTTGCTCCTCAAATCCATCGGAATGGCCCGTTATGTAGCCCGGAACGTATCCCATATTCACATTCCGGATGAAACCATCGGCCGAATTCAGAAGGCCGGCGACAAAGTCCGGGAATGCGTCCTGATCGCCCAGGAAACCGTAAAAGCCTTTAAGGAGAAGGGTTTCAGCGGGGCCCTGATTTCCACCCTCGGGTGGGAGCATAAACTTCCCGAAATTCTTGGCGGGATGGGCGTCTAATTTCCGATTCCCGAAAACGGCACCATAGAGAGCATGAAGATTCCATGCGCGGGTTAGATGCTTGACAGTTGTTGCATCTTCATGTCTTTCATGCTCTTCATGGTATCCAATCAGCGAAACGGCTAATCTCCCATCTTCGCCATATAATCGTCATACATGGTTTCCAGGGTCAACTTATGTTTGGCCTCTTCCTGGCAAAGAATCTTAAACAGTTTTTTCTGCTTGTCGTCCTCGGCATTATCCTGCAATTGATTGTAGAGTTCCAGGGCCTTTTCTTCCCGTTTCATGGCGATCATCAGAATTTCCTGATATCCCATGCCTTTGCTGTATTCAAGATCGACCACAAAATCACTTCGTTTGAGATCCGTGATCCATTTAAATCGATAACCGGCAAGGTCGCCGGCATTCATATCCTGAAGCATTTTCTGGTGCTTTCGTTCTTCCTTGGCAAAATCCGAAAACAATTGTTTTGAGCCGGACATCGATTCCTCCGAGCTGAGTTCCAAATAAAAGGCCTCGGCTTCTTTTTCTTTCTCAATCGCATAGTCGATGACGGCTTTCAGGTTCTCAAAATTCATGCAAATCTCCTTTCGCCTATGTCTATTTTCGGTTAGCAGCCGATGTTTTCGGCGGGTTGTCGTATGTTCCTCCCAAATGGAGACTAATTAGCAGAATCCGTGCGATAATGCCATCATTAACTTGCTGGTTGATCGTCATCACCGATTGCCGTCCGATCCACCTGTGTTGTATAATCAAACAGTCATGTAGAAAAACACATCACACCATCAACAGGCCGAAAACAAAGGAATACACCCACATTCCCAATTAAAATGCCCGTGGCAATGGTGGAATATGCGACATCCGGATGTCCATGATCGTCAGCCCGACAACGCGGCTGCAAAGCGCGGAACACCGGTAGAACAATGCCCCGTATTGTATTTTCCAGAAAGACGACGCATTGGCATGCCCTTTGCTCATACTGACTGTCAACAAGATGGCTAATTCCTATCACTGATATGTTCATAACGACAAAAAAAAGGAGCGACGGCATGGCACCAAAAAATGAAGAAAAAAGAAGTCGGTTAGGGTACGGTTCCACTTACCGAAAAGGTGACGGGCAGGATCATGGGGCGGCGCAGGGTATCCGGACGGTCCTGGGTGGGCAGGTTTGGACCGTTTCTCCCGACAAACGCGCGGAAACCGCAAATCCGTGTATTTGGATGCAAGCCGGTGTGGCGAAATTCAAGAACTGCAATAATTATTACGATTGCACCTCCTGCAAATACGATGTGGGGATGAGCATGAAAGCCGCCGAAGGCAAGCAGATCACCTGGCAGGATGCGATGCGCAAACGCTCCGCATTGCAACGGGTCTGTCGACACAGTCTGACCCATCGAATTGAAAACCGCTCCTGCGCATATGACTATCATTGCGAGTCGTGTGATTTCGATCAATTTTTCGAGGATGTTTGGACTGTAAAAGCCAAAACTTTCCCGAATGAAATCCGCCGGATCAAAGGGTTTGATCTACCGCTGGATTACCGTTTTCACGGCGGCCACACCTGGGCAAGAATCGAAAGCGGCGGGTATATCCGCATCGGGCTGGACGATTTCGCCCTGAAGCTGCTCGGCAAGGCGGATTCCTTACAACTTCCCTTGATGGGGAAGGAGTTGGATCAGGGAAAAACCGGCTGGGGGTTGCGACGAAAAGGCAACGAGGCCGAGATTCTCTCGCCGGTGGATGGCGTCATCATGGAGGTCAATGCAAAAGTCCGTGAGAACCCGGAGCTGGCCAATGGAGAGCCTTACGGTGAAGGCTGGCTTTTCATGGTGCGGACACCCGACGTCAAGAAAACGGTCAACCTGCTGATGGATGACCAGCAAAGCCAAGCCTGGATTCACGCCGAAATCGACACGCTGGAACACATGATCGAAGATGTGGCAGGCCCACTGGCGGCTGACGGCGGTTTTCTGAGCAGTGACATTTTCGGCGCCCTGCCTGCATTGGGGTGGCAAAACCTGACCAAAACCTTTTTGAAATCATGAGCGTACCGGACAACCATAAGGAAAGGCGCATGGAAAAACGATATTCGCGGAATAAGCGTCATGCGGATCAACCGGCCTGCATCTGGATGCAGGCCGGTGTGGCCCGCCGGAAATTTTGCAGCCTGAATTACGACTGCGCCGCTTGCGCGTTTGACCGCGCAATGAATCGGACCGCAGAGGAAAACCAACAATTGAAACAAGCAGGCAACCTTCCCGGCAGCGAAAAAGACGGAATCGTCTATTGGAAGGAAAAACTTCGTGCTTTGCCGGCATGGAAACGCCCATGTCTTCATCACATGAAAGGCCGGATTGACTTTCGGGCCTGCACAGCGGACTACCAATGCGGCAAATGCGAGTTCGATCAGTATTTCAATGACCAATACAGTGTTCACGCATTGCTGCGTCCCGTGGATGTCTTGGATGTGGATGGATTCAAAATCCCCCAGGGGTTCTACCTCCATCGCGGTCATGCATGGCTCAAAGTCGAGGAGAATTCGGAAGTTCGTCTCGGTCTGGATGATTTTGCCCTGCGGCTGATGGGAACACTCAATCGAATCGAAGCGCCCTTGATCGGTAAGGAAACCCGACAGGATCGAGCGGATATTCTGCTCCGGCGGGACAATCGTAGCGCCCGGCTGTTGTCGCCCGTATCGGGTGTCGTAACGGCGGTCAATACGGCATTGCGAGAGAATGGCCATCAGGCCAACGAGGACCCCTATTCCGCGGGCTGGATTCTTCGCGTCCATGCAAATAATTTACGCCAGGACCTCAAACGCCTGATGATCGGCGAGGAAACCGAGGCATTCCTGGCGCAGGAGATCGATCGGCTTTACCAGGCTATCGAAACCGAAGTCGGTCCGTTGGCCGCGGACGGCGGTCAGTTGGGTAAAGATATCGCCGGCAACCTGCCGCCGGGAAGCTGGGAACGATTGACCGGAATGTTTCTACATACCTCGTGACCATCAACGGATAACATCATTTCCTCTGACAATACGGAACCGGCTGGTTGCCACCTGCTCCCGGTGACATACAGCCGGTTTCCCCCCCTGTTTTTACGGATTGACAAAAAGCCGCCGATTGATTTACAATTATTCAAATTTATTACATTCTTGTCACCTTCAACGGCTATTTGCTCTTTTTCGCAGTGTTGTCTGTAAACCGTCATAACGAAGGAGAATAAGATGATGAAGCACCCCAAAGTATGTTGCGTGTCCGTATTTGTTGCGCTGATGTTCTTGTGTGCCGGCAATGTCCTCTGCGCGGAAAAAACAATCTACGTTATTGAAAGCTATCATGCCGAGTATCCGTGGGACGCCAGCTACAAAAAGGGGCTGGAAGAAACCTTGGGAGGAAAATACAAACTCATCTATTTTGAAATGGACACCAAGCGACTGCCCAAAGACCAGCATCAAAAAATGGCGGATCTGGCCTGGAAAAAATATAGCGAGATCAAACCGGCCCTGGTGGTCGTTGGCGATGACACCGGGTTGAAATTGTTGGGTCCCAGATTTGCTGAGACAAACACGCCGGTTGTATATCTCGGAATCAACAACAATCCCCGAAACTATTTCACGACGCTGCCGGCCAATATCACCGGCGTGCTCGAGCGCCCTCTCCTGAAACGGTCCATCGTAAACATCAAAAAGCTGATCCCCAATCTGAAAAAGGTGCTGGTGCTTTTCGATTCGGATATTACGGCTCAGATCACGAAAAAAGAGGTTTTTGAAGATAAGGATAATCTGGATATCAATGGTATCGCAGTGGAGATTAAATTAATCGGCGATTATCAAACCTGGCAAAACACCGTTCTCTCTTCCAAGGGGAAATACGACGCTTGCGTGGTCGGCTTATATCAGTCGATTAAGGATGCGGAAGGAACACCGGTGAATGCGGAAGACGTCATTACCTGGACGTCAAAAAACACACCCATCCCGCCTTTCGCTTTCTGGGATTTTGCAGTCGGTGCGGACAAAACCATCGGTGGTTTGGTCCTTTTTGGAAAAGAAATGGGCGTATTGACAAGCGATCTTGTAATACAAATTCTGGAAAAAGGGAAATCCCCCATGGAATTGAATCCGGTTGTGAACGACCAGGGGATTTTGGTATTCAGCAAGTCTCAAGTGGCAAAATGGACGATAAAATTGCCGGAAAATATGACTTCAACAGCAACTTTTGTCGACTAATCTTCAACAACCTTCCATGCAGTAAGGAGTTCGCCATGAAACAACGGATATTGCCTTTCCTGACCATTATTTTTTTCAGTTTCTGCCTGTCCTGTTCTTCCAGCAGCAACACTTCGGAGCCGTCTTCCCAATCAGCGACGACTTCACAGAAGGAAGTCGAGGATGCGGCGCAATATTCACTTGCCTCTATGGATGACAATGCCAATGACGCACAAGATATCCAGAAACTATATGATGTCAGTGAAAATATCGGTCTCGGCGAGAGCCAGGCGGCGATCGCCAACCGAACCGCCCTGGGATATTTGCCGGCGGCAACGACCACCTTTCCCTGCGGCACGCTGGAATATGATGAACAGACATTCACGGTGGTTTTTGACGGTTCCTGTGATACGATCAGCAGCGGCACGATCGGCTACGACTCTTCCGGAACCGTCGGGGACAAGCTCTACACCATGGATTTTTCGGAGGTTGTCTATGGCGACTGCACCATCGACGGCAGCGCCGACACCCAATTCAGCGCCACCGCCGACATGATTTCCTGGACCTATTCTCTGAACCAAATGGCCATCTGCGGCCAGCAATATGACGGCACCGTCACCCTCAATCTCGATCCGAACTCGGGGGAAATCACCTATGAATTGTATTCCCAAAACTATGCCTATCAATCCGGCTCCATCAGCGTTGAAACGGACATCGATTACAGTGACGTAAACGGAATCAGCGGCAACGCAACGGTCACCATCAATGGGAAAAACTATCAATGTATCGCCGCCAACATCGTTGTCGATAAGACCTGCGGCGTTCCCATCAAAGGAACCCTGACCGTCCAAGGGGCCGACGGCAACACGGCCATTTTTGATTTCAAGGACACGACCTGCGAAAATAAAACCGTCCTCTACACGTTGAATGGGGAGACCCATACCTACGATCTGGGTGAAACGGCGGAAATGATCATTCAGGCGTCATAGGGAGAAGCGAAAAGATCAAAGACAAGCGCGGGAAGAGAAGCGGAAATCGACTCGCGTCTTATCCGCCCTGGCCGTTTCTCAACAGATTGCCGCGCCCGGTAGGCCAGGGCAAGACGCCGGCGCGCGCCGAAGCGACATCCCAGATCTGCACACCGCCCAGACCGGATCCCAGGGTATCCTTCAGGGATATGAGAATCTCAACCACCCCGTCGCCGTCAACATCCGCAAGTGTGGGAACGCTCATATCCCCCCGACCATCAATCGGCAGGTTGTGTAAGGTGCGCCCCCCGGCATCCAGAATGATCAGATGGGAAGCATTCTTGACCGTGGAATAGGTGGAAAAAACGATCTCCGGTGAACCGTCGGCATCCAGATCTCCCACCGCCGCGCCGGAAGAACCGATAAACGGTCCGCCGGGGGAATCAAAGCGATAGGACCACAGCAAGACGCCATCGGGTGAAACGCATCGCATGAGGCCGTCGTAAGAGGGAACCACAATTTCGGGTCTGCCGTCACCTGAAAGCTGGGCCAGGGCCGGGGCCGGGGACACCTGCACGATATTGTTTTCATATCCAGTGTATAGCGGCGCCTCGGAACAGATCGGCTCCTCGAAACCGGGGACCCGTGTGAGGTCCGGCGAAAGACCCCAGAGGCAGTTGCCCCGGTTCACATACTCCCCCGCCCGCTCATGATCGGAATAAACGATTACTTCCGGCAGACCGTCACCGGTCAGGTCACCGAAAACCGGAGGAGAATCCGTAAATTCATCCCGGTCTTCTCCATCCGCTCCCCATCCTTGCCTGGCCAGATCCAGTTTATGAAACATGGGCACGCTGCTCACATAGGGCCCTGTAAACAGAGGATTGGCAGGCAGTGGTTTGCCGGATGCATCCATAATTCCGATATGACTGCAGTCATAGGTGCTCACCACTTCGGGAACGCCATCACCGGTCAGATCCGCTGCGCCGATATTCTGGTTGTAGCCGCCGTATTCCCCGCATTCCGGGCAGTTCCGCACTTGAGGCCACCCATCGACAACCGCGCCGTTCAGATGAAACGCAACCGTCACCGGGCCGGCACCGGTCTTCTGGGCCAGGATTTCCAGGTGGCCGTCCCGGTCAAGATCGATGGCGGCAATGGATCGAAGCTCACCGTCGGAACCGGGGAATTCCACCGGCCAACCCGGCATGAGCTCACCCCGGTAATCATACAACACCACTTTGTTGCTGAAAGCGATGGCTATCTCTCCCCGCCCGTCTCCGTTGAAATCTCCAACGACCGGTGAAGCATACTGCCGCGATGATCCATGGGCATTGGGCGAGGAGGCGCTTTCCCCTACCGGAGCCCTCCAAAGCAAACTTCCGGTCATCTCCCATACATATAGGACACTGTGACGTGCGGCGATAATCTCCGCCTTTCCATCCTGATCAAGATCATAGACAGCCGGAGACGCAAACCAGTTTTCATCCCAACTGGCGGGAAGTGTCAAGCGGAGCAAAGGCTTTTCCACACTGGACGCTATGGGAGCATCGTTGTCACTCCCACCGGAGGGGGTTGTTCCACCGCCAGTGTCGGACGACCCTCCGGAACAGGCAAGCATGGCCGTTACAAACAAAAAAAAGACCGCCGGGATGCTTTGTTTCATATTCTCTTGCCTTTCTTACGAAGACAGCCGGTAAAAAAAGCCGTCTTCATCCATTCTGACAATCTCACCGCTTCGACGCCAGATCGACTTTCCCGTCATCGAAGTGGAACGAGGCCCTATTTCACGATCCTCTCCGGATATCCCCCACGGCCCCCTATAAATCAGCTCACCCGGCTTTCCCACCGGCACGTCGATTTCCCCACTCCCGATTTCAACCACCCGGCAGTCGATATCCGGAAGCGGGATGCCGATGCTGCCGATTTTATCCCCACCGACAGTTGCCGGTTGCAAGTGTGTTACGGGGAAACAATATCCGGGATTGTAGGCCTCGATGACTTTCATTCCCGTTTTCACGGCGCAAGCCTTGGCCGTCGCCACGGGAAGAGGTGTTTTCCCGGCGACAAAGATTTTCACGGATTTTGCCGCCAACCCGCTAAATTCGTGCATATCCGCCAATCGGGCATAGCAATCGGAAACCAACGGTACGATGGTGGGATTCAGTTGCCGGATCAACGCCGGCAACATGGCATCCCGGACGTTTGGAATGGAAACGGTTTGCCAGCCTTGATAGATGGGAAGTAAAACCGCCCATGTAAGGCCGAAGAGATCATGAAAAAGGGCCGCCCCCAGGATACGCTCCGATTCGCCGATCGAATTGGGGAACCATGCGGCCAGCTGCTGAACTTGGCGACTGAGATCCCCATGGCTGATTCGTTGGATGCACTCCTTGCTCCCCTGAGTGTCTCCATGGGGGTAGCAGATAGCCGGATCATGAAAAGACAAGCGCGTATTGGGAGGGTTCGCTGAATAGTCATTCATCACCCGGTTCCACATATAGGTATTTTCTTCCGGTTTTTTCCATCGCATGCGGGGAAGATGCTTCCCTGAAAGAAGATAGCCGATACGGCGGCCCACTGTTGAATAGTCCTTTTCGGAGACAAAAATAAGCTGGCGGATGCCGGTCTCCCTTCGAATGGCGATCATTCGATGGCGCCAGCGATCCAGGGTGATCATCACCTTGACGTCGGTATCGCGAACCAGCGTGGCCAGCTTTCGATCCGAACTTTCCATGTCACAGGGAACGACCACCGCACCGATTTTCAAAACCGCAAAATATCCGGCCACGGCCGGAATGATATTGGGCAGGGCAATCGCGACGTGGTCGCCTTTCTGAATGCCGAATGCCGTTAAACAAGTGGCCAAACGCCCGACGGTTTTATCCAGGTCCGCATAGGTCAGCGTAATGTTATTGCAGATGACGGCCGGCCGCTCCGGAAAACGTCGGGCGGAATGGGACAGAAAATCAGGGGCGACAATCGTTCCATAGGATATATTGTTGGGAACACGGCCATCGTAGCTGCGTTGCCAGGGGCGATCCTGGTATTTCAAGACCGGCTCATAATACTCCACCCCCACCTTATATTGGCCGGCAAGGGAATCTTCGAGCTCTCGGCACCAGATTACTTCCGCCCGAAGTCCGTCGGTGAGCTTGCGAGCATAGCTGATCCGTAAACGACCTTCCATTTTGACGCATAGATCCGCACCCGGCTGCAACGCCGTACCCGCTACGAACGCCATGCCCCCGATACAATAATCTGAAAGGCTCGCATCCGAATATCTTTCCGTACTATAGTTCGCGTATAAAACAGGTGCGACGCCTTGGCGGCGTTCGTACACTCTTCTTTCCAGGCCTTGGTCCATGTCTCGACCTCCACGATTCCGGATGGTTTTCCGATAGGACTGCCTGTAATCCAAACGACACCATCTGTCAATCTTAATTTCATTATATCAGATATTTATATAAAAATTTACACTCAGCCCGCATGGGTCCGAGTCACTCACCTGGAGACACTTTCCGAATTCCTGCGTGTCTTCTGATGGTCCCCGGGGCGTTATCATCCGGCCGATGGTTCATCTGCAACAGAACGATTGATCCCAATACCAATATGGCCCCGGCGATCTGCAGCATATCCAGGGTTTCATGGAGAAAGATAAAAGCAATGACGCCGGCGGCGATGGGCTCAAGGGTTGCCGCAATACTGGCATGGGTGGAACGGAGCAGATTGATACCCTCCAGATAAAGCCCGAATGGCAACACCGTTCCGAAAACGGCGATATAAAAAAGCAACGCCCACTGAAGATGGGAATGATCCTGCCGGAAGGCCGAAAAGGGCGGATGGAGGACATTCCAGACCAATGCGCCAAAAAACAACGCATAAAACAGCACGGTCCAGGGGTTGTACTTGCGCATACCATATTCCCCTTGTAATGAATACCAGGCAAATCCAATGGCGGATAAGATTCCGCTGGCAATCCCGGCCAGGTTGAGCGACAGGATGTCCAGATTGTACGCCCCTACTACCAGGTAGCATCCGGTCATGGCGCCGACAAGGGATAGTATGGTCAGCGGCCTGACTTTTTCCCGGTCAACCAATATGGAATAGAATGCGATAAAGACCGGCGCCATATACTGCAGGAGTATGGCCGCCGCCACGTTGATTTTACTGATGGCAAAAAGATAGGTAAACTGAACGGAGGCCATCCCGGCTGCGCCGAAAACGGCGAAATAGACGATATCCCGCCGAGATATTGCCAAGCGTTTGGGTCTGCGGATCAATAACCAGAAAAAGAGAAAGGCGGTGGACGTCGTCAGCCGCAACTGCACGAGCTCAAAGGGCGAGATTCCGCTGTTGAACAGAAATTTTGCCGCGGTGCCGGAAACGGCCCAGAGAAGCGCCGCGCTGGTCACAAAAAAATAACCTTTCCCCGGACCTGAAAATCCGTAGAATCGCTTCAAATCCCTCGCTCGCCCAGGTTTCCATATCGATGGTAGTTATGGCAGACGCTCTGCTCCCGGAAATACTGCAGCAGCTCGATACGGCCGTCCATCAGGACGCGTGTCCGGGCGATATAAAATCCGGTTACGGCGGCGGCAGCTGATAAAACCGCGGGTACACGTTCCGGTGCGGCAAAACGAATACGATCCATTTTCGGCAGAGTTGCGATCACCTCCTCGTCATTCTGAACATAAAGCTTGTTTCCATCGGTCAGCCTGCGTCCATCATAACCGTACAGAAATCGCGTAACCGAATTTTCCATTCCCGCCGGCATACTGATGAAAAGCTTACATCCGCTGATGCGCACGGCGGCGATGCGCGCCAGCACCTCGAATAGCGTATCGTCGGGGTGGACCCGCACCATTACCCGACCCACCGGGACATATCGTACCTGATTGTCCTGACCGCGAAGATGGAAATAATCCTGGACCCGTTCGAACTCCTGTTCCATCCAGTACAGATAGTTTTCAACGGCATACAGGGTTTTCCGCAACTCTTCTCCTATATCCGAAAAATTCCCCCAGAACGTTTTTCGTCGCCACTCGGCCATCAGACGCAGCAGTGGAGAATTCCGCTGAATCGCGCCGACAATCGGGTAGTCGTCGGGACTGAAATTCATGAATTGGGCGACATAGTTGGGGCCTCCCGCCTTGATCCCCGCACCGATGGCCGACTTTTTCATACCGCCGAAAGGCTGGCGCAGCACGACGGCACCGGTTGTTCCCCGGTTGATGTATAGATTTCCCGCTTCTATCTTTCCTTTCCAGATTTCCTGCTCCCGCTTGTCCAGACTCTCAAGACCGGAGGTGAGCCCATAGCCGGTTTGATTGACCAAGGCGACGGCCTGGTTCAGATCTTCCGCGCACATGACGCCCAAAAGCGGGCCGAAAAATTCCGTCAAATGGGTATATGATCCGGGCTGAACACCCCATTTGATCCCGGGGGACCATAGGTGTGGATTGTCACGCACGTTTTCCGGTTCCAGCAGCCAGGATTCTCCCGGTTCCAGCGTTGTCAAAGCCCGCCGGAGATTATTCCCGGGAGGACGAATCAATGGACCGATCTTGTTTTCAAACCCCCAGACCGAGCCCACTTTCAAACTCCGGGCCGCATCGGCCAGCTGCGCGGCAAAGGTATCATCTTCGTAGACTTCCTTTTCAAGAATCAGCAAGGAAGTGGCGGAACATTTTTGACCGCAATTGCTGAAAGCGGAATGAACGACATTTTTAATGGCCTGATCGCGGTCCGACATGGCGGTGACGATGGTAGCATTCTTGCCGCCGGTTTCCGCCGCCAGGAAAACCGTCCGGTTTCGGCGCAGAATATTGAGACCGGTCTCCGTCCCGCCGGTCAGAATGATAAAATCGATATCCCCGTGCCCGGCCAGGCGCCCCCCGGCGCCAGTGCCGGCGCAGGGAACGAATTGCAGTACATTTCTCGATACGCCTGCATCCCAGAAACACCGGCACAAAAGCCAGGCGACCAGAACCGCATCGGAGGAAGGTTTGAACAGTACGGTGTTACCTGCCGAAAGAGCGGCGACGATCCCGCCGCAAGGAATGGCGATGGGAAAATTCCAGGGCGAGATAACCAACCCAACGCCCCTGCCCGCCCCTCGAAGCCCATCCCGATTGAAAAAAGCAGTGATAGAATATGGGTAGTACTCAGCGAAATCTATGGCCTCGGAGACTTCGACATCCGCTTCGGTCAAAATTTTACCGGTGTTCGCCATGGCAGCGCCGATCAAATCCCCTCTGGCTTTGCGCAACGCCATGGCCACCTTTGAAAGCAAGCGGTGACGCTCATCCGCCGTTTTACGCCGCCATCCGTCCGGATCCTCTTTGGCCGTCGCGACGGCCTGTTCGATATCATCATCTCCGGCCATTGCATACCGCGCAACGCATATTTCCAGCGGCAATTGCGACGGATCAAGACAGTCCCGAATCTCGCGCCCTTCCTTCCGTTCCTCCCCCCCGATCACCAACGGAATTTCCAGAGGCGCCCCGATCGATTCCTTTTTCCACCGATCCCGAATGCCTTCGGCCCATTTCCGGTTGGCCTTGAGGGACCAGTCCGTATCCGCCTCGTTTTCAAACCGGCGGTAATGAAAAGTCCCCATTTTTTCCGGAAAAACTTCCGTCAGACGGTTTTGGGTTCGATGGGGCGAGATCGACGGTTTGTCCATATACGCCACGGATTTCGTGAACTGTTCTTTTAAAAATTCCCAATCCTTGGTTCCGGTTTTCAAGCCGGCGGAATAGCGCAAAAAATTCTCCGGCGCCGTATTTTCATCCAACCGGCGTATCAGATAGGCGATGGCGCTGATGAATTGCTCCCGGGTGGCCACCGGTGCGTACATCACCATTCCTTCCATGGTTTCGCAAATCGCCCGGCGGATATGATCGGCCATTCCTTCCAGCATTTCAAAACTGAAACAGCCGGTGACGTTGTTTTGCCGGGCCAGCACATATGCATACGCCAGTTCGAACAGATTATGGGAGGCAATCCCCAGATGAACCGCCGCACAATTTTCAGGACGCATTCCAAAACGGACCATGCGTTTGTAGTTGGCGTCCACGAACAGTTTACGATCGTATGTGGCAAGCGGCCAGTTTTGGATGGCCGCTTCCACCATCTCCATTTCCATGTTGGCGCCCTTGACAATACGGATCCGGATCGGACTTCCACCTTCGGCCAAACGCTTCTGCGCCCAGGCAGTAATGGCCTGCTGCATGGCATAGGAATCCGGCAGGTAGGCCTGCAAAACAATGCCCGCCGAATGGTGTTTGAACTGCGGTTCATCCAGTGTCGCAAGAAAAACCTTTGCCGTGATTTCCAGATCGCGGTACTCCTCCATGTCCAGATTGACGAACTTGGGGACAGATGTGTCGTCCGCGCGGACAAACCTGTTTTCCTGAGCGGTCTGAAACAGCAATCCGAGTCTTTCCCGCAGCACCGAAATGGTATGATCGAAGGCCAGAGAGTTAATCTGGGAATAAATCGTCGATATTTTCACCGAAATATATTCAATTTCCGGATTCCGCAGATCATCGACGTAGGTTGCAAGGCGCGATCGGGCTTCGGCCTCTCCCAAGACAGCTTCCCCCAGGTGGTTGATATTCATCCGCACACCCTGTTTTTTTCTTTTCTGCAGATGGGCGTGCAGTGCTTCCGGCTCTCCGGGAATAATCGCGCGACTGCTGTTATGCCGCATTTTACCGATCACTTTCGGCACCGAAAAATTTGGAATATGCCTGCCGACGCTTAGAAACATCTGCACCAGCAATTTCTCCACCGAAGAAAAAAAATCCGGCACACCATATTCATGCAGCAGGTTGCTGATCTGATCCGCCACGCGGCCGGCATCCGCGGATCGGAAGCCTTGATCGATCATCCGCGTCAGAACGACCTTGTCCAGAGGATGGGTCAGCAGGCGCATCATTTGTTCCTGAATCCCCTTTTCCTCCGATGTCAACAACTGGTTGGCCCGCTGTTGCCACTTCGCCGCCAAGGCAATCACCTCATCCAGCAACCGTTTTTCCTCTGCGGATTTACCCATGACCGTTCCTGTCTATTTAGAGGTATTGGCATCCGGCCATTGGCCGTTTTATAAAAGGGCCCCCAATTCACCCTTCGTAATTCGTAATTCCCAATTCGTAGTTCCTACTCGCCTTTCCCGTCCTTCAACGCCGCATGGGCAGCCGCCAATCGCGCCACAGGCACCCGATAGGGGGAACAGGAAACATAATTGAGTTTCAGGGCATGACATACGGCGATGGACTTCGGATCCCCGCCATGCTCTCCACATATGCCGCATTCCAGATCCGGCTTTACGGAACGCCCTTTTTGGACGGCGATCGCCATCAATTGCCCCACCCCGTCCATGTCGATGCTGGTGAACGGATTGTCGGGAAGGATGCCGGATTCCATATAGTTCAACAAAAAACCCGTTTCAGCGTCATCCCGGGAAATACCGAAAGTGGTCTGGGTCAGATCATTGGTGCCGAAAGAGAAGAATTCCGCGTGCGGGGCGATCATGTCGGCCACCAGCGCCGCCCGGGGCAGCTCGATCATGGTTCCGAATTTATAATCGATCCGGACACCCCTTTCCGCCATGACCTGGCGGGCCTCCTCTTCCAAAATTTCCCGCTGTTTTTTGAGTTCATTGCTGTGACTGATCAACGGAATCATCACCTTGGGCATAACGATGACGCCTTCCTTCTTGACGATGCAGGCCGCCTCAAAAATCGCGCGCACCTGCATGATGATAATTTCGGGAAACAGAATGCCCAGTCGAACACCCCGCAGCCCAAGCATGGGATTGGTTTCCTTCAGGCTTTCCACCCGTTTGAGAACACGTTCCTTTCGCTTGAACAGATCCAGCAATTTATCGATCGCCGTCAAATCGGCTGCATGCTGAATCCTGATTTTGATGTCTGTCAAATCATTCAATAAATCAGAATGGTTGGGAAGGAATTCATGGAGGGGCGGATCCAACAGACGAATAATCACCGGCAGCCCGTCCATGGCGCGAAACAACCCCATGAAATCTTCCCGCTGAAACGGCAGCACCGCTCCCAGGGCTTCCTTGCGCTCCACCGGCAAATCCGTCATGATCATCTTCAGTACATGGGGCAGACGCTCCTGCTCGAAAAACATATGTTCGGAGCGGCACAGGCCGATCCCTTCGGCTCCGTATTCCCTCGCTCTTTTGGCATCCCGAGGGTAGTCGGCGTTTGTCCAGACACCCAGCGTACGAAATTCATCCGCCCAGGAAAGCAGTTTGATAAGCCAGGGATCCTTGATATCCGGAATCATGGTAGCGAGCTTGCCGGCATATACCTCCCCGGTCGTGCCGTCGATGGACAGCCATTCCCCTTCCTTGATGATTTTATCGCGAACGCGCATTTCACGTTTGACCATGTCGATCGTCAGTACGGAAACGCCCACCACGGCGGGTTTGCCGAACTGACGCGCCACCAGGGCCGCATGGCTGGTTCGTCCTCCCCGGCTGGTCAGAATTCCATTGGCCGCCAGCATGCCGTGGACATCATCCGGCCTGGTTTCCGGACGAACCATGATCACCTGTTTGCCTTCCTCCCTGGCCCATTTCTCGGCCAGATCGGCATCAAAGGCCACCACGCCGATGGCGGCTCCGGGAGAAACATTCAGGCCGACAGCCAGAAGGTCGCCGGCCGCGGAAGAAGCCTTGACCGCCTCCGGATCAAATTGCGGATGCAGGAAAAAATCAACCTGGGCGGGCGTTACCCGCAGGACGGCTTCGGCTTTCGTGATCAAACCTTCCTCCGCCATATCTACGGCAATCCGCACCGCTGCCCTGGCAGTGCGTTTTCCGTCGCGGGTCTGGAGCATCCACAACTTTCCCTTTTCAATGGTGAACTCCACATCCTGCATTTCGCGATAATGTTTTTCAAGCGTTTCCGCAATACGTTGGAGTTCATCATACGCCTCGGGCATATCGGTTTCGAGCCGGGATATCTCCTGGGTAGCCCTCGTCCCGGCAACCACATCCTCTCCCTGGGCATTGATCAGATAATCTCCCTCGATCTTCCTCTCACCCGTCGAGCCGTTCCGGGTCATGGCTACTCCTGTGGCGCAGTCCGCGCCCATGTTGCCGAAAATCATGGCAACCACGTTCACCGCTGTTCCCAGGTCGTGGGGAATATTGGCCGCATTGCGATAGTCCATGGCCCGTTTGCCGTTCCAACTTTTAAACACCGCTTCGGTGGCCATTTTCAGTTGTTCATAGGGATTGGTCGGGAACGTGATGGTGGTGTGTTCTTTAAATAAGGCCTTAAATTCCGTGGTCACCTTCTTCCAGTCGGCGGCCGCCAGCTGGCTGTCGTTCTCCACATCCGCCTTTCGACGGGCTTGGGTGATCACCTCCTCGAAGACGTCGTCGGGCATTCCGATAACGACGCTTCCGAACATCTGGATCAGTCGACGATAGGCATCAAAGACAAAACGCTCGTCGCCGATCAAGGCCGCCAATCCTTTTGCCGTGGCGTCGTTCAGCCCGATGTTCAACACCGTATCCATCATCCCGGGCATAGAGAACCGGGCCCCGGAGCGACAGGAGACCAGCAACGGATTTTGACCGTCACCGAATTTTTTGCCGGTAGCGGCTTCGACGGTTGCCATGGCGGACAGGATCTGCTCCCAGAGACCCTCCGGGAAAATACCGTTTGAAGCGAGATAGGCGTTGCACCCTTCGGTGGTTACAGTGAAACCGGGCGGCACCGGCAACCCGATTCGATTCATCTCCGCCAGGTTGGCTCCCTTGCCGCCCAACAGTCCGCGCACACCGTCCCACCCTTTACCGACGGACCTTTCCGCTTGATCTACTTCGCTGAACATATACACCCATTTATGATCCATGTAGAGAACCCTCGCTTTTCAAATCGTCGTTTCCCGGTTAGCCGGCAGGGGGATATGAGCTCCCGGGAGAATTGTTTGATTTCAGTTTTCGCGTTGATGAAACATCATGAGGCGGTCGGATCAGCCCGTTCCAGATCCACTTGAAACCGGAAGGTCGTCCCCTTGCCCTCTTCGGTTGCGACGTGGATCCTGCCGCCCATTAATTCAACCAGTCGACCGGCATTGATCAGACCCAGGCCAAGACCGCCATGGACGCGGGTATAGGAATCGTCCACCTGAAAAAACGGAGTAAATAGCCGGTCTATTTTTTTTTCCGGGATGCCGATACCGCTGTCGCTGATCACAAAATGACAGGACTCCAATCCGGCATCGGTTTGCGTGCTGGTTACGTTGATACTCACTTCTCCACGGGAAGTAAACTTGACCGCATTTCCCGCAAGATAGATGAGGGCCTGGCGTAGTTCCCGGGGATATCCCCATAACACCGCCGGCACGTGTTCTTCCACTCGATAGGTCAGATTGAGATTTTTCACCTTGGCATTGATAATGATAACATCATAAATTTCCTTCAAAATGGCCCGCAGATCGATTTTTTTCCGGGACAAGGACAGTTGGCCGACTTCCAGCTGACAAAACGTCAGGATGTCATCGATGATGGATAGCTGCGCCCGGGCCGAAACGGCAATGATGTCGGCGAGCTCGCGTTGTTCATCGGTCAGATGGGTGTCCAACAGCAGGCTGTTCATGCCGATGATGCCGTTCATGGGCGTTTTCAACTCGTGGCTCACATTGGATAAAAACCGGCTTTTGGCTTCACTGGCCGCTTCGGCGGCAATTTTCGCCTTTTCCAGTTCCACGGTGCGCTCTTTGACCAGTTCCGCCAGATGGTCCCGATGACGCTTCAACTCCAGGTGCGTTCTGACTCTCGCCCTTACAATCTGGGGGTTGAACGGCTTGACGATATAGTCCACGGCGCCGAGTTCGAAACCCAGGGCTTCATCTTTGGTTTCGTCCATGCTGGTAATGAAAATAACCGGAATATGGCGGGTCTGATCTGCAGCCTTCAATCGCCGGCAGACGTCAAAGCCATCCATCTCGGGCATCCGGATGTCCAACAGGATCAGGTCCGGCCGGTAGGCCGCAATCATGTCAAGGGCCTCTCTACCGTTCAAAGCGAAACGAACATCATATTCGTCCTGGAGCGTCTCCCCCAACACTTTGATATTCATCGGGCTGTCGTCGACAACAAAAAGACTCTGAGAGTTATTTTTCATGGGTGTCTTGACGCTCTCTCGTTACCGGAAACGTCTCGGGAGGATACGGCGGCAGGGGCATCCAGTGAGTCGCATTGCCAAGGTCCTGACCACCCGGGTGCCAGCAGTGGTGGCGTCCTTCCTGATATTCAGTCAGATATTTTATCGCGATGGACCCGCAGTCTTTACCGCCGAAAAAGACGAGCACGCTTTCATGGGGAGGCGGTAGTTTATCCCGGATGCTGATCCACTCCATGATGAAATAGTCCATCAAGCCTTCAACACCTTTTCCATTGGCCTCTTGTTCACCGGTCATTCGAATCCCACCGTTTTCAGTTGTGTGTGTTTGTGTTTATGGATGGATACACTCTTGATACCAGCATTGGGAGACAGGTTCAAGATTTTTCGCAACGAACATCCATCCGTTTCCCCAAGCAAATATCCATGGAAACCATTTCGGTCTTGATGTTTGTCGCATAATTTCATAGATAACGCTGTAATCGCTCAGCCATCCAGGCTGAAGACCGATTCCCCCGCGCGGCCCGCTGCGCGTCTTTTCGGGAAAAGGCCACAATCCATCTGCTGGGAGGATGCCTCGTGGGCAATATCGAAACATTCATACATTCCGCATCTCCACCGGGAGTCCTTTATTGGTATGCGACCCCCCGGGAACTCATGAACATGCTGGACAAACAGGCGCTTCTCGCACCCGATATTCGGTATCTAAACGACAATATCGAACTCACTTATCTGATCGAAATCGTTATGATGGAAATCGAACGGATAATGGCGGCGGAGGACTCCTCCGCCACCGTTCAAAACCAACCCCATGCGTCGACTCCGCTTGATCAACGGGAAAATTTGTTTCGTGAAATCATCAATCGGCTGACGACGTCGCCGCAATATCAGCTATTTACATGCTATCTGTATCAGGAAGGGGATCTCTTTTCCTGTTGGCGGAACGGCGGTCCGAACGGAAAACGCTACAGCCTCGGGTTCGACACAAAACAGATGCTCCGTCTCACCGAACCTCTCCAATTCAAACTCGTAAAATGCGTATTTGACGAGCGGCAACAGAAACAGGCCATCCGCAATCTGCTGGGGGAATCTGTCCGGCGGATCTCCAGCCTCCCCGCCGAAGCGCCGGATCTGATGCTCCAGGTCAACAATATCGCCGATAATTTCCTGGTGTATTGCATCCAATTCAGCGCCCTGTTCAAACACCCGGCCTCTTTCCAGGGCATCCTGTGGTGTCTGTTATCCATGCCGACGACGATAACGCCCGCCGATCCGCTTCTTCAATTCCGTGAAATCAACGGATTGATCGCTCCCTGTATGGAATTGAAACTCATCGGAAACCAGAGCGACCATTTTCCCTTGACGCGCCTGATCATCGGACCGACCCCTCACCGGGAATTGGCTGCCGATTCAGTGGAACTCCTGCTGGCCGCCAGAGGGATACGGAACTGCCGAATGGAAATTTCCCGTATCCCCCATGGCAAAGGGGTGGTGTAACAAACAATTACGAAATCCGAATGGTGGATGAGGAATCAAATTATGGAACCGGTAACGTGCCCACCAGATGTCATGAGGAGGATGGGATGAATCGACAGCAGGCATTGATGGCGTTTGCACAGGGGGATAAGATTAAAGCCGGGATCATCTGGGCTTCCCAGATGGTGGAGCAGGCAGCCGGATTGGATTACCCCGCGAGACTGGGGGCGGAACCCCTCGTCCGGTCGCTGCTGCAGATGATCGCTCACGAAGTTCATTTGGCCGCCAAACTGTCGCCCCATCCGGCCTGGCCGGCAGCCGTCAAAAGCATGGATCTGGCGATCGTCATGAGTCAATCCGGGGTCATTCAGGAAGCTTCTTTTCACCTTACCCAGGCCTTGAGCCACGTCACCACCATCGCTCAACAGGCCATGATCATCCTGCAACAGGAAGGGCTCATATAATTTCCCTCAACAGCTTGGCCAGTTTCCCCTTGTCGATGGGTTTGACCAGGTATCCGTCGCATTGCTCCCGGAAAGCCTGGATGACGTTGTTCCGGTCGCCCAGGGCGGTGGTCATGACGATCTTGACCCCATCGAGGCCCTTGATTCCGGCT
>JBGSLR010000036.1:0-34003 GCA_041740615.1 Desulfobacterales bacterium
CTGTCGTTCACCTGCGCCATTCAGCTGACGGGATAAAAATAGGCGTGTATTGTTAGCGTTTGGTTAGGAATCGGTTATTTTTTTATTAATTTAAATAAAATTAAATGGTTCCGGAAAAGTGTTTGGTTACGGTTTCCCACCGCCGATCCGCAGTCCGTGTTGTTTCCGATCTATATCAAATTTTCTCCTGATTCACAAATAGCGTGATGGTGGCCCCGGTTACCTGACTGCGGCCGGTGTACCAGAAGGTGAGGATCCATAAGGTTTGCAGGAAAACCAGCATCCATGGAGTCCATAAGGCTTTCAGACCGGTTGACAAATCGACCGGCATGCCGTTTGACGGTCCGGAAAGGAATGTGACGACAAGGACGGCGTAGACCATGGATGCCAGGGCCATGGTCTGGTATGCTGAAATTTTTTGCCGTCCGCGATAGTCGGCCCGGAAAAATTCTGAAAAAAAGCGCCAGAGCTGCGTGACGCTCAGGGTGCATATCAATGCTGTCGTAAACAGACCGAAAACAAACAAAACCATGCCCATCAATGCGGCTCCGCAATACAGAATCGCGGTGATCGCCTGAACCGGAAAGATTTCTTTCTGGTCCAGCTGGTGCGCATAACTGATTTTTTTGGTTTTACCACTGAAGATGAAGGAGCGATGGAAACACAACGCTTGAAACATGGCCGGTATCTGATCCATGGGTCTGCCGTAACAACAGCCGAAGCTGATGCAGGCCAGGCGTCCGATGCCTTCACCGAATGCATACGCGATGGCGAGTGCGGCCATTCCGGAAGATAACCAGGAACCCGGCGGCGTGGAAACCGCGAAGACCTTCTCCATGAAATGAATAATCCAGGGTGAGATGAGAATGCCTATGAAGGCGGCTCCGCCCACACTGGCGGTATAGGCCTTGTTTTCCACGAAACGGGCGGTCATCCGGGAAGCGGGAACGCAAATCGCGAGTATGAGGGACAAAGCCAACGCGATCATGCCGAAGGGCAGGGCCACGGCGCCCAACAGCATGAAGAAAACAACCCCGGCCCAGGCAGTCGACAGAGCGATGAAAAAGCCATAATAGGTCAGATTGACGCCGGACCAGGAGCCGTCCGGTTGTTTTACCGTGGGAATGACCCCCATGATCTGCCATCGTTCCCCGGGCAATGTTCGGAACGCCCACCGAAACAGAAACGTCAGAATCAGGGAAATACCGATCAGTATCAAATAATTATTCATGACAAATACACCTTTTTGCAGGCGGCCTCATTTGACGGTGCGCACGAGACCGGTAGCGATGAGCGAGCGGACTTTCACCTCCGTCTCGACCAACGGTTTATGGAAGTCAACCGAAAAGCGGCTTCGAACATCTTTTCGATTCTGGTTGAAAAGCAGGTCCCGGGAGAAGGAAATCCGGTTTTTTTCGAAAATCAGCACATCCACGGAACTGCCCGGCCGGAAAAGGCTTTTCGGCCGGCCTTTCCACAGCATCATCCCCGTTTCCACCCGCCGAGGAGCTTCGTATTCGGTTTCGCTGTAACATTGAACGATATCACCGATCATCAACGCGGCCACTTCGATCATGGCCACTTTCCCCACACGGCTTCCGCCGGACGTATTGGTGTCGATGACGGTCACCACGCGTTTGTTTTTGGAATAGGGCGCCGCCAGTTCGACCACCGCTCCCGGATTGCAGGAATGGTAGCGTCCGGAAATTTCGTAGATATCCAGAACACGACCCGAGACGGGCGCGTGGTTGTAATGATATTTTTCAGGAGTGAGGCGGAAGACCGCGAAATCGCCGTTTTCAAAGATTCGAAGCCAGTTGCGCTTGTCGGCTCCGAGCAGCTCTTCATAATGGAAAAATTTTTCTTTTAGAAAAAGCAACGAATTTTCCGCAAATGAACCTATTATCATTCTCGAATCCGCCGGTGAAACGACCATCGGATCGCCTTCCGGCATTGGCCGTGTTTCCCAATACCGTATTTGGCGTTCGAACACTTTTCGTGCGGTATTCAGGCGCTCCGGCGGCTCGAGACATTCGGAAAAATCGACGCCGAGCGTTCGCAACAGCTTCCGGCCGCCGGTCATCGCATCACCCAGTGGAATGTCATAGTTGAGGAAACTCAACAGACTGGAGGTTCTGGCGGAGGTCAACAACCGGAACAGCAGGGAGGGATTTTCCCGCGCGGAGGCATATATATACTTGACGATGCGGTCGCCGAACAGGACTTCATTCCGGCAGTCGGCCGTTTCACGTTCCACGTATTGATGCACCGGGGATGATCCCATGGTTCAGACTCCTCCTGAAGGGTTTTGGGTTTGTTGCAAGTCCATGTGCAGACTCAGCAGCATGAGATGAATCAACTTTTTCAGATCCTCCGCCCCGGCGGACTCATCCAATAGATCGGTTTGCAGGGCTTTCAGATAGTCGGCGGCATTCTTGCCGTTCAAGGTATGCAGGAGTGCCTGATTATAATAGCCTTCCCGCCAGGATTGCCATGAATCCAGCTTCCGGATGTCATCCTGGAAGAGGGAAAGGGCCGCATTCATGTTTTTCTTCTGCAAGGTGTCGCGATAGTATATCTCCGCTGCGGCGTTGAATTCTTCCCCGGATACCCGCATGGGATCGGATGCGCCGGCCTGGTCCAGAATCCCCTGGGTCAGTCTCCTGGCGGCTGAATGGCAAGGCGACACAAGGCGTTGTTCCAGGTTCGTCAGGGTTTCCTGCAACCCCAACAGTTCGATCAACGCCTTTCCGTCTTCCCGGATCATTTCGATCAAGGCCCTGCGATACTGAAGGTTGTGCACCCGGATATAGCCGCCGTACCGGTTGCTGTGGCGCGTGTCCTTCACCCGCATCAGGATCGATGCCATCAAGCGGTTTTTCGTGTCTTTACGGATATAAAACGTTGGAATGCCGATGGCGGCGCCGAAAAAGATCTGCCTTCGTTCGCTTTCGATGAAGGGACTGTCGGGGATGCTGTCATGGCTGATCTTTTTTTCAAGAATATATTGGTAGGCCAGGGCCGTGATCAGAACCTGGAGATTGACCGCATCTCCCATATCATCCATCACATTCTCGAAGATGCTGTAATAGCGTCCTTCATATCCGGAAAAACCCATTTGAGAGAATCGTCGCAACCGATACAGCAGGTAGAGCGGCATGGCCTGATCGAAAACTCCCATGTCCGCCAGATCTTTTTTCAGTTTCCCGTCGCTGTCCGGCATGCCGTTCAGCGCCGGGCTCGCGCCGGTGCTCAGCAATGCCACCAGATAGTCGATCAGGCGGACATCGGGCACGAAATCCCCTTGCAACCCCAGGGCCCGGCTGACCAGTCGGTCCAGTTTTTCCGGGCCGAACGGCGTGACGGATCGTCCCAGGCAACGAATAAACGCTTTTTTCTTCCAACGTCTCCAGATCATGCGCAAATGCGTGAAATGGAGTTCATGGGGAAGAAATCCGAGCATTCTTTCGGGGTGGAAATCCCAAAAATCGAACCGGTGCGGCGCCGCGGAATATGTTCCCACAAAAAGCGGCAGGAAATGTTCGACGATTTTGATGACCAGATCGCCCATATGTTTTTCATCCCGCTCACCGAAACCCGATGCGGAATGTTGCAGCAGACGGCTGATTTTCGCGCTCCCGAGGCTGATATGAGTTCCATTGTTGGCAAGGCAGGTATTGGAGGTGTTGGGCAACACCACCAGGTTTCGCGTGATGATGTCCGCCTCCCGGAGCTTCGCCACGGCGTTCAATTGGCTGAGGGAAAGGACGCGGTGGCAGAGATGCATATAGCGGTATTTGTCTTCCCCCCGATCCCAACCCGACAGACAGGGGCTCATGAACAGTTCGCGATAATAGGCGTCCGAAATCAGATTGTTCAACTTTTTCTGGCGGAGCAGGGTATGGGGCGCGAAATAGACGAGGGCTTTCTGGCCGTTTTCCCGCAACCGGAAACGCCGATTGGCGTATTGCACCAGCAGCTGGGTCAGCAGAAATCGTTTCAACATTTCCGCCGCGACGCCTTTGCCCATTTTTTTCTCGGGAGTCAAGGGCATTGGCTGAAAGGAGTAGGTTTCCGGTGAGGTATTGTCGTTTGAAAAATGCCGCATCAGGCGTTCGGCTGTTTCGCGGATGACGGGAGGTGTGTCCGCCGCGGCGACGGTCTCGGCCAGGGACAGTTTCAAGAGATAACTCACCGGAATTCGGATCCGGGTCCTTCCGCCCTGAACCAGGAAAAAGCGGTCCGCATCCTGCCGGATGGCGCCGGCAAGTTGGCGTTTGTCGGCCCGCAGATCGTTTTCCAGAATTCCTCTGGTGTACGGATCGAGAACCTCCTGGTCGAAACGAACCCAGCTGTTTTCCCATATCCCGCTTTCATTGTCGCTCAGATGTCTTTCCAGGTCCGTGAATATCCGCTTGGGGGAATCACCGGTCGCGGCTTTTTCGATGGAGTTTCGATAATAATTGGAGGCGCGGATGATCAACGGCAGATCGACTTTTTCTACCGAACCGATGACCACGGTTTGGAGTTCATTTTCCGTTCCCGCGGTGGCGTCGTGGATGGAAAAGGGCAGGGATGCAATGAACGCCTCCGGTGATGTGCGCCGGATTTCCAGGATGTCTTCCAGTTTTTTCAGGTCGGTGGGGCGATCAATGGGTTGCCCGACGGACGGGACCACCCGGAAGCGGGCGGCGTTGGTTGAATTCATCATCAATGATTCGATTCCTTATCAAGGGTTGTGACTACGCGTCCGTTACCGGCTCGGACCCGCAAGCCCTTTAATTTGATGTATATGGTAACCGAAACGAATTAGACTTTTATGAGGATCAGGCTAGGAATGCGTGCAATTCCCCATCAAATCGGCTTCTCATCTTTTCATTATATTCAGCTAACATCTGTCGCGTAAAAACGCGGAGCAACATGAATTGAAAGGAGAAATGATGCGAAACTTCGGAAAAACACGAAAAAATCGGTTGTCGATCATCGGCGATCATCATTCGGATCCGTCTATCGAACCGGGTAACAACCTCAGGATGCCACGCGCGTTGAATCGGATTCGGTCCATGGAAACCATCGATGAAGGTTATTTTAAAGCAGTCTTGTCCGACCTGTTGCAGTTGATGCTTCAAAAGGATGGGATGACGACAGTGACCCCGGCGGACTACGAGAATCGGCATGGCGATTTCTTGGACCGCGCCACAGCGGATCTGGAAAGCCTTTATCAACAGCTGTTCCGTCATCGAGCGACCCATTTTATCCAGCAAATCGAACAAGCCCTCCACCGTCTTGAGAACGGCTGTTTCGGCGTTTGTGATGAATGCGGAGATGAAATTCCCATGGATCGACTTCTGGTCATGCCGGACACGCCCTACTGCATTGCCTGTAAAATGGAGCTGGAGCGGCGCGAGAGAGTGAAACAGGTTGCCGCGTACCAATGAAAATGCGGATCGATTCCATGAGGATATGAGATCCTCATGAAGATCTAACACTGTTTTTATGAATCGCTAACATGGAATGGATAGAAGTGGCCAATTCATGACGCGTATCGGGTTTCGGTTCGCAACCGGGAAGACAACAAACAACGGAATTCGATAAGGCGTTCGGCAAATACGCAACAGCGCTGTTTATGCGCTGTCGGAGATTTTTTATACGTTTAACAGGCAATCGTCATCGGCAATTGCAGGTGGTGGAAATGAAACGAGTATGGGTACGATTCATGGCTATGGTTTGTGTGCTCGCCGGTCTGTCGGTGGGACCGGCGGAGGCCTTTTACACGGCGACGGACAGCGCGAATCTCGATGTAATGGGCGCTACGCGGTTCGCCTACACCCAGGACGGCATGCGGTATGTCAAGCAGGATTTCCGCCTGACCAATACAGGCGAGGAGACGCTGACCCAGGTCGGGGTCCTGTGGCAATTCCTGTACGCCGGGCCGGGCGCGTTCTCGTATCAAAATGAGGAACACCGCTGGGAGCGCTCCCTGAGCAGCAACGGCGCCAGCCAGACGTTGTGGCTGGACGGGTTGACGTACGACCCCCTGGAAAATCCGGAGGGGCAAAACGACTATTTCTCCTTGGATCGGGCCAATACGGATGCATCGTTGGAATATCGGCTCAGCGACAGGGAAATTTGCAAACTGGCGGAAACGGATGAAGTTCCTGTTTTCTGGCTGGGCGATATTTCCGCGGGCGGCAGCGCCCTCTTTTCGGTGTATGCCGGTCAAGGCCTTTATCAGGAAGGGCAGTCCCTGGAGGGATGGTCCTTTTCTCCGGTTTTTCAGTATGTGACGGAGGCCGCGCCCGTACCGCTTCCGGCGACCATTTGGTTGATGGCCGGCGGACTGGCGTCCGTCCAGGTTCTGCGGCGGCGTTGGAAAACATCCAAACCCGGAACCGATGGGAACATCCGGTGACCGGCAGCAATCTAACGGGTTCAGAGAACGATGGATAAGGCGATGAAGACCATGGCGACAATGGAGAAGCACCCCCCCAAAAAAGAAAAAGTCAGTAAATATAGCAAATTTTTGCAATATTTGCAGAGTGTTCAAGATGAAAAGTTTACCGGTTACATTAAGATTAACTTTTCCCAAGGCCAGATCGGCCGGGTGGAAAAATTCGAGGAAATTCTCAAAATCTGAATACGGACGGTTGATATAAAAGTAACGATCGGTGGTGGACCACCTCGGTTGGATGACCCACTTCAGGAAATCAAAGAAATGAAAAAAAATATCTATTGCAGCCTGTTATTTGCCTGTCTGTTGACCTGGGCGTTACCGGTCCAGGCGTATTTTGAAAATGCCAATCTTCTCCTGGTGATCTATAACGAGGACGACAACCAAGTGGGGCTGGATCTGGGCAATGTCTCCGCCCTGAATCGCACCGCCGGATCCAACCAGGTCCTGGCGCCTGCAGGTTCGTTTGCCCTGGCCGATTTCGGTCCGGTGGTCAACAATCCTTCCACTGAAAACGATTGGGCCAACGTGTTTACCGGTATTTTCACCGCTTACACCGCCGACAGCCGGCTGAATATGTTTTTCGCCACCGTCCTGCCCACTGCGCCTGAGGTCAACTACGGTGCGGCCGTCAATATGAGCACCGGCTCCGGGCAGGTCCACACCCTATTGGATCAAGACCATAGCCCGCCGAACACCGACCCGAAATTTGTCTGTCTGTCCACTGAAATCAAAAGCTATGACAACAAATTGAACCAGGGCAGCCTCAACCCCGGCGGCATGGGCGGCTTTCACAATGAAGGACTGCAGAATCCGTCGGCGGAACCGAGTCTGGCGGATCTGGGAACCGTCGGTTATCTGGATATGTACCTGTACCAATGGTCCAAAGACGCTGCCGGCAACCACTTCCTTCCCGGCCTGGGTGCGGACTACCAAGGCATTATCCGGCTCGGGAATGACGGCAGCGTTACTTTGAACCCGGCCGGCGTGAATCGTCCGCCGATCGTGGCCACCATCGAAGCAAAGACCGTTGCGGCGGGAAAACAGGTCAGTGTGACGATCACGGCCGGGGATGATGACGGCGACAATTTGAGCGCCGGGTTGCGCATCAGCCCTGCCACGGATCCGTCATGGATCATTCCGGCACCCGTGAAAAGCGGCAACAACTACACCTGGACCGCCACTTGGACGCCGACATCCGTTTATGTCGGCTCCAATCTGTTCACGGCGATCGTATCGGACGGCAAGAGCGAAGGGGCGCGTAATTTCACCGTCACCGTGACGAACGGCAACGCGGCGCCGGTCCTGGCGACCATCGCAGACCAGACGGGCAAGGTCAATGAACCCCTGATTTTCAAAATCAAGGCCTCGGACAGCGAGAACGAGGAATTGACCCTGACCCACACCCCCCTCGACGGCGCGGCCGTTTCCACACCGGTCATCATCGAACATCAGTATGAGTGGACCTTCTCCTGGATTCCCCAAGGGACGCAGCTCGGGACCCATACCGTCACCTTTACGGTCGGCGATACCAACGCCGAATCCCCGGACGCGTCCGCAACCGTCACCATCACCATCGGCAGCAACATTAATGCGCCCTCGGTCCATGCGCCCGTTGACAAGACCCGGCTCAACACGACAACGCCGCCCGACCTGGTGATCGCCAAACCCAATCAGAGCGGCGCGACCTACACCTACGATTTCCAGATTTCCAATAAACAGAACATGGTCGATCCGGATGACATCATCGCCGAAGTCAACGGGACGCCGGAAACCACGGGGCAATTTATTACCTGGGAAGTTTCCAAGACCCTGACAGGGAACCTGGATGACAACACCTGGTATTATTGGAGAGCGCGTTCATCCGATGGAACCAACTACAGTTCCTGGGTCTCCTCGAGTTTCCAGGTGAATGTGGAAAATGAAAAACCCGGTGTTCCCGTGGGCATCGAACCAACGGACAACGCCGTCAAAGACACCAGAACCCCGACCCTGAAATGCGGGATCGCGACGGATCCGGACGGGGATATCCTGACATACGAGTTTGCGATCTATCCGCAGGCCGGCCCCGAAGCCGTCGCCACCGCCGTGGTGGACGGCGCCTTTGACCCCGAGCATCCGGAAATCACCTGGGTCGTTCCCCAGGACGAACCGCTGGCGGATAAAACCGGCTATTTCTGGAAAGTGCGGGCCGTGGAAACCGGGGAAGACGGGCTTGCCGGCGACTGGTCCGAGCCATACCCCTTTTCCGTGGATACGGACAGCGATACTTCCCTGATTCCGACCCTGGTGTATCCCGTGAATCAGGAAATCGCCAACAACCGTCCCAAACTGCAGATCACCAACTCCTGCACCGTTTGCGAAAAACCCTATTACTATTTCGAACTCATCGAGCGCGGAAAAGAGGAGGTCTGCGGCGTCTTCAGCGGGCTGACTCTCGTGCAGTCACCCGGCATTTCCCAGGGGCAGGTGGATCCGCCCCTGCCCGGAGGATCGGATTGGGAGACGGGCCAAGGCGTGGTGCTGCCCCAGGATCCGGATTTTACCTACTGGAAGACCCCGGCCCTCAAAGACGAAACCCACTACTGCTGGCGGGTGCGGCTGATCGATGCCGCCGATACGGAAAATACGGTCAATTGGTCCGCCACGGGAACGTTTTTCGTCAACCGGGAAAATGATCCGCCCTCGACCCCGACGCTCCTGTCGCCGACAAACGGCGTGGTGATCACCGACGCCGGTGAACGGGAGAACCTGGTCCTCAAGGCCGGGCCCTCCGTTGATTCGGATGAAGACCAGATTACATATGAATTCAGGTTATTGAAAGACGGCTCAGAGATCGCGGCGGAAACCATCGAGGAAGATCCCAATTGGCGGATACCCATCCTCCTGGACAATCACACGACCTATCAGTGGCAGGTGCGCTCCTATGACGAACATGCCTATGAAAACGAGGCCTTTAACCCGGATTGCGCCAGCGACTGGACTCCCCTTGCCGAATTCTGCGTGGCGATCAATAACACGCCGTCGACGCCGGAAATCAACAGTCCGCTGATCGGCAGCGTGATTTCCTCCCGCACGCCGGAACTGTCGGTGGTCAATGCGGTCGATCCGGACGGGGACAACCTGCAATACGAATTCGAAATCTACAACGATCTGTCCTTCGCCTCCTATGCCTTTGTGGCCGGCGGGATTGCGCCGGAAGGCGAGGAGATCACCAATTGGAAAGCGCCCCTGCAACTTTCGGACGGCATGACCTATTATTGGCGCGCCCGTACATTGGACGGCGAATTGCAGAGTAACTGGACCAAGACCGCTTCCTTCCGGATCGATACGACGTTTGTCAACCGGGAAATCAAGATCGCCGCTTCCAAGAAAATCCTGGCGTCGGCCGCCGACATGCAGGTGTTGACCGTCAATGATCCCACCAGTCCGGCCTGGGGGGTGCAAGTGAGTATTCCGCCGGGGGCTGTTTCGGGCGATATCCTACTCACCATCGGTTACGTCAACAACCCGCCGGCGTTTGCGGGCGGGATCAAATTGGTGAACAAGGTCTTTGTCTTCGGTCCTTCCGGTTACGCCTTCAACATGGACGTGACCATCCGTCTGCCCTATACCCAGGCGGACTTGAACGCCGCCGGCGTCAGCGATCCCACGAAGTTGGAAATCTATTATTATAACGAGCTGACCGGTGAGTGGGAAACGGTGAAGACTTCCGAAATCGATACCTATGGCCGTTTCATTACCTTTAAGGTGCGTCATTTCTCCATGTACGCCAGCGCCTATGACGAGGATGCGGACAGTTCTCCCCATGACGCCCCGGCGGCGGATTCATCGGACAGCGGCGGCGGCATGTGTTTCATCGCTTCCGCCGGCTGCGCTGGAAACCCGACCGGATGGGTAAAGGGATTTTTTGGAATCATGGCCCTTTTCGGCTGCGGGATCACAGCGTTGAAACGGAATAAAGAAGGCGGAAAGCAAATAATCAATCATTAATCCGACCGTAATCAAACCCTAATACGGGGTCGGTAAAACCATCATCAAGAAAGGCCGGGAACGGGAAGAGCGGCAACATCAAAACACACGGCTCGCTTCTTCCCACCGACGGCCCTCCCAACAACCAGATCGCTCAGGGTACTTCGCTGACTTAGAATTTCTCGGAACCAGGAAGCCCAACATCATAGACGGGACTCGTCCCGGAAAGGAGGTGGGTGCAGTATTGTCCGAGGCGCGGAAATGAAGCGCTTTGTCAACGAAATCGGGAGCCGCTTTGTAAAATCGTGTCTGTTCGTATTGGGTAAAAATGATTCATTCGGAACGAAATAAACGCCCTTTTGAAAAAGCCAGAATCCGTGAAAGCGGGTGACGGAAAGCCACAGGTCCACGAGCTGGCAATACTCGGGACGGCTGGGCCGCCGGAAGGAAAACATGAAAAGCAAAATTGAAAGAGGAGATGGATCCATGAAAAAACTGTTACGCATAGTTGTGGCATGTTGCATGATGATCGGCATGGCCGGTCAAGCTTCGGCCTACTTTGAGAACGATCACCTTGTCCTGGCGATTTACAATCAGGACGACAACCAGGTTGGGCTGGATCTGGGCGCGGTGAGCACTCTGAACCGCGCCGCCGGATCCAATCAGGTTCTGGCCGGCCCGGGTTCCTTTTCCCTGGCCGATTTCGGTCCCGTGGTCAATGATCCGGCCACTTCCAATGATTGGGCCAATGTTTACGCCGGAGTTTTTACCGCTTATACGGCGTCCGCCCAACAGAACATGTATTTTGCCACTACCCGGGAAACCGTCCCGGCGATCAACTACCTTGCTTCCGTCAATATGGGCACCGGCTCCGGTCAGGTCCACACCCTTTTCCGGGCTGACGATACCAGCGCCAAATTTGTCGGACCGGCCAACGCCACCACCGGGTATGATATGAAAATGAACCAAGGCAGCACCAACCCCGGCGGTATGGGCGGTTTTCACAACGAAGGACTGGAAAATCCCGTAGCGGAACCGAGTCTGGCGGATCTGGGCACCATCGGTTATATCGATCTGTACCTGTATCAATGGGATCGCAATGCCGCCGGCAATCACTTTCTGCCCGGCGTTGGAACGGATTATCAGGGAATCGTCCGCCTTTCCAGCGACGGATCGGCTGTCTTCAATCCGGTCCCCATTCCCGGCGCATTGATTCTGTTCGGCTCCGGTCTGATGGCCCTGGTGGGAATCAGGAGAAGAAACGCCTGATCGTCGCTTGAATCCATCCATATCTTTCCTGATGGAAGGATATGGTCGGGGATCCCAGTACATAAAGAGACAACTACCTAACTTTACTTTCATTGAGGAGAATGACGAATGATTCGCAAAATGATCAAATCCGCTGTTGTCGGCGTGGCCATGTTATCCGCAGTCGGTTCGGCCCAGGCCGCTGAAGTGAACATCAACATTTACGGCGCCTCCGCACAGTACCTTTTCTGGAACGATGCAGCCGACAATTTCCTGCTCGCCCGCGGTTGCACCGGTGTCGTGCAGGCCGAGGACAGCACGAAAAAACATGGTATCACCAAAGGCACCTGCGGCGCCGATACGGTCTACATTCGCTACAGTGCAAAGGCCTCTTATGACGGAATCCGCGCCATGAAATGCGTTGATCCGGAAGGTCTGTCCGCCGGTTGTCCCAATGCTTGTTACCGCAAAATGGCGAATGAAGCTGCTACAGACTTCGGCACCCATGTGGTCGGAAGCCTGGCATGCAAGGATGTCACCATCGGCGCTTCCGACGTGGAAGCCGGCGCCTTTGACCAGGAAAGCCACGGCGCGCTAAAAGGACCCCATGGCGGCGCTTGGACCGATCGCACCATCAGCAATGTTGACGACAGCGGTCTCACCTCCTATCGCCCGCTGGTCGTTCCCTTTGCCTTTTTCAAGAACAACACCGTCCCCTATACCAATATGACCCGTTTGATGGCGGTCCATATTTTTTCCGGACAGGTGAATGATTGGCAATCCTTTGATATGAGCCAGGCAAGCCAAGGCGTTACGGTCTGCCTGCGTCATGCCGGTTCCGGCACCCACGCCACCATTGACGCCGCTGTCATGAGAGCTGACGGCAACTTATTGATCGAGGAAAATCAACTTTCCTTTCTCGGCTCCATCAAATGGTTCAATGACGGCTCTTCCGATATGATGAAATGCATCAATGAGAACGAAGGCGCTGTCGGTTATGCGGACGCGGACGCCCTGAAAAACCCCGCTACCTATGCCAACACTTCCGTCATGAACTATCAGGGCGCGGCGCCCTCAAAGGCAAACGTGGTGCAGGGCGTGTATGATTTCTGGTCGGCCCAATGGCTGTTCGAATCTCCCACCGAACCGACCTATGCAGCAACGCATCCGTATGTGACCGCCCTGAATACTTTCGCCTCCAACCCGGCCAACCTGCCGTCCACTACGGCCGCTTACTGGGCCACGCAGAGCGAAATGAAGGTCACCAAAGCCAACAGCTTTGCCTTCCCGACACGTACGATGGAACCGTAACAGATCGAAGGCAATAACCTTTACAAGGTATTCGTCGTTGTATCAAGGAAGAGGGCCCTGCAAGGGGTCCTCTTTTTTTATTCCAAAAACAAAACCTCGGCCCTCCGGGCCAGGTCAGAGGACCATGGTGCAACCTGACACCGTGAACGAGAACGGGGATGGATATTTTTGCAGCGGAATAAATAAATTTTGTTTGCGCGATGGGTTTTCATCAAATCCTAATAAATGAATGGCAAATGTCTACGTCATGCTTTTTAGGGGCTTCACGAAATCCTAACAAAGCGGCGGTAGAAGCTTATCGTGGAAAGAATTTCGGGAACCAATCAGGAGGATAACGATGCGGTTGAAAACAATTGTATGGTTGCTCTTTTTTCCGGTCATGAGTGCGCATGCGGGGATTCCCCCGGCGGGCTTGAATCATCGGACAATCGAGCCGGGCGACGAGGTTCGGCTGGACATGAACTGCCGGTTGACGTCGGGGGAAATTGTCGTGACCACGCACAAGGAGATCGCCGACAATCCCGGACAACCCAAGGCAGTGATTTATGAGGCCTTGAAACAATATGAGCCCGTCGTCATCAAGGCCGGAGACGGGAAAACCTATTCCGGAAAAGACCCTTTGAAAGCCTTCAACAAGGAACTCTTCGCCGGTGTGAGCGAAGCGCTTGTGGGCATGCGGGTCGGCGAACACAAAACCGTTACCCTGCAAGCCGCGGTGGACCCGGCAATTAAACCGGAAGACCGCTATATCCGACTGGCGAGATTGAGAACCTTTCCAAGGGAAATCAAGGCGACCAAGTCCCAATATCAACGCTTGTACGGCAAGGAGCCGGTCATGGGCGCCGTGGTGGACGTTGGCATGGGCGTCAAGGGTCAGGTGCTGCGCTTCGCAGGGGAAGAGATCATCGTGGGCGTGACGCTGAAAACCGGCGAGATTGTCCCCACCCCTTGGGGACCGGCCACGGTGACGGAGAAAGAACACAAATTCGAGATCCATATCAATCCGGAATTCGGCCGACTGGTGCGCACAGGACCTTACGTGGGCCGGGTCGATCGCATCGAACCCGAGAATTACATCATGGATTTCGGCCATCCATTCGGAGTGGAAGCCATTGTGTGTGAAGTCCAGGTGCAGGGAATCCAAGCGGCCGCAACAGGAGAAGCAAAGTGAAACATTTCGATACCGGCGTGTGCCGGCAATTGTTGAAACCGGGGAAGGGTTTGATGTTGTTATGTTTTCTGATATCGGCAACGGTTTCGGCTTCGGGATGCGCCGGTCCCGGTCCCGAGCGCTCCACCGCGGGTTCGGTGTTGGAAAACACTTCCGAGGACACCCGGCAGCAGAAAATTTTTGAACAACTGGAAGCGGCAATGGCCTCGGGCAAGGGAGAAGTCACCATCCACGCGGATGAAACACCGGGGGTTTGCCAGGACGGCGACCTGGTCATGGTGGATTTCACGGCCCGTCTGGAAAACGGCGACTTGCTGGCCACCACTATCGCTTCCGTTGCCGACGATGACGAGCAATCTGCGAGTTTGTTGAACGACCAGCCCCGGACGTTTCGTCCCACGGCGGTGCTGGCAGGCGTGGGGGCGGATCTGCCGGGCTTGGCGGACGGGGTCCTGGGCATGCAGCCGGGGGAGACAAAGATGATGGATCTTCCGCCGGAAAAGGCCTTCGGAATCAGCAAACCGGAAGATATCCAGAATTTTCCGGTGGTCAAACATATCCCCAAAACCGTGCGCATCGGTCCCCGGGAATACGTGGAGCGGTTTCAGCGCTTCCCGGTGCAGGACCAAACCATCCTGTTCAACCCGTATTTGAGCGGTCGCATCGTTGCCGTGGATGAAAACCAGGCGCTGCTTTCCCTTGCGCCCGTCCATCCGGAAGCGCAGGTGGTTGAAGAACCCTTCGGCAAAACCAATATCCGGGAAGAGGGCCAGAACTACGTGCTGACCCTGACGCCGCAAGTGGGAGCGGTTTTTGAAATGGAGAGTCGCAAAGGCCGAATCACCGCCGCCGATGGGGAGCAATTCCGCGTGGATTTCAATCATCCCCTGGCCGGTAAAACCCTGCGATTGGAAATGTACGTCCGGGAACTCGTCAAAAGCTCCGCGGCCCGGTCCGTTTCCATGGATTGGATCGGGGACTATCAGCAGGGCGTCCAACGTATCAAAACGGAACAGAAACCCATGGTGTTGTTTTTGTACGCAGACTGGTGTCAGTGGTGCGAAAAGCTTAAAAAAGAGGTTTTTACGGATCCGCGGATCACCTGTCTTGCAGACCGCTTCGTCTGGGTCAGGATCAATTCGGATGTCCATCGCGAATACAAGGAGGCCTTTGAGCAGAAGTCCTATCCCATGCTGCTGGTGCTCGATCCCAAGGAGGCGGTCATCAGCTCCTTTGAGGGCTTCAAGGACGCAACCGGCGTGCGCGCCATGCTGCTGCATTCCATGGATCGGATGGAAGTTGAAAGCACAAAACGGAAAGCGCAAAGACAGACGGAAGGATAGAGGACCTGAGCCCATATGAAACCAACACCTTGTATTTTATGGACATCACTGCTGGCCGGGCTGCTCGTGGCCACGCTGTCCCTTTCCGCGGCAGCCGAAGAAGAAGTCACCTTCGCCATCGCCGGATTTTCCGTGGAAGGCAACTCCTTACTGCCCGCAGGGGAGATTGCCGCTGTACTCGATCCCCTGGCCGGGAACCGCAAGACCTCCACGGATGTGGAAAAGGCCAGGTCCATCCTGGAAAAGTTGTATCGCGATACGGGTTATCCCACGGTAATGGTGAACATACCCGAGCAGGCCATCGACAGCGGAACCATCCGCCTGCAGGTGGTGGAAGGTCGCGTCCGTCTGCTGCGGATCACGGGCAACCGATATTTTACCATGGAAAAAATCGTCCGGGACCTGCCTTCCTTTGCGCCGGGCGAAATCCCGTATATGCCCACGGCGCGTCGTGAATTGACCAAAATCAACCGCAATCCGGATTTCAAGGTGGCGCCGGTGCTGAGTCCCGGTAAATATCCGGGGACGGTGGATGTGGAGATGAAAGTCAAGGATCGCCTCCCCTTGCACGGCAACCTGGAAGTCAACAACCGCGCCTCCCACGGCACCAGCGATTTGCGGCTGAACGCCGGCCTGCACTACGACAATCTGTGGCAGCAGGAGCATTCGATCTCCTTTCAATATCAAACCGCGCCCCTTGATCCCAAGGAAGTCCAGGCCCTGTCCGCGTCCTATCTGCTGCGCGCGCCCTGGAACGACAACAACATGCTGGCCCTGTTCGGGGTTTGGTCGGACAGCGATACGGCCTTCGGCGAGGGGTTCGAGGTGGTCGGCAAGGGGTTCCTGGTGGGCGCGCGCTATGTAGTGCCCCTGCCGGAATTCGGACAATACGCCCATCATGTCACCCTTGGTTTGGACTACAAGGATTTCAAGGAAAAAACCGGTCTGCAGGGTGTCCCGGAGCAACCCGGCGACAGCATACCCATCACCTATATGCCCCTGTCCGTTGCCTACGGAGCCCAGTTGCCGGACCGGTACGGTTTGACCAAATTCGAGGCCGGCCTCAATCTCTGTTTCCGGGGCGCGGTCACCGACCAGCGTGATTTTGAAGACAAGCGGTATAAAGCCAGGGGCAATTATCTGGCGGCCCGACTTGGTTTCGAGCGCACCCAGAAACTGCCGAGCCGTCTGGAATGCTGGATCCGAATGGACGGTCAGCTGGCCAGTCAACCCCTGGTGTCCAATGAACAGTATGTCGCCGGCGGCATGACCAGCGTTCGGGGATACAAGGAAAGCGAAGCCGTGGGAGATGATGCCGCGCATGTCATGCTGGAGTTGCGCGGCCCGGATCTGATGCGGCTGTTGCATGGCGATAAACGAATAAAAATTAAACCATTTTGCTTTTACGATTATGCGGCCCTGCGTATCCAGGACCCGCTGCTGATGGAACATCAACCCGGGGATCTGCAGGGGGCCGGCTGCGGGGTGCGGGGATATATCACCAAAAATTTCGGCTATGAAGTGGATTGGGCCATGGCCCTGGCCGATACCGACAAAACGGAATCCGGCGAATCCAGGGCGTATTTCCAGGGAAAGTTTGAATTTTGACAGGAGCTTCAAGATGATGACTATCAGAAAAGGAATATCCGTTTCGGCAAACCGCTTTTGGGCGGTGGTGATCTGCGGCGCCTTGCTGATGCCGTTGACGACATCGGCCGGTCCCGCCATCCCGGGATTTTATGGTTCCAGCAGCTCGCCGGCCCCGAATCCGCCGGCGGTGGGCGCTTTGCCGGTGGTCAGGGACATCGAGCAGAACGCGACCCTTGAAAAAACGGGCGATGCCAGCCTGGTGGTGCACCAGACGGATTCCAAAGCCATCATCAACTGGAAATCTTTTGACATCGGCGCCAGGGCCTGGACCCATTTCGATCAGCAGGGCAACACGGACTGGATCGCCCTGAACCGCATTTACGACCACAACCCCAGCCAGATCTTCGGCCGTTTGACGGCCGACGGAAGGGTATACCTGATCAACCAGAATGGCATCCTGTTCGGCCCCGGGTCCCAGGTAAACGTCCATTCCCTGATTGCCTCGGCCCTGAATATCCGTGATGACCATTTTCTGGCCAATCTCCTGCAGTTCAACTCTGAAAACGATACAGGACAGGAATACGATGAAACCGACATCCCCCTGGCGGACCGGCGGGTGTCCAACCACGGTGACATCCAGACCCAGGTGAATGGCTCGGTTTTTTTGTTGGGTCCCCACGTGGAAAACGACGGCCGCATCGACGCTCCTTTCGGCCAGGTCGCCCTGGCGGCCGGTACGGAAATTCATTTGGAGAATATTCAGGAATATACCGGCAGTGAGAATAGCACGCGGGAAGCGCGCCTGGTCAATGTCAAGGCCGGCGGTGGAACAGCCGACAATTTCATCGGCGCGGAGCTGACTGCGGACCAGGGGGTTGCGGGTATGTATGGCGGCATCGTAAACCAGAACGGCCTGATCCGTTCCGTAACCGCAGTAAAAAAAGCCGGGCGCATCGAACTGATCGCTTCGGACAAGATTACATTGGGACCGGAAAGCAGCACCCTGAGCCCCATCAGCACATCCACGGAGGCGGTGCATGAATCTTTCGTGTTTACGGGCGGAGAAATATATATCGGAAGTCATGACTCGGCGCGTCCGGACCTGTTCGATAATCCGGATATGGACGAATTGCGCTGCGATCGGATCGAATTGTACGGTGCCCTTGCAGCGCCGGCCGGAGCAGTGAAAGTCAATGCCGAAGACAAGCTGTATGTCGACGATGATTGCACCATCGATGTGAGCGGCAGCGTGGTCGCCCTGGATTCACAAGCCAACGTGATTCAAGCCCAGCTGAACAGCGTGGAAATGCGCGACGACTATGGGCAGAAAGGCGGCATCTTGAAGGGTGAAACCATCGCCTTCGACGCCCATGCCGGTTCGGCTGTGGGCAATGTGTCCCAGCATCTGTCATCCGAAGAACAAACCGCCCTGGAACGCAGCACCGAAGGCGGAACCATCATACTGACAGCCAAATCCGGTGATCTGATCGTCAAACAGGACGCGCATCTGGATTTTGCAGGCGGCGGGACCTGGTACAATGCCGGGCGTATGGACTTCACCAAGCTGGTCTCCGGCCACCGGGTCTTCGATATCAGCGACGCGCCCCAGTGGATCGCCTACGACAAGGTTCTGGGGGATCACACCACCGTCTACGGCCGCTTCGGCATCCGGGAAACCTTTGCAGGGGTGTCCTATGGCGGGCCCGCGTCTTTCCAGGAGTATGGCGCCATGCATTTCGAAGGCGGCGACGCGGGTAGCCTGGAGTTGCATGCCGCGCGTATCGTCCTGGACGGCGAACTGGACGGCCGGGCCTTTGCCGGCGCCTATCAAACCCTGTCCGAAAATCCGAAGGATGAATACGGTGAAGATGCCGCCAGGGGAAGAGTCATACCCAACGGCGGCGCCCTGGTGATCGGGTTTTATGACGATCAAGGATCCAATGAGTTCATCAATCGCGAGACCGAACGGATCGTTCTGAAACAGGAGGTGGCCCCTGCCGCGGGAATGACCGCCGATAGCGCCTTTTATGACCGTTATCCGGGGAAACAGGGACTGGTGTATGCATCCGGCGATCCGGTCCTGACCACCTATCTTTCCACGGAATTGTTGAACAGCGCCGGTCTCGGCAGCATTGCGCTGAACGCCAACACGGAAATCCGTTTGGAAACCGGCGCCGATATTGCGATGGCGTCCGGAGGACTCTTTGCGGCCACGGCGCGGGGCATCGACATCAACAGCCATATCAGCGCCCCATCCGGCACCGTGACCCTCGCGACCCAGGAGTCCGTTACCGGTTTTTCCGAAAACGCTTTTGTGGATATGCCGGATCTGATTCATCTGGGGGAACATGCAATGATATCCACCACCGGTGAACGCATTGACAATACGCTGATTCGATCCGAAGGAGCGCCGGCCGCCATGGTCGGCCGTCTGGACGGGGGGACGGTTACAATGCAGGATCAGATCGACGCCAATGTAATCGGGAACCAGGTGGGGTTGGTTTTGGACGACGGCGCCGTGGTGGATGTCAGCGCCGGCTGGCGCATTGGCCAGGACGGCGACATCACCGGCGGCGACGCCGGCGAATTGAGACTTCAGGGGGCGATGATGGAGCTGGAAGGCAGCCTGCTGGGATTGTCCCTGGCGGGCGCCGACGGCGGTAAACTGGAAATGAAAACCCGCTACCTGACCTTTCTTCCGGCCGGGACCAATCCGGCTGATGTAAATGCGCCTGGAATGATCCTGGCGGATGACCGCTTCCGTAACAGCGGTTTCCAGGAATACACCTTTGCGGCCGTGGATGATGTCCTGATCCCGGCCGGGGTCGGTATATCGCCTTCTTTGGTGAAACTGGCGGATCCCATCGCTTCCGCCGCCGTATTCCATGGTGCCGGCAACCTGGCTGAGCAGGATCCACCGCGGACCGCACAACAGGAGTCATTTCAAACCGTGCAGGTGTCTATTGATGAAATCGGCGCCACCGGAATCCATATTCAAACCGACGCGCCATTTGAAAGAATCATCGACCAAGGCGATTTGCTGCAAACCCCGGCTGCTCTGACCATGGAATCCACGGCATCCATTGTGCTGCCGCCGGAAGGCAGCATCACCTTGCAGGCCGGCGGTATCGAAATGGCCGGCGACCTGATCGCGCCGGCCGGGAATATCGGACTGACGACCACCTATAATAATGCCGACCTGAACATTGTCCCGGGTGCGCGGATTTCCGCAAGCGGGTATAATCGTCCGGAAGCGGAAAGCCTGCTCGCCGGTCTGCCGGCCCGGTTCACGCCGTTGGCGGGCGGAGAGATCCGGCTGAATGCCGGGCAGGGCAACCTGATCGTGGGGCAAGACGCGGTCCTGGATGTTTCCGGATCCGAAGCCCTGACCCAAGTGCAAGCTGGCGCAGAAGGATCGCTGCAGAGAACCGCGGTGGCGGGAAAACCGGGCTCCCTTGTGCTTTCCTATTTCGAACAACTTTCACTTTCCAGTGAAGCCAGGTTGCAGGGCAATGCGAAACTTTCCAACCTGCCGGGAGGGTCCCTGACCATCGAACGCTCCAATGTGTCCGAAGGTCTTTCCCTGGTTTCCGACGGGTTGCAGCCGTCATCCGGCGGGGCGGTCACCATTCTGCCCTGGGCGGACCCGGACAGCGGGTTCGATGACCTGACCCTGAAAAGTGGTCATGATATCACCTTTCTGGAAAGCATGCACCTACGCACCCCCGGAAGCATCACCCTGGATGCACCCCTGCTGCGCACCGAGGGGTTCACGGGCGTGACCGTGGAAGCTCCCTGGGTGACCCTGCAAAACACCGCCTACCCCTTCGCCGCGAACCGTGAAGCCGGTGTCAGCGCCGGAAAAGGCGTATTCCAGGTGCTGGCGGACTGGGTCGATCTCACGGGCGATATCCGTATCACGGGGGTGGTCGCGGGTTCGCCCGGCGTCCGTCTGCATGCGGAACAGGATATCCGCCTTTCGGATCACTACTATTCCTATGAGTCAAAACCCACCGGATATGAAGGATTGCTGTCGGCGCCCGGCGATATCACGATGACCGCCTCCCGGATCTACCCCACTACCCAATCCGACTTTACCATATCCACGGCCGGCACTTTGACCACCGCCTATTCGTTTCAACCCGGCACCGGGCCGGGCTATTCCACGGACGGTCAGGTGACGGTGCTGGCGCAGAATATCAACCACCAGGGGGCACTGCTGGCGCCCATGGGACGGATTGTTCTGGCCAGTGACTTGGAGACCAAAACCGTCGACGGCGTGGCCGTCATCGATTACCTGCCGGCGGAGCGGGTCTTTCTGGCTCCCGGCAGCCTCTTGTCCACCAAAGGTACGACCGAGGTCAACTACGGCGGTTTCGATGACCAGGCCATCGCCTGGCGTTATATGGACAAAAGCAAAAAAGAGATCACACCGACATCGGAAATTCAGACAGCTCCGGAGAAATCCATTACCATCGAGGGCCGGGAAGTGATCGTGCGCAATGACGCCGCCATCGACGCTTCCGGCGGCGGGAGCCTGTTCGGCTATCAGTTTCTGGCCGGCATCGAGGGCACCAATAATCCCTTAGAAAAGAGCGGGCAATATGTGATCCTGCCGGACAACGGCGTCCCCATGCCCGGGGAAAGGATCCATCTATCGGGTATGAACGGACTTGCGGAAGGGGACTACTACCTGTTGCCAGATGAATTTGCCTTTATGCCCGATGCGTTGGTGATCCGTGATCTTGGTGTCAGCCTGAACCCCGCGAATGCGTCGGTTACGGAACAGGGCTATCCCATTGTCACCGGACAGGAACTATTTTACAACGGCGGGTCTCCTTCACCGGTGGTGCATGAATATTCCGTGCGCAAAGCCGCGGATGTGCTGCAGGAAGGCAATTTTACCAAAGCCTCCCTGGAGAGCGCGGATGCCGCGGATATCATCATCAACGGCGCCACCACGATATTGGACGGAGAAGTCAGCGGCCGGCCGTCAGCGTCCGATGACCCGGAAAAAAATGACGGCGGCCGGGGCGGACTTCTCGCCTTGAGCGGTGTCAACGTGAAAGTCGGCGGCGGCAACGGCGCGACAGCCACCTTGGGTTTTGAGGATGCACTGGAGCCGGGTATGCGCGACAATTTACTGATCGGGCAGGACACCTTGGCCGGCGGGGAGCTGGGCAAAATCAGCCTGGGAGAAACCGGCCTTACAAAAACCATCGAGATCGGCGCGGACAGCAAAATAGTGGCCGGAGAAATTGTCTTACAGGCTGATCATAAGATCGATGTGGCCGAAGACGTTCAAATTACGGCCCGGGAAGGGGCAGGGGACGTGACCCTTGTCAGCGGCGCCGAAATCCGTATCCAAACCGGCGCGACCGTGGATGGAGAAAATATCCGCCTGGACGCCCATTCACTGTCTCTGGAAGGCGAGGTGAGACCGGGAGAATCTCTGACCATGGCCGGTGACGACATCTATCTGGCGGCTGACGCCTATGCCGGCAATGTGAATGACCTGGACGGCCTGTTGCTCCGGGAAACGGACTGGAATTCCTTCGGCGCCGATACCATGGGGTTGGACAGCCGTTCGGAACTGTTCTTTCTGGGAAATGTGAATCTTTCCGTTGCCGGCGCCTTGACGATCAACGCCGCCGGTATTCGGGGCCGGGAGATAAATGGTAACGGCTCGGCGCGCTTGGAAGCCGAAACCATTCATATATCGAACGGTAGCGGGACAGCCCCTGCAGGGGAAGATACCGGCAACCTGGGTAGCCTGGAGCTGAAGGCCGACGATCGGTTCATCGTGGGACCCGGCGATGTCCGGTTCGGCGGTTTCGAGAACATTACCCTGATAGGATCAAATGAACTGATCTTCCAGGGCGCAGGGCGACTGGACACCGGAAATGGGAATTTGAATCTGGAAACCGGACTGGTCGGGACCGCAGCCGTTCAGGAGCAAATCATTGCCGACGGTAAGATGTTGCTTTCCTCCCAGCCGGCGGATTTCCGCATTCAGACCGGTTCCGGAGATCTTCAAATCCTCCCAACCAATTCAACCAACGCAATCAACGCAATCAATTTCTCCGGAGGCAATCTTACTTTCGAAGCCGACACCATCCAAATCAGCAGCCTGGTGAATGTGGACGGCGGTCGGGTAACGGCTGTCAGCCATGGAGACGGCATCATCCTTGCTCCGGGTGGTCGAATTTCGGCCAGGGGTACGGACAGTATGCCCGGCGGCCGGATTGAGTTGCAGACGGACAACGGCGGGTCCATCCGCATCGATGAAGGCGCCGAACTGGATGTCTCCGCCGGCGGCCAGGGAGATGCCGGCCGTGTAACGCTAAGCGCCCCGGTGGGAGGAGTCGTCATCGCCGGCGAACTGTCAGCAGATCACGGACAGTCCGGTCGCGGCGGCGAATTCAGCCTGGACACCAACGCCATCGACGACATTGCGCCCCTGGTTTCCAAATTGACCGACGGCGGTTTCGACCAGGTCGTCTCCCTGCTCGCCCGAAACAACGACGTGGATTTGTCCACAGACATCACCGCACACGAATTCACGCTCACGGCCGACGCCGGCAGCATCCACCAGACCCACGCGATCAAAACAGCGGGACCGAACGGCGGAAAAGTGGAAATGAACGCTGCCGCCGATATCACGCTGGCTTCCGGCGCCCGGATCGACGCCCGGTCCCAGGCGGACGATAACGACGGCGGACTGGTGCGGCTGAATTCAACGGGGGGAACCATTGACCTGCAAGACGGCAGTGAAGTGCTGGCATCCGGATCAGGTTCCGGAAAGGACGGTGTCGTGTGGCTGCGCTCCGAACAAAACGGCGCCGCCGGTCCGCGCATGAATCTGAACGGAATCATTACCGGTGCGGCGGAGGTCAATGTCGAAGCCGTTACCGTGAAGACGGATCAGACGAAGATCGACAGTGCATTGGTCTCCGATTGGTATAGCAAGCTGGGCGCCTATATGATCAGCCTCAACGCAGGCGGTGTCAAGACCAGGATGCTGGCCGGATTGACCCTGCGCGATCGGGCCGATGCTACCCTTTCCGGTGATGAGAAAACCGCCCGGTTTCATCTCAAACCGGGGCTGGAGGTGCGTAGTAAGGCCAACGGCAGCTTGAGCCTGGATACGGATTGGGTGTTGTCCCCTGCCGCTGCTTCGGCGGACAGCTGGCGTTTCGGCGGTGAAGCCGGTGCATTGACGCTTCGATCGGCCGGGGATTTGACCATCAATGGATCCATCACTGACAACCCATCCACCGCAGCCGGGCTCAGTCTTCCTGCCGGATTGGATTCCTGGGACATTATGCTTACGGCCGGCACGGATTTGGCCGGCGCCGATCCATCAGCGGTGCGAACGGAGTCCGGAAACCTGATCATCCAGGAAAACAGACAAATTTATACGGAAAGCGGTCGGATCCTGTTCGCTTCCGGCGGGGATACCATCCTGGGGAAAAATACCGGCAATTCCACCACGGTCTTTCCCTACTGCCTGGCTACCTATTCCGGCGAAATTCACGGTGAAGTCGGCCGGGACTTGAAGCTTGGCGGCAGTGACATCCAGAGCGGCACCGGCGACATTTCCATTGCCGTTGCCGGAGATCTGACAGCCGAAAGGAGCGGGTCCGGCGATCAACTGCATGTGGGTTCCATCCGCACCCTGGGCCGGGCTCCCGGTACAGGCGACTTGGCCAAGCATTACTGGGACTATCAGGATGGCGGCGATATCATAATGGACGTGGAAGGAGACGTGGCCGGCGATTTCAACCGCAAGGCCTGGGATGCCCGGGAACAGCTGATCGATTATGATACGCAAACCGTGACCTATCTGTGGTCGCCCAGCTATAAGGGCGTTTCCGGCACCCAGGGCTTTGCCGCATTAGGTGGCGGGGATGTTAAAATTCATACCGGCGGCGATTTCTTGGGCCAGGGCGGCGCGTTTGGGCCCGGCGATGTACGCATTTTTTCCGGCGGCGATATGGACGGATATTTTCTGATCAACCGCGGCGAAGGTTTGTTTCATGCCAACGGGAATTTCGGTTTGAATCCGGATTATCCGAATCAAACCATTGAACTGATGGCGGCCACGGCCGACGTGAACGCCGGCGGCAGTATATATCTGGGTACGGTGATCAATCCCACTATCGCCGGCGATATTTTCAGAAAATCCTTTGCCACTGCAAGCGCGGAATGGAACCTGACTTACACCTATGAGGGGTGGAACGATCCGGAGAACCCCGATGAGGAAAACCGGAATAGCGGGATCTCCCTGTTTTCCAGAGCCGCCGATGTATTGGTAAGCGGAAAGCAACCGTCGGGCGCATTCAATGATGTCCAAATTCCAAATTTGGAGCTTATTCTGCCTTCGGATGTGACCATTACCGCCTTTCGGGATATCCGCATCCATAATCGGTTCGTATTGGCGCCCTCGCCCACCGGAAATTGTGCCCTCCTTGCCGGCCGGGATATTGATGCTCGCGGTAGCATCAACGGAGGATTGATCATGTCGGATATTGATCCGGCCATTATTTACGGAAGACAAAGCCCGGATGTTTGGGGGGAAAATCTGGGTCAACTGGTCTTGGCCGTAAAGAACAGACTTTTTGAAAGCGAGTCCCTCGTGGCGCATGCGGAGACACCCGTGCACACCGGAGATGCCGATCCGGTGCGCATCCAGGCCGGCAACGATATTGTCAAATTGAAAGCCTACTTGCCCAAAAAGGCGGAGATCACGGCCGGACACGACTTGGTGGACATCGGTTATAAAGGCCAGAATCTTGATCCGTCGGATGAGAGCCGGATCCAGGCCGGACATGACATTTACTTCAGCACCGAAACCACGGTAGATGCGGAAAAAATAATCTCTTCCGGCGGCCCTGGTTTTCTGCTGGTTTCAGCGGGCAACCGCATCGATCTTGGCGCTTCCAAAGGAATTGAAGCCAGCGGCACCTTATGGAATTCGGCGCTGCCGGACACCGGCGGGGCGCTGGCGGTTGTATCCGGATACGATCTATACCATACGGAGGAAGAATTCCATGCGTTTTTCGAAGCCTTGAAAGCACCCGGCAAGGAAGTCGCGGACAAACTGGCCCAGGGGGACATCACCGCCGGCCAGGCCCAGGCAACCGAGATTCAAAACGAGTTGATCAAGCCCTTCCTTTCCCCGTCCGCAACGGCGGGCGCCGGCGCGGACGGGCGTAATATGCAAGCCGTCTCAACCGATGCATCCAACAGCAAGAAGGGCGATATCAACATGGTGATGTCCCAGATCGATACCCTGGGGTCGAAGAACGACCTGTATATCGCCGCCGCCGGAACCATGAATGTGGGCCGCAGCACGCTCATTCAACAGGACAGCTCCAAGCAGACGGGTATCTACACCGCGAGCGGCGGACGGATCAACATCTATTCCGAAGGGGACGTCAATGTAAACGAATCCCGGGTGATGACCTTTTTCGGCGGCGATATTCTAACCTGGAGCGATGGAGATATCAATGCCGGCCGCGGCTCCAAGACCGCCATCAACCTACAGAGCGCCAAGCTCGTCTATAACACGGAAACAGGCGCCTACTCGGCGCAATTTCAGCCGCCGGCCGTGGGCAGCGGCGTGCGCACCCTGACCTTTGATCCGGACGGCGAGGGGCCTGCCCCCCAACCGGATTTCGGCGATGTCTACCTGATCGCCCCCTTTGGGGAGATCGACGCCGGTGAGGCCGGCATTGCCGGACGGAACGTGTTCCTGGGGGCCAGATCCGTTGTGAACGTCCAGAATATCAGCTTTTCGCAAGGGGCCGTGGGCGTGCCCAGCACAACGGAAAGCGCCGCCGGACTGGGCGCCTTGACCGGCGGGGGGGTGTTGAACGATGCCACGAAATTGGCGGATGCGGCCGGATCGGCCCTGGAAGAGGCCAACAAACGGTTTGAACAGGACGCCAAAGCCATGGAGGATACGTTCATGCCTGCCTGGCTGCGGGTGGAATTCATGGGATTTGATGTGGAAGACGGAGGGTGGACCGAAGACGATGAAAACGATAAAAACAAATGAAGCCGGTAAACGATGTGTGACAACCCTGATTCTACTTGTGATGGGTTTGCTGGCCTGGGCCCCACCGGCCGGGGCCTGGTGGAACGAACAGTGGCAGTACCGTAAGAAGATCGCGTTCAATACCAAACCGACCGGCGCCGATCTGGCCGAAAACCTGACCGAAGTCCCGTTGCTGATTCGGCTGCACACGGGAAATTTCAATTTCGGCAACGCCAAGGAAAACGGCGAAGATCTGCGCTTTGTGCAGGGCGATGACCAGACTCTGCTGAAACATCATATTGAAAAATATGACAGTTTGGAGGAAATGGCCCTGGTGTGGGTGCGGCTGCCCAAACTGGCCGGGAACAGCGATCAGGAATTCATCTATCTGTATTACGGCAACGCCGAAGCCATGGGCGGGCAGGACCCGGTCGGCACATACGGGCCCATGCAGGCGGCGGTTTTCCATTTCGGACCGCCCGAGGGCTATCAGGATGTCACCGCCAATAAGAACCAGTTCATTGCGGCTCCCGTCGGAGCGATGATCCCGGCCAATATCGGCGACGGCGCGAGTTTCAGCGGCGCAGGGGATTCCTTCAGCATCCAGGCGTCCCCGTCGTTGGATTTTTCCAAAGGATTCGCCATCGCATGCTGGGTCAGAATCGCCGCACCGCAACAGGGCCTGCTGTTCAGCCGGACTTCCCCGCAGGGACGTCTGGATATCGGTATCGATCAGACCAAGGTATACTGCCGCGTCGTGAAAGCGGACGGGAAAACCTATCTCACCGAAGAGTCCGCGGAGCTGACCCTTCAAAACTGGAACCAGCTGGTGGTCACCGGCGCCGGCGGCGGCGTGATTTCCGTGTACCTGGATGGCGTCAAAACCTACTACATGCAGTTGCCCGGAGGCCTGCCTGCGTTATCCGGCGACCTCATCGTGGGCGCCGGTCCGGATCAAACCGATGGTTTCGTCGGCGAATTGGATGAAGTCCAACTTTATTCCCAGGCGCTCACGGACGGCTGGGTTCGCGCCATGTACGCCAATCAGGGGCCGGACGGCCGACTGATGAATTTCGACGTGGAGATGATGCCGGAGAAAAGCGGTTTCCTGCAGAACATGCATTTGTCCACGATCCTCAAAAACATCACCCTGGACGGCTGGGTGATCATCGGCTTTCTGGGCGTCATGGGGTTTTTGGGTTGGATCGTGATCCTTTCCAAAAGTTTTACCATCTACCTGGCCAACAAGGACAACAAAGCGTTTATTCGCGCCTTTGCCGGCCATGAAGACATTCTGGCCCTGAACACGGACCAGGGAGATTTCGACAATGCGCCTATTTTCCGCATTTACCGCACCGGATGCCGGACCCTGCATCAATGGCTCGGTAAGGCAACCTCGGAGAACGAAAAACTGTCCCCGAAGAAGATCGAAGGAGTGCGATCGGCTTTGGAAAGAAGCCTGATGGACGAAACCAACAGTTTGAACGCCTGGCTGATGATTCTCACCATGTGCATATCCGGTGGACCTTTTCTCGGTCTGTTGGGAACGGTGTGGGGGGTCATGACGACCTTCGCAGCCTTGGCCGAATCCGGAGAGGCCAATCTGGCGGCCATCGCTCCCGGCGTGGCCTCGGCTCTGTCCACGACGGTGTTCGGCCTGATCGTGGCCATTCCGGCCCTGTTCGGCTACAATTACCTGGCCTCCCGCGTTAAACAGGCAACCATCGATTTGAGCGTGTTTGTGGATGATTTCGGTTTGAAGATCGATCTGACCTATGGAGGCGGACATGCGGCGTAATTTTTTCGAACAAAAACCCTATGACGAGATCAACGTAACCCCGCTGCTGGATCTGGCCTGGACCCTTCTGGTGGTGTTCATCATTACCATCACGGCCGCGATTCAGGGCGTCAAGATCAATCTGCCCAAGGCCAGCAACACCGCCAGTCTGGTGAAACCAAAGACAAAGGCAATCACCATCAACGCCGCCGGCGAGATTTATCTGGACGCCTATCCGGTCAGCATGGAAGATCTGGAAACCAGATTGCGTCAATTCATCGCCGTTGACGCCGATTTCCCCGTGGTCATCAAAGGCGATGAAACCATTTATTATAAAAAAGTGATCGAGGTGCTGGATCTGATGCAGAAGCTGGAAATCACCCAGCTGGGTCTGGTGACCCAGCGACTGGTGAAATAAGGAAGCGCCATGGCGGGAGAAAAGCGTCAAAAACGAAAGACCAAATGGGGCGTATGGGCTCTGTCCATCGGCGTGGTGGCGGTGTTCTTGACGGTCATCGGAGTGATCCTCGCGCTCCTTTTCAGCGATGACGCCCTGCACCGGCCGCGTCCGATCCAGACCGTAACCCTTGTGAAGCCGCCGCCGCCCAAAATCAAGGAAAAACCGCCGGAACCGGAACCGGTGAAAAAGGATGAGATCATCGAGCCGGAAATAGAAGAGACCCCTCCGGAGGACAATAACCCTTCCGAACAGGACGACGCCAAGCCCATCGATGATCTTTTGGGGTTGGATGCGGATGGCGGCGGGGGAACGGACGGGTTTGGACTGAAAGCCAAAAAAGGCGGCCGCTCCATTATCGGCGGGAACCTTTCCAACCAATTCGGCTGGTATACGACCCTGGTTCAACAAGAACTCAACCAACTCGTCCGGGAACATATGGACCGGAACGGCGGTATACCGGAAGGCAATTTGAAAGCCATGGTGAAGATTAGATTGAATCCGGACGGCCGTATTCTCGCATATACGATCGTTCGGCCTTCCGGCAACAAACGTATGGACGAGGCGGTTCGAATGGCGCTGAAGTCGGCGGGTATCTCCGAGCTGCCGCCTTCCGATATGCCGCTGGTTCTTAAATTCCGGATTACGTCCCAAGGCTGATCAAATGGACAGAAACCACAATTCTCAATTCGCAATTTTATTTTCAGGGGGTGCAGTGTGAAACAAAATAGATTCTGGATGGTTATCCTAACCATTATGTATATCTGGGTGCAACCGCTCACCGGCGCGCCGGTGCGGTGCGCGGAGATGGAAGCAGCCAAACCGAGCGGCGATCCGGGCGCCATGATCGATAAATTGGAACAACAAGGCGTGATTTCCCTCCGGGAGGCCGACGATTTGAGACGGCGCGCGCGGGAAGGCGAGGCGCCGGGAAGCGCCGGAGAGAAATCGGGCATGACGGTTCAGAGGGCCATGAGCGCCGAAGATCTGGAACGATTGACCCAGGTGGTTTCCCAACGGGTCAAGAAGGACATGAAGGAGCAGATAAAGCAGGAGATGAAGTCCGAGGCGGAGGTGTCGGATCAGGTATGGCTGGAACGGGTGCATGCCTCGGTTCCCGAATGGACCCGCCGGATCCGCTGGAACGGTGACGCCCGTCTGCGATACGAGGGAAATTTTTTTGATGAAAACAACGACGACTTTCTCAACCCGGCCGATCCAACGGAATTGATGAATTCGAAAATCGACCGAAACCGCTTTCGATATCGGGCGCGCCTGGGCCTGACGGCCGAGATCAACAACCAGGTGGATGCCGGATTCCGTCTGGCCACCGGCACCACCGGCAATCCGGTCTCCACCAATGAAACCGGCGGTGATTATTTTAACAAGAAATATTTCCTGCTGGATCAGGCCTACCTGAAAATCCAGCCCATGCCGAGGGCCCCGCAAACCGCATTGTGGGGCGGAAAATTTTCCAACCCATGGTTGTGCACGGAGTTGGTATGGGACGGCGACGTGAACTTCGAGGGAGCGGCGGCCCGTTACGATGACTATGTTCTCGACTGGCTGCGTCCCATCTTGACGGTAGGCTGGTTTCCCATCCAGGAAGAAGAATGGTATTCGGATAAATACCTGATGGCCGCCCAGGCTGCGGTGGAATTCAAACCAAGGACCGATCTGTCTTTTACCATGGGGGGGGCGTATTATGATTATCGCAACATCCGGGGGGAGCCCAACGATCTTCTGCGACCCGGTGAGACGGACTGGACCGCGCCCCGGTTCATTCAGAAGGGCAACAGCCTGATGGATATCGATCCCCAGCCCGGCAGCATCAAGACGGCCCTGGCGGGTGACTACAAACTGATGGATATTGTCGCCGTCCTGAATATCGCCGTCTTTCAGCCGGTTCATATCAATATATCGGGCGACTATGTGGAAAATGTCGGCTTCGATGCAGAGGAAACCGCCAGACGGCTGGGCGAGAAGGAGTGGCCGGATGAAACCAAGGCGTATCAGGTCGGGATGTCGGTCGGCTATCCGCGGGTGCGCAATTTCAGCGAGTGGAACGTGGCGTTCACCTATCGGTATGTGGAACCGGACGCGGTTCTCGACGCCTTTACGGATTCGGATTTCCATCTCGGCGGCACCAACGCCAATGGCTGGATTCTGAAAACCGATTTTGGGTTGACCAAGAATCTCTGGTTGTCCCTTGGATACAGTACGTCCGATGAGATTATCGGAAGCCCGCTGGCCATCGATGTACTGCAGATCGATCTGAACGCTTCTTTCTAGAGGAGTTTTCTCATGAAAACAACCATGTTGTGCATGTCGGCGCTGCTGACGATTATCCTGAGCGGTTGCCCGTTCTATTGGAACCGGGAGTCCGTGACCTTGAAGTGGGATCCCCGATACGAACCGCTGACCTTTGAGGTGGAAGATATCAAAAATCATTACAACCTCCAACGCCTGGTTCCGGGCATGTCCCGGGAGGAAGTCTACGAGATCATGGGCATGCCTGATATCTACGGGATATACGAGACCGTGAATCGGGATTACGTGGCGGTGTTTTACTACTATACCGACACCCGGGTGAATGAAGGCGCGGCCGCCAAAGACGAATGCACCCCGGTGGTGATTCGCAACGGCCTCTTGACGGGCTGGGGGAATGACTATTTGCGGGGATTGAAAGAATACCCGTTGATCAAGTGAGGATAGGGGACAGTGAAAGGAATACGCGATGAGTAGAGGAAAGATCGTCATTCTGCTGGTGATTCCCGCGTTGATCGTGACGGGACTTTTCGGGGCAGGCGGCTATTCTTATTGGAAAGTCAAGGGTGAGCGCAACCGGCTTCGCGTGGAATTGGACAAGACGGAAAAACGCGGAAAACTGCTTCAGCGAAAATATGTGGAGGAGAAGGCCCGGGCGGACAACTTGCTGCGGGTCAAACAGGCGGCCGAAGCCAGGCAGCAAGAGTCTCGCAGTGGGTATGAAGAAGAGCTGAAGAGCCTGAAGGCATCGTTTGAAAAGGAGAAAGAGGGCTTGGTCGCCGCCTGTGAGCGCAAAACCAAAGAGCTTTCGGGGGTCATGGACCAGCTGAAGGAAAAAGCGGAAAAGCTCCGGAATTCACGGGATGAAGTCGTAGCGCGCTTCAAGCAAAAAGCTGAGGAACTGCAGGAACAGAAACGTCAAACGGCGTCTATCGATGAGCAGTTGCGGAAAACCGCGTTTGAACGGAAACGGGTCCAAAAGCAGTTCGACAATTGCAAGGAGCATAACGAGCGTTTCTGCATGATCACCGAGGAACTGGTTGAGAAATATAAAAACAAGGGAGTGGTCGGATCCCTCATGGTGAACGAGCCGTTTACCCAGGTTCGGCAGGTGGAAGTGGACAAGCTGGTTCAGGAATACACGGATAAAATCGACAAAGAGCGAATGGAATGAAGAGAATGGCGATCGGCTCAGGAAGCGATCGCCCGGTCAGTAAAAAACTCCCTGTCTGCATCTTCGAATATTGCGGTTCCCGATTCCATGCCGGGTACTGACGGGCAAACCGGCAATGGGACATGGTCGCAATCGGTTTGAAAAAGCTGCAAGAGCCGGACCTGAATCCGTTCACGCAGGAGTTTGAGTTCCGCTCGCTTTCGATGAAGCCGAAAACTGGTCCGACGCCATGAATGGAATTTCCGACGTTCTTCCCCATTGACCGACAGTGTTTCAAAATCCTGGTTGAAAATCTCCCGATGATCCCTGATCCTTGCCGTAACCTCTTTGATTTCATTATAAACCCGCCAGTCTGCGTCAATCAGCGTTTTCAAATCGTCATTGGCTTGTTTCCTTTTATCGCGCATGGGTTACCCTCATTATATGGTTGATGTTTCAGTCTGCCGATAGGGTACCGCTGTTGTATTATGGAATGGTTGTGCGCCGGTTTGTATTTCATTAAATGACACCAAAACATTTTTTGAGATGGCTTGTAATATCGTAACACCTACTACAAATAGGAATTAATTTCCGCAGCTCCATAAGTTCTGTGATATTTTTAAATAACATCAAAGCATATATCTTTTCTTTAAATGAAAAAGATAATGGCGCAAGCATGATTTCCTAATCTGATCTTTACAGTCTGTGTGTATACCATCGTTTATTTTTAAAGTTATGTTATCCGTGACGGTTTCGGACCCGGACCAGGATTTTACGGATGTTTTTTTCTACGGCGGCACGGAAGGCAATTTCGTGCTGATCGGCAGCGCGCTTGGCGTACCGTCCGGCCAAGCGGCGACGGTTTTCTGGACTGGCTTGAAAGGGGATGCGACCTATGCGTGGTACGCGGTTACGGATGACGGCGAACAGTCCAGCCAGTCGCCGACCTGGATGTCTGCCACCGGCGAATCCGCTACACCGGTGGCGGTGCCGAGACTTTTCGGCATCAGCCTGCTTGTTGGTATCGCTGTACTGATGGGAATCGGTTTCAGGTCTGTCCGCGACACAAAGTAACCATTATCATCCCCATCCAGATGAGCAGGCCGAGACCGGTGAGCTTCAGATATATCTGAAATGCAAGATCATTCAGCACACTGCCGTTTCGTCTTTTCACGCTAATACTTGCGATGCGCCATTTTGCGAACGAAAAGACGGAAATG
>JBGSLR010000037.1:0-19379 GCA_041740615.1 Desulfobacterales bacterium
GCAGAATTTCTGCTCAAAACCCGACAAGGATTTTGCGAGCGGTTTCAGGCTTGTCTCCGGAAATGCGTTCACCGCCACGACATTGGAAATTCCCAGTTTCCGGATAATCTGCAGGCCGACGACATATTGAACGATCACCGCATCGTGCTTCCCCTTGGCGAGCGACCGGAAGGCTTCTTCGAAGGTGTCGGCCAGGAACAACTTGTCCGATAATCGGTTTGCGAGGGCGTATTCATGGGTGGTGTCTCCGCGCATGACGATGATTTCCCTGCCGATCAAGTCGGCCTCGTCGCGAATCGACGTTTCCCCTTTGCGAACGAAAATAGCGCCATGCATTCGCACGTATGGGCTGGTGAAGTCAAAGAGACGTTCGCGCTCTTCCGAGTAGGACACCAAGGGCAGTACATCGAGGACGCCGTCCGCCAACTGCTGTTTGATGACATGCCAGGGAGCGACGGCGATCGTCACCCGGAGGCCGGCCGCCTGGGTTACGGCCTTCAGCAGGTCGACGGAAAATCCATCGGCGCTGCCATCCGGTTTGACCAGCGCGAACGGCGGATAGTCCAATTCACTGGCGGACTTGAGAATGCGTCCGGCCGGATCGGCACGGTGCGCAGTTGTCGCCCCAAGCGGTGCGTCGCTCAGAATGACGGCGAGGAAAACCCCGAAAGAAATCCATTTTATTGACCGGTTCACCATGGGAGGTCCTTGATCCAAAGGCAAGCTTATTGATCCAGAATGGTTCTGATTTTGACGGAAAGGTCTTGTTGTGAGAAAGGCTTCTGAATAAATTGAATATCTTCGTCTATCATTCCATGATGCGCGATAACATCGGCGGTATAACCGGACATGAACAGATGTTTGATGTTCGGGTGAAGGGACACCAGTTTTCTCACCAGGTCCCGTCCGTTCATTTCCGGCATGATGACGTCTGTCATCAGCAGATGAATCCTACCGTCGTGCTCCTCGGCCAGCCGGAGCGCCCGGCTCGGTGCGTCGGCGCATAACACGCGATATCCCAATCTTTCCAGCATCACTTTGGTCATGTTCAGAATTGCCGGTTCGTCCTCCACCAATAATACCGCTTCCCCGCTGCCCCGGGGCCTTTCTTCTCGTTGCGCGGTTTGGATGACGGGAGGCTTGCCTGAGAATTGAGGCAGGTAAATTTTGAAAACGGTTCCCTTGCACGGCTCACTGTGCACGGTGATCACGCCTTCATTCTGCTTCACAATTCCATAAGTGGTCGCAAGGCCCAGTCCGGTGCCTTCCCCCACATCCTTGGTCGTGAAAAACGGTTCAAAGAGATGGTCCATAACCCGCTTTTCCATGCCGCAACCGTCGTCACTTACGGTGATCATGACATAGGAGCCGGGGGCAAACTCCGGATGAGCGATACAGAAAGCCCGGTCGAGATGAATGTTTTCCGTCTCGATGGTAATTTTCCCCACTCCGGAAATGGCGTCCCGGGCGTTGATGCACAAATTGGCGATCAATTGGTCGATCTGGGCCGGGTCCATCCGAACCGGTCCCAGATTCGCTCCCGGCATCCAGGCCAGGTCGATATCCTCGCCGATCAGTCGCCGGATCATTTTCAGCATTCCGGTGATGGTGTCGTTCAAATCCAGAACTTTGGGCATCACAATTTGTTTTCGAGCAAAGGCCAGCAGTTGTCTGGTGAGGTCTGCCGAGCGCTTTGCGGCTGTTTTGATTTCCGCCAGTTCGGCCTGCAGGGGTTCCAATGGATCCATCAGATCCATCATCAATTCGGTGTGACCCAGGATCACCCCCAACATGTTGTTGAAATCATGGGCCACCCCACCGGCCAGACGCCCGATGGATTCTATTTTTTGTGCTTGCAGCAACTGGTTCTGGAGATTTTCCTTTTCCTGTTCGGCCTTTTTCCGATCGGTGATGTCGCGCCCGATGCCGTTGATGCCGATCAGATTCCCATGGGAGCCGTACTGAAAATTGCTGGACCACAGCATGTGATGGATTTCTCCATTTCGGGCGACCTGCCGGTTCTCGAAGGTTCCGCTGGTTTTTCCGGCTGCGACGGTCTCCTCGAGCCATGTTCGCGTTGATTCCCGATCGTCTGGGTGAATGAAATCAAAAACCGACCCGCCTATGCATTCCGATGGCGCCGCCCCAAGTATTTTCATCGACATGTGATTGACAAATTGCAGCCTACCGGCCGGGTCCACCCGGGTTACCAGATCGTCGGTTCCCTCGATGAGTTCCCGATATTTTTCTTCACTCGCGCGTAGTCTTTCTTCCGCCCGCTTGCGTTCCGAGATTTCGGCAACCAGGGCTTCGTTGGCGTTTTCAAGCTCCCTGGTTCGCTCCGCGACGGTTTTTTCCAGGTTTTCCCGGATGCGGAGCAGCGCCTCCTGTTGTTGATTGTTCTCGATGATCAGCGCGATGAGATTGAGGAAATTCTGAATGTACGGCAGGAGTTGTTCCAACTGGTCGTTTGCGATCATCCGCACAAACAGGAATCCAAATAGATGGAAGCTGGTTGCAATTTGCAGACACAGGGCGTGATGGGTTGATCCGAATTCCGCCACGTATCGATCGCGTTCATTTTGATCCAGTCGGCTATTGCTCAACATGGTGAATAAGGCACGGCAGTCTTCGGCATGGATTCCCGCCTGACCGTTTTCCGTATAATAGTGGTCGCCGATAAACATGCCGACAGATTCGAACAAGGGAATTCTGGACAACCCCCGGCACGCAAAACGCGCCATGGACTTTTCGTCCCCCATGATGTGGATGGTGCTTTGGAGCAGCAGGATCTGCCCGAGTACTTCCGAATTCACGTCGTTCATTGTTCCCCGATTTGCCGAAAGCGGCCGTTATCGAATGCTACGCATTCTTCCGAGTCATTCGATCCTGGTATTCTTTCAGGAAAATGTCCGGTTCCACATAGCTGGGGTTTTTGACCAGTTGCCCGCGAACGATCATCATGGGATGGACACTGAGCATGTCCATGATCAACGCCCCGTCAAACCGTCTGGCATCGTATTGGCAGACCGTCGTCAACGGGTGATCCGCCAGGATATCGTTCAGCTTTGCTTCATAGTCCAATAGATCCGGCACGGTCGACCTTCCTTCGGCGAGGGCCCAGGACATTTCGCCGGCGCCTCGGGCACCGGCGTACCCCGCCTTCACGGCGGCGTCATAATAGTCCGCCACGACGCCCAACATGAATTCCGGAGAAAAATAGTGTTGGGGACAACGGGAGAAATGTCCTTCTGTGATATCAAAATCCTGTTGTTTCTCATCCACATCCACCCCCAGGTTCAATAACTCCTGCCGCATTTCATCCGGAGAAATGTCATCCACGAGATACAGGACCTTTTCCTGATCGAGCAATCCCTGCTGCAGAAATTTTGCCATGGTTCGTTTTCTTTCGAAATCGTCGTTGTAAATATAAACGATATGATGGCCTTCCCTGACTTTTTCTTGGGAAAAGCCCAATGCAATCTGTCGATACGCTTTGCCCATGTAGGCCTCCTTTCATGATTCGGGATGAAAAGGCCGCTTTCCATCTGCAGATAGCAAAACAGGCGCATGGAAATGTGGAAAACTCGATTTTGGGATGGAAAGCGCGGAATGGAGAAATTGAAACAAGTATACCAAACAGGGTCAAAAATGCAAGTGGTTGCTTTTTTCTCATGGCGCGGGACACAGTCCGGTTTTTTCGAACGGGTTCGTCCCTGTTTCACGGATCACGGGAGGGGCAATTTAAAAATAACAACCTGAAATCAAATGATAAATATATTTTATTAAAATGGTGAGTCTACTGGCACGGCTTTTGTAATGTACCCATCCACAGGATGGTCCGGGTGATGCTAAGGTGTGAATCCTGCCGGATCATGCCGCTTGGTTCAATTGCTTCAGACACGTATTTCGACGAATAACAGAATCCTAAAACAAGCTTTGCCGTCAATCAAGATTCGGCAATCACATGTATTGGGTTCACCGTGACAGGAGATCGACATCGTGAAAACAACCTGGACGATTGGGAAAAAACTGGCCGCCGTTTTTTCCGGTGTTGCGGCGCTGACGCTGCTGTTGGGGGGCGTCGGCTATTACGGCGCCGATCGGGGAGACCGCGCCGTGACGGAAGTGGGTTTCGTTCGGCTGCCCAGTGTGGACAGCCTGCTGCAGATCAAGGCCAATGCGGAAACGATTCGTGGCACGGTGAGGACGTTGATCATACCGGGGCTTGCCACAGACATCCGCAATCGGCAGTATGACAACCTGGCCATGGCCCGCGAGGCCTATGGGGCGGCCTGGAAAATATATGAACCCCTGCCCCAGACACCGGAAGAGGCCGCCCTGTGGAAGGAGTTCGTTCCGGCCTGGAACGCCTGGCGGGAAGAAAACAACCGGTTCATCGCGCTGAGCAAGCGCTTTGACGGCATCGGCATCACCGATCCGACGGGTCTGGCGCGACAGATTGAACAATTCACCAAGGACCATTATATCCTGCTGCACCGGGTCCGGGATTTACTGGAAAATGAAACCGCCGAGTTCGAAGGCGGAGAAGACCATACCGGATGCAACGCCGGGAAATATTTGCCTGGGTTTCAGACGGAAAACCCTGCGCTTACCAATACACTGAAGGAATTCGCCGGTCCGCATCGCCAATTTCATGAAGCCATCGCCAAGTTCAAACGCCTGATGGAGGAGAGCAAGACGGCGGAAGCCGGTTATGTATACACACTTGAAATCCTGCCGGCCATGGAAGCGGTTTTTAAACAGTTCAACAGCATGCTTGCGCTGGCCAATGAAGCGGTTGCCCTGGCCGATGAGATGAAAGCCCTGGCCTTGGGTCCGGTGCGACAACAGCAGTTGATCGCCATCGGGTTGTTGGATCGGATTGTCCGGATCAACCAGGATGTGGCTGCGGAAACCGCCGGAAAGGCCCGAAACCAGGCCGCATTCGTCAAGCAGCTTGTTTCCGTTGCCGGATTGTTGGGTTTGTTGGCGGCGCTTGCGTGCGGGTATTTCATTACGCGGAATATCAACAAGGCACTGAAACGGATCATCGATGGTCTCACGGAAGGTGCCGAGCAGGTTTCCTCGGCATCCGGTCAGGTTTCTTCGGCGAGCCAGTCTTTGGCCGAAGGTGCCAGCGAGCAGGCCGCGTCCATTGAAGAAAGCTCCTCCTCCCTCGAAGAAATGTCCTCCATGACCAAGCAGAACGCGGACAACGCCAACCAGGCCAACACCCTGATGGTTGAAACCAAGCAGGTTGTGGGCACAGCCAACGATTCCATGGCCCGGCTGACCGAGTCCATGCGTGAAATCTCCAAGGCCAGCGAGGATACTTCCAAAATCATCAAAACCATCGATGAGATCGCCTTCCAGACAAATCTGTTGGCCCTGAACGCGGCGGTGGAAGCGGCCCGGGCCGGTGAAGCCGGTGCCGGATTCGCGGTGGTGGCCGATGAAGTGCGCAACCTGGCCATGCGAGCCTCCGAGGCCGCCAAGAATACCGCCGACCTCATCGAAGGCACGGTCAAGAAGGTGAAGGACGGTTCCGAACTGGTGGAACGCACCAACGAAGCCTTCCAGCAGGTGGCCGTCAGCAGCACCAAGGTCGGGCAACTGGTGGGGGAAATCGCGGCTTCCTCCAATGAACAGGCCCAGGGGATCGAGCAGATCAACAAGGCGGTCACCGAGATGGACAAGGTCACCCAACAGAACGCGGCCAACGCCGAGGAATCCGCCTCCGCCTCCGAGGAAATGAACGCCCAGGCCGAGCAGATGAAGGGCATGGTGGATGAACTGGTGGCCATGGTGGGCGGTGCATCCAACAATAACCGCAGAACGGATGACGTTGATCCACGATTGCAACTTGAAGATGGAACATCGGGACGCGGATAATGGAAATCCTTCTGTATTGCGGTGACAGCGGAATCGAGCGGCGGATGCGAAACACCATCGCCGCCGCCGGAATGGATGGAACCATCACTTTCTATCCGTCTCTGGGGAAATTGATGAACGGCCTGCAACAGCCGACCATGAAACCCCGCATCACCCTCATCGCCGTTTCCAGTCGCCGGGAACTGGATGATCTGGAAGAATATCAACACATCATCGGGGATATGCGCACGATCCTTATCCTGCCGGACAGGACAAAGGCCACCGTTACCCAGGCCCTGCGGTTATACCCGCGTTTCATCACATATCCGGACGGTGACTTCCGGGACCTGGAAGCGATTTTGCACAAAATGCGGAACAACGTTTCAAGGACAAGGGATTCCCATCCATCCCTTCATATAAAAGACAAAAAATCCACCATTCGTAATTTGTAATTATTTTTCAAAAGGAGGGTATGATGAACGAAATCGAAACCATGGATCAGGCGGTAAAGGTCGTTTGTGACCGGGAAGGCAAGTATTTGACATTCAGCATGGCCGGAGAGGAATACGGCATCGGCATCCTCAAGATCAAGGAAATCATCGGGATGATGCCCATTACCTCCGTGCCGCGTACCCCAACGTTTGTCAAGGGGGTGATCAATCTGCGGGGGAAGGTGATACCGGTAATCGACCTGCGGGTGCGTTTCGGCATGCCGCCGGTGGATTATACCGAGCGCACGTGTATCATCGTGGTGGAAATCGAGGGCCCCGCCGGAACGGTGGTGATCGGGATCGTGGTGGACTCGGTTTCGGAAGTGCTCAACATCAAGGGGGAGGATATCGAGGATACCCCCACCTTCGGCACGCGCCTGAATACGGACTACATTCTGGGCATGGCCAAGATGCAGGGCGGCGTGAAGATTCTGCTGGATATCGACCGGGTGCTCACCAGCGAAGAACTGGTGATGATCGATCAGGCGGCCTAACGAAGTCATCCACCATTCGTAATCCACAATTCCTAATTCGTAATTTTTTTTAAAGGGGGGTAATCTATGTTTACAAACATGAAGCTCGGAACCAAGATCGCGGCCGGATTCGGGATACTGATCGTGATCATGTCGGCACTGGGTGCGTTGGCGGTGGTTCAGATGAAAAGCGTTGTGGGGCAATCTGTCATGTTGGGCGAAGAGTATGCGCCGGAAGCGCAATTGGCCAGCGATCTGGAACGTCGCTCCTACCGGACCATGTACGCCATGCGCGGGTATGGGTATACCGGTGAACCGGAATTCTATGAAACGGGCAAGGCGGCCATCGCCCAGGTCATGGAGACCATATCAAAGTCGGAGGAATTGGCCGCCAAGTCCGAGCATCTGGTCAAACTCAAGGGAGCGCTGGCGGACATCAAAAAAGAAGCCAACGAGTATCATCGACTGATGACCGAAACCGATCGGAATATAGTGGAGAGTAGAAAAGTGATCGAAACCATTCTGGCGGCCGCCAAACAGTATATGGACAACACCAACGCGTTCCTGAGCGATCAGAATGCCGCCATGTCCACCGAAATCAAGGGAGGCGCTTCCCAGGACAAGATGGATGAGCGCTTGAACAAGATCACCCTGGTCAACGATCTCATCGATCTGGGCAACGCCGCGCGGGTGGCCAACTGGAGAGCCCAGGCCCAGCGTGATCCCGCCATCATGAAGGAAGGCATTGCCGGTATTTTTCCGGTGATCGACCGAAAACTCCGGGAGATCGAAACCGTCACCCGTCAGGCAAACAACAAACAGCAGTTACGAGACATCCAGGCGGCGGCCAACAGCTACAAGGGCGCCATGGAGCGATACCTGGAGATTTTTTTGGAACTGGATCGGCTCAACACGGCCCGGATCACCACCGGCACGGCTGTTCTGGAGAATTCCCGCGCCCTCATGAAAACGGCCGGGGAACAGACGGATAAGATTGCGGACGGGGCCGCCGCTTCGCTGGGCAGCGCTTCCAATGTGGTACTGGTAGGGTTGCTCGCAGCCCTTGCCATCGGGCTATTGCTGGCCGTATTCATTACCCGTTCCATCACCGGTCCCATCCGTCGGATCATCGAAGGCTTGAACGAAGGCGCGGAGCAGGTTTCGTCGGCTTCGGGTCAGGTTTCTTCGGCGAGCCAGTCTTTGGCCGAAGGGGCCTCGGAGCAGGCCGCCTCCATCGAGGAGAGTTCCTCCTCCCTGGAGGAAATGTCCTCCATGACCAAGCAGAACGCAGACAATGCCAACCAGGCCAATACCCTCATGACCGAATCCAAGCAGGTGGTGGGCACCGCAAACGATTCCATGGCACGGCTGACCGAGTCCATGCGGGAAATCTCCAAGGCCAGCGAGGATACCTCCAAAATCATCAAAACCATCGACGAGATCGCCTTCCAGACAAACCTCTTGGCCTTGAACGCGGCGGTGGAAGCGGCTCGTGCCGGTGAGGCCGGCGCCGGATTCGCCGTGGTGGCCGACGAAGTGCGCAACCTGGCCATGCGGGCGTCCGAAGCCGCCAAGAACACGGCCAATCTCATCGAAGGCACGGTCAAGAAGGTGAAAGACGGCTCCGAACTGGTGGAGCGCACCAACGAGGCCTTCCAGCAGGTGGCTGTCAGCAGCACCAAGGTCGGGCAACTGGTGGGGGAGATCGCGGCCTCTTCCAATGAACAGGCCCAGGGAATCGAGCAGATCAACAAGGCGGTTACCGAGATGGACAAGGTCACCCAGCAGAACGCCGCCAACGCCGAGGAATCCGCTTCCGCTTCGGAAGAAATGAACGCCCAGGCCGAGCAGATGAAGGGCATGGTGGACGAACTGGTGGGCATGGTGGGCGGCGCCTCGTCAAACGGCCGCACAAAAGTCGTGTCCATGGCCGGCAAAAAAGCGTCGGCGCAAAAAAGTACTGCGGCCGGCACCCATCTCCATCACGCCCTGGCCCTGCATCATCCACCGGCAAAACGCGTTGCCGGGTCCAAAGCGGTCAAGGAGTCCGTCCATCCCGAGCAGGTGATTCCCATGGAAGAGGATTTTAAGGATTTCTAGATCGGCTGAGAGCGAAAAAGTGAAAGCACAAAGCGCAAAGCAAAGAAGAAGATGACAGGAACGTGGCGGGAGGGGTAACGTGTATGCCATACCACCCCTTCCGCCCATAGACCCTTGGTGGTATAGATGGAACCCATCCACCATTCGTCATTCATAATTTCTAATTCATAATTGTTCTTATGATTCAAGCAGTAGAATTAAATGACAGGGATTTCTATCGGTTGAAGGACTTGGTCTATCGCAAGTGCGGGATCAATCTCAACGACAACAAGAAGGAACTGTTGCGGGCGCGGCTGGGAAAACGTCTGCGAAAAAGCGGCATTCCGACGTTCAACGACTACTATTGTTTTTTGACCGAGACGGATGACGGCGCCGAGCTGACCCAGATGCTGGACAGCATCTCCACGAATCTGACCCGCTTTTTCCGGGAGGAAAAGCACTTCGAGTTTCTGGGGAAGGAAGTCCTGCCGGCCTTGTTCGGCCGCCTGCGGTCCGGCGAGCGCCCGAAGCTCAGAGTCTGGAGCGCCGGCTGTTCCAGCGGCGAGGAGCCCTATTCCCTGGCCATGTGGATATTGGAAAACGGCGGTGCCGGGATGACGCCGCCGGATCTGAAAATTTTGGCCACGGACATATCCACCAAGGTGCTGTCCGGCGCGGTGCAGGGTGTTTATTCCCAATCCCGCGTCTCTTCCGTTCCGGGAGATTTGCAGCGCCGGTATTTCCAGAAGGGTTGCGGAAAATGGCAGGGGTACCTGCGCGTCAAGGCCGATCTGCGCCGGTTTATTGAATTCAAACGTCTGAATTTGATGGATCCGTTTTCGTTTTCGGAGCCGTTCGATTTTATTTTTTGTCGGAATGTGATGATCTATTTCGACCGGGAATTTCAGGAACGATTGATCAACCGATTCTACGACTGCCTCCGGGACGGAGGTCATCTGTTCGTGGGGCATTCCGAAAGTCTCATGACCCTGTCCCATCAATATCGCTATGTTCGTCCGGCGGTGTATCAGAAGCAAACGGACCGGTGAAAGCGGAAAGAAAAGGAACGACTACATGCAAGAGATAACCCGGAACCTGGAACGGATAGCCCTGAAGGCGGTGACGCTGGAGGCGGGAGACATACCGGCCATGGGCGAGATGCTGGTTGCGCTGGAGGAATTGGGGAATGGCATGAACGGTGTCGCGAATTCCTTGCCGCGGGAGATCGTCCAGGGGCTTTGCGGCTATATGGAGCGGATGATCATGGGGGAGGAAGCCGACCTGGAACTGTTGGGCGAGAGCGTGAGCGCGCTTCAGGACATCTTGCGGGCGGTGGCGGCGGACGTGGTATATAAGCAGGATCATTGGGGGCTCTTGAACCGGTTGCGGGGAGGGGACGCGGCCGATGACGTTCCGGTAGCGGCCGCGATGATCGGAGAGGCCAAAGCCGCCCCGGACCGATCCCGTGAGGCTTCCTGTTCCGATGAAGACGCCCTGATCATGCGGGATTTCACCATGGAAGCCATCGAGAACCTGGAGAAGATCGAACTGCGGCTCATCGATCTGGCCCAGGATCCGTCGGCCGAGGAGACCATCAATGATATTTTCAGGCCGTTTCACACCATCAAGGGGGTGTCCGGCTTCCTGAATCTCACCCGTATCAACCGGTTGTCCCATTGCACGGAAAATCTTCTGGACAACGCCCGCAGGGGGGAATTTGTTATCTCGGAAGAAATTACCGATATCATTCTGGAGTCGGTGGATATGCTCAAGAGCATGATCCATCACATCCAGAACGCCCTGGTGGCCGGGCTCCCCGATCTGGAGGGGGATACCGACATCGAACCCCTGCTGGCGAAAATAGAGCACGCTCTGAAGAACACCCCTTCCGACAAACACATGCGGATCGGCGACATCCTGGTGGAGTCCGGTCAATTGACACCGGAAGCGCTGGAAAAGGGATTGTCCATCCAAGAACGGAACCCGACGGAAAAAATCGGGAAAATACTGGTGGACGAGAAACTGGTGCAGCCCCGTCAGGTGATGGCGGCCCTGAACAGCCAGAAAAAGGGGGTGAAAGGAACCGATCTGCAGGTAAAAGTGGATACCGCAAAGCTGGACAGCCTGATCGATCTGACCGGCGAGTTGGTGATCAGCCAGTCCATGCTCAAACAGAATGAGGTGATCAAATCCGCCAATGATCCCCGGCTGAACCAGAATATCAACCAGTTGTCCAAGATCGTATCCGATCTCCAACGAACCGCCATGTTCATGCGCATGGTTCCCATCAAGAATACCTTCCAGAAGATGATCCGATTGGTTCGGGACCTGGCGCGCTCTTCCGGCAAAAAAGTCAATCTCGAAATGAACGGAGAAGACACCGAGATCGATCGCAATGTGGTGGAGGAGCTTTACGAACCCTTGGTGCATATGGTGCGCAACGCCGTGGATCACGGATTGGAAACACCGGAAGAACGCCTTGCGGCGGGAAAGCCGGCGTATGGGCAGGTTTGTCTGAAAGCCTATCATAAAGGCAGCAGCATCATGATTGAAATTCTGGATGATGGTCGGGGGCTCGACAAGAAACGAATCCTGGAAAAAGCGTTGTCCGGAAAGCTGGTTTCACCCAACAGCAGTCTGACCGATGAACAGATCTTCGATTTCATCTTCCATCCGGGTTTTTCCACCGCCAGCCAGGTGACGGATGTGTCCGGCCGCGGTGTGGGCATGGATGTGGTGAAGAAGCGGATTGAAAAATTGAAGGGCCAGGTCCGGATCCGATCCGTTGCCGGAAAAGGGACGGTTTTTGAGATCGCCCTGCCGCTCACCCTGGCCATCATCGAGGGCATGGTCGTGCGCGTGGGCAGTGAACGTTATATCATGCCCACCCTGACCATCGTGGAAACCGTCCGGCCGGAGCAAAAAAATTGTCATACCGTGAGCGGCAAGGGAGAAATGCTCCAATTCCGGGGGGAACTGATCCCCCTGATCCGTCTGAGCCGGGTGTTCGGCGTGGATGGAGAAACCCGGCATCCATGGGACGGCCTGGTAGTGGCCGTGGAACACAAGGGGAAGAAGCGTGGATTGGTTCTGGATGAACTTCTTGGCAAGGAGGAAGTGGTCATCAAAAGTCTGGGGGAAACGTTCCACCAGGTCAAAGGCATCAGCGGCGGCGCCATTCTGGGGGACGGGCGCATTGGACTGATTTTGGATATGGAGAGTTTGTTCGAGCTCAGCGAACAATAGAGACAATTACGAATTACGAATTAGGAATGGTGGATGGTATCATTTTTACATTTCTTTTGGTTTAACCGTTGATGGAATAGAAGGGGGGCGGGATGACAAACAGACGGCAAAGCACGGGGCGTATTTTTGAAGCGGTTTACCAATATCCCCACGGCAACGAGCGCGTGAAGATGTCGGATGCAGGCGCTGGGGAATGGAATCTCTTTCCGGAGGATCGGAAGGACAGCCTGACGACCATGAAACGATTTATCAGCGAAATACCGGAGCATTCTTTTTCTCCGGATCGTCAACGGGAATAGGCGTGAAATCCGTGTTATCCGCCAATTCGGTATGAGCGTGATGATTGGGTTCAGTAATCCATATTGAAGGTGTTTCAGGGAGAGAAGCAGGGTGAACATCATTGTCGGTGTGTCGGATATGAAAGTCAGCAATGACCCCGGGGACAGCATCGTTACCTATTCCCTGGGGTCTTGTATCGGCATCGCCATCTTTGATCCGGTGGCCCGGGTCGGAGGACTGCTGCACTATATGCTGCCGGAGTCGGAGCTGGATCAGGAAAAGGCCCGGAAAAATCCCTTCATGTTCGCGGATACGGGCATACCGTCTCTTTTCAAGGCGGCCTACCAGTTCGGCGCCAAAAAACAGCGCATGAAAGTGGTGGCGGCCGGGGGATCGCAGGTGTTGGACCAGCATGGTTTTTTCAACATCGGCAAGCGCAACCACACGGCCATGCGCAAGATCTTTTTCCGCAACAACGTGATGGTGAATCATGAAGAAATCGGCGGCACCGTCAACCGCACCGTCCGAATTTGTATGGAAACAGGTGAGATTCATATCAAAATTTCCGGGCAGGGAGAAATCATACGATGAAAGCGATCCAGGATCTCATGGCCGACATCAAGCGGCTCGACCCAATTCCCCAAATCGCCCTGCAATGCATGGAAATGATCGAGTCCGACAAGGCGTCCCTTGCCGGTATCGCCGATCTGATCGCCTATGATCCGATGATTTCCGCCGAACTGCTGCGACTGTGCAATTCGGCTTATGTGGGACTCAACCGGCACGTTGAATCGGTTCATGAGGCGGTGGGGTATCTGGGTTTGAACAAAATCGTGGATCTGCTCATGCTCCAATGCGGACGCGTCCATCTGGAAAAGTCGCAGCCGGGTTATGAGCTGGCTCGCGGCGAACTCTGGCGGCATTCCGTAGCCGGCGCCCTGATCGCCAGGATGCTGGCGGAGGCCAAGAATACGCCCCGGAAGCACCTGATTTTTACTTCGGCCTTGCTCAAGGATATCGGCAAATCCCTGATCGACCGCTATGTGCATGAGGATTTTATTCGGATCAACCAACTGGTGGAGGCGCGGGGGTATAGTTTCCGGGAGGCGGAAAAGGCGGTGATCGGTATGGACCATGCCGAATTGGGCGGCCTGCTCGCCCGTCAATGGAATTTTTCACCTCCCATGGTCGCCATCATCCGCCATCATCATCAACCCCTGGAGGCCGGCGAGGCCACCCTGGAAACCATGCTGGTGTATGTGGCCGACACCATCTGCATGATGATGGGAATCGGCGTGGGCGCGGACGGCCTGGCCTACCGTTTTTACCAGGAGGTTCTTGATAGACTGGGAATTACCCCCCGGGATGTTCAGTTGATCATCGCCGATTTCGGCGAGCACATGAATGAAATCGACAAGATGCTGGGAACTTCATCCAATACCGCAACATGAGGAAGGCGCCATGGCCCATACGATTCTGATCGTGGATGACTCCCCGCCCATGCGGGCGGTGATCCGAAAAACCATCAAGGCATCCGGATACGGCGACAGTCTCTTTTTTGAGGCGAACAACGGCGAGGAAGCCCTGTCGATCCTCCGGGCGAACTGGCTGGATCTGGTCGTGACGGATTACAACATGCCGAATATGAACGGCATGGAACTGATTGCTGAAATGAAAAAAGACGACATCCTTCAGGCGGTGCCGGTCCTGGTGATCACCACCGAGGGCAGCAGTCAAAAGGTCAATGAATTCCTGACCTGCGGCGCCGCCGGTTATGTGAAAAAACCCTTCACGCCGGAGGAGATCCGCGAACAAATCATTGCCATTTTGGGAGAAAGTCATGATGAAGATGACGCTGCAGGCAGCGCTGAAGGATGCGATTTCTAAAGTATTGGAAACCATGTTTTTCAGCTCGCTGGAATTTACGGATGCCCCCCTTCCGGAAGAGTGGAAGGCGTGGCGCAGAAATCGGGTGCTCGCCTGCCGGCTGGAGTTTACCGGTCCCCTTGGCGGCAGTGTGACCGTTCTCGTGCCCGATCTCGCGTTGGCGGCCCTGGCCGCCGGTTTCATGGGAATGGAAACCCGGGAGGTAACGGAAGATCAGTTGACCGGCACCATGATGGAGTTGACCAATATGATCACGGGCAATCTCTTCAGCATCTATGATCCGGAAACGGTTTATAAACTGGATATTCCCCGGATCATTCCGGTGCAGGAAGACCCTTTGCGTCAGGATCGAGCCGGAAGTACCGTCTGCTTCCTGCGTACGACAGAGGGACCGATGAAAGTAACAATTACGAAGTAGGAATTCATAATTGTTTTTCAAGGTGGTTTGATGGAAAAGATCAAAGTATTGATTGTGGATGATTCGGCGGTGGTGCGCAAGGTGTTCACCGAAGAACTGTCCCGGCAGTCGGATATCGAGGTCGTGGGAAGCGCTCCCGATCCGTTTGTGGCCAGGGACAAGATCGTGCGCCTGCGTCCCGATGTGGTCACCCTCGACATTGAAATGCCGCGGATGGACGGGTTGACTTTTTTAAAGAAACTGATGCGGTATTACCCGTTACCGGTGATTATTGTCAGTTCCCTGACCCAGAAGGGCAGCAAGCTCGCCCTGGAGGCGCTGGAGCTGGGCGCGCTGGAAGTGGTCGCCAAGCCCGACAGCGCCTATTCCGTGGGGGACATGAGCCTGCAATTGGCGGATAAAATTCGAGCGGTGGCCCGCGTCCGGGTGAACGGTTCTCAAAAGCAGGCGGCTGTTTCCTATGAACCACGTATCAAACCGGTTTCCAAAGCCCTTTCGGAAACCACCAAAAAAATCATCGCCATCGGCGCCTCCACCGGCGGGACCGAGGCCTTGACCAGGGTGCTGACCCGCATGCCGGTGAACACCCCGGCGATTCTGGTGGTGCAGCACATGCCGGCCAAGTTTACGACTTCGTTCGCGGAACGGCTGGACAGCCTTTGTGACATGAACGTCAAGGAAGCGGCGGACGGGGATACCTTGATGGACGGTCGGGTTCTGATTGCCCCGGGCAATTATCATATGCTATTGAAAAGAAGCGGCGCGAGATATTATGTTCAGATCAAGCAGGGGCCCATGGTGCACCATCAGCGACCGGCGGTGGATGTGCTGTTTTTTTCCGTCGCCGACTATGCCGGCGCCAATGCCGTGGGCATCGTGTTGACCGGGATGGGCGCCGACGGGGCCGACGGCCTGCTGAAAATGAAACAGGCCGGAGCCCGCACCATTGCGCAGGATGAAAAAAGTTGCGTCGTGTTCGGCATGCCCAAGGAGGCCATCAAGCGGGGGGCCGCCGACCAAGTCCTCGGGTTGGATCAGATTGCACAGGGAGCTTTGGGAGCAATTGCGAAGTAGGAATTTCGAATGACGAATGCTGGATGGGAAATAATAGGGCGGGATGATGACGACCTCTGAAATCACGGCGGACAGAGACAGCAATCGATTGAGAAGAACGTTTATGGTGGTTTTTCTGGTTTGGAGCATGCTTTTTGGGATGCTGATCTGGGAAAGTTACCGGGATTTACAGTCCGGCATACTGGAGATCGCCATTGTTCAAGCCCGTGGAATTTTCAATATGGATCTTCTGTACCGAAAGTGGGCGACGATCAACGGCGGCATATATGTGCCGGTCAGCGCGAATACGCTCCCCAATCCGTTTCTTGCCGGAACCGCCGAGAGGGATCTGCTGACACCATCCGGCAGGCTATTGACCTTGATGAATCCCGCCTACATGACGCGCAAAGTCCATGAGTTGGAAGCCACGCAAACCGGTGTCAAAGGGCATATTACCAGCCTGACGCCCATTCGAATTGAAAACGCGCCGGATCAGTGGGAGAAAACGGCATTGCAATCTTTCGGGGAGGGTGCGACGGAACAATACGGCCTGGATACCCTCGGCGGTGAACCGTATTTCCGGTTTATGCGCCCCTTGATTACGGAGGCGGCATGCCTGAAATGTCATGCGGCCCAAGGGTACAAAGTCGGGGACATCCGTGGCGGAATCAGCGTTTCCGTACCCTGGCAACCGTATGAGGTCCAGCGAACGAAGGCTTTTCATGGTTATGCGTTGAGATATGTTCTCATATGGTTGATGGGACTCGTCGGATTATGGTTTTTCCAGCGAAGGACAGAATCCCACTTTCAAAAACGCAGGCATTCCCAGCAGGAGTTGCTGCAAGTCAATCTCAAACTGCAAGAGGCCATGAACCAGGCTGAAAAGGCAAACGCCGCCAAGAGCGAATTCCTGGCCAATATGAGCCATGAGATTCGTACGCCGCTGAACGGTGTGATCGGTATGACCGAACTGCTACAGAGCACCAGGCTGACCACTGAACAGCGTGAATATACCGAAGTGTTGCAATCCACCGGCAAGGCCTTGTTGAATCTCATCACCGACATCCTGGATCTGGCCAAAATCGAGGCGCGTAAGCTGGAACTCGAGCACCTGGATTTCGATCTGCGACTGACCTTGGAGGATGCGGTCGGGATGATCGCCGATCGTGCCCAGGCCAAAGGACTTGAATTGATCTGCATGGTGGATCCACGCGCGCCGGCCCTTTTTCGGGGTGATCCGGGGCGTTTGCGCCAGGTGATCGTCAACCTGGTGGGTAATGCCGTCAAGTTCACCCACCAGGGGGAGGTGGTCGTACGGGTAAAACTGACAGCGGAGCGGGACGGCAAGGCCCAATTGCGGTTCGAGATTTCCGACACGGGCATCGGGATTCCAGAGGACAAAATTCCCCTGTTGTTTGCTCCGTTTACCCAAGCAGATGGGGCCACCAACCGCAAATATGGCGGAACCGGACTGGGGTTGGCCATCTGCAGGCAACTGGTGGCTCTGATGGGTGGTCGGATCGGGTTCGAAAGCAAGGAAGGCAAAGGGAGTACTTTTTGGTTCACGACGGTTTTTGAATGCCGGCCGGATGCGGATTGCCACGTCCATCCGGATCGTGGCGATCTCAAGGACGTGAATGTCCTGGTAGTCGACGACAATGAAACCAATCGACAGCTGGTGAGGAGTTTGCTGCAATCATGGGGGAGCAGATGCGGGGATGCGCCCGATGGTGAAAAGGCGTTGGCGATGCTGCGCCAGGCGGCAGCCGTCGGTCATCCGTTTGTAGTCGCCCTTTTGGACAAGCGCATGCCGGGAATGGACGGGGAATCGCTTGGTCGGGCGATCAAAGAGTCACCGGAAATCCATGACACACGCCTTGTTTTGATGACTTCTCTGGGAGAACGCGGCGATGCCCGTCGTTTTGAAAGTATCGGTTTCGCAGGTTATCTGACCAAACCCATTCGTCCTTCGCAATTTCGGGAATGTTTGGCCCTGGTTCTCGGCCGGCCGGCTGGTTTGGAACAAAAACCGATTGCGAATATCGTCACACGCTATACCGTGGAAGAGTCTCTCAAACAGAGACTGCGCATTCTACTGGTGGAGGATGACGTCACCAATCAGATCGTCGCCTTGGCCATGATCCGAAAATTGGGCTATCGGGTCGATGTCGCGGCGACCGGTCAGCAAGCATTCGAAGCCTTACATCGCGAGCATTATGATCTGATCCTGATGGACTGTCAGATACCGGAAATGGACGGTTTTGAGGTGACGCGGCGGATTCGTGCCGGAGAAACGTCCGCCATCGACCCGAATATCCCCATTATCGCCATGACGGCGCATGCCGCAGCGGGCTACCGTGAAAAATGTCTGGCGGCGGGAATGGATGATTATCTCACCAAACCGGTTTCCCAGGCGGAGTTGGAACAGACATTGGTTCAGTGGCTGAAGGTCGCCCAATCACTTGGTTTGACGGAAGACTGGACCATGGTTCTCGCAACGGAATCACCCGCCGGACATAGGCGGGATATTTTTGACCGCGAACAGTTCATGGAACGGATTATGGGTGATGAGGATCTGGCCAGGACGATCATGATGGGTTTCTTGATGGATGTTCATCAGCAAATCAAACGTCTGAAAACGCATGTCGAACGGAAAGATGTTTCCAAAGTGGTGTTTCACTGCCATAAAATCAAAGGCGCCTCGGCGAATGTGGGCGCAACGGTTTTGTGTCGGGTCGCCGCCGACATGGAGGACGCTGGCGGCAGGGGGGCGCTGAACGAAATCGCTGAATTACTTCCCGAACTTGAAAGCCAGTTCGAATTGATCAAGTTGGAAATAACCGGGAAAAAACGAATGAAAGGAGCGCCATGAAAGAGCAACATTCGTCCAAGGAGTCTGCCGGATATGTTTTCCCGGATCCGCGAAAGACAGTGCCGCCCAAAGATGTGAAAAACGAATTTGTCCATGATTTCGTCCTGTCCTGGAAAGAGATGCTCATGAGGCTGGAGACCACGGCATTGCAGATCGAATCCGGCACAGGGGACGATGACTCCCTTGGAAAAATCAAACGAATATTGCATACGATTAAAGGGGACTCCGCGGTGGTCGGCTTCCCGGCTATATCCGATGTGTTTCACCGGGCGGAGGATGTTTTGGAGGGTCTTATCGAAAGCAGTAAATGTCCCACCGAGTATCTTCTCTCGGTCAAGGACTGGCTGGAGCAGGTATTGAATCACATCCATATGGATGGCGCCGACGGATCCGGGGCGGCGATCGGTGCGGCCGATTCGCCGCCTGCCGCCGAAGAAAAGGGGAGGAACGAATCCACCATGAGAGTTCTGATCGTCGAGGATGATTTTACCGGAAGGCTGATGTTGCAGAAAATGATGTCCGCCTACGGGGATTGCCACATCGCCGTGGACGGCAAGGAAGCGGTACGGGCCTTTCGACTGGCCCTCGACAGCGGTCAATTGTATGACCTGATTCTTCTGGATGTCATGATGCCGGAGATGAACGGACAGGAAGTGCTCAAGGAAATCCGGCGGATGGAGGACGAAGCCGGAATCAAGGGCCTCGAT
>JBGSLR010000038.1:0-293711 GCA_041740615.1 Desulfobacterales bacterium
TATCTTCTTCCATTCAAAGGTCTTGGACAGCATAAAATGAAAATGGGAACCTGATTTTGAATTTAGCAATTTAAAATAGCTAAACGGCTGAATTTTCAAAGAGCGATTCTTAATTTCTGTTTATTTTGGACAGCAGTGATGTCTTTTTACAATTGAATCGTTCAGTCCGGCTGGAGCAACCGTATTCTAAAAATGAAAAGGGTTTTACGTGAAAAAATTATTCCTACCAATTGTGACTTTTCTTGTTTTCATGGCGGCCACCCCCTTTTACGCATCCGCGGCCCAGTATAATTTCAGCAACCTTGGAACCGCAAGCGGTGGGTTCAAGCCCCAAGGCAACCGGTTTCTCGTGTCCGAAACATTTCTCAACGACAACAACAGCATGTATTACAATGACGGCACCAATGCATTCGTTACGGGCATGGTCATCAAGCCCGACGGTACCCATCTTGCTTCTTTTGATCTGGGGAACCTGACCATCAGCCCTTATAGCGGCACGTACACCGTGTCGATAACCATTACCGCGGATTTGAAAGCCGGCGGAACCACCAGCCAGTCGGTCTCGAATTACGGCCTGACGGCCGCAACGTCACTCACAACCATGGGCATGAACTTCAGTGCATTTAATGATGTCACCGAACTCCGTATCGATCTGACCGTGCAAGCATCCCAGGTGTGGAACATCAACTTCGATACCATCACGATTACCGATGAACAGGCGCCGGTCGCACCGGGAACAACTCCGACCGTGCAGGCCACGAATCTCAAAGCGGCCAGTAACGGAACGGCTGTTATCAATATGTACTGGCAGAATGGGAACGGCAGCAATCGTATCGTCTTTGCCAAACAGGGAAATACCGGCACCCCCACGGTGACAGACGGTGCCGTTTACTCGGCGGATTCCGACTTCGGTACGGCCACGGATATCGGCGGCGGCTGGAAATGTGTATTCCGTGATACCGGACATCAGTTGTCCATTACCGGTCTGGCCGCCGGCACGGAATACCGGATCGTGGTGTACGAATTTGACGGTACCGGGGGTGGCGAAGCCTATCTGACGTCAATCGGCACGAATATCATGAATCACTCCACCAGTCCGGCCGGCATCGACAAAAAGGATTTCAGCAGTCTGGGAACGGCCAGCGGCGGGTTTAAACCCCAGGGCAACCGCTATCTGGTCAGCGAGGCGTTTACGAATGACGGCACGAGTATGTATTATAATTCCACCAACGCTTCCGAGACGGGAATCGTCATCAAACCCAACGGCACCTCACTTCAGTCATTCGACCTGGTGGACCTGGAATTCAGCCCGTATAGCGCCGACCGTGTTATTACCGTCACCGTTACCGCCGACCTGAAGGCAGGTGGGACAACCAGTCAGACCGTTTCGAATTTCACCATGTACCATGGGATACCGTATTCCCTGTCGTTAATGGGGATGGATTTCAGCGCATTTAACGATGTCACCGAACTCCGTTTCGATATCACTACCGACCAGGTGCAGAATATCAATTTTGCGAATATAAGCATCACCGACCCGGACGAGTACGTGGTCGGAACCGAACCGACAGTGCAGGTGTCTAACCTGAAAGTGGCCAGCGCGGGAACATCGGTGATCAATTCGTACTGGGATAATGGAAACGGCACCAAACGGATTGTATTTGTTACCGCGGGAAATACCGGCACACCTACTGTCACTGACGGCACCGTGTATGACGCAAATTCCGATTTCAGCGCGGCCACCGATATCGGCAGCGGCTGGAAATGCGTCTATAAAGGAGCCGAACGCTGCGCAACTATATCCGGACTGGCGGCAGGCACGGAATACCGGATGGTGGTTTATGAATTCGACGGTGCCGGAGGGGGAGAAAACTACCTGACGACCACCGGTTTGAATATCATCAACCACGCAACCGACCCGGCCGGTATCGCCAAGTACGATTTCAGCACCCTGGGTTCGGCCTCCGGAGGGTTTAAGCCTCAGGACAACCGGTTTCTCGTGGCGGAAGCCTTCGTTCAGGATGGAACAAAAATCTATTACAATTCCTCCAATGAAACGGCAACCGGCATTGTCATCAAGCCGGACGGCACCCATCTACTCACTTTTGACCTGGTAGATATGGAGTTCAGTCCTTACACCGCGGACCGGACCGTATCGATTACGGCAACGGCAGACCTGAGCGCCGGCGGTACCGTCAGTCAGTCCATATCGAATTTCACCATGATAAATGGCATTCCTTACTCGCTTGGACTTTTAGGTCTCGATTTCAGTGCTTTTGATGACGTTACAGAGCTTCGGTTTGATATCACCGTTACCGGCAGCAGTGTCAATTTGCTTAACTTTGAAAACATTACCCTGGCGGACCAGAGAACCCCTGGTACGCCACCGACCGTTACCACCCAAGCCGTCACCGGCATCGGTACCACCACGGCCACGGGCAACGGCAATATTACGGATCTCGGCGCGCCCGACCCCACGGCTCACGGTGTCTGCTGGAACACCGGCGGCGCCCCGACCACGGCCGACAACCATACCGACGAAGGCGCGGCGGCCGCCACCGGGGCGTTTACGTCCGGCCTGACCGGCCTGTCTCCCAACACCAACTATTATGTCCGGGCCTATGCGACGAACACCACAGGTACCGTCTATGGCATTGAAGTTTCTTTCACTACCGCCCAGCAGGCGCCCACCATCACCACCCAGGCCGTGACCGGCGTCGGTACCACCACGGCCACGGGCAACGGCAATATTACGGATCTCGGCGCGCCCGACCCCACGGCTCACGGTGTCTGCTGGAACACCGGCGGCGTTCCGACCACGGCCGACAGCCATACCGACGAGGGCGCGGCGGCCGCCACCGGGGCGTTTACGTCCGGCCTGACCGGCCTGTCTCCCAACACCACCTATTATGTCCGGGTCTATGCAACCAATACGGCCGGTACACGTTATGGGAATGAGGTGACATTCAAAACCAAGGTCGCCCTGACCATGGCCCTGATGCCGGCGGTGGGAGGCGCGACCGCACCCACTGCGGGAACGACCACAAATATGGATGCCGGATCGGTTCAAAATATCTCGGCATCGCCCACCACGGGCTATCATTTCGATTACTGGACGGCGACCCCGTCGGCCAGCGCCGTTTTCGGCAACGCTTTCGGCGCATCGACAACCGTTACACTCAACGGATCCGCCATGGTCACGGCGGCCTTCTCCATCAACAGTTACGCCCTGAACTATGTCACCGGACCCAACGGGTCCATCAGCGGTATGACGCCCCAGACCGTAACCCACGGCTCGGATGGTAAGACGGTTGAAGCGTTGCCCGGTGCAGGCTATCATTTTGTCGGCTGGAGCGACGGTTCCACGGCCAATCCGCGCACGGACGTTTATGTGACCGCCAACATTTCAGTACATGCCAATTTTGAGAAAAACACCTATACCCTGACGGTCAATAACGGCACTGGAGACGGTGTGTATCCCTCCGAAGACGTGGTAACCATTTCCGCCAACGCCCCTCCGGTCGGCCAGATCTTTGACCGTTGGACCGGCAACACGGGCAATGTGGATAATATCATCCTTCCCAATACCACCGTCACCATCCCGGAAGCGAATATAACCGTGACGGCTACCTACAAGACCCAGGGCGTTACAACGTATACCCTTTCGGTTACCCATGGCACGGGGGGCGGGGATTACCTGCCGGGTAATACGGTTCCGATTACGGCGGACATCCCCCCTGCCGCGCAGGTCTTCGACAGATGGACGGGCGATACGGACGGCATCGCCAATATCAACCTGCCGGATACGACACTGACTATGCCCGCGGCCGCCACGTCGGTGGCGGCCACCTACAAGGATCAGGGCGTCACGACCTATCCTCTGACGGTGAAAGCCGGTACCGGCAGCGGCGATTATCTGCCTGGCCATGTAGTCTTCCTGTCGGCCGGTACGCCCCCCACCGGGTATGTTTTTTATCACTGGACCGGTGACACGGATACCATCGCCAACATAAATGTGTCGGATACCACTCTGGTTATGCCTTCCGCAGCCACGGCCGTGACGGCGGAATTTAAACCACAGGAGGCGACGACCTATGCACTGACCGTCACCGGCGGAGCAGGGAGCGGAAACTACTTGCCCGGCGAGACGGTCGCGATCTCGGCAACCCTTCCCGCCGGTTACACCTTTACGCAATGGTCCGGCCAGACCGCCTGGCTGGCGGATATCCGTCAGACCGACACCACGCTGATCATGCCGGATGCCGACATCGCCATAGAAGCCATGGGGCAGATCAATAATTACATCCTGGCCTACACGGCCGGCGCCAACGGGATTATCGCGGGGACTACACCGCAGATGGTCAATCACGGCGCGGACGGCACGGCGATTGAGGCGGTTCCCGACGCAGGGTATCGATTTGTAGAATGGAGCGACGGGGTTACCACGGCGAACCGCACGGACACCAACATCATCGGCGATGTCGCCGTAACGGCTATGTTTGCCGTGAACGAAGCGAATGGAGATATACCGTTTGACCTCGATCTAGACGGCAACGGGATACCGGATATTGATCAAACGAATATCCGGATTGTGGCGGACGAAAGCAACGGCCTCTATTTCAGCGTCGCGATACCGAACAATATTGATCTGGATTATTTGAGATGGATTGATCCCTCGACGATTCCCGACATGACCAATCGACCGGACAAATTTCCGCTCGGGCTGTTGGCCTTCCGGGTATTGACGGCGTTACCCGGCGATACGATTGAACTGACAATCTACTGCTCCCAACCGATCCCGGAGGGGATGTTCTGGTACAAGCATGATGCGGTTACCGGCTGGTATGACTTTTCAGATAACGCCACCGTCAGTGACGACAGGTATGCGGTGATGCTTCGACTCCAGGATGGGGGATACGGCGATGCAGACGGTATAATAAACGGCGCGATCGAAGATCCGTCCGGCCCGGCGCTATTCGACGATGACGGGTCCTCGGACACGGGTCATGAAACGGATGACCCCGATCACGGGACGAACACGGATTCGTCTTCCAGCGGAGGCAACGGCAGCAGTTGTTTTCTGAACTCGCTATTCAACAGCGGCCATCTTTGGTAAACTTGATCCGGAAGCGCACCGGCATCCTATATTGCCGGTGCGCTTCCCGTTTGCCCTCCATTTTTTTAGCGGAAATTCCGGATGAAATACAGAACGGTTCAATACACGCAGACAGCCATGCGAAAAAGTGGCATGAATTGGCGGATTCCGTTTTTCCGCTGGTGAAGTTCAGGCGGCGCAACGTTTTCATTCGTGCAGTTGTCAGGAGAGAAACCCATGCAAGACTTGGTTGCAAGCAGAACCGCTCTCGGCACGTCCCTTATGAGGGCGCTACATACACGAATTGACCCACAACCGATCATCAATGACCCCTGGGGTGATCGCCTCGTTCCCGATCTGGTGATCGAGGCGATCCGACAGAGGGCACTGTCGGTTATGCCCGACGATTCGCGCGGGGAAGCGGAAGCTGCGTCCGAGTCGATCGTCGATGCCTGGTTGCGATCCAATCCGGCTTATGCCAATGTGATCATTCGATCGCGCTATACGGAGGATGCGTTGCAGGTGGCTATCGCCCGTGGCGTAAGGCAATATGTCGTGATCGGTGCAGGCTTCGATAGCTACGCGCTTCGACGGCCCGCTGGGGCTCAGCACGTAGCAATCTTTGAGATCGACCATCCCTCAACACAGTCTTTGAAGAAAGAGCGCCTTGGGGAATGCGGGATTTCTCTTTCGGACTCGGTTCATTTCCTATCCGCCGATTTGGCAAGGGACAGTCTTTACACAGTGCTGTCACGCTCAGTGTTCAAGTCGAACGAGCCAGCCTTCTTTTCATGGCTCGGCGTCACCATGTATCTCACTCGCGAAGCAAATTTCGCCTCGTTGAACGCCATCGCCCACTGCGGGGCGCCTGGAAGCGAACTGGTCTTCACCTATCTGGACGAGGAAGTTTTTCGTTCGACTTCAGCGTCAGACCCTTTCGCTGAACTACAACGATCGGTGACGTCCATGGGAGAACCGTTTCTTTCAGGATTCGATCCGAAAGCCCTCGCCGAAGAGCTCCTCAATGTCGGTTTTGAGCTTGCAGAAGACTTGGACGATATCCAGGTCGGTGAACGATACGACCCAACGGGCGTCAATGGACTGCGGCCATCCAAACGCAGCCGCATCGCCAAAGCCCGGGTCGCGGAGAAGATGTAATTTGATAGTTTGGTGCGACCCCACAATCACACAAATTGCGCAAATCGACTCGAATGGTTTAACCGAGTGTCCATAATTTCATGGCAGGATCACCTTCATCAGAATTTGAACGAATCACTGACATACTTGTTTTGGATAAATATTTATTTGATAATTCATGTGGGAATCGTTCATAATAGTGTGAATACCATACGCCATCAACGACATTTCGGATTGAAATAAAGGGGGCATGCACATGGATCTCGAAACCCAGAGACTTCGTCAGGAAGCGGTCAACGAACTGAAAAAATATGGAATTACCGGTGCTCAAATCTATTTGATCGATTTGATTCCGCTAATCGAAATCATCTGGGCCGACGGGCATGCCCAGGCGGGTGAAGTCAGCATCCTGGATAATTATCTACAGAAACATGTCGAACATATCAATGAAATTGCCGGCACAGAGGTTTTGACGTTCGATAAAGCGCTGGCATTTGTGCAACGTTTTGTAAACGAACGCCCTGATCCGGAACTGCTCAAAACCTTACGATCGTTCGTGGCCCCTATCCGCCTGTCTTCCTCGGACATCGAAAGCAATGAAGCTTTACGACAGTCGCTTCTGGCTGCCTGTTTGGATATTGCTTCAAGCTCGGTAATCAAATATCCATATGGCATAAACGAACGATTCAACCCTGAGGAAAAGCGTTGCTATTTTGAAATCGTGGAATCTTTGCTGGGATAAAAAAGCCGCGCCAATTAGGCGCGATTCATAGGAACATGAAAGACGAACAAATTTATTTTCGAGTTTTTTTGCGGATTCCCCGATATCCGGCAATCGTGATTGCCGCCGATGATATGTGGCCCGCATTCGATATTGAAGAATTGGGAACCACTTGTCTGGCTTCAGAGCCCATCGAACATTCAAATACCATAAAAGTGATTGACCGTAATGGCGAAGAATTTTTGTATATGCCAGATCAGTTTGCGCTATTTCCAGGTTTGACAAGAAGAATCTGAATGAAGCCCCGAAAGGGGCGCCTTCTCAGCCATGAAGAAAGACGCGAATTCTCCCCTCGCACGCCCCCTTTTCATGCATGAGACAGCCATCGATCCTGGGGTGCATCGAATATCGGATTCCCAAGGCCTCAAGCCAGCATTCAATCCGGTACATCACCCCGCACTGGTACTGATCGATCGCCCCGATTAGTTTCATCCCCTTGTAGGCGAAGCATTGATCACGTTCCCAGAGCCAGTGGATCTCATCTTGTGAAGGTGTGGTGAAGCGGCTCTTTTCGAAGACCGACGCCGGAAGAATCAATTCCAGGGCGTCCAGCATGAAGGCAGCGAATTCGTCGAAGGCAGCGAATTTCTCTTTGTCTATTCCCAACATCCGTTTCGCCCTCGCCATCTCGATGGGCGCCATGGATTTTATGGCCGCTTTGTTCAATGCATTCGCTTTTTCATGGCCGATTTCCCGGCAGGCGTGGTAAAACCACATGCCGTCATGGGTGAGCCACCCCTTTCCCAGAAAATCCCGAATATCCGTTTTTTCGAATCGCTCCAGCACGCCCATTTTTTTCTCCCGTATCGAGAATGCATCGCCTTGATACTTTCTACCGTTTTTTCGAAATGGTGCAATTTGCCAGACTTTATAGAAAAACATGTCGATTTTTTATCAATGAGACCGGGCGATTTCAACAAGTTTTTCAACGCCGTATCGACTCTCGAAGCACCATTCCTTCGGCGGCTTACAGCCTTCTTCGCGGTTTGAGTACGGGTACGAACTGGTTGCGATCCATAACATATTGACTACTATGAAAATAGTTGCTATTTCATTGAAAAGATACATGCTCTCCATGGAGTTGAGTCGCGGATATGGAAATGAAAGGGGACGCCCCCAAAACGGAGTTCCCGTTCAACAGTCCAATTCGAACCATTGGATGAACATGGGGCAATCACCCTTTGGAATTCGGGCGATGCTTGACTTAGGTCAATGCGCAGCAGGCCGGAAGCGATTATTCTTCCCATATCGCCGGACATGCGAAAGACGTTTTGTAACGGCATGACGGATTTTTTTTAGGATTTGGAAAGGAAGTCGAACATGAAAACACTGCCGGAACTCCAAAAAAAACTGGAAGAGATCGAAGCAGAGATCGCCGAAACCAAAAGACGGCTGCCGGCCCACTCGGTAAAACCGCCTGTCATGATGGACCTGCTCGCCCTCGAAGATGAATATGATATGGTGTTGAAACAGATCGGCGCCCTGAAGCAATGAAAAAATCGACTGTTTTTGAACAAACTTACCAGGAGTATCTGCATCAACTTGCCGGTATCGACATCCGGAAGCGGGCGGAAACGCTGGGCGGAACGATTTCCGGGTCGGAGCTGGTCATCCCGTTTTACGGGAAGTCCTACCGGGTGTCAGCGGCAGGAGTCCAGGATTCGGAAGGTCGACGAGCCAATTTCGCCGTCAGCGTCGTTCTGTGTAAATACATTCTTCTATGCCCGGAGGAAATTCCGGCCGAGGGGGAATGGATGACGTACCGCGAATTCAAGGACGCCGGACCCCTGACCAGCTACTTTACAAGCAATACCAATCGCATCATCGAAACCACTTTCGGCAGTGACACGCAATCCCTTGCGGCGGCAGGGAGGAAGCTGGGAGGCCTCCTTCAGGAAGACGGCGCCGCTTATGATCTGTCCATCCGGTTTACGGCCCTCCCCAGAATCCCCGTCTTTTTGCGTTTCAACGCCCGGGACGAAGAGTTCCCGCCCCAATGTGCGATTCTGTTCAAGCAATCGGCGGAAAAATTTCTGGACATGGAATGTCTGGCCATTGCAGGCACCTTTCTGGCCGGGAACCTGATTTCGCGAACACCGTAGAATCCCGCCGGAATTCAATCCCGCGCCAGATCGACACAGTAGATAGCCAGCCCGAAAAACAGTCCCGCGATAATCAGCAGCAACAGACAGGACTCCCATTCCGGTGCGGCGCCGAAGGAAGCGGCGCGTATGGCGCGTGCGGCATGGGTGAGGGGCAGGAGGTGGAGCAGATGCTGAACCCAGCCTGGCATGCGGTCCAGGGGGAAAAAAGTGCCCCCCAAGAAGGCCATGGGGGTGATGACGAAATTGGTGACCAGCACCTGGTCGGCGTGGGACGTGACCAGCATGGCCACACACACGGCCGCCGCGGCGAAAACCAGTGCGTTCAGCACCACGGCCAGCCAGAACCAGAGATTGTACGAAAGGGTAATGCCGAAGAGGACCCCGATCACCAGGATGACGCACACCCCCAGCAGGGCCCGGGTTACGCCGGCCAGCATCTCGCCGGCGACATAAGCCGCGTTGGAAAGGGGCGCGGCCTGGAACTCTTCGAAAATGTGCCAGTAAAACCGGGCGATATTGATTTCGCCGGCGATGGCAAAGGCCTGGGTCATGCTGGACATGGCCACCAGTCCGGGGATGAGGAATTCCATGTAGGAGCGCCCCTGAATACTAACTTTTCCGCCCAAGGCAAATCCGAAGACGACCATATAGAGCAGCGGAGAGACCGCCATGGACGCGATCTGTTTCAAGAGTTTCCGTCGCAGAATCAATACTTCCCGCAGATAAATCGCCAGCAGCCCGTTCATGGAAGCACCTTTTTGCCGGTCAGGGAAATGAAGACATCCTCCAGGTTCACCCGCCGGAGGGTAAATCCGTTGGCCTTCTCCGGCAGGTCGCTTCCGGCTTCCTGCCGTGTCCGGAAATAACGGGTCCGGATTTCCCCGTCCGCCATTTCATCCAGGGCCCAGACCCCCAAGCTTTCCATCAGCGCCCGGGGTCGGTCCAGGGCCACCAGTTGCCCCTGGTCGAGAAAGGCTACCCGTTCGGCCAGGAATTCCGCCTCCTCGATATAATGGGTGGTGAGGAAAATGGTGGCGCCGTCCTGCTGGATTTTTTTGATGAAAGACCAGATCCTCCGCCGGATGGCCGGGTCCAGCCCCACGGTCGGTTCATCCAGGAAGAGAATTTTGGGATGGTGCATCAGGGCACGGGCGATCATCACCCGGCGTTTCAATCCACCGGAAAGTTGTTTGATCAGGGCGTCCTTTTTTTCCGCCAGCTCCATATAGGTAAGCAGCGTGGCGATGCTGGCCTTGCGTTCCCCGGAGCGCATGTTGAACAGGCGGCCGTGGATATCCAGGTTTTCCATGACGGTCAGTTCATTGTCCAGATTGATATGCTGGGGCACCAGGCCGAACTGCATCTTGGCATGGAGGGGCTCGGATCGGATGGAAAACCCGTTCAAACCGGCGGTCCCCTGGCTGGGCCGGGTCAGGCCGGTCAGGATGCGGATGGTGGTGGTCTTGCCCGAGCCGTTGGGACCCAGGTAGGCGAAGAGTTCCCCCGGATGAACATGCAGGTTGACGCCCTTGAGAGCCTGAACCGTTTTATACTGCTTGTGCAAATTCTCGATGCGGATCATGGGCGTTTCATTTTGATAATTGTTTCCATACGGCCGAAGGAATGGACTGACGCATTAGAATAAAAAAGACCAAGAGATCGTGATCGATCATTGTTATCGGTCCGATTTTCTTGGTCTGGTTCTTGGGTATATTGCGTAATGAGATTCCCACTGCAATGATATCGGGCTGTCGGTTCGGGAACGATATTCCTGGCGCCATTTTTTATGGCTTTAAATTCAACCATCCAATCTAAATACGAAATCATGTCAAATGATTTTCGAGCAGTAAGCAATTAGTGTGAATGATTATGGGGTTCTTTCCCATGGTTCCGATGATCGTGCTCGTGGGGGCCGTGATTCCCGGAGTGATCGTGGCCATGATCCGCCTCTTTGCTCCCGTGGGTGTGCCCATGTCCGTGTTCATGATCGTGCCCGTGCGCATGGGAATGTTCATGCGCGTGGCTATGTTCCTTATCCTTGTGCTCATGATGATGTTCATGGGCGTGTTGGTGTTCATGTGTATGATGATGTTGGTGTTTGTGATCGCCTTCCATCGTTCCACCTCCTTTGCGGAAAAAGTGTTTCCAGGTGAACAATCATGGCCTTGCCTATGAGCCGATATATCACTTGGCGTTCTTATTCTTCAAATATAATTCTATGGTCCACCAGGTTCATCCCCTTGATACGACCTTTGATGATTTTCTGGTCCCCGAAAATGCCTACGATACGCCAGGTGTCCTCTCCCTCCGGTTCAATGATATCCACAGCCTCCATAATCAAACGTTCCTGGCCTTTTTCGAGCAGATACGCATTGGCTTCACACATGTTCGATCACCTCCTTTACCTTTTCGACCAGGGCCAGCACCATATGGGGTAACGGCTCTTTGACGAGGCCCACGATCTCCGTATTTTCCTGCGACATGGGCAGTAGAATTTTGATCGCCGGACTGGAAGTGATGGATTCCGCCATCCGGGGAGTTACCTCACCCAGCATCGTATTGGCCCATGTCAAGGCGATGGTTCCCACAATACAATCAACTTTGGGCGCCATGCAGCAAATGGCGTTTTCTCCGCTGGCCCCCTTGTTGGCGCCGGCTTTGAGCATTTGGACCGTGGCAATCGCGTTTGTTCCAAGACCAATCAACTCCACGGTCTCGCCGAAGGCTTCTTTCAGGTATTTGATCAGAATCGCGCCGATGCCGCCGCCCTGTCCGTCGATGATACAAATGGATTTCATCTTACTATAGATCCTCTGAATAAAAAAAGCCGTGAAAACCGGTGATGCATTCCCCGACCTTCATGGCCTATTCGCTTACGGATGTACCCTGTGATGAATGAAAAAATACCTTCTTGGTATTCGTATGCTGTTTTTTACGCCGGTTCAGCCCGAAATGTCAACTTCAAACCGTCATTTCCCTGATTATCTCAAGTTATCCGATTCCATTATTCGATCATTGCAAGGGCTTTTTGCGCTGCCGCCCTGACGGACGGGTCTGCATCTTTCAGCGCTGTTTTGAGCGGTTCCACCGGCCATTGGGCTGCTTCACTGTCCAGATGCTCCGTTATGCGCCCCAGTGAAAGCGCCGCCGCCGCCCGCACGTTGGCACTTTTATCCCCCAAGGCGTTGATCAGCGGTTTAATGGAGCGGGTATCACTGTTCATACCGGCGAGGACAAAGGACCCCAGTGTTTCAGCCGCCGAAGCCCTGATCGCGGCATCCGGATCCGAGAGCATCTCAATCAGCGGATTTATGGCTCGTTTATCATAAATGTCCGCCAGGGTTTTAGCGGCAGCGATGCGTTCGTGTTGATCCTTGCTGTATAATGACGCAACAGCTGCGTTCAGGCCCGGTCTATAGTTGATCAAAAACAACAATACCAAAAAGACGGCAATGATGGCGGCCCCGGTGATCAAAATCGGCCTTTGCGCGGTTTTGCATTCGCTGATGATCTTCACCAGAGACGCTGCGCCGGCAATAACGCATACGATTGCCGCCAACGGCGCAATGGCCAAAACGGCAACCATATTGACTACCCATCCCCAGCTTCCCATGGAGCCGCCGCCGAATGATCCGATGAACATGGCCAAGCCGACGGCCGCCATGCCGCAAACCGCCAGCATTCGAAGTCGGGTGGTAAACGCGGTAACGACGATGTAACCGCAGATGAAGCTGAATATCGCGATATTTTTCAGGTCAAGCCCGGTGTTTACAAAATTTTCAGTCCCCAGCGACCTGTTGAAAACGACATGCCCCCCGATCACCATCAAACCGATTCCGATGGTGAGAAGGCATCCCCGTATTTTTAATAATCTATCCGGATTCATCACTGTAGAAGCTTGCCGTTTCCATATTCATTTGTCAATTTTCTATCTCATCGAAGGACAGAAAAATCATCTGTTTTTTTCTCCATAAATCATGTCAGCTCAAAAACAACAGCGATTTCTATTTGCAGTATTTTTTTGAAAAGACCGATGGGCGGACGGGGAAAGGGGGCGGCGTCCGCAACCGCCTTCAGGGCCGCTTTTTTCAATGTTTCATGGGGTGTTCCGATGATTTTTAGGGAGGAAACTTGGCCGTCGGTGGTGACCGCGAACCGGAGGGTCACACGCCCCTCGATATGTCTCCGCTTGGCGTCCGGCGGATATTGCTTGCAGGTTTCGATGCGCATGCGGATCATATCGAAATAGTCTTGCCGGGAGAAATATTCTCCAGTCGGCCCCCCCCAATCCGCTGATGAAACGCCCTGGGCGGCGGGAATGTCCGGTGTCGAGATTTGGGCCATCAGGGTCGGGATCCCCGTTTCCGCGGGATCGATCTGGATCCGGGGAATCGGGGTTTGCCGCACGGTGAGCGGCCGGGCGTCATGCACCCGCGGTGTTTCCAGGCGCAGACGCGGGCGCGGGATGGCGCGGGGGAAGGGTCGGGATACGTCCTGCAGGGTCAGTTCGATATAGGACAGGGCACTTCTATCGTAAAGCCCGGCCACTTTTGCGAGTATCAGCAGATGCACGGCCAGGGAAATGGCGATCAGGAATTGCAGCAAGCGATTAGCCGGTTTGCCGGTTCGCCCGTCCGCCGGTTGTTTCAAGGAATGGTGCATGTTTGATATATTACTCCGCATAATCGAAGCCAACGCCCAACTCAACCTCTGCCCCATGGGCTAACGTGCCTGCGGGCGGACCGGCCACCGGCAATCCGCTTCTTCAGAAATCCTTTTCCGTTGCCAGACACAAGCGCCCGGCGCCGGCGGCCTTGGCCATGTCCATGACCTTCACCGCCTTGTTCAGGATCACCTCCCGGTCCGCTTTCACCACCACCAGCCGGTCCGCCTCACCGCCGATCATTTCCCGCAGTTTCCGGAACAGTTCGTCCTCGGGCACTGGCGCGTTGTTCAAATAGGCACGTCCGTTTCTGTCCACGTACACCGTGATTTCCTGCCGGGTCTGGGGGGCCGCGGCCTTGGCCCGGGGAAGCTTGATCTGGATGCCCTCGTCCACCAGGAAATTGGTGGTCAAGAGAAAATAGATCAACAGCAGAAAGACGATGTCGATCAGGGACGTCAGCGGGGTTTGAATCGTGTAGCGCGACCGTTTCTTTTGATGCACCAGCATGGCGGTCTATCTCCCGGATATGGACTTCAAGAACGTGACCGAGCCGTTCTGCAGCCGGGCTTCATATTGATCCACCCGGGCGGTCAGATAGCTGTGGGCCACCATGGTGGGCAGGGCCACCGCAAGGCCCAGGGCCGTGGTGAGCATGGCTTCCCAGATGCCGCCGGCCAGCACGGCGGCGTTGACTTTGCCCCCCATTTCCTGGATGGCCATGAAGGCTTTGATCATGCCCATCACCGTGCCCAGCAGACCCAGCAGGGGTGCAATGTTGCCGATGGTGGCCAGAGCCTGGAGGTAACTGGACAGGCCCCGCACTTCCTCGTCCGTGGCGTTCACGATGACGGTCTCGATCATTTCGCGGTCCCGGTCCTTCACAGCGATGGCCAGGGTCAGGATACGGCCCATGGGGGATCCGCTCTCCTCGGCCGTCCGGTAGGCCGCTTCGGTTTGGCCGCTGCGCAACAAGCCCGCTACCTTTTCCGCCAGGCCGGCGCCCCGGCTGCGTAATCGCGCGAAGCGGATGACCCGCTCCAGAAAGATGGACAGCGCCAGCACCGAACACATCAGAATGGGAACTACCAGCACCCCGCCTTTGGATAAAAAAGCTACCATGATATTCTTTTCCTCATTTTATATTTTAGACCATGGATGAAACGGATGGCACTGATGAAAAAGCGATTCGTTATTCCATGGAAAAGCGTTTCAGACGCCGCGCAATCCGTGTCAAAATACATTATTCTTTATTGCCGGAAGCAGCGAAACCGGTTACGTCCGGCTTGCCGTCGAAATCCAGGTCCTTCTCCCGTTTCACCAGCACCTCCCCTGCGTCATAGGCTTCCCATACATCCGGCCGTCCGTCCTGGTTGGTGTCTTCCTCGACACGGTGGAGGGACTCATTTTCGTAATAAAACCAGGTATCTGTCCGGCCGTCGCCGTTGGCGTCCTTTTCCGCCTGCAGGACCTGGCCGGCTTCATCGTAGAACCAGGCGATGTTCAAGCGGCCTGTATTGCCGTCGTCTTCCTCGCTTCGGGTCAATTTCCCATCGGCATCGTAGTGCTCGCAGAGATCCACTTTCCCGTCACCGGTATCATCCAGTTCCTTTTTCCGCAGTACACCGTCTTTGTAGAAGAAACGTGCGTCGGCGGCCCCATTGGCGTCGGCGTCCCTTTCCATGATCAGGGACCAGCCTTTTTGGTCGAACCACTGGTTGGTCTCGAAACGGCCGTCATGATCGGCGTCCTTCAGCAGTTTTTGCTTTTTTCCTTTGGCATAGAAGAGTTTCAGGTCGATGCGCCCGTCCCCGTTTTCGTCTTTTTCCAGCCGAACAAGCCCCTCTTGGTCGTAATACTGCCAGGTATCGATCCGGCCGTTATAATCCGTGTCGCTTTCCACCCGTTCCTTTTGGCCTTGGTGATTGAAAATGACGGTGATGTCCGGTATGCCGTCCCTGTTTTCATCCGTGGTCTGCCGCCGTATGGTTTCGGCCTGGTAATGGGAAATGGTTTCGAAAACGCCGTCCAGGTTGGTGTCCCGTTCTTCCCGCTCAATCCGTCCGTTGCGGTAGAACCGGAGCGTTTCCAGCTTGCCGTCCCCATCCAGGTCATGGCGGCTTTGCCGGGCAAGGCCTGCGCCGTCGTAGTCGACGACCCGTTCCGGGCGGCCGTCCTCATCCGCATCGGATTCTTCCGTGACGGGTTTTTCGTCCCGGTAGGAAGTGCGGACGTTCGGCCGGCCGTTTCCATCGGTATCCCGGGTGGCCGCGGTCAGGCGGCCGTCGGTTAAATGATAACAGGTGTCGAGCCGGCCGTCGCCGCTGGCGTCTTTCCGGATGGTTACGGGGCGGCCCGCGCTGTCGAAGTCCGTTATCTGGCAGACTGTTCCGCCGGGTGTGCGCCGCTCCTGGCGGCGGCTGACGTTGTTTTCCAGATAATCGATACAGTCCACCCGGCCGTCTGCGTCCGTATCGCTTTCCACGCGTACCAACTTTTCGTCCTGATACACCTGAAAGCGGTCCAGGCGGCCGTCCTGATTGGAATCAAGCTCGACCCGCTGAATTTTTCCGGCGTCGTCGTAAATGAAAATCTGGTCGGTCTGACCGTTCTTGTCGCGATCCTTCTCGATGCGCCGGCCTTCGGCACCGACGGGCAGGCAGAATAGCAGGATGAAAATAACAATTCTTATTTGAATACGAACCATTATGCTTTTCTTTGGACACGGATTTATCATCACCTGGTTGGAAAGCGATCCGCTTTCAGGCCGTGAAATCCGTGTCGAAAAAGATCCATTAAAAATAAAAAACCACGAAGATTTCCGCTCCCTTCCTGGGAGTGCGACCTTCGTGGTTTTTTTCGTCCTGTGTCGGCCGAACGAATGGATCGACTCGGCTGATGAACAACATCATTAAATAAATATCAACAGATACGTGATTCCTTATCACACTGATAGATATAGAACTATCCAAAACTTTTATCGGTGTCAAGCCTATTTATCGCGCCTATTTTATCGTGGTTCGGTTTTCGGTAATCGCCCTTGACAAGTGAATTGGTCTTGCATATAAAAACGATTCGTAAGCGGTGAAGTCGGCAGAAGCCGTGGATTGAAGTGTCACCGGTGCCACGAGAATACCGTTCCGAATTGATTCTGAGCGGCTGCGACACAATAGACGAGCCACGAAGGTTTTCGCTTCCGGAAGGAAGAACTTCGTGGCTTTTTTGTTTCCGCCGGTTTGACGGATGATATTGTATATGACGTACACGCGTGGTCATCGGTCGGTTCGGTAAGGATTGCCAAGCCTATCGTTCGGATGGATATGAAGCTCGCGACAGTTGTTCACCTGAAAATTCGAAGCGGGAAAATGGCTTCTTTCCGACCGATGGGGGATTTCCGCTCCGGGATCCTCCAGACCTGGGCGGGGATCCTTTCATCCCGGCCGATACTTCTTTGGTAGTTGGAAAGTGACATGGAAGTCGATTGGAACGCCATCTGGCGGGAACAGCTGCAATGCCGACTGGAGTCATCGGCTCGGGACTGCGCCGATATCTGGAAAGACGCCGGGAGCGCGCGGCGCTATTTACGGGCAGCAACGGAAAACAACGCCGAATATTTCGAAGAAACGCTGGCAAGCATTCGTCTGGAGCCGTTTTACCGGGTGCTGGATATCGGCGCCGGACCCGGCGTAATGGCCATCCACATGGCCGGCATGGCCGACCGGGTCACCGCTGTCGAGCCGGCGAAAGGCATGGCCGACATTCTTGTGAAAAAATGTCGCGAGCAAGGCCGGACAAACGTCACCTGTATCCGCAAACGATGGGAGGACATCGACCCCCGGACGGACCTGGACGGACCATATAATGTCATTGTGGCGGCATTTTCGCTGGGAATGATGGATCTGGAGCAGGCCATTCGCAAGATGATTCTGGTGGCGCGTGGAAGGATTTATCTTTTCTGGTTTGCCGGGACCACCGATGCGGAGCGGTTGTACCGGGACTTGTGGCCGCTTCTGCACCAGCGTTCCTATTGCCCGGGTCCCAAGGCGAATGTGCTTTACAATCTTCTCTATCAAATGGGGATATATCCCCATTTGACCGTTTTTCCATATCGGACAGTTTTGCGATTCGCCTCCCTGGAGGAGGCCGTAACCGAATTCGCCCATCGCCTGAGAATCCGGAAAGAGGATCAGGGGGCAATTGTGAAATCCTTTCTGGAAAACCGGCTGCAAGTAGAGGGAAACGATCTGATCATGCGGCAGGCTGCCACCTGTGTGAAGTTCTGGTGGGATACCAGCATATCTCAAGCGGACACAGCATAATCAAGGACTTCGGGCACCAGTTGGCCGTCGTGCAACTGGTATCCCCGGCTGCAAAAAGAGGCCACAAGGGCCTGATCGTGGCTGATCAGGATGAAGCTCGTTCCGGTGCGTTTCCGGATGAGGTCCAGAAGCCGCATGATCCGTGCCTGGGTAAGGCTGTCCAGCATACCCGTCGGCTCATCCAGCACCACCACAGCGGGTTTCATGGCCATTGCGCGGGCGATTGCAGCCCGCTGAAGCTCGCCGCCGGACAGTTGATGGGGCCGCCGCTCCAGTATCGCGGAATCAAGCGCTACTTCCGCCGTCATGGCGATCAACTTCTCCCGCTCCGGGGTGATCCCCATGAGCTGAAAAGGTTCGGCGAGACTTCGCTGCATGGACCAGCGGGGATTGAAGGAGCTTTCCGGATGTTGGAACACGATTTGAATTTCGCGATACATGTGTCTGCGAGTAGCTGCCGGTAGCGCTGGAAGGTTTTCCCCCCGGAAACGGATTTCCCCGCCGTCGGGCGGCAGGATCCCGGTCAGAATCAAGCCGAGGGTGGTTTTCCCGGCCCCGCTGTCGCCCGTCACGCCAATACTCTCCCCCGGCTGCAAGGTCATATGGACATCCCGGAGGACACGGCGGTGAGACTTCTTTCGCCAACCCATTCGATAGCCTTTACGGAGATGACGGGTTTCAAGCAGCATGGCGCCAGCAGCGGACAAGGCGTCCTCCTTTATCATACAGTTCCGGCCTGTAGACGCATATGGGTAATTCCTGGGGGCAGCGGCATCGGTATGGACATCCCATGCGCACCAGATCCCCACCGTCGGTTTCGAGAAAGCCCTCTTCCAGCCGCATTCCATGAGACGGTCGCGAGAGAACCAGCGCCTTGGAATAGGGATGGAGCGGCTGCTGGAAAAACAGTCCGGCCGGAGCTGTTTCAACGACAACGCCGGCATACATGACCATTACGTTTCCGCCGATGGCCTCCGCAAAATCGAGATCATGGGTGACCGTAAGGAGACCCTGGACGGGAATATGTTGAAACAGCCGGTAGATGTCTTCAAGAGAACGGGGGTCGATACCTTTGGTAGGCTCGTCCGCCAGGAGCAGCAAGGGATTACCCATGAGCGCCATCGCCAGGATTACCCGTTGCTTCATACCGCCGCTCAGATGTTGCGGATACGCCTGCATCCGATATTTCGAGTCCGGCAGCCCAAGGGTTTCCAATTGTTCTCTGGCCCGGTTTATGGCTCGGCGACGACTGATTCCCCAATGAACCCACATCCGTTCGGCCACCTGGCGTCCGATGGGATAGACCGGATTCAAGGCGCGCCCCACTCCTTGGGGGACATAGGCCGCTGTTTTCCCGCGATGGCGCCGCAATTCCATCGCGTTGAACCGCTCCAGATCGCGGCCCGCGATCCATATCCGTCCTTTCTTCCGGGCGCCTTCCGGCAGTAAACCGGCGATGGCCAGCAACAGCAGGCTTTTGCCGCTTCCGGTAGCGCCGATAACAGTAATTTTTTGGCCTGCCTGAATGGATAGACACAGACCATCCACCACGGTCCGGGGATTGCCCGCGCGATCCGCAAATCGAATGCTTAGGGAATCGACGGAAAGAAGCGGAGGATTGTCTTTGGCCGGCTTCCCGGTGGATTGCGGGGTGATGTCCGCAGGGGAGGCAGTTCCGGCGTCGATGGAAGTCCAACCCGCGCTGCCGCTGGAGATCCGACCCGCGAGGAAATCGCCGGCCAGATTGAACAGAACGACCGAAACCGCGATGCAGACCATGGGGGGCAGATACCACCACCAATAACCGTTCAGCAGGGCCGCGCTGGAAAAAGCGTCGCGCAGCATACTGCCCCAGCTTGGGGAGACCGGATCACCCAGGCCGAGAAAGCTGAGTCCCGCCTCGGTTACCATGGCCCGGGCGGCCGATAGGGAGGCTTCGGCCAACAGCAACTCGCTGCAGTTGGGCAGGATATGCCGGATCATCACATAGGGGCTGCTGCCTCCCATGCAGCGGGCGCTGATCACGAATCCCCGCTCACGGAGCGACAGGACCCGGGAACGGATCAACCGGGCAATTCCTGGCCAAAGGGTCAGGCCGATTACTATGGTCGCATGGGACACTCCCGGGCCGAGATAGGCGGCAAGGACGATTACCAGGGGCAGGGTCGGGATGAGCAGGAACACATCGGTGACGCGCATCAGGATGTCGTCCGTCCGTGACCGCAGATATCCGGCGGCGGAGCCAACCAACGCACCGAAAATAGTGGCGCCAATGCCCGCACCTAACCCGACACCCATGGAGACGCCGGCTGAACGAACGAGCATATTTTTCACATCCCGGCCGGAATTGTCGGTGCCCAGGAAATGGTTACCACCGGGCGGCTGGTAAGGCGCATGCACCGGATCGATATTCGGACCGGCGAGAATCAGGCAGCCCAGGAGAATCGGAACGAATACGATCGTCAACAGAACGGCGCGGTTTTTCCAGGCGTCCTCATTCATCGGCGGCCTCTTTGCGCAAACGCGGGTCGATCATTGCGGAGACAATGTCCGCCGCCAGGTTGGCGGACAGAACGCTGACGGACAAGACCAGCAAAGCCCCGGACAAGACGGGATAATCCCGGGCCAGCACCGCCTGGTAGATCAGGGTCCCCATGCCCTGGAAAGAAAAAACCACTTCCACCAGCAGGGCTCCTCCCATCATGAACCCCAGGTTCAAGGCGGCCACGGTGATATACGGCGGCAGGGCGTTTTTCAGGATATGGCCATAGAGAATCCGTCGGTTCGACAATCCTTTTGACAGGGCGGTGACGACATACGGTTCATCCAGCTCCTGGCGCACGGCGTTGCGCATGATCATGCATTTATATGCCGTGCCGTGGACAACGAGCACTGTCAGCGGCGCCAGCAGCGGGAGCTTTTCCCACCATAGTCCGGGGAGCACCTGCATGACCCCGGCCAGTTCTGGGACGAGTGCCGCCGGGTCCACCGACTGCAATAAAAGTCCGAGACAATAAGCGGGTATGGAAACCAGGCACAGAAGCAGCGCCGGCTGCCATTGCCGGCCGGGAGACTGGCTGCGCCAACCGGAGGCGGTCCCCAGCAGACCACCCAGCAGGACGCTTACCAGGAAAGCGGGAAAAAACAACCATAGCGTCCATTCCAGGCGCTGGAGAATCACTTCGGCCACCGGGCGCCCGTAATAATAGGAGTAGCCCCACTCGCCGGTCATATACTTGAGCAGGTAGCCGCCATACCGGAAGGCTGCATTTCCGTTCAACCCGAATTCGGTTTTGGCGGCGGCGACGGCAACCGGACCCGCGGCGCACAGGCGGGCATATCCTTCTTCACCGAGCAGATGAATCAAGGCGTCGCCGGGCATGAGATGAATCAAGCAAAAATTGAGGGAAACGACGGCAACAATCGACAATACATACAGGAACGCCTTTCGGGAAAGGGTTTGCAGGAGCCCGCTGTCCACGTCATTCTCCCGGCCCGGAGCGCCGCAAGATCGTCAGGGCGCGACGATTGATCAGGCCGCCTTCAATCTGGTTGACGCTGAGTCCCACCAGCCGCTTTCCGGCCGGATACGAATTCATCGTCCAGCAGAGCGCCAGCGCCGGAAGGTTTTTAGCATAATAGCGCTGGATCTCGTGATACAGGGTTGCCTGCGCCGACTGCCGCGTAGCGCCAAGGACGCGATCGCACAACTCATGAAAACCCGGATCGACGATGTTGGCCAGGGTACCGCCGCCCCGCCGGCGGGAATCGAAATAACCGGACCCGCATCCGGCCTCCATGACCATGCCCCAGGGCGTGGTGCGGAAGAGGACCAGATCATAAAGATTTTGTTGCATCCGGGAGGTCCAGGTGGATAAATCGGTTTTCTCGATACGGATATCGATGCCGACTTGCCTGGCGTTATAAACGATGATGGGCAGCAAACCGTCGGTTCCTTCCAGATCCCCGCGGGCCAGTAGCGTCAGAACCAGGTTGGCGCCACCGGGCCGGTTGCGAAAACCATCCTTGTCCGTATCGGTGTATCCCGTTTTTTCCAAGAGCCGACGGCTTTCATCCGGGTTGTATACAAGGGCAGGCAACGGGAGTTGGTAAGCGAATGCCGGAGGAATGAATCCACCGGAGGGCACCATGGCCGCGTCTCCGGCAAGCGACTGACCGATCCGTCGGTAGTCCAGGGCCAGGGATAAGGCTTTGCGGAAATTTTTGCAGTTCATCGCTTTGTTCCGCAAATTGAAACCCAGTACCGCCGGGATTCCCATATCCGGCTGTTGCACGATGTTCACGCCCGCTTCTTTTTCAAGGCGGGGCAGAAAAGACGCCTGAAAGCCGGAAGCATATTTGTAGTACAGATCGATATCGCCCCGGATCAGGTCAAGCACCAGGGAATCGAAGGTGCGGTTCAGGGAAAATTCCAGATAATCCATGGCGCCCGGCGAACCATAGTAATGGGGATTGCGCCGGAAAATGATGCGGCTCCTTTGAAGATCGAACTCCTCGAAAATGTACGGCCCGCTTCCGACCGTAATCGCCGCCGATCCGGGCTGGAAAGGGTCGCCGACAGGCATCCAGACATGCCGGGGCAGGATGCGGATGATGAAACCGCCGTTGATCAGAAACCTGCTGAAAGGCTTTTTCAACCGGAAGGATATCACGGTATCTTCAATGTGGATGTCGTCCAAAAGGTCGTTGATCCAGGCCGAAGCCGGCTGATGGGCGGCCAGGTATTCAAAGGTGAACTTGACATCGCCGGCGGTGACGGGTTGTCCGTCATGCCAGGTTGCATCGGTTCTGAGATGAAAACGCCATAGCCGGCCGTTCTCGGACACCTGCCAGGATCTGGCCAGCTGGGGCACGGGCTGCAGGGCGGCATCGAAACGCACCAGGGTGTCATGGGTAGTCAGCATGGCGAGAATACCGTAATTGTAATCGGCCAGAAGGTTTGTCTGTCGCACCTGCATGGGCGTGCCGATTCGCAGGCGGTTTGTTGGCGGATTCGGCGGCGGATACTCATCTGAACTGCAACCGATTGCAGCGAGGGTCAGCCACAGCAGGAATAAGGACGATGTTGCAAACTTTCTGTGAAACTGCCATTCATTGATTCGGTTTTTCATATGCCGGCCGTAAATCGGGAGCGCCCTTGCCCGGCGCTCCCGTTGTTGGAGGAGATGTCACTGACAACACTGTGTTAGAAAAACAGCTTTACTTCTGCGAAATAGGTCGTTCCCGGGTCTTCATACATGGCGTATACTCGATATTTTTCATTGAACAGGTTGTCGATGCTGAGCGAAAGATCGATTTTCTTCAGGTAGCCCCAGGAAACGGGAATGTGCTTGGTGCCCTTGAGGTCGACCACAATGGATTCCGACATCATCACCTCTTCTCCGGCCGCGTTGCGCTCCGTGTTGGCGTCATCTGTAAACTGCCGGCTCAAATACCGGCCGAAAGCGCTGACGGTGAAGTTGTCCGGACGGCTGTAGGTAAGCCCCAGATTTGCTTTGTTTTCCGGGCTGAAAGGCAGGAAGTTGTTTTCCAGCGAACGGTTCGTGCTGTTTTCCTCGATGGTGGAGCGATTGTAGGTATAGTCGGCGTTGACCACCCAGCCATCCTCGGGATACCATGCCAGGCAGAGTTCCGCGCCGAAGGAACGGCTGCGTCCGATATTTTTATTGATAACGACATTGGCGGCGTCGAAGCAGGTCAGGATTTTATCGTCGGTATACGTGTAGTACCCCGCCAGATTGGCCCGCACCAATCCGCCGAACCATTGCTCCGCACCGATTTCGTAAGAATGGATTTTTTCGGATTTCAGATCCGGATTGGGTTGGCGTCTGTTTCCACCCGAAGTACGGTCGTCGTAAAGCTGTTCCGACGTGGGCGGCATGAATCCCATGCCGTAATTGGCCCATACGGAAGTGCCTTCCGCAAAGTTGTAGCGCACTCCGATTTTCGGACTGATGTTCTCATCGGTGCGGTCTTCGGGCTTCGGATTGACGAAATTGCTGAAATAGTTGTCGTAGTTTCTCCAATTGTCATAACGTACGCCGGCGGTCAAGACCAGGGGATCAATTGGTTTCCAGACATCCTGAAGGTAACCGGCCATGGTGCTGACTTTGTATTCGTTTTTTTGAATTTTGGCTTCTGTCAGCCAGTCGATGAAATCCGCATCGGTTTCCTGGTTGTTATAGAACATCCCTGCCGTGAGCTTGTGACCGCCACCGAGGGCTGCGGTCGCCTGCAGTTCCAATGGCAGTTCGGAATAATCCATATACCGTTTTTGTCGGGGATCGTAATTCGTTCCGTTCCGATCATACAGGTGAAGGTAATCGTCCAGCCGGTAGGCCGCCGATAACCGCATGTCCAGAAGCCGGCTGATTTTCTGATCCAGAACCAGACCCGCCAGATTGTAATCCCAGTCGCCGCCCACGTGGGGCCGGCCGCGGGTGTAACGATTCTTGAAAAAATTGTAAAAAAACTCGACATTCGTCAATTCCGAAAGCCGATAACCGCTGTTGAATCCCGCTCCGCGCTTTTCATAATTGCACTCATCGATCATGTGCGTGCTGGTGTTCACGTTATTCTCCACCACGTTGGCGCCGTCGGAATTTTCGTAATAGGCCGCCAGGGCGTAATTGAAGGCATCCACCTGACCGTCGGCCGCGGCCACCGACCGGAAGCGTCCGAAACTTCCGCCGCCGGCGCTTATGGAAGTCTTGGGTTCCTCGCCGCCCTTTTTCAGAATGATATTGATGACGCCGCCGCCGGCGTTGGCGCCATAGAGGGCCGAAGCCGGCCCGCGGATGATTTCCACCCGTTCCACCAGTTCCACTGGAATCGTTTGGGAAATCTGCCAGTTTGTCGGGATGCCGTTGACCAGGAAAACGGTGGATTCAACGGTCTGACCGCGCATATTGGCGTAGGCGGGAAACGGCGCATAGGCACGGCGCAGTGTAATTCCCGGCACCGACCGAAGGGCGTCGCCGATATCACCGTTGGGCAGGTTTTGGTCATTCAGTTGCTCGCTGGTGATCACCGTAACGGACCCGGAAATATCCTTGACGGATGTTTTATACTTGGTGGCGGTTACGACAACTTCATCCAACCGGTGAAACCCCTCGGTCTGCTCTTCGGCCTCCACGCCGGTGAACAGGATTATGGTCGTCGCGATGGTCATCAAGATGATTTTTTTTGCTTTTTTCATGGCGCTTCTCCTTTGCTGCCGATCCTATTGCTTTCATTCGTTCATGTCTGCGGCGGTGCGATCTTCGGAGCGCGACTATGGGTTGCGTACCCGCCAAATAAAAAAGCCACGCAGCATGCTGCGTCCCTTTCGGGGCTGAACATGCCTTCGTGGCTTGGTTTATCTTTACGGGAACTCCCCAAGCAATCTGGCTTGAGAATTCCCGGATATGTCTGTCTTTAGAAAAACCCTGTTACGGTTTTACGGCTCCCTGCCGATAGTCCGAAGCGAACCAAGTAGCTTAGATTTTATCCGTATGTCAAGAGGTTTCTGATGGACTGGTGAAAACCACACAAGGCGCCATGAAAAAGAATCGTTTCAGCCTTTGGCGGCGAGAACGTTGGCGAATATTCAACTTGCGGAGAGCGGACACCTGAGCGTTGAGGGCACCCATGGAGCCTTGCTATCGCGGCAAAGGCCCATGGGCTCTGACCACTCTTGCGGAAGCGGCGCCTCCATCAGGATGCGCGTTCGACATTCTTCGCCGCCGGCCCCTTGCTGCCTTTTTCGATTTCGAAGCAGACCCGCTCGCCCTCGGCCAGGGACCTGAATCCCGGCATATTGATGGCCGAATGATGTACGAACACGTCACCGCCCTCTTCCTGTTCGATGAATCCATAGCCTTTCTTATCGTTGAACCATTTTACGATTCCTTCTGCCATAATGAACCCCTCCTTTTGCGTTGTTGGTCGCTCGCCACGGGTCTTTTTCAGCAGGAGACATTGACATCACTCCGCTGTTCCGGATCGAAGCGGCTAAAAACTTGCCGATGACCGATACGTCGGTGTTTTCATCAGACAAGAATTTGTTGGTATGTAATTCATCGATGATGATCAAACGCCCAGATACAGCCTGTCGGGGCGCACCTGTGGGACAGGTGTGACAATGGTCTCCAATTTTCGCGAATTCGTAGGTGCTGCTCGACACATGAAAAAAGGTCGGAGCAGAACATCATGGCGGCACGTAATGAGCGCTTCAACGCGATGCGTGCACGGGTCAATGCCGGAATCACACTGTCCCCCCACCCATCCCCGTAAATAACAACGATGAATGGTTGATGAGTGTAGTCGGTTACCTGCCTTTCAAGAGGCTATGACAGAATCACATAGTGAAGACGGCTATAAAAGTCAAGTCAAAATATCGATAAAAATGTGAAAATAAAACTGTTTCAAATGAAGCAAATTCGGTTGGTTCGACATTGCCGAATGGATTGAGGGCGGAAAAGGCGATGAGGATGACGTTTCGAGCGCCGGTGACTACAAGTGAAGGTCATCGTGGTAGACAAGCGGGCGTTTCGTTTGACAGAGCGTCGACAAGTGCGGTAATCATAGGTAGGCACAACCGGGCGGCGGCTGAACAGGGCCTGATTCGAAAACAGAATGGACAGGAGAATGCGTGATGACGACAAGTCAACCATTGGTTGCTCGGCAGGACATCGGGGATACGGAGATTCAATATCTCGATTATGGGGGGGAGGGGCAACCGGTCGTGATGCTGCACGCCACCGGATTTTTACCGTGGTTGTGGCACCCCATCGCCCGCGCGCTGTCGACCACCTATCGCGTCATCGCGCCGTATTTTTGCGATCATCGTGAAGCTGATCCCCATGAGGGCGGTCTCGGCTGGCTGAATCTGGCGGAGGATCTGAAGAACTTCTGCGGAGAACTGAAGCTTGCGACGCCGTTTTTCGTCGGGCACTCCATGGGCGCCACCGTCATCACCCTGGCGCATACCGCTTATGGAACGCCGGCAGCCAAAATGGTCCTGATCGAACCGATTTTGCTGCCCCAAAATTTTTACAGCGCGACCATTTCCGTGGATCAACATCCCCTGGCCGCCAAGGCGGTTAAAAGGCGCAATTCCTGGAAGGACCGCGCGGAAGTGCGGGATGATTTTAAAGCGAAGAAATTTTTCCAATCATGGGACGATGAGGTGTTTTCCCTTTATATCACCCACGGGATTACCGGAAACGACGAGGAGGGACTGGCGCTGACCTGCTCTCCGCATCGCGAAGCCTCTCTTTTCATGGGCAGCATGCAGTTTGATCCCTGGCCGCTGCTGCCGAAGGTTTCTTGCCCGACCTTGATTCTGGAGGGGGAGACCAGCGAAAACAAACTGTTTATCGACCTGCAAAAAGCGACCGACCTGATTCCCGGGGCGAAATATCTACTTGTGGAAGGCGCAGGACATTTAATACCCATGGAAAAACCCGTCGAGACCGGTCGGATCATCCAGGCTTTTTTCGGATAGGGGCATTTCCCGCCGCTCGGTGAGATTCCTCCTGTCGTCGTCGACCGATTGAATAGAGGGAAATATGACCACAGACAACCTCCCCATAGGGCGCTTTGATCGAACGATTCTGAACTCGCTGTCCGCCCATATCGCCATTTTGGATCGGGACGGTATCGTTTTGGAAACCAACCGGGCGTGGCAGCAATTCGGAGCGGAAAATGGACTTCACTCCTCTCCGGACAACCAGCCAGTCAACTATCTGGCAACCTGCGACGCGGCCACCGGGGAAGACGGCGATCACGCCCGGCAAGCCGCCCTGGGAATTCGTGACGTAATTCGCGGCCATCGCGTCGAATTCACGATGGAATACCCCTGTCACAGTCCCTCCCGGCAACTGTGGTTTTACATGCGGGTTACCCGCATCCTGGGGTCGGGGCCTCACGCCGCAGTGGTCAGCCATGAAAATATCACTCCCCTCAAGCTGGCCGAGGAAACCATCCGCAAGCGGGAAACGGAATTGAGCCGGAAGACCCGGGATCTGGAGGAAAGCAACACGGCCCTGAAAGTGCTTCTGAAACGGCGTGAAGAGGACAAACAGGAAATGGAGGAAAAAATCGTCCGCAATGTCAAACAACTGGTGCTCGCCTATGTGGAAAAGCTGAAATTGACCAAACTGGACAGCCGGCAGAAACTGTATCTGGAAATTCTGGAGACCCATCTCAATGACATTATCTCGCCGTTTTTACGAAATATGTCTGCGCTGAGCCTGCAACTGACCCCCCATGAAATTCAGGTGGCCGCGTTGGTCAAAGCCGGCCGCAACACCAAGGAAATGGCTGAAATTTTAAGTGTTTCCACGAATGCAATTGATTTCCACCGCAAGAATATCCGCAAGAAACTCGGCTTGAAGAACCGCAAGACCAATCTGCAATCCTATTTGATGTCCCTGCCGTAAAATCCGCTCGGCAGATAACGGTCGCTTCCCCCATTACCGGTTGCAAGGCCTGCTCGACCCGTTGTTCAATAGAATTGTCCTACCATTATGATTCGGTAATTCTGCCATTGCATTGCGCTGTTTCCGATTTACAATTTGCTGAGGGGCGACGGATGGGCTGCGCCGGGAAAAGCGAAAGCGAGGGAACCAATGAAAAATTCCGACAATACCATGACCAGTATCGATTTTCGTTTGGAGTGGCGGAGTGAGGATGCCATTCATACGGAAGGTTTTTTTGGGCAGGAAATCAATGTATGGCGGGATTGTTTGCCGATGGGTATCTACGAGGCGTTGCAGGAAGCCGGGCCCGGCGATGCGTTTCATTTTCAGTACAATCCGGGTGAAATTGTTGCGCCACACCAACGGGATCGTATCTTTACCATCAAGCAATCCCAATTCGACCGTTGCGGTCGGGGTGATGTGATGATCGAACCCCATGGCGGCCGCTATTATCCCAAGGGGATCCTCAGGGATATCCCCAATGTCTTCCGGGCCAATATCGAACCTTTCCGATGCGGCGATGTATCCGAAACCGGCATTACCGTCGATTTCAATCACCCCTTGGCGAACCGGAAGCTGGCGGTGAAGGTGAGCGTTCGCGATGTCTGGGCCAAAACCAAAGAGCGGGGCGGAACCTGCAATGCCTGGCTGGATAGATTGACGGAAGGGCCCGGCATGCAGGTGCGCTGGAATGGACGGCCGACCGAATTTTTCAGTCAGAACGCTTTCCGGCGGGAAGATCCGACGATCGACAGCGATTTTTATGGGAAGCCGCGGTTTGTGCAGCACATCGATTCCCAGGCAAAGGAAGTCATTCGAAATGTATACAGTCGTTTGCTGAAACCCCATATGGATGTGCTGGACCTGATGTCCAGCTGGGAGTCGCATCTACCGGAAGAACTGGCGTTGGGTGATGTCGTGGGGCTCGGCCTCAATCAGGCGGAACTGGACGCCAACCCGCGATTGAAACAAGGCATTGTGCAGGATTTGAATGCGCATCCCGTCCTGCCGTTCGCGGACGGATCTTTCGATGCGGTGCTGTGCAGTGTTTCGGTCGAGTATCTCCTTCGTCCCTTTGATGTCTTTTCTGAAATCGCCCGGGTGCTCAAACCGGATGGTCTGTTGGCGGTAACGTTTTCCAACCGTTGGTTTCCCACCAAGGCGATTCAGGTTTGGCGGGAAACCCATGAGCTTGAGCGCCTGGGGGTGGTGATGGAATATTTTCTACACCAGGAACGTTTCGATAGATTGGAAACGTTTTCCATGCGCGGTCTGCCGCGGCCTGAAAACGACAAGTACTACGGCACGTTCTGGGTATCGGACCCCGTATATGCCGTATGGGGGCGCCGGGCGACCGCGGACGCATCCCGTTGATCTAGTAGGTTTTCACCATACCGCCGTCAAACAGCAGATCTCCGCCCACCAGATAGGCCGAGAACCGGGAAAAACCGAAGAGGAACAGGTTGGCCACGTCAATGGGCGCCATCATTTCTTTGACGCGGGATTTCCCCAGCATGACATCCCGTACGACTTCTTCGGGAGAAATTCCCCGCTGTTCGGCCTGGGACGGGATCTGGTTCAAGGCCAACGGTGTTTTGACGAAACCGGTGCTGACCGTAAAGGAGCGGATTTTTCCCTCCCCTTCGGCGGCGATGGATTGGCTGAGGGCTCGCAGACCGAATTTGGTGATGTTGTACACCGGCTTGTTCATCGTGCAGATATGGGCATGCACCGACCCCATGTTGCCGATCGCTCCTGTTCCATCCGGACTCTTTCGGATTTTTGGAATCACCAGCTTGGAAAGCAAAAACGGAGCTCGGAGCATGACCCGCTGCATGAGATCATATTTTTCCATGGGGAAGTTTTCAATGGCGTCGATATGCTGCATTCCGGCGATATTGGCCAGAAACCGTATGACGCCGATCTTCTCGGCCTCCTTCACGGCTGCTTCGATTTCTTCATCCCGGCATAAATCCGTGTGGATGAATACCATCCTGCCTCCCAGGGCGGCGGCCATTGCCGCTGTTTTTTGTCCTTCCGTCGCGTTGATATCCAGACCGACAGTGGTCAAGCCGTTGGCTGCCGCAGCGATGGCTGTCGCCCGGCCGATCCCTGTTCCCGCCCCGGTAACAATACAAACGGTATCCGGTTGAAAGCGGTCGTCCGTGAGATAGAGAATCTGGTCTTTTGTAATTTTCGGTTCGTGTATATCCATTTCTCCTCCTGAAATGGCGACATGGATTCATCAGCGCCGCCGGTTTACCTGAAGTGAATGCGATTTACAGTACGATTTTTCAGCGACAATCGACAAAAGAGTACCCCTAAAACAAGAGCCGGTCAAGTCATCTCGACGTTTTGATTGAAAGGTGAATTGCAATCGGATTGCCAATATGGTAGCAGAGTAGCCTGGTGTCCACCATCGGTTCAACAGGAGAGACGGAATGGCCCGAAAGCTCAGCATCGCTTTCCCTATCATCGGCATGATTCTTTTCATTGTGATCAGTATTACCCTTTCCTTCTATATCGCTCAGATCAAGGCCATCGGCGATGCGCTGTTGACCAAGGAAAACAGCAAGGCCGAGGATATTTATTATGTGGTGGAGAGCCTCATTGAAAGGGAGGAAGACCGACTCGACGTTCTTACGATCGCTCTGAAAAAGCATCAGGACCTGCTCGGCGGGTTGGCTCATTTCTATGGTTCAAATGGGGATATCACACCGCTCAAACAAGCAATGGATGATATTTTCCTGCAGGTTAACATCGATCTGTTTCAGGTAGTCGACCTGAGCGGCCGGATCATCTATTGCGCCAACGCCCCGTATCTGCCGGGTGAGTCGGTGGCTTTTCCGGAATTGGAAAAAGCGTGCCGGAAGCCGCATATGGTCACGGCCGCGCGGATGGGAGACAAATGGACGCTTTTGTCCATGGCGCCGCTCAATTTGACAAAGAACCCCATGTCGGGGATTATCATGGTCGGCACGTTTCTGGATGACGATTTTGCCAAGACCATCGCTTCCGAAACCGAAGGGCATGTCTCCTTCGGTTCGTTGGACGGCATTATCGCAAGTTCTCTGCCCTTTGACAAAAGAACCGATATCATTCACGACGCCATGCGGGAGAGCATCCAGGAAATCAAATCGATCCGCATCGATCGTCCCGATGATTTCAAGGTCATTCATTTTTCTCCCATGGAGGTGACGGAAAAGTTATTCAGCGTGATGGTCGAAATCAATACAAAGGCCTCCCATGATCTGGTGCAGCAATACAAAAAGCATATTGTCAAATTTTCCGCCGTGATTCTGCTGCTGGCGGTGTCCCTGGGAATCGTGTTCACGATCTATATGGTAAAGCCCTTGAAAGTCCTGCAACGCAAAGCAAGAGACACGGTCCGCAACATTTCCGGCATCGATCTGAAAGAGGACAAGGGCAATGAAATTCAAAGCATGATCCGTCTGTTCGATGCGCTGGTGGCCACTGCCACGGACCATATCGCCGAGCGCATTGAGGCCGAAGAAGAGTTGAAAAAATACCAGGAAAGACTCGAAGACCAAATCGCCGAGCGCACGTCCGAACTACGCAAAGCCAATCAGAAGCTTCGGCATACTGTGGGAGAGCTGGAGCTGCGGACCACCCAGACCATGCTGTTCAACCAGATCGGCGATTTGCTTCAAGCCTGTGACAAGGAAGAAGAAACCTATTCCATCGTGGAGCGATTTTGCCGCAAGTTGTTTCCGGAGAATTCGGGCTACCTCGGTATTTTTCATAAAACGCGCAAAACAGTGATCACGGTGGCGTCATGGGGCGATGACGTTCCGGGTGAAAATGAATTCGGTCCCAATCAGTGCTGGGCCATTCGAATGGGCAGCCTGCATCTCGTCAAGAATCCGGAAGTCGATCCTATCTGCCCGCATTTGAAAGAGGTTCAACAATGCTGTTATCTGTGCGCCCCGATGATCGCCCAAGGGGAATTGCTGGGTATCATCCATCTGCGGTGCACCCGGAAAGACGACGATCGTGCCGAAGAAAATCTTCCGGAGGATCTTGTTGCCAAACAATTGCTGGTGGTGAGTCTGCTGGAGCATTACGCGCCGCCGCTGATGAACCTGAGACTGCGTGAAACCCTGAGAATTCAGTCGATACATGATCCGTTGACCGGGCTGTACAATCGGCGCCACATGACCGAAACCCTCCAATTCGAGGCCCGACGCGCCCAGCGCCATGGAACGTCCCTGGGCATTATCATGGTGGATGTGGATCATTTCAAGGAGTTCAATGATCAATACAGTCATGAAGTCGGCGATATGGTGTTGTGTGAATTGGCCGGTTTTCTGAAAAATTGCATCCGGCAGGAGGACATCGTGTGCCGGTATGGCGGCGAGGAATTCGTTTTGATTCTACCGGAAACCACCCTCGAAAACGCTTTCCTGCGCGCCGAGGATCTTCGGAAAAAAATCGAAACCGCTCTCACGATTCATCGGCAGGGACGGATCTATACGATTACCGTCTCCATGGGCGTTGCCGCGTTCCCCACCCATGGACCGACGACCGACAATACCCTGAATGCGGCTGACGCGGCCCTGTACCGGGCGAAAACGGAAGGCCGCAACCGTGTGGTAGGCTCACCCGCCATCGGTGAAGCCCCGGCCCGCAATTAATATGGGAATGGTCACTCGGCCACTTCCAGCGAAACGATATCCAGTTCCCGCCCGGAAAGAATATCGATATCGCCCGATCCGCAGGCCTCGCATTGAAAGGCCGGACCGGTGATGGTCCATTGGGCGCTGCACGCCCGGCAACGAGCCGTTACCGGAACTTCTTCGATGTTCAGTTCCGCGCCCTCCAGCGGGGTTTCCTTGGCGGCGATTTCAAAGCAAAATCGCAGGCTGTCCGGCACAACCGCCGAAAGCTTGCCGATTTTCAGATTGACGCGTCCGATACGGACGCCGGTCATGTCCGCGGGGATTGAGGCGGAGGCGATTTCGATAATCTGCATGACAATGCCCATCTCGTGCATGGCGATCAGCCTTTCCGGGAAAACACTTCCACACAGAGTTCGCCGAGGGTGCCGAGGTTTTGGCAGACATGAATGCCCCCGGCCTTCATGGCCTCCATTTTTCCCCGGGCCGTACCGCTGCCGCCGCTGACAATGGCGCCGGCGTGCCCCATGCGTCGACCGGGGGGAGCCGTCAGGCCGGCAATGAAACCCACCACCGGCTTGGTCATCTGCTCGGCGATAAAGCGGGCGGCTTTTTCCTCGGCATTTCCGCCGATTTCGCCCACCATGACGATCCCTTTCGTGTCCGGGTCCGCCTCGAACGCCGATAAACAATCGATAAAATCGGTGCCGTTGACCGGATCGCCGCCGATCCCGATACAGGTGGTTTGGCCGATGCCTTTGCGCGTGAGCTGGTGAACGACTTCATAGGTCAGGGTCCCGGAGCGGGATACGACACCGATGGGGCCGCCCGGGAGATGGATCGGGCCCGGCATGATGCCGATCTTGGCTTGTCCGGGCGTGATGATACCGGGGCAGTTGGGGCCGATCAGGCGTGAAGAAGTGCCGGACAGAAAGTGTTTGACGCGGATCATATCCATGACGGGAATGCCTTCGGTAATGGCCACGATGAGCGCTATGCCGGTATCGGCGGCCTCCAGGATGGCATCGGCGGCAAGGGCGGGGGGAACGAAAATCATACTGCAATTGGCCCCGGTTTTTGCGACGGCTTCCTGCACGGTATCGAACACCGGAATTCCGTCCATATCCTGTCCGCCCTTACCCGGTGTTACCCCGGCCACAACGTCGGTGCCGTATAATACACATTGACGGGTATGAAATTGACCTTCTTTCCCGGTAATTCCCTGAACCAGAAGGCGCGTGCGGTGATCAACGAATATACTCATCTTTCATCCCTCTTTCTGATGACGGTTTCCCTTGCCGCAACAAATCTATCGTTACGGGTTGACAATGGCGGCCACTTTCAGCGCGGCATCCTTCAGGTCCAGAGCCGTTTGCAGGTTCAGGCCGGATTCGTTCAGGATTTTCCGCCCTTCCTCGACGTTGGTGCCTTCCATGCGGACGACCACCGGAACGTTGATGCCGGTTTTTTTTGCGGCCTGTACCACGCCCTGGGCCAAGACGTCGCATCGCAGAATACCCCCGAAAATATTGATCAGGATGCCCTTTACTTTTTTATCGCCGAGGATGATTTTAAACCCATTTTCCACCATTTCCGCATTGGCGCCGCCGCCGACATCCAGAAAATTGGCCGGTTCGGCGCCGGCCAGTTTGATGATGTCCATGGTGGCCATGGCCAATCCCGCGCCGTTGACCATGTTGCCGATGTTGCCGTCCAGGTTGATATAGTTCAAGTTGTATTTGGAGGCTTCGACTTCGAGGGGATCCTCTTCATCCAGGTCACGGTAGGCGACAATGTCCGGGTGCCGGAACAGGGCATTGTCGTCGAAATTGATTTTCGCATCCAGTCCCACGACGGATTCGTCCTTGGTGATGACCAGGGGGTTGATTTCCACCAGGGAGCAATCCTTTTCCACGAGCAGCCGGTACAGTTTGGGCAGTAAGGCGATAAGGTTTTTCATCGCCGGTCCGTGGAGATGCAGTCCGAATGCTATCTTGCGGCAATGATACGGCTGGATGCCGATCAGGGGGTCCACCAGAACCCGGATGATTTTTTCCGGCGTTTCCGCGGCGACCGTTTCAATATCCATTCCTCCGGCTTCGCTGGCCATGATGATGATCCGGGCGGTTTCCCGATCCGGGAGCAGGCTCAGGTACAGTTCCTTCTGGATCGCGAGACCGGACTCCACCAGCACCTTTTTGACTTGTTGCCCGTTGGGCCCGGTCTGGTGGGTTACCAGCTGCATGCCGATGATGTCACCGGCGGCCTGTTTGACTTCTTCCAGGGATCCGGCCAACCGAACACCGCCGCCTTTCCCACGCCCGCCGGCGTGGATTTGGGCCTTCACCACCACCGTCGGGACCGCCAAGGTTTCGGCGACGGCGACGGCCGCGGCCGGGCTGTCGGCTACCGATCCCCGGGGGATCGGAATGCCGTATTGTTGGAACAATTCCTTGGCCTGATATTCATGAATTTTCATCTGGCGTTCTCCTTGTCCGGTTATGGGGGAGGCGATTGGAAACGGCGGCAGTTGGGCCCGGCCCGGTATCCTGGAAGGGAATACCGGGCCGGACGATCGTATCGGCAATGGGAAGGACGCTGATCATCAACCGATTACGCAGAGAACGGCATTTTTGGCAACCGAATCGCCACTTTTAAAATGAATGGACTTGATGACGCCGCTGACCGGCGACACCAATGCATTTTCCATTTTCATGGCTTCCAGGATCACGACGGTCTGCCCTTCATTCACGGCATCACCGACCTGCACTTCGTAATTGATGATCATGCCGGGCATGGGGGCTTTGATGGAAGTCCCGGATGCGCTCGGGGCGGCGTCGGCCTTGGGTTGGGGCGCCGCCGTCTTTTTGGGTTCGGGGGCCGGCGCCGATTTGGCCACGGGTGCCGCCGCCGGGGCTGCCGGGGGCGGCGGGACAATTGTTCCGGTCGGAGCCGCGGCCGGATTCATTTGCGCCGTTGCGGGTTGCACATAACTGATGACCTGGGCGCCGCCGATCTGTTCCACACCGACTTCAAAAAACTCATCGTCCACAAAAACGTTAAACGTCCGCAGGTTATCCCCCTTGGCCGGCACTTCTTTGTCGGGGTTCTTTTCGAAGAGTTTTCCGGCCTTGGCCTTGGCGATCATGGACTGTTCCGCCAGGGCTTCTTCCAGGGTTTTGGCCCGGACTTCCTCGGGGGGCTGTTCCTTGCCGTATTTCCAGTTCAGGAATTTTTTACCGGTAACCGGATACAGGGCATACAAGATCGCGTCATCCTGATCTGCCGCCAGGTCGCCGATTTCTTTTTTGGCTTTTTCAAGTTCCGGCTCCAGCACTTCCGCCGGTCGGCAGGTGATCGGCTTTTCTCCCCGCGGGTATCCTTTCAACGCTTTTTTCTGAACTTTTTCATCGATGGGCACGGCCGTCTTGCCATACAGCCCATAGCAAAGGTCCTTGACCTGGGCGGTGATCATTTTATAGCGTTCGTTGGCGTCATCGAAGAGCACGTTGTTGACCGTCTGGGTGCCGACAATCTGGCTGGTGGGCGTCACCAGGGGGATTTGACCCAGTTCTTTCCGAACCCGGGGCAATTCTTTGTAAACGGCGTCGATTTTGTCCAGGGCGTCCATTTCTTTCAATTGGTTGATCAGGTTGGACAACATGCCGCCCGGGGTCTGGTGCAGCAAGACGTTGATATCGATGATCGAAAGCTGGTTGTCGGCCAGCAGATGCCGATATTTCGGCATGATCTCTTTTTCCAGCTTGCTGTTGATCCTGGCCAGCAGGTTGATGTCGAAACCGGTGTCGCGATTGGTCCCCAGCAGGGCCATTGTCAGCGGTTCAACGGCCGGGTGGGAGGTTCGGTAGGCATAGGGCGACATGCAGGTATCGATGATATCGACACCTGCCTCGACCGCTTTCAGATGCGTCATGGAGGCCAGGCCGGAGGTGAAATGACTGTGCAGATGAACCGGTGCTTTTACCGCCGCCTTGATTGCCTTGATAACGGCGTAGGCATCGTACGGGGCGATCAGACCCGCCATATCCTTGATACAGATGCTGTCGGCCCCCATCGCTTCCAGTGCTTTGGCTTTGGTAACGTAATAGTCCAGATTGTACACCTCGCCGCCCAGGCGCGGCTCCGTCAGGGTGTAGCAGATACAGCCCTGAAAATGCTTGCCGCAGGATTTGATGACCGGAACGACGGTTTCAAAATTCCGATAATCGTTCAGCGCATCGAAGGTCCTGAAAATATCCATGCCGTTCTCGGCGGCGCGTTCGACAAAAGCGCGGGCCAAATCGTCGGCGTAGTTGCGGTATCCCACAAGGTTTTGGCCGCGCAAGAGCATGGAAAAGGGGGTTTTTTTAAAATAGCGTTTGAGCGTACGGATTCTTTCCCACGGGTCTTCATTCAAAAAACGATGCATGGTGTCGAAGGTGGCGCCCCCCCATGTTTCCGTGGCCCAGAACCCGACTTCATCCATCATTTCCGCAACCGGAATCATGTCCTCCGTACGTCCGCGGGTGGCGAACAAGGACTGATGGCCGTCACGCAGGGTCACATCCATAATCTTGAGCGGATTTTCAGCCCTTTTCCGTTCCTTACTATACTCCATGGTGGTCATCGATACTTGGTTGTGTTCACTCATTGTAATCTCCCCTAATCCATATGATTTTTATCGCAATTTTGCTCCATGCAGCGATTTTGTCTGCATCAGTGCGCGCATTTGCATCTGGGCCTGACGTCCGCTGATGCCCCACAGGTTCATTGCAGCAGCAGAGGCGGCCGCTCTTGGGGCTTTTGGGGTTTCCGAGACCATCGGTGTTTCCGCCGGTATTCCTTCCATGCCGACATAGGCCATTACCGCCGCGATGGCGGCCATCTGTTTCTTGTTTTTCATCGCTGCTCCCCTGTTACACCGGAATATTCCCATGTTTCTTGGCCGGACCGCTTTCCCGTTTCGTGCACATGATTTCAAGCGCGTCCACCAGCCGAACCCGGGTATCCCGGGGCATGATGATGGCATCCACATAGCCCCGACTCGCCGCGCAATACGGATTTGAGAACAATCCCTCGTATTCCGTTATTTTTTCTTTGCGCTTGGCCTTGGGATCGACGGAGCCTTGGATTTCCTTTTTATGAATGATGTTGGCGGCGCCTTCGGCGCCCATGACGGCAATTTCGGCCGTCGGCCAGGCAAAGGCCATATCTGCGCCCAGATCCTTGGAGCACATGGCCAGGTAAGAGCCGCCGTAATCCTTGCGCGTGACCAGCAGTAATTTGGGCACGGTGGCTTCCGAATAGCACCACAGCAGTTTGGCGCCGTGACGGATAATTCCGCCCCACTCCTGGTGGCTGCCGGGCAGGTACCCGGGTACGTCGGCGATGGTCAGCAGGGGTATATTGAAGGAATCGCAGAAGCGAATGAAGCGGGTGGCTTTGTCGGAAGCGTTGATATCCAGGCAACCGGCCATCTGATTGGGCTGATTGGCGATGATCCCCACGGGCCTTCCGTTCAAGCGGGCAAAGCAGATAATGATATTTTTGGCGAAATAGGCGTGGGGTTCGAAGAACTCGCCGTTATCCACGATGGACCGGATAATCTCCTTCATATCATAGGAATGGTTGGGATTGTCCGGGATGATTGTATCCAGCTCGGGAGCGATCCGTCCGGGGTCGTCTCCGGTTTCGATGCGCGGCGGATCTTCCATGTTATTGGCCGGCAGATACGAAAGCAGGCGTTTGATCTGCGCGATGGTGTCCTTGTCGTCTTCGCAGGCGAAATGGGCAACGCCGCTTTTCTCGTTATGGGTCATGGCCCCGCCCAGATCCTCGAAGGAGATTTCCTCGCCAGTGACGGCTTTGATGACCTGGGGGCCGGTAATGAACATGTAACTGCTGTTTTTGACCATGAATACCCAATCCGTCATGGCCGGGGAATATACGGCGCCGCCCGCGGTGGTTCCCATAATGGCGGATACCTGTGGTATGACGCCGGAGGAACGCGCGTTTCGGAAAAAAATCTGACCGTAACCGGACAGGGCGTCGACGCCTTCCTGGATCCGGGCGCCGCCGGAATCATTCATACCGACCATGGGCACGCCCGCCTTGAGGGCCAGATCCATGACTTTACAGATTTTTTTGGCGTGCATTTCCCCCAGACTACCGGCCCGGGCGGTTGAATCCTGGGAATAGGCAAATACCGGTCGGCCGTCCACCATGCCATGGCCGGTGACGACGCCGTCGGAGGGAATTTCCACCTGTTGCATATCGAAATTGACGCACCGGTGCGTCACGAACATGTCGATTTCACGAAAGGTTCCTGCGTCGAAAAAAAGCGTCAGTCGTTCCCGAGCGTTGAGCTTGCCTTTTTCACGCTGCTGGGCGACCGCTTTGGAACCGCCCATCTGAAGAACCTTTTTTTCCCTTTCCTCCAGATCCTTGATTTTGTCAGCAACCTTACCCATTATTTGATCCTTTTCTCTTTAGTGACCCGTATTGCCGCACGGTCTGTTCGGAATAACCATCATGCCTCAGTGCATCACCATAAGCTTAAATTGATTAAAATTCTATATTGACTCCCGATTGTCAAGCAAAAATAATAGCCTGTTGGCGGCGGTCGTGGGTGTCGTTTCTCCTTTTTCCACTGCTTTGAGAACAGCGGGCATCCGGTTGCGAACATCCGGATGGCGTTGAAACCGTTCCCGCAATCCTTCTTCCACCAGGGTCCACATCCAGGCGACGGCCTGGCGCCGTCGCTTGGCGTTCAACTCTCCGGCCGCCGTCATTTGTTGGTTATGATCGCAGATCGTTTTCCATACGTCGCCGATCCCGGTTGTTTCCAAGGCGCTGCAAACCAGGACCGGCGGCTGCCATACGTTCGAAACCGGCCGCAGCAAATGCAGGGCGTTTTCGTAATCCTTCCTGGCGCGGCGGGCGCGATCCACGTTGTCGCCGTCCGCCTTGTTGATGACGATGGCGTCCGCCAGCTCCACGATTCCTTTTTTGATGCCCTGCAATTCATCGCCTGCGCCCGCCAGCATCAACACCAGAAAAAAATCCACCATGGAGGCGACCGTGGTTTCCGACTGACCGACACCGACCGTTTCCACGATAATGACATCGAAGCCGGCCGCCTCGCACACCAGCATTGTCTCGCGGGTTTTGCGGGCCACTCCCCCAAGGGCTCCCCCGGACGGAGATGGCCGGATATAGGCGTTTTGTTCCACCGCCAGCTTTTCCATGCGGGTTTTGTCCGCCAGGATGCTGCCGCCGCTTCGTGTGCTGCTGGGATCCACCGTCAGAATCGCCAGCCGCTGTCCAGCCCCTGTCAGATGGGTTCCCAGGCTTTCGATGAACGTGCTCTTCCCGACTCCCGGAACGCCGGTGATTCCCAGGCGAATCGCCCGTCCTGTCGAGGGGAGCAGGCGATCCAGAATGATTTGGGAAAATTCCCGGTGAGCCGGCAACGAACTTTCGATCAGGGTAATGGTTTTGGATAAAATCCGGCGGTCGCCGGCCAGCACCCCGTTCGTATAATAGGCGGCATCATGGGATGTCACAATTTGTCTTCCAGTACCGCCAGGACCTGACCGGCGGATTTGATGATGGATGTTCCGGGTCCGAAGATGCCGACGGCCCCGGCGTCATAAAGAAACGGGTAATCTTTGGGGGGAATGACGCCTCCGACAACCACCAGAATCTCTTCGCCGCCTTCCGCTTTCAGGGCCTTGATCAGTTCCGGAACCAGGGTTTTGTGGCCGGCGGCGAGACTGGAGACGCCGACGATGTGGACGTCGTTTTCCACAGCCATGCGCGCTGCTTCCTCCGGTGTCTGGAACATGGGGCTGATGTCCACGTCAAAGCCGATATCGGCGTAGGCGGTGGCCACGACCTTGATGCCCCGGTCATGACCGTCCTGTCCCATTTTGGTCACGAGCATCCGGGGTCTTCGCCCGTGTTTTTCCTCAAAAGCCCGTGTGCGGTCGCGAAGGGATCGGATTTCATCATCCTCACCGTACTCGGCGGCGTAAATACCCGAGATGCATTGGGTCGTGGCCACGTAACGGCCGAATACCTTTTCCATGGCGCTGGAGATTTCACCCACGGTGGCCCGCAGGCGAACCGCCTTCAGGGCCACCTCCAGCAGATTCCCGTTGCCTTCCGCAGCCCGAGTAATATCCGTCAGGGCTTTTTCCACGGCTTCGTTGTCCCGCCGCGCGCGGATTTCTTTCAACCGGGCGATCTGCTCGTCTCGCACCGATGCCGGAACCTCCCGGATTTCGAAGTCGATTTTTTCCTCGATTTGGTATTTATTCACCCCCACGATGGTTTCTTTGCCTTGGTCGATCCTTGCCTGTTTGCGGGCGGCCGACTCCTCGATCCGCATTTTGGGCATACCGGTTTCGATGGCCTTGGCCATGCCGCCCATGGCTTCGACTTCCTCGATGATCTTGCGGGCTTCGCGGATAATTCCCGCCGTGAGGTTTTCGACATAGTAAGAACCGGCCAGGGGATCGACGGTCCTGCAGATCTGGGACTCCTCCTGCACGATGATCTGGGTGTTGCGAGCGATGCGCGCGGACAGATCGGTGGGCAGTCCCACGGCTTCGTCAAAGGAATTGGTATGCAGCGACTGGGTGCCGCCCAGGGCCGCCGCCAGGCACTCCAGGGTGGTGCGGATGATGTTGTTGTAGGGGTCCTGTTCCGTGAGGCTCCAGCCGGAGGTCTGCACATGGGTGCGCAGAATACTGGAACGGGGGTTCTTGGGATGGAAGGGCTGCAACAGTTGGTGCCAGAGGAAGCGGGCTGCGCGCAGCATGGCGATTTCCATGAAAAAATTCATGCCCACGCCGAAGAAAAAGGAAAGCCGCGGGGCAAAGGTGTCGATATCCATCCCTGCTTTCAAGGCCGCCCGTACGTATTCAATGCCGTCGGCCAGCGTGAAGGCCGTCTGCAACACCGAGTCGGCGCCGGCTTCCATCATGTGATAGCCGCTGATACTGATGGTGTTGTACTTGGGCATGTGTTTGGAGCAAAAAGCCATGATGTCCGAGACGATGCGCATGGATGGCTCCGGCGGATATATATAGGTATTGCGCGTCAGGTATTCTTTGAGAATGTCGTTCTGGATGGTGCCGTTGAGTTGCTCATGGGTGACGCCCTGTTCTTCGGCCGCCACGATGTAACCGGCCAGGATCGGGATGACCGCGCCGTTCATGGTCATGGAAACGGACATCTGATCCAGGGGAATCTGGTCAAAGAGGATCTTCATGTCTTCCACTGAATCAATGGCAACGCCGGCCTTGCCGATGTCCCCGGCCACCCTGGGATGATCCGAGTCATATCCCCGATGGGTGGCAAGATCGAAGGCCACGGAAAGCCCTTTCTGACCGGCCGCCAGGTTGCGCCGATAAAACGCATTGGACTCCTTGGCGGTGGAAAAGCCGGCATATTGACGGATGGTCCACGGTCGGCCCACATACATGGTGGCCATCGGTCCCCTCGTATAGGGCGGAAATCCCGGAAGGGAATTCACGCTCTCCAGTCCTTCCAGATCCTCCGCCGAATACAGTGGTTTGACCTGTATGCCTTCCGGTGTCATCCAATTGAGTGAGTCAAGTGGTTTCCCACCCAATTGTTTCGTCGCGAGTTCTTCCCATTTTTTTCGTCCTGGATTTTCCGCCATCGCCTACTCCTTTTCTGGGTTGCTTATTTGTTCCGGATTTGAAATCGCCCGCCAGACCATTTCAAACATGACATTGGCCTGGGAGGAAAAGGGTTGCTGACACCCCCTTGAAATCCACATGAAAAATGACCGCTGCACCAGTCCCAACATGAAATCCAGCAAAACGCCGGCCCGCACCTTCGGATTGAGAATCCCTTCCTGCTGGCCCCTGCGCAGCACGTCCAGATATAGATTCACCATTTTTTTCTGTTGGAAGGTCTGATCCGCCATCCAGGTTTTCATGGGCAGGGTCATGAACAGGATTCTTCCAAGACCCGGATTGCGCTCATAATAATCCAGCTGCACCCATAGCACCTTGCGCATTTTTTCCTTGAGGTCCTGGATGCCCTTCAGGTGGTCGACCATCCGATCGGTCAGCTCGCCGAGCCAGATGTCGACAAAGGAAAACAGGAGCCTTTCCTTGCTCCCGTAATATTGGTAGATGGTGCTGAAGCTGACGCCGGCCTTCTTGGCCACATCGCGGATATTGGCCTGATGGAAATCGGAATGGGAAAAAATTTCCATCACCGCGGCCCCCAGTCGTTCCTGAATTTCGGGTTTCAAGGATTGTAACATTGTTACCAGGTGCTGCATTTTGCAAGCCGCGCCCCTTCTTCAGGCGTGATTGGCGACCGGCTTGGAATAGCGCATATTGTATATAAATATCTGATTAATATTAAAAAAAAATTATTTTCAGCCAAGCTGCATAAAAATGCGATAATAAATGACCAGTGGTCAGTTGACTGGAACATTGTTACTGATTTTCGGGTGGCTTGTCAACCGGAATTGCACGGTCGTTCCGGGTGCCATGGTTCGAGGATGACGCAAGGGTTCCGGGGAAAACGGGAAATCCGCGCGTGTGCGTCATCGCAATCGTTTCCGGCGCTTTCATTGCGTACCGTTCTCGATTGCGATGACGCGTTCCGATACGCCGGGGACGATTCGGCGGATGTTGGAACGAAGATCGGCAATATCAGAATTTTACGATTCCCGCCCCCCAGGTGAAGCCGGAGCCGAAACCCACCATCAGCATGGTATCACCGCGCTTGATGGTGCCGTTGGTGGTGAATTCGTCCAGGAGCAGCGGAATGGTGGCGGCCGTGGTGTTGCCGTATTTATGGATGTTGTAGAGCACTTTCTCCTCCGGAATGCTCAGGTATTCCGCAGCCATGGCATTGATGCGCTTATTGGCTTGGTGGGGCAGGACCCAGTCCACATCCGCAACGGTCATTCCCAGCCGGTTGAGACAGGACAGGCTCACCTCCACCATGCGACGCACGGCGTTGGTGAACAGGTTCTTCGGGTTGGGCATTTCCGGGAACAACACCACATTGGCGCTTTCATCCTTGGGATCATAATAGACGATGGGTTTTTGGCCGATATCGAACAGAATCAGGTGGACACCGTCCAGCGCCCCACGACCGTCCGAATGCACTTCCGTGGTGAGAATGGCCGAATGGTCGTCGGGGGACGGCGACACCACCACCGAGGCGGCACCGTCGCCGAACAGCACGGTCACCGCACGTCCGCGATCGTTATATTCCAAGGCGTTGGAATGCAGTTCGGCCCCGATCAACAGGACGTTTTGATACATGCCCGCTTCAATAAAAGCCTGGGCCATCTGTAGACCGTAAATGAAACCGCTGCATTGCTGCCGGATGTCGTAGCAGGGGATATGCCGGTCGGCCCATCCCAGTTTTTCCTGGACCAGTACACCCGATCCGGGGAAATGAAAATCCGGGCTCAAGGTGGCGTAAATAATGGCATCGATCTCTTCGGCCTTGACCGCTCCTTTTCCCAGCAGATTCTCCACGGATCGTTTGGCCAGATCCGAGCAGCGGTCTCCTTGGGCGGCATAGCGCCTTTCCCGAATACCGGAGCGTCGCTGAATCCATTCGTCGCTGGTGGTCATCAGTTTGGCGAGATCGTCATTGGTCACCACTTTATCCGGAACATACATACCGGAAGAACGTATATACGCGCGTCTATTCATTTTGAAAGCACCTTTCTCAGTGAAAATAATGAAACAATGATATCGACACCCGATTCCTCATCCTTGCGGATGGCAACCGACGTCATCTACAGAATAATCAAAAGACGGATATAAAATTTGAATACTAAACAGGCCTTGTGAAATTTTCAACAACCAAATTATCAAACGGATCGGGCTTGGGGTCCGCCACGACCTTCCCGGTTCCGCTTTTTCCAGATGCCGTCGATCCGAAAGGCTTCCATGGCCCATTTGGCCCAGGAAAACAGGTTGGCGGCCAGCCACAGGGACCATGCAAACATGGCGGCGCGATATAGATATATGGAACATGCGATCACCCAAGGTCGGGGCAGGATGCGGCCTGCGCGATCCTGGGTCCAATGCAGCAACTCCTGATCGGAACCGTTTCCGGCAATCTGCATGTCCGGTATTCCCAGCAACCCCTGCGCCACTGCCCTGAAAAAAGATACGAAAACGATCAGCGTCCAGACAACCAACAGAAGCTGGATCAGATTAAACAACCACGGTTTTGCCGGATGGTATCGCCTGCGCGCTTCCAACGCAATGAACCAGGCGGAAACCAGCACGCAGGTGATGGCATCCAATGTGATCAGGCCGATTCCCAGCAGCATCCACTGGCGTGTCGACAGGGGGCTTGTCGCAAATTTGCCGAGAATGATGGCGATCAGTGCGACGGCGGCGATCAGGCTCCACATGAGCACCGCCGGTCCCAATCGAGGGCCGCCGGTGAGAAGCAGCCAGCACCGGGGCTGCAGATGAACAAAGAGGTCGATGTTGGTCGTATCGGCGTGCAGGTCAATGGATGGGAATTGCACTCGAAAAGGCTTTATGATGCTCGCAAGCCAACCCGTTTGCCGGTTAGCGGGCAAACGCCACTCCAACTCCACCGATTGCGAGCCCGGCTGCAAGGGCAGAGAAATCGTTTTGGCGTCGGCGGACAGCGGCAGCGGTCGGCCATTGCGTTTCATCTGTTTCAATATGGCTCCTTCGGGAGGGGTGATGGGATGGGGGCCGCCTTGACTCGTTCGAATCCGCGTTTGAAGTTGAAGGCGATTATACCCTTCACCGATATGGTAATCGGCTTTCACCGAGTCAATGGTCAGGGACTGACCGGGGACCGGTTCCAACTTGGTCAGTTCGATATGAAGTTTTTCTCCCGGCCATGGGTACCATGCCGTTCCGGGGATTTCCTCCTCGGCGGCGGCCGGCAGGCCTTTGGCCGTGTAGTGCCACAACGGAGAGACCTGCAGGCGCCAGATCTCCGACCATCCGGCGGAGAGCGGGGCCTCCATGGAGATACTGCTGGAGATGGGAATAGAGGACTCCCAGGAAATTTGATTCAACGCGGCCGGCATTTCCAACAGCAGGCGACCATCCTTGACTTCCAGGCCTTCGGTTTTGACCAGTTCGCCAGGAAGCAACGGCAAGCTGACCGATAAGGCGCGTTGCTCCTCGGCAATCACAAACCGTTCAACGGAAGTGACGACTTTCCATTCGAGTCCCAGAAACAACTCGCGTTTGATCCGTAAAAAGTCAGCCATCTGGTTGGGGGTATCGCTGAACAGGGGGTATTGATTTTCCTGTTCGCCGATCTCGCGATTGAATTGCAACATGGTGTCGACATGATGGCGATCATCCAGGCCGCTGACACGCCAATTCGGTGCGGAAACAGTCACGCGAAACGGTTTCAGGGGAAAGACGAATCGGACTTGCCGGTTCCCCGAGGCTCGTCCTTTCAGGTGTACCTTGTGGCGACCCTCCGGAACCAGCAAATACAGCGTTCCGTTTTTCCGCAGGGTTGCCGCTTGCGGCTGACCATCCAGGAGAAGATCAACAGGCGTCCAGGTGCTTTCACCGGCGGGCAGGGGCACGGCCGTACCGATAATCGCACTCACGGAGAAACGGATATCGATGGTGGGCGTTTCGGTTGCGGATTCATTGGCCGGGGAAATCCCGACATCGAGATCGGAAATCGCCGCGCATTGGGGGTAACAGTCATGGGGTTTCAGGATCCGTTTCCCCAGCTCTTCCAGCAGCTCCGGCGGCGGAAAAGCGCCAAATGCAATGGAATGAAACCCAAGGAAAAAGAATGCCGGCAGCAGCAGGGCGATCCTGCCAAGCCGTTTTCTCCATTTCAGGGACTCCAGCAGGTCGATATTGAAAAAAAACAGGATGAGCACGATCATCAACAGTACCCGGACGACGGATAGAAGTGAATTGAAAGCCGGGGAGAGTAGCCAGAATACCAAGGGGTTATCGCCGGTGTCCAGGCCGTAGCGGATGCCGACGGTATTCCATCGCCAGTCGGGGATTCCGGGGCCGGTTTGGGTAATCGCAATGGGTTCCGGCAATGTCAGATAGGTTGATTTGACGATGGAATCCACCTCCTGGTCCAATCGGGACCATTTGTCCGACGGCGCCTCCGGTTCCGGCGATATCCGTTTTGTTTTGCGCAGGCTCTTACTTGTGTCCGTTTTCGTTTCCATCCGTGCGGTTTGTGTCGCCTGGGGCATGGTCCATCCGTTTCGTTCCAACTGGGGGTAAATCGCTGTGCGGAGCTGGGTCAAGGAGAAAACGAGTGCATTGGCGGACAAAAACAGCAGTGCCGTCATGTGCCAGAATTTGACACTCGTGATCCATGAGTGCGATGATGCCGGTGTCGACGTGTCGGTCAGCCGTTTGAGCAATGCGGTCGTCACGATCGGGACCAGCCAGATATATCCGGGTGCGTAGTGTTCCTGCCAGGTCAGGAGCAGCCCGATCCAGAAGACGATTCCCCAGCGCCAGCTCCGTAATTTCCCGACCCCCATGGCGATGATGAGAATGATAAAAAAATCGAGGAGGGTCCATTGGGTGATCCAGGTCGCTCCGTCAGGAAGGATTCCCCCACGGACACCCAACAGTGTCCAGCCGAGCGGCAGGTGCAATGCTCCCTCGGCTTCCTGGAATTCACAGTTCCATCCCAGTTGAAAAGGGTGACCGGAAACCAATTTTTCCAGCCGTGAGACGGCGCTGAATTCCACCGGGCCTTTTTCCATTTCAATTCCGGTCTGGTCTTTTCCAAAATATGTCACCAGTTGATCGTTGCCGCCCCGCATCAGACGGCCCAGTGTGTATGCTTTCGGATCCATGCCCACAAACTTGCGCAGTCCTATCTTTCCGCTGATTCGATCCCTCACGGTGGCGGCACCGCCGTCGAAATCAAGCCACATTTCCCGGTGTAACCGAAGTGAATCGGGAGCCGTTTTGGAAATGCCGCGTTGGGACTCCTGGATATGGGCACGGTCCCCCTTGGTCGCCAGAAAAGCGGCATATTGTTGCCATTCGGGCGGCAAGGTCGTCTGGGCCGGATCGATGGGCTTGAGCCCTTCCATGCTCGTCATCCGCAGATGGGGAAAGGGTTTGAAAACCCAGATTTCGTTGCCGTAAGGAGCTTCGATGGGGCCGATATCCGTTACCACGGCGTTGACCACGGCCAGCACGTGGATGTCCCATTGTCCGGGCTTCACTTCCACCCATACATCCCGGTTCCCCGAAAGCGCAGCCGGCAGGGGACTTGAAAGCCGGACAGGTAGAGAATCGGCAAGCAGCAGGGACGCGATTTTTTCTCGCCGTCTTTCGCCGGACACGATAAGTCGTATCCGGGTATGGATGGTGAAGGGGGTCTTGTCTTCCAGCAATCTGAAAATCTGTATTTGAATCTTGTTATTGGATTTCCGGTCTTCCGCCGGGGGTTTTTGGTGTTTTTGGATCCAAATCCGGTTATTCGCATCCACGAAAGGAGCGCCTATCTTTTCACCGTTAACTTTCAAGGACAGGAGGCCGGAAAGGGGAGGAGTCTGGAAAGTCTGGGGCACCTGTTTCCATTTGAATTCGCCGGCAACCGCATAACGACCTCTCCGAACGAAGATGGCGGGAGAACCGTCATGGAGCACGGCAGGCGCGGGCTCGTTGTTCAGGGTCACATTCTGCGGCCAATCCCCCTCGTCTCCCGGGAGCGGCAGCCAGGTTGGGGCCAGAACCGTCCAGCTCTGTTTAAAGGCGCCGCCTTCGGATCCCACTTCCAGTTCGAGGGTTTCCGGCCAGCGGCATTGATGCGCATCGGCATTGTCATACAGTGAGGGGCATAACAATTGCTCTTTATCGTGAAGGACCCAGTCCTGCCAGGGGGCCAATTCACCTGGTATGGGTGCTTGGGTCTGAGACCAGGCGTCTCCCGAGAGGCAACAGAAAAGCAACAGCAAACAGTAAATGACTTTCATGGTCGTCACCTTGACATGATGGAGTCGAATCGGTTGGCATTTGTCGGAATATATCCTAGTCCACCGGGGTGTTCAACATCAAACCCATGTTCCAGGATAAGTAAATATGGTTGAAAACTATATAGTTGGCTTCATGACTGGGGGCATGGGAGATGGAAAAAAGATTTGCAAATAACCGGCGAACCATCTATGATAGCCGATAATAGAGGTGCCGCCATCAGCATATTCCATGGGCACGGGGTTTTTGTTTTGATCGGCAAGCAATGGAATATCCGTTTTTTTCAGTCCAGTGGTTTCTGAAATTCGGTCGTTCTTTTTTTCTGCAATCCGAAATCGAGGAAGAGATCATGCAGGCGGAACATATCAATCCTTTTATTCATGCCATGGTGAGTGTGTTGAAAACCATGGCCTCCGTACAGGCAAAGCCGTCCAAGCCGTATCTGAAAAAAGATGATACCGCTACCGGCGATGTCAGCAGTATCGTCGGACTGACCGGTGTTCCCACTGGTTCCTTTTCGCTGAGTTTTGAAAAAAAATGCATTCTGAAAATCGCCTCGAATATGTTCATGGAGGAAGTCAATGAGCTCAATAGCTATACGGTCGACGCCGTCGGTGAACTGGCCAATATGGTTTCGGGGCAGGCGCGCATGAAGCTGGAAGCATTCGGTTATTTATGCACCGGGGCCATTCCGACCATTGCAAGAGGCGAAAAACATCAGTTGCGACACATAACGGACGGCCCCAAAATCGCGATTCCTTTTTCCACACCCGATGGCAATTTTTCCATGGAAGTCTGTTTCGAAAGATGATTGTCGGTTCTTTCGAAACCAGCCGGAAATCCCATGACCGCTATTGGCGGATAAAAATCTGGGTGAAATAATACAGGCCGGTTTTGCTCACCGCAACACCGACGCCGGTCAGATCGTAATTCCCTTCGATATTGGCCAAATGACCCGGACTGTTCAGCCATCCGTCAACCGCAATGGCAGCCGGATCGGTATAATTATTGTAGGCCACGTTTTCGGCCGCTCCGCGAAACGATATGGACTGGCCGATATCATCGATGCGCTCCTGGAACCCGTCATGACCGAAATCCACCCGGCCGGCAGCCATGTCCAGGCTGTGGAGGCGGCAAAACGCGGCAATGGTTTCGTTCCATTCAAGCTCCGGAAGCCCTTGGAGTTGTCGATATTGGTTGATTTGATCATGTACGCTCAGCTCTATCCGCTCAAGGTCGTTGTCGGCGGAGCCGTCCGACCGTGAATCGGTGGCGGTACTGTCACCGCAGCCGTTCCCACAGAGGAACACCGACCAAAACCCGAGCCAGAGAATCAAGGAAACGATGCCTCTCTTGGTTGCGGATGACCTCATTTCATACCATCCTTCCCGCCTGAAAAAAATGATTCTTGAAATCTGAATGGCCGGTGTGTACATTTCTTGTAAGGCGCCGGCGATTCATTGAGTTGAAATATGATACCTCCGATGCGAAAAATTTGCACTGTTTTTTAGCGTTCCGCAAACCGGGAAAATCGGTTTCGTGGGATGTAAGGATGCCGGATATTGTCGACTCAACCCGATCCCAGGGAAAGAAAATTCGCAACCAGCGTCATGATCGGCGCCATCATGATCAGTTTTTCCGGGGTCTATGTCAAATGGGCCCACGTGGGGCCGACCGTTTCCGGATTTTATCGCGTATTCATCGGGGGGGGACTTCTGGCGATCATTGCCGGCATCCGCGGGGAACGATGGTGGGTGGATGCGCCCTATTTCGGCCTTCAGCTTCTCTGCGGTTTGATATTCGCCCTTGACTTGTTTTTCTGGCACAAAAGTATTCTGTTTATCGGGCCGGGTCTCGCAACGATTCTGGCAAATTTCCAGGTGTTTGTTCTGGCCCTGATCGGGGTCGCCGTGTTGGGGGAACGAATCAACCTGAAACTGGCCCTGACCATCCCCCTTTCGGTCCTTGGGTTGTTTCTGGTGGTGGGCGGCGGGTGGCATTCTCTCGCCCGGGAATTTCGTTGGGGGATTGTGTGCGGATTGACGACGGCGCTTTGCTACACCGGTTATATCCTCAGTCTGCGAAAGTTGCAGACCATGGAAAAAAGGCTGCCGCCGTTTTCCAATCTCGCGGTGGTCTCACTGGCGGCCGCGGTCGCGCTCGGTCTGATTTCCCTGGGGCAGGGGGAGGGGTTCGGTGTTTCGGATGCGGCCACCGTAGTTGCCTTGGTCGCCTATGCCCTTTTCAGCCAGGTAGTGGGATGGGTGCTGATATCCAACGGCCTGCCCGGCGTACGCGCTTCGCTCGCCGGCCTGCTCTTGCTGTTGCAACCGTCCCTTGCGTTCATCTGGGACATGTTGTTCTTCGGAATGGAGATCACCTATGGGAATGTCATCGGTACGGTCATTACCCTATCGGCCATTTATCTCGGCAGCACGGCGCGCTCCAAGTGAGATGACGGGACTCGCCAAAAAGCGAGGGCCTTCGCGGTGAAAACCGTCCGCCGTTCAGGAGCCGAAGTCGAACAGCAGGTATGCACCCAGCTTGTCATAATGCTCTTTGGTAACGAATTCGGCTCCCATGAACATATCGTTGATGCTGCGGACGATGACTTCTTTGGAAACCAAGGAGTGCTGCTTGTCGTCCAGGGTGAATTCCAGAAGGAGCTTGTCGCCGACCTGAATGTCCGCCTTGAAATTCAGCTTGATGCGCAGGCCTGAACGGGAAAGATCCGTAACGGACATGGATGCCCGATTGGAACCTTTGCTTTGAATATAATGACCCGGTAGATTCAGATTTTTGCGCACATGCTTCCGGCGTTCCAGCAAGACCGTATAGGCATGTCCGCAGGGGCATTTCAGCTTCACGCGGACTGCTGTTTGGATGTTCTTGTATCGAGATACGTCGGCTGTTTTTGATTTGTCACATTCCGGACAACGGAATGTCGCCATATTGTTTTCCCCGATATACACTTTTTCCGGCATCTAATTCACCTAACCATTTTCTTGTGATCATTCTTCGATCCGCCCTGGCCATGTTCGTGCTTTCGGATTTTTCAACTGCATCTGCGAACGGAGGCAAATCAGGGACAACTATCATCCATCGTCGTTATAAGGCGATTTTCTTTTTGGTGCAAACAATAAAATTCAGAAATTCAGAAAGATATTCTGGCGCATACCACAAAATCATCTTGAGATCAAATGTCGGTTTCCGGGAGCGGCGTCCCCCATTCCGGTGCCAGGGTGTGGTCGATTCCCAAATGGTCGAGGATTCGGGCGACGACGGTATCGGCCAGCGCCGTGATGGTGCGCGGATTCGAATAAAATGACGGCATGGCCGGCATCACGATGGCGCCTGCCCGGCCCACCCGGCACATATTCTCCAGATGAATCAGATTCAGCGGTGTCTCTCTCGGCACCAGGATCAGCGGGCGTTTTTCTTTCAAGCAAACATCGGCGGCCCTCTGGATCAGGGTTTCCGCGATACCGGCTGCGATTGTTGCAAGCGTTTTCATGGAGCAGGGGGCGATTACCATGCCGTCATGGCGAAAGGATCCGCTGGCCGGAGCGGCGAAGAAGTCATCGGCGCCATGAACGATGAGGCTTGCTTTCGGATGGATGTCGGCACCCTGTTCCCTGATGAAATCAAACGGTGCGTCCGGATCGACATCGGATTCATGGCGCATGACCTGTTTCCCGGTTTGGGAGATGATCAGCGATACCTGGGTGGGTTTTTCCAGCAGCGCCCGTAACAGACGAAGACCGTATATGACTCCCGAAGCCCCGCAGATTCCGACAATTATTTTTTTGGACATGGGTTACCACCTGACCAGGGTATCCAGGAAGATCCCTGTCAATAAGAATAGTGAGATGATGCTGTTCATGTGAAAAAAAGCCATATGGACATGGCTGAGATCTTCCGGATGGACGAGACGGTGTTCGGTGATAAACAGCAGGCCGATCACCAGGACGGTGATGAGATAGATGGTTCCTAGATCAAACAGGGGTTTCATTCCCAGTAGAAAAAAAAAGGAGAGTATATGCAGTCCAGTGGAGATGAAAAGCGCCTGTTTGACACCCCACTGAGCGGGAATGGAATACAGTCCCGCCCGGCGATCGAATTGCAGGTCCTGGCAAGCATAGAGGATGTCGAATCCGGCGATGTACGTCAAAAGGGCCAGGCACAGCAGGAGGACCGGCCAGGAAAAACGTCCGGTCAAGCCGATCCATGCGCCCATAGGGGCGAGGGCGATGACGAAGCCGAGATAGACATGGCAGAGGAGGGTGAACCGTTTGGTATATGAATACGAGAACAGCAGGGCGAGCACCGGAAAGGAGAGATAAAAACAAAGAGATCCCAGCATGGCGGCGGCCAGGATGAAAACCAGAGAGAAAAAAAATACGAAACGCCAGGCGGCCGTTTTTCCGAGTTTTCCTTGGGGAATTTCACGAAGGGCTGTTCGAGGGTTTTCGCGGTCATAGTCGGCGTCTACGATCCGGTTGAACCCCATGGCGGCACTGCGGGCTCCGATCATGGCGATGACGATCCAGAAAAGGGAACCAAAGGAGATGTCGGATTGCCGGTGAGCCAATACGACTGCGGAAAGGGCAAACGGAAGGGCGAACACGGTGTGACTGAATTTAATCATCCTTCCGTAGTGAAGCCCGCGCGTATACCATGTTTCCGTCTGCCGTTTCATCCTATAATTCCACCCCGTCAATGAGGGCCCGGCAGTCAGGACAGCGGCCCCCCTCAACCCGATTTTGACGAATGACATAACCATAACGCTCAATCAGCAAACAATCGCATTGGGGGCAGAAAGTGCTTTCCCCCTTTTCTCCGGGTGTATTGCCGGTGTAAACATATTTCAGACCCGCCGAAAGGCCGATGTCCCTGGCCTTCAGAATGCTTCCCAGCGGTGTCGCAGGCCGGTCCGTCAGGTGGTATGTCGGATGGAAGCGGCTGATATGCCATGGGGTCGCAGGCCCCAGAGATGTGACGATGAATTCGGCCAGGGCGGTCAATTCGACCGGGTCGTCATTCAGGCCGGGAATCAGCAGGGTCGTGATTTCTACCAGGATGCCGCGTCTCTTCATGTCCATCAGGGTGTTTTTTACGGGTGCGAGTCTGGCGCCGCAGTATTCCCGATAGAATTGATCCCGAAAGGCTTTCAAATCGACATTGGCCGCATCCAGATAAGGGGCGACCATCTCAAGGGCTTCGGCGGTCATATACCCATTTGTTACAAAAACATTTTTTAGCCCTTTGGCATGGGCCAGTCGCGCGGTTTCCAGGGCATATTCGAAATAGACGGTGGGTTCGGTGTAGGTGTAGGAAATGCTGCGGCATCCGGTCCCTATGGCCTCGTTCACGATTGTCATGGGTGAAACCGGTTCTCCTAAAATACGTCCATGATGATCGGCCGGCATCTGGGCGATTTCGGCATTCTGACAGAACCGGCAAACAAAGTTACAGCCGACCGTGGCGACGGAGTAGGAACGGGTTCCGGGCGCAAGATGAAAAATCGGTTTTTTTTCAATGGGGTCGAGATGCCGGGCGATTAATTGCTCGTACACGAGCGTATGTAATGTTCCCGACCGGTTTTCGCGGACATGACAGCGTCCCCGTCCGCCGTCGTCGATCTTGCATCGGTGGCTGCATAGATGGCAGCGCACTTTTTTTTCCGTCAGGGGTTCATACAACAGGGCTTCCATTACGACCTCCATCTGCCTTTGGCTTTAAAGCCCCGCCGGATCATTGTCGCGCTTTCCCGGGCCCCATTCGCATGGTCGACAGCGGGCGCTCCCGATGCATCCGGTCATGGCGCCGGCCGGCGATTGGGATCGTTGTTTGATTGTCAGCGGCCGTGTTCTGAATCGGGGAACCAGCGTCACGACAAGACCGGCAAAGGCGCCAAAGGGAAACCGCTGGACCAGACCTGAATTTTCAATCGCGCGGGCTATTTTCCCGGAGTAAAGAGGTGTTTGACAGACCGTCCGCCATTTCAGCGGCACGGGTCCCAACAGAGAGCGGACCATTTGCTTCAGTTCCCAGACGCTGTAAAAGCGGGCCTTGTTGAATATGGTTTCCGTGAACATTCCCTTGACCCGGCGCTGAACGCTTTTATAGGCATACCGGTTGAGGACGCCGATGAAAATTCGATCCTTCGCCACTCGGGCGGCTTCGGCCAGGGCTTTACGGGGATCGTCGACGAATTCCAGGGAGGTAAAAAAACAGGCATGATGGAACGAATTGTCTTCAAAGGGCAGGTCTTCGGCGAATCCGCGGTACAATTCAGCCCGGTGCTGTAATTTTTCATGCGCGATATCCAGGACATAAGGGGACGGGTCCAGGCCGGTGACCTTTAACCCCATATCGAGCAGGGCCGTCAGGCTTTCGCCGGTGCCGCAGCCGATATCGAGAATGGTCTCTTCCTTGACGGGCTGCAAGAGTCTCTGCATCAGCCGGATTTCCAGGTCCGCCGCAAAAGCGTTCCGGCTCTCCTGTCGCCAACCCTCGTAGGCCCTGGCATCATGAAAATCGAATACATATCCCATGGTCGCTTTTTAGAAGAAAACCGTAATTTAATCAAGGCGAAAGGCATGGAAATCGTAAGGCGGGCCGATTCGGCCGATTCGGGAACGCCGATTCGCCTGTCGCATGAATGATTTTCGAAGGATGTCACCAATGCCGGTTCGGAGAAAATTAAGCGTAGGATGAAGTCATTCTGGCCTTGAAAAAAATGGCCGCACATGCTAATTGACTATATTTAAAACCAAAACCGATTTGCACCCGCTGTGGTGCAAATCTTTCGCATACGGTATTGTTGCCGTAACCCCAATCCGGAGTAGGTTTGTGAAACATTTTCTTGTGAGAGATTTGATGGTCCCGCTTTCGGAATACGCCACCGTTCCAAAGGGCTCGACCTTATTCGAAGCGGTCATGGCCCTTGAAAAGGCCCAGGAGGAATTCGATCTTGAGCACACCCAGTATCAGCATCGAGCCATATTGATTCTGGACAGCAATCAGCGGGTGATCGGGAAATTAAGTCAGTTGGGCGTGTTGCGTGCCCTTTTGCCGAAAAATGAACGCATTCAACAGATAGAGGATATCGGTCGTTTCGGCTTCAGCGGGCAGCTGATCAACAGCCTCCGGGAGAAATACCGACTGGAAGCCGGTATTATGGAAGAAGTATACAAAAAGGCGGCCCGGATGAAGGTGGAGGATTACATGCAGGCGCCTTCGGAAGGCGAATACGTGGACGAGAGTACGCCGTTGGACACGGCCATTCACCAGCTGGTGCTTGGGACCCACCTGTCGTTGCTGGTGACCCGAGAAAAGGAAATTATCGGTATTTTGCGGATGTCGGATGTATTTGCGGCGGTTTTCCACGCGATGAAGGACAGTGAGATAAAAGGATAGACGAGGATGATGATGCCGGAACTCAAAAAGCTGCTTGATCGAATTATTCAGCGGGTCAATATCAATCTCAGGGAATTGGGCTATGATGCCGGGCCTTTTGTGCAGGGGATCATCCCTTTCAATCAGATGGTTAAATTTTATGCCTTTTACGGAATTACGCCTCACCACCCCCTTAATTTTCAATTCCGGCACTCCAATTTGTCCGGCAGTTATTTTTTGGGAAGATGCCGGGTCACCAATTCGTTGCTGTATAAAAGCGACATCCGGGGGGATGAGCTGAAAAAGAAGGGTGACGTGTTTCGGTTCCAGAATTTTGAAATCCCCATCAGCGAGGATGAACAAATCGACATCGAAAACAGCTTTTTGATCAAGACCCTGGTTCATAATTATTCCCATGATCCGGAAACTCTCGAAAAGTTCTTTATCCAGGACGTCATTTCCCTGCACTATGCAAACATTCACGGATCTCCGTCGGAAGGGTGCATTTTCGGACCCTTTTCAACCGTGGACCTGACCACCATCCATGATTGCGTGATCGGTGCATTTTCCTATATCCAGGCCGGTGAAATCTCCCATATCAATATCGATCCCGGGACCATATGGATTCGAAACCCCGGAAAATTCAATTTTTTGTATCGCTATCCCAAGGAGCGATTGGCAAATTACGTTTATTTTAACACCGGCAGCCCGCCCCAGGGACTGTTTATCGACTTTGTGGAAGATCGCAAGGAGGCATTTCAGCGGGTATTCGATGTCGTCAATATCGAGTCCACCCATTCGGTCCCCAGCAGCGCCTCCCTGGACCGCTACGCGGTCATCAAACCACACACCCATATCGGTGAAAATGTTCTGGTGGCCCAACGGGCCTATCTCCAAAACGCGTGGCTCGGCAAGGGCGCCAACGCCCAGGAAAACTGCTATATCATCAATTCCCGTCTGGAAGGTTTCAATGTCACAGCCCATGGCGGCAAGATCATTGAAGCGGATTTGGGTCAGAAAGTGTTCGTGGGATTCAACAGCTTTTTACGAGGGCGCCCCGACTGCCGGTTAACCATCGGCAAGGAAAGCATCATCATGCCGCATACCATCATCGATATTCGTGAGCCGTTGACCATACCACCCTGTCACCTGGTATGGGGACTGGTGACGAATAAACAAGAGCTGGAAACCAACAGCATGCCCATCAACGCCTTTTCCAAAATAGAAAACCGTTTTTCCAAAGGGGACATGATATTTGAGGGGACCGGCGCCGACTTCGTTTCCGCATTTCAGAACCGGATCAATCATATTCTGGAAGCAAACGGCGCTTTTTTCAATGGGACGGAAAACCGGGGGCACGCTCAGAAAAACCAGAATATCTCATTCAATACGATCCAGCCCTATCCGGAAGGTGAGCTGGAAGGCCTGTATCCCACGGTTATCATTCAGCCGTAGGCGCCTCCCGATTGAGGACCATACGCACTTTCGGGCGGAATTCCAAAAGGCCCAAATCTTTTGCATTCACGATGCTCGGCGCCGCCGCCGGTGGATCGTCGCCCAGGAATGCCGACACATCGGTTTGGTTCCAGACCGGATCGCCATGGAGAATGGCCGCCACATTGCATGCCGAAAGTGTCGCCATCCCTTCCCGGGTCCAGCGGGTGGCCGAGGCGATGTGCGGCACGACAACCACGTTTTCCAATTGCGCCAGCCCTTCGGCCAGTTCCGGTTCGTTTTCGAACACATCCAGACCGGCGCGGAAACGGGGATGGGTTTTGCAGTGTCTCACCAGGGCGGCCTCATCGATGATCGGCCCGCGGCTGGTATTGATCAGAACGGCATTGTCTTTCATCAGCAAAAGGCGATCCTCGTTGATCAGATGTCGGGTGGTGGAATTCAGCAATGGATGCAGGCTGACGCAGTCGGCTTCCCGCAGCAGTTCTTCCAACGTATCGGCCCGCTTGCAGGTTATCGGGTCCATGCCTCTGGACACCAGGAAGGCGCCGTAAGCCGTCACGTGAGTCTCCAGTTCCGGGTTGGACCGGGGGCTGGAATAAATCAGGTTCATCTTGTGCCCTTCGATCATCATGCGTGCATAGGCCGACCCGATCCTGCCCGCTCCGACAATGCCCAGTGTTTTCCGCCGCAACAGTTCTCCCAAGAAAAGATCCGGCCGCCAGCCGGAAAATTTCCCCGCCCGCAGGAATCGTTCGGCCTCGCCCATGCGTCTGGCGGCGGCCAGGGTCAAGGTCACGGCCATTTCCGCCGTTGCCTCGGTCAGTACGCCCGGGGTGTTGCCGACCGGAATGCCCAATCGGGTGGCGGCGACGAGATCCACATTGTTGAAGCCGACGGCATAGTTGCCGTAGACTTTTCCACCGGCGTTTTTCAGCGCACGGAACAAGATGGCGCTCCATTCCTCGGTCAATTGTCCGATGGCGCCGTCGCACCGGTTTCCGATAGCGCTCAGCAAGTCTTCGACGGATAGGTGCTCCTCGGACTGATAAATCTCCACGCGACAATCGGCTGTTTTCAAAATAGTCAGCCAGCGATCCCCGGGCAGTTCCCGGGAGACGATCACCCGGTATTTTCCGGATGGATGATGGATTTCCCAGTGTTTCGGGCTCATGGGTTTCCCCCTTTATTCAATGGATCCGGCGGTTTCCCATCCGATAATCGCCTTTTTTCGGGAGCAGCCGTAGCGATAATGATGAATCCTGCCGGATTTTGCGATCACGCGATGGCACGGAATCAGATAGGCGACGGGATTGGCGGCCACGGCGTTGGCCACGGCCCGAAAGGCCTGCGGATTCCCAAGATACGTCGCCACGTCCTGGTAGCATACCAGTTTGCCGGCGGGTATGGTTAACAGCGCCTGCCATACCTTGATTTGAAAGTTGGTGCCTTTCAGATGCAGATGAAACGATCGAGGATCGCCGATATGCATCCGGCTGAAAATACGGTCGGTAAAGGAGCGGATGCGGGTTCGGTTTTCAATAAACAGGGCATCCGGCCAGATCTGTCGCAGTTGCCGGAAGAGCTCGGAACGGTTGTCGCCAATCACGAAACCCAGGTGGCAGATTCCCCTTCCGGTTACGGCGAGCAGGCATTCCCCAAACGGGGAAGGGCTGTAACCATACATGATTTTCACCCCGGCGCCCATTTGTTTGTATTCGCCCGGCGTCATGGCCTCGAAGGTGACATATAAATCATGCAGGCGGCCGGGACCCGACAGTCCGGCGTCCAGAGCGGTGGACAGCAGGCTTTGGGATTCGGCCAGTCTTTGCTTGGTAAAATCGAGGGTCAGAAAATGCAGGAATCGTATCGGGCTGATGCCTGCCCAGCGTTTGAACATCCGATTGAAATGGTACGGACTCAAGTGAACGCTCTGGGCGATTTTATCAAGCCCGGGCTGGGACTTGAAATTGTCCTCTATGAACCGAATCGCTTTTTCGATGCGTCGATAATCTTCCGACTGTTGTGAAAATTCCGCAACCGCCATGTCGTCCTCCTGATGCGTTACAGGGAATACCCTACGCGAAGTCGCACAGGATTGCCACCCGAATATTGCGGAATACGCACGGGAGCAACCCGAGAGGCAGCATCATAAACGACGGACTACTGAAAGAACGACAACAGCGCATGCAGGTTGGTCAGGGGATGGGGAGGGCATCCCGGGATGAACAGATCCACTGGAACAATACTGTCCAGACCTTGGGAGACTTCGGAGCTCCCGGAAAATGGACCGCCCGAGATCGCACAGCTGCCGACGGCGATTACCGCCTTGGGAGCGGGTACCGCTTCATAGGTTTTCAGCAAGGCGGTTTTCATGTTGCGGGAGATGGGCCCGGTCACCACGATGGCGTCCGCATGGCGGGGTGAAGCCACGAAATTGATGCCGAAGCGCGCCAGATCGAAGAATGGCGTCGCCAATACGTTCAGGTCCGCCTCACAAGCATTGCATCCGGCGGCGGATACCTGACGAAGCTGCAGGGACCTGCCGAAAAGCTTTTTGAAATGTTGTTTGGCATGCTGTTCGAGATTCGGCAAGGATCCGTCGGTCTGCAACTGTTGTTTTTGAGCCACCCCCAATTCGAAGTTACGGGTAAAAGAGATAAAATTGCCTTCCGACGTGCGCTCACAGGTTCCGCAAAAGACGCACCGTCCGATGTCGATGGTTTTTCGCTGGGGATCGATGGCATCCTGGGGACATGCGTCCGCACAGCGCAGAACCATATCCTGGGAAGCATCCGAATTGATTTTCGGGACTCCACGATAACGCGCGGGCAGTTCTATCTTCGTTTTTGGATATTTGGAGGTCCGATGGCCTTGTTCGAGTCGGTTCTTCAGGATCGCTAACATAGTCGTTTCACTCTATCGTCGTTGCGAGGTTAATCGTTGGGTCGTTATCGTTATGAAAAGGTTCACGGTGTTTTCCGGGCATTCATCCTACAAGTCAAATCCGCAATAAGACAGATTGAAACTTTTATTGTTCAGGGGAAAGTCCGAGATCCCCGTGTCCCGCAAGGCCATGGCCAAACCGTTCCAGTTATGGAAGGAAGGATCTTTCACCTTGTAGCGCATGATTTTTCCGGCAGCATCGGTCAAAATGCAGTGGGACAGCTCCCCGCGCCATGCTTCGTTGATGGTGACGACAAATGAATCGGGTTTTGGACAAAAACCACCGCTTTCGACACAGTTCGTTTCAACCGGATTTCTCAGTAACGCCATCACCATGGCAATGGACTGAAGGACTTCATTGGCTCTGATTTTGGCACGGGAGTATACATCTCCGGTCAGTTCGACGTTTTCGGCAATTTCGATCAGAGGGAAGTGCTCCGTGGGGAAGCAGCGCCTGACATCATATGCGATACCGCAGGCGCGCGCAGCCGGACCGACAAGGCCCAACCTGTCGGCATCCAATCGGCTGACACTGCCGCAAGATTCGAATCTCGATCGAACACTGGGTGTGGAATACAACAGCAGATCGATGGTGTGCTCCACTTGGGGCTTCAGTTCATTCAGCCGTTCCAAAAGGGTTTTTCGATCTGTATCCGTCAAGGGGAAGCGAACGCCACCCGGTCGCACCAGGCCTTTGCCGAAGCGGTTGCCGCAGATCAACAACGACATGTTCAGGAAATCGCCCCGCATGCGGCCGAAATAATTGGCCGGCGGTAAAAAGGCGACATCACCGCTCAACGCGCCGAGATCGCCAATATGGTTGGCGATTCTTTCCAGCTCCAAGGCGATCGTCCGGATGACGCGCGCCCCCGGATCGGTTGAAATATCCGACAGCGCCTCGATTGCCTGGGCCATGCACAAACTGTTACCGATGGCCGTGTCGCCGGCAATGCCTTCGGCGATTATCGGAAGGCGTTTGGCGTGGGACCGGCATAGAAGCGTTTCCACGCCCCGATGCTGATATCCGAGCTGGATTTCCAGGTGCAATACCCGCTCACCGATGCAGTTGAACCGGAAATGACCTGGTTCGATCACCCCTGCATGAACCGGTCCCACGGCCACTTCGTGGATTTCCTGACCCTCCACTGCGTAGTAGTCGTAATTCCCCGGAATGTCTTCCGTGTAGTCATTACCGAAGACATCCGGTGATTCGGTACTGTTTGCATGATAGCGGACCATTTTAAGCCAGGGATGGCCTTCCGGTTTTATGCCGAACTGTTCGGCAATTTCTCGTTCGAACATATGGAACGGCTCGCAGCGGGTACTGAATGCCGGGTAACTGTCCGGTGCGTCGCAGCCGCCCGCCAGCAATATTTTATCGATTCGAAGAACGGCCATCAATTTGATGACGGTTCCATCCGAATAGGCAAAATAGTGAACGACATTTCCCCCCAACCGGATGATGGATAAGGCTTCCTGTTCGAATTCTTCAAAGCCGAGATGGGGAATTTGTTGCCGGGGCACGACGGCGCCGTTCGCAATTTGTTTAAAAGCTGTGTTCATTAAAACCCCCTGAGAGCGCTGACGGCATGACTGATGGTCAGGGAAAGCGAATCCGGCATCCAGCAGCATAAGACCAGAGACGTCAGCAGCAAGAGATACTGCGGCCATATCATACCAACCTTTTCTTCCATCCTTGCGGCGGTGTGATGGCCTTTGAAGGATATGTTCAGGACGTGGTTGGAGAACCCGGCGAACACCACACAGAGACTCAGGATAAATATGCCGGCTCCGACATAGTGGCCGTTGCGGAAGGCGCCCATGATGATCATTACTTCACCGATGAAGATGCCGAAAGGAGGGAACCCGGAAATGCCCGCAAATCCGCCGAAAAAGGCAACGAAGGTGCGCGGCATGAGCCGGACAAGACTGCCGGTGTCCTCGATCAGTCGACTGCCGTATTCCAACAGAATATTTCCCGAAGTCAAAAAGAGGGAAGACTTGATCAGACTGTGATGGATCAAACAGATCACCGCTCCATACGCCCCAAGTCCTCCGACACCGGTGCCGAAGGCAATAATACCCATATTCTCGATACTGGAATATGCCAGGAGTCGTTTATACTCGGTTTGTTTGAGAATAAAGGTGGCGGCCGCCAGAATGGACATGAGGCCGAAGACCATCAGGATCGTTCCGGAGAAGGATTCCAATCCGGCGGCGGCCATGATTTTATGGGTTCTGAAGATTCCCAGATATGCGCAGTTGAGCAATACACCTGAAAGCAGGGCCGAGGCCGGGCTGGGCGCCTCGCTGTGGGCATCGGGGAGCCAGGTGTGCATGGGGGCAAGGCCCATTTTAGTGCCATAACCCACCAGAATGAAAATAAAACCGGCCTTGAGCCAGAGGGGATCCAATTGGTCGGCAACGGTGGTGAGGGCGGAAAAGGAGACCGGCACATCCACCTGGCCCACGTCCATGGAAATGGTAATCAGGATCGATCCCAGCAAGGCCAGGGCGATGCCCACCGAGCAGATCAATACGTATTTCCAGGTGGCTTCGAGGGATGCAGCCGAGCGGTGTGTGTAGATCAGCGGTGCGCTGGCAAGGGTTGTGGCTTCGATGGCGATCCACATCACCATGATATGGTCCGCCAGGGTCACCATGGTCATGGTGCTCAAAAACAGCAGCATGGACCCGCAAAAAATATGTTCGAAGTGGATTTTTGATTTTTGAAGATACCCCTGGGTATAGAATGAAATCAGGAAAAACAGCAGGGATATAACCAGCAGCGACAACAGGCCGGCGGGAGTCACGGCGAAATAGCCGGTCAGTATCGGCTCCGGCCGATTCACATACAGTAGGACGGAACCTATCAGGTGAATGGTCCCGGTGACCACCAACAGTCTTCGTCCGACGATGCCGGGCAGAAAAAAAGCGACCATCCCGGTGATGAAGGGAATAATAAAAACGAGTTCAACCATGAAGCGGCTTCCTATTCCTTTAATGTTTGCAGCAGGGTTGTATCCATATCGTCAAAGGCCTGTTTGATATTTTGAAGAATGACGGCCATGATCATGACACCGGCCAGAACGTCCAGCAGAATTCCGAATTCAACGATGTGACGGGTGCGGGTGGAGAACGTGGTGCCCACCAGGTAAATGCCATTTTCCATCATGATGTAGCCCAGAACCATAGCGATGGCGTTGCGGTGGCCCATCAACAGGAACATGCCTCCGGAAAGAAGGGCGATGGCGGTGGGCATCAGCAGGATATGGCTGCTGGTGACCGGCAGATTGAATCTGTTATGGACAAATGTTGTCGCGATGATCAATCCCAGCCATGCCAACATGGAAGCATGTTGGCCGAAAATAGGCTCGACTTCCCTGCGGATGGCGACTTTGCGAATGGCCAGGTAAATGCACAGCGGGATAACGATGCCCCGAATCAAAATGGTGATCAGGTTAAAGGCGATCCCGCCGACGGAGAGATCCTGGCCGATCACGAGGGGTACGGCGGACACCGCGACTCCCTGAAAACCGATCACCCGGATCAATACCGGGAGGCGGCTGGAAGCGAAGGAGAATAAAATCGACAGGAGAACAAGGGATAAAAGGGTATCGACCGGATGCATCATTTGGCGAACTCCAGGGTAATAATGGTTGCAAAAAAGGCCAGCGCAAAGGAAGTGAGCACAAATTTGGGAACTTTATCCATGCGATATCGAGCCATGATCGATTCCGTGACGCCGACAGCCGCATAAACGAGCAAGAGAGTGACGCCGAAAAGCCCTGCATCTAAAAGCGGTTGGCCAACATGAAACGGACATGCCAGCCGGGCAATCAGCGCGGCATAAAAAAAGAGTTTGCAGAAGGCGCCCAGTTCGATGAACCCGAAATCGGGCCCGCTGTGATCCAGCACCATGACTTCATGGATCATGGTGAGTTCCAGATGGGTGGCCGGGTCATCCACCGGCACTCGCGCATTCTCGGTCAGCAGGATAATGAAAAGAGCGATGACCACAAACAGCAGCGGCGAGCCGGCGGCCTGCCAGATTCTGATGGGTTGGTCGCCCGCTAAAAATGCGCTCAGCTCCAAATCGCCGGTGAGCTTGAACAGCAGGATCAGAATCATGAACATGGCGGCTTCACAAATGATGGGGAAATAGGCTTCCCGTGCAGCGCCCATGCCTTCGAACGGGGAGGCCGTGTCCATGGCCGCCGCAATGGTAAAAAACCGTCCCAGACCCAATAGATACAAAATCATAATGATGTCGCCGGAAAAGGAGCATACCGGCTGATTGCCGGCGATGGGTAGAAACATCAGGGTCGTTACGGCGGTGCAAAGGGAAACCATCGGGCCCAGTTTGAAAATGAAAGTGGTGCTGGTGCTGTAGACCGATCCTTTCTGAAACAATTTGTGCAGTGTGTAATAATGAATGAGCAGCGGCGGCCCTTTCTTGCCGCCGAAGAAGGCCTTGACCTTCAGGATGACGGCTGCGAAAAAAGGCGCCACCAAAATTGCAAGGAGCCAAAATATGAGGGATTGTATCATACGGTCTCTTTCTTCATTTAAGGGCCGTCGGTGAATATCCTCCGGCGATCCGGAAGCGGCTTTTCGAATACCCGTTTCCGATAATTCTATACAAAAAACAGCAATACGACGATGGCCAGCAAAATGTAACCGATATACAAATGAATATCGCCATGCTGTATCCAACGCAGTTTATCGAATATCGACAAAAAAGGATTTACGATCACGGTGTTCAAATACAGCTCGGCAACGTCGTTGACCCGGCTGGCATAATGGCTCTTGCCCGGAAAGCGCCTTGTTGGTTTGGATTGGACTTCGTGGAGCGGTGCAACGATTCTGAAAAATTCGAGGATCGATGCCGCATAAGAAGATCCCGTGTATTGCATTTTTGCCGTTGGCCGGGTAAATCCGCAGCCCCATGTTCCGGCGTGCGTAACGCTTTTTCCTCGATACAGCCACGCGCGAAGGCATAGAATCAGGGTAAAGAGGGCCAAGAACAGGGCTGAAAAACGAGTGATTTTTCCGGTCAACTCCAGGAACGGCTCCACTGGCAGCCGGCCGTATCCAAGCCCGAGAGAGGCCGTCGCCTTGATGGCGATCATAATGAAAAGGTTGGGGAATATTCCGATCAGCAGACAAGCGCCGGATAACACCAACATGGGAATTTTCATGGTCATCAATCCCGTCTCGTCCGCATTTTCCACAACAGAGCTGCGCGGTTCACCCTGGAAAGCGACTCCCATGACTTTGGTGAAACAGGCCATGGCCAAACCGCCGATAACCGCCAGGCTGATAATGGCCAGGACGCTGATGGCAAAGTGCGTTTTCCCCAAACCTGAACCATTGAATCCGCCGAAATAGATCAAAAATTCACCCACAAATCCATTAAAGGGCGGCAGGCCCGAAATGGCCAGGGAGCCGACCAGGAAGGTCGTCCCGGTGATTTTCATTTTTTTCAGCAGTCCGCCCAGTGAATCCATTGCAAGGGTACCGGTTTGGTGTTGCACCATACCGGCTCCCATGAACAACAGGGTTTTAAAGAACGCGTGATTGAGCACATGCAGGAGGCCGCCCGCGAAGCCGAAAACGGCCATTACAGGTTTGCCGTAGGCTACGCCGATCATGCCGATGCCCATTCCGATCAGAATAATACCGATGTTTTCAACACTGGAATAGGCCAACAGGCGCTTGATATCCTGCTGGCCGAGAGCGTAAACCACTCCCAGAATGCCGGAAACAATGCCGGCGATGAGCACGATTTCACCGAATAACGGGGTGTGAAAATTGAGCAGGGTGTATATACGCAATATCCCGTAGATCCCGGTTTTGATCATGACGCCCGACATGACGGCTGAAATGTGGCTGGGTGCGGCAGGATGAGCATGGGGGAGCCAGACATGCAGCGGAAACACACCGGCCTTGGAGCCGAATCCGATAAAGGCGAAAATGAACACCAGAATTTTAGCGGTATTTGACAGTGCGGTCATGTCACCGAAGCCAAAGGAGCCGGTACCGGCATAAAGAATTCCAAAGGCCGTCAACAGAAACATGGCCCCGATATGCGAGAAAACAAAGTAGAGATAACCGGCCTTTCGATTTTCAGGTGCCTGATAGTTGAAGATCACCAAGAAAAAAGAAGACAAGGACATGACCTCCCAGCAGAGCATGAAGGTGAGTATGTCGGCGGCGGTCACGACAAGCGCCATGGAGATAACCAGCAAGCTGAAGAACAGGTAATTCACCGCCGTCGCCAGGCATCTTTTTGATTGATGCATATAATGAAAGCTGTAAATCGCCGCCAGCAGGGAAACGGAAAAAATCACCACCAGGAAAAAAGCCGAAAGCCCGTCCATTTGTAACGAAAGGTTGAATTGCTTCAAGTATTGGAAGGAGATTTCCGCGGAGGTACCTCGGATCAGCTTGGTCCCGGCGTCGTAGAGCCCCATGAGACATCCGGCGACAATCGATACCGCCCCAATCGTTTTCATCAGGGTGAATTGCCGGTTCAACGGCAAGACCAGAATACCGCCTGATAAAATGATAAGCAGCGCCGTCAAGAAAAGATGCATTCAGTTCCTCTTCATATGGTCCAATGTCAACCGGCTTTCGATGCGGGTGATTGGAGATTTGTTCGTTCTATTTTTCTGAACCACGGGTGCGAAAAACCGATGGCTCCTAATGATATTCATCCATTTAACCCGAAGTCTCTATTGCAGAAAGAGGGAGAAGTCAACCGCCTTTTTTTATCTCCGGTTGTATTTGAAAAAATTAAACGGTCAGCCGCCAGCAGCGGTGAATTTGTTTTTTTTGACTGATGTAATCCTCGGGGATGGTGAGCGTCGTGATTTCCCGGGCATCATGAATTTCCAGTCGATCCAGGCAGGGAATGAAACCCTGGTGGTTGGTGGAGAAGAAAATGGTGGCGCCTTTTTTCATGACCGCGAGGACGGCACGGAGCAGCATCGGGTGATCTTTGGAAATATCGAATTCATAGTTTTTATTGCGGATAATCGAAAATGACGGCGGATCCACCACGGCAAGATCGAATGTCCGGTTTTCCCGTCCGGCTTTTTTCAGGAAATCGAACGTATGGGCCTGAATCAACTGGTTGTCGGTTTCCGGAATGCCGTTCAGTTCCATGTTTTCCTTTGCCCATTGGATGGCGGTTTCGGAGCGGTCCACGGAAACGGTGGATCGCGCGCCACCCAAGGCGGCATAACAGGAGAAGGTCGCTGTATAGCAGTACAGGTTTAAAAAATCCCGTCCCGCGGCGAGTTCCCGAACCATTTGGCGGGTATTCCGGTGATCGGAAAATAGACCGGTATCGACATAGTCGTACGGATTGACGAAAAATTTCAAATCCCGTTCGGAAACGATGATCTTTCGATCGGTTTGGTCGATACGCTCATAGCGTTTACCGTCACGTCTGCCGGTGCGTCGCTCTTTCAGGTGAACGTTGTCGGCGGGAACCTTCAGTGCATCGGCCACCGCCTTCCCCATCATGGGCAGCCATTCCGGCACGGATTGATTGCGGGTGTATTCCCCGATGACCAGATGCCCCGCATACCAATCCACGGCGGCGCGTATTTCCGGTATATCCCAGTCGTATAGTCGGAAGACTTCGATATTCTGCTTTGCAAACCGTTTGCAAAGGTGTCGATATCGTTTTTTGACTTTGTTGGCCAGCATTTCGGCCTGCCGTTGAAATTTATGCTGTTGTTCCGGGTCCATCATTTCATTTTCATCTCCTTGGGGAACACGCGAAATCGGCAAACCAGAAACAATTATGATGGATCAAATAAAGAGGGGCGGATCTTCAGCGATGCCGCCCCTCTCGGTTACCTGCTTTTGTTTTTACCGCCGTCAGGCCGCTTTCTTTTCCCGTTCCGACCATTCATCGTACGTCAGCGCCACGGTCCGGTAAACCAGATGGGCCAGCTTGGAGAATGGCAGGAAGGCAAACAGGTTGAACACGAACATGAGGTGCACGAAATAGAGCAGATAGGACAGGAAGGCTGCGTCGGCCAGCCGGGTCATTTCCGTCAGCATACCGGTGACGCCCAGGCCCAGAACGAGGCCCAGCAGGTACCAGTCTTTATAACTGCTGATCTGATCTTTCTTGGACAGCCTGTCCTTGATCATCAAGGTGCCGCCGATCACCAGGGCCACGCCTGCGATGTTGGCCAGCCATTTGACCGGATTCAGCTGGGAGTAGGGGCCGTGGATGCCGAATACATAGAGCACCACAAAGAAAATGTTGGTGACGACGAACAGGCCGATAAAGGCATACAATACCATCATATGGGAAGTGGCGCGTTCTTTGTTTTCACCGCATTCGGAAAATTTGCGATGCTGCAGGATGTTGGGAACAACGCTCACAAGGGCCTGGAGAAATCCCACGGGATCGATGGTTTGTTTGCTGGTTTTGCCGTCCCGCAGAGCCGAAGCATGGATATCGGTGATAAACCGTTTCAACCCCAGGGCGAAAATACCGACAACCATACCCGCCAAGGGAACAAAAATCATATCGACCAGCCAGGTGTTGAAAAAATGACTGTGAACGATTTCATCGCCGCCCGGCGCAAAATTCAACCAGTTCACTCCGAAAACCTTCAGTATCATACCGAGACAAATGAAAACGACCGCCGGCAGTGCAATGAGCAGGGGCAGTTTCTGGGGGTCGTTGACCATTTTGCCGATAAATTTGGGCATTGCGTATTCACTGATGGCATAGGAACGAACCGCGCCGAGGACGTCCCCCGGCTTGGCGCCGCGAGGGCAAAGCGTGGAGCAGTCACCGCACTGGTGGCACAGCCAGATGTCGTGGTTGGCGACCAGCCGGTCTTTCAACCCCCAGGAAGCCGCGATCATTTCCTTGCGGGGAAACGGCTTGTTGTCCGGAGAGATGGGGCAGGCCACGGAACAGGTTGCGCATTGAAAGCATTTCTTGACACTATCGCCGCCCAGCCCGATAATTTCTTTGATAAAGCCGGAATCTGGCTCGACAAGATAATTTTCAGCCATAATTATACCTCCTGAAACAGCAGGCGACAGGTGCATGAGCCACGCTGTCGCACTGCGTCGATGTTAACCATATGAGTTAGAAACCCTTGAACGGATTCGGGCCGAGGCCTTCGATCTCCGCCACGAAGTCATTGATGACTTGCGGAATTTTGTCGTATTCATCGATGGCGATCTGGAATTGGGCCACGCGTTCCACTTCGAGCGCCAGGCTCGCCAGGGCGTCGCCGATTTTTTTCATCCGGATTTCCGCCAGCTCGCTGCCTTTGACGAAATGACACTGATAGTCGTCGCCGTGCTTGCAACCGAGCAGGAATACGCCGTCCATTCCCTGTGAGAGCGCGTCCTTGATCCAGATGACGTTCACGGATCCGAGACAGCGAACCGGTATCAGTCGCACGTCAGCCGAGTAAGAGAGGCCGTTCATGCCGGCGATGTCCAAGGCCGGGAGCGCGTCGTTTTCACATACCAGACCGAGAATCCGGAAGGGCGGTTCGTCATAGTCATCCGTGGAAGGCACTCGGACCGCCTTGACCATGGAGCCGATGCTGTCGATGTTGTAATCCGCGAAACCGATGATCCGTTCCGGACAGGCGCCCATGCAGGTCCCGCAGCGTCGACACCGAGTGACGTTGGGTTTGGGTGTGCCTTTTTCATCGTCATCCAGGGCGCCGAAAGGACATTCTTCCGTGCAGCGTTTGCACTGGGTGCAGCGCTGGAAAAAGAAATCCGGGAAGGTCAAGTCTCCGGAGCGGGGATGTACGGCAACGCCGCGATTGGAGGATTCGAGGCACTGAATGGCTTTGAGGGCCGCCCCGCTGGCGTCTTCAATGGATTCCTCGATGGTCATGCCGCGGCGTACGGCTCCGGCGGCGTAGATGCCGGTGCGCTGGGTCTCATAGGGGAAACAAATGAAGTTGGAATCGGAATATCCGTCAAACAGGCCGATGTCCCGGAAGCCCGGCCCCTGACGGTACGCCAGATTGATTACCGGATCATCTTTGGTGGCCGGCACCATACCGGCTGCCAGAACGACCATGTCGGCCTTGAGTTGGATCTTGTCGCCCAGGAGGGTGTTGTCGGCTTCCACGATCAGTCCGCTGCCGTTTTTCGAAACCTTGGCAACCTGACCTTTTGTCAGAAAAATACCCTCGGTCTGCTGGATGCTTTTGTAGAAATTTTCCTGAAGTCCGGGGGTGCGCATGTGCTGATAGATCACATATGCTTTGCCGTCGCTGTAGTCTTCGGTGACATATTGGGCCTGCTTGAGAGCCACCATGCTGGTAACCGCACCGCAGTAATTGAAATCACTGTCGTCTTCGAGGCCGGGACTCTGTACGAACACCACCGAGCGAGCCGGTTTTCCGTCGGAGGGGCGAACAATCTTGCCCTTGGCGGCGATTTCCTCAAATTGGTGATTGGTCACCACGTCGGGGGATTCTCCGAGACCGAGATGGGCGAACGCAGCGCCTTCCGGCATATCCGGTCGAAAACCGGCGGCCAGGATTACGGCGCCGAATTTTTCACCGGTCGGGTCGAATTTCAGGATGTCCTGTCGGCCCTGGTTGTATTCCAGATATTTTTCACGCTGTTTTTCCACATCCAGTTCTTTGCCGTTTTCATCCTTCTTCATTTCTTCCGGCAACGGGAAGGGAACATCGAATTCGATTTTTTCCCCGGGCTTTTTCAGCGTGGCGGTGAAATCCCCCGGTTGACCTGCCAGGCGAGCTAGAACCATGCCGGTTTTAACCGTGATTTTCGGATCGGCTTCCACGGCTTTGATCAGATCCGCGGCAACCGGCGCGATGGGATTTTCATAGGGAACGGCCATCGGGGTTTGCTTACGCAGTTTGGCGGCATATCCACCCAAGGCGGCTTCCTTTTCAACGATGGTGACCGAGTATCCGGCCTTGGCCACATCCAGGGCCGCCGACATACCGGTTACGCCGCCGCCGATCACCAGAATATTATTGGAGTAGTTGTCCAGCTTGAAGGGTTCGGGCAGCTTGATTTTTTCGACGCGGGCCATGCCCATTTTGACGTAATCTTCGGCCATCATCTGGACGCGGTCGAAATTGGTTTCATCGGCCTTTTCCTCTTCGGAAAGCGCCGGGAATTGGCTGCGCGGATGAGACCAGACCACGCCTTCCCGCAGGTTGACGCGATCCACAATGCAGCCGTCAAATTTAAAGACATCAAAGTTAACCCGCCGTGAGCAGGCGGCGATGACCATCGTATTGATCCCTTTTTCGTCCTTATTCTTTTTAATCAGGTCCGTACCATCCTTGCTGCACAAAAAGGCATGGGTCTGAACCGGAAGGCCTTCATCTTCCACCAGTCCGCTAAGCGCTTTAATATCGAGAGCGTCCCCGATGCCGCAACCTGTGCAGATATATACACCATATTTTTTATCCATGGGTTAACCTCCTACCTCTTCACCAGGGTTTGAATCGCTTTAAGGGCCATACCGGTAGCATTCTGGTTGGCGGATACCACATCGGACGGCTTGTTTGCACATCCGGCCGCGAACATGCCGCCTTTGGCAAAATCATTGATGATAAATCCGTCTTCGGTGTATTTCAGATCCGCCGGCAGTTTGGTGTTGGCTGCAGTGGGCTGCATGCCGGTCGCCAATACGGCCAGGTCGACCGTCTGACGGATTTTTTCGCCGGTAACCGCATTTTCCGCCACGACAGTGATGGCGCCGGTGGCGGCATCTTCGCTGACTTCCGCTACTTTGCCCTTGATCAGGAAGATCTTTTTGTCTTCCTTGATTTTCCGGTAGAAATTTTCGTAACGCTGACCCGGGGATCGGATATCGATATAGAAGATGTAGATGTCCGCTTCCGGATAACGCTCCCGCACGTAGGTCGCTTGTTTCAACGAAGCCATGCAGCAAATGTACGAACAGTAGGGCAGATGGTTCTCATCCCGGGAGCCGGCGCATTGAACAAAAGCGACACTCTTTGGCTCCTTGTCGTCCGAAGGACGCAGGATTTTCCCTTTGGTCGGACCATTGGGAGCGGCCAGACGTTCCATCATCATGTTGGTGATGATGTTCTGGTAGCGGCCGAAACCGAGGTTATCGATGCGGGTGGCGTCGTAGGGTTCCCATCCGGTGGCCCAGACAATGGCGCCGACTTTCAGAGTCAACGACTTGGGTTGCATCTCGAGATCTACTGCGTTGTATTTGCAAGCCTCGGCGCAACGCTTGGCGTCTTCGGAGCCGATGATTTGCGGCGAAATGGTGTAGCGGGCCGGAAAAGCCATTTCAAACGGCAGATAAGCCCCTTTTGTTTTGTTCATCCGGAAATTGAATTCACTGGCGATCTCCGTTTCACAAGCTTCGGCGCAGTCGCCGCAACAGGTGCAATTTTCGTTCACATACCGCGGGTTGATGTTGATGGTCACATCATAGTTGCCGGGTGTCCCGGTGACCTTTCCAACTTCGGAGAGGGTCAGGACTTTCACTCTCGGGTTGTCCTTAATTCTCCGGAAGTTAATTTCAAGGCCGCAGGTCGGAGGACATAATTTGGGGAAATATTGGTTCAGTTGTGACACCCTTCCACCCAAGTATGGATTCTTCTCGACCAGGAACACTTCATACCCGACTTCGGCAGCTTCGAGGGCCGTGGTGAGTCCGCTGATCCCTCCTCCAACTACCAAAAGGCTTCCGCTAGCAGGAGCTGCTTTGTCTGTAGTCATGCTATCCCTCCGTGCAAAAAGTTACGATTAATGGTTCTTCAGTTGATTTCGATATTACAAATTATAAGCCTTTGAGGCGATATCTCTTCGGCGAATGTGTAAAAATCCGTAAACACTCCATGCGGTTGGCAAAGATGACATGGAATCCTTACGCATATCGGCACAGACATGCCTTGGATACCGCCCAAAGATGATTGTCGGTAATCGAAAAACACCTATGGCAGTGTATTAATAAAAACCTCCAGACGCCCAAAGGCGCCTGGAGGTATTGTCAATGACGATAAACGTCATCCCAGGCTTACGGGATGATTTTCTTGTAGTCAACCTTCTTCAGGGACCACTTGTTGGTGGCCTTGTCATAAGCAGAATTGGTGAAGGCAAACCAGTTTGCATCATCCTGTCCGGGATAGTCCGCTTGATAGTAGAATCCGGGATAGCGGGTTTCCTTACGGAACTGGATGTGACGGAGATGAGCCTCTACCGTGTAAATACGATGGTAGATTTCCCAAGCTCTCATCAGTTCATGCAGGTCGCCGGCGGCCAGTTTCTCGCAATCCTCGCGCATGGTTTCGAGCAGATCGATAACGATCTCCAGAGACTTGCTGCTGGTCTGATAGTAGGTAGCGGTCCCGGCACCATATTCGTGGGTCGCTTTCATCAGACGCAGGGCCATGCCGGCCGGTTTGACGTAGTTGGGGTTGATATCCACGGCGGTGGTGTAGTTGCAGCTCGCCAGGAAGTTTCTGACCGGTTTGTAGACCAGGTCGACCAGTTGTTCCTTGGTCTCCTTGATGGCCGGTTTGAAGGAGGCATGGTCGCGGACGAACTTAACCATTTCCTTTGCAACGATTCGGCCTTCAGCATGGGAACCGGAAGAGAACTTGTGACCGGAACAGGCAACGCCGTCACCGGCGGTGAACAGGCCGACTACGGTGGTCATGCGGTTGTAAACTTTTCCTGCATCGCCCCATTTGTAGCTCGCCGGAACCCAGGCTTCATCCGGACCGGAGGTCCAGATGCCGCAGCAACCGGAATGGGAACCCAACAGGTAGGGTTCGGTGGGCATGATTTCGGAATTTTTCTTTTCCGGCTCGGTGTTGGTGGCGCACCACAGGTTGGCCTGACCGCAGGTCATGTCAAGGAAATCTTCCCAGGCTTCGGATTCAAGATGCTTGAGTTCTTTCTTGTCCATGGTTTTGCCGAGGTTGGCCAAAGCAGTGACGGTGTCCATGATGATCGGGCCGCGGCCTTCTTTCATCTCGAACAGCATCAAATGGTTACGCAGACAGGTCGGCGTAATGGCGGCCGTTCCATAGGGAGCGTATTTCTGAAGCTCTTTTTTGGCGGCATCGCTGGCGCCGAAATCTTCGCCCAGGCCGTTCTGCAATTTGGCCTTGAACAGCAGGAACCAAGCGCCGACCGGACCGTAACCATCTTTAAAGCGAGCGGGCGTGAAACGGTTTTCCATCATGGAAAGTTCGGCACCGGCTCTGAGAGCCATGGTGTAGGTGGAGCCGGCGTTCCATACCGGATACCAGGCGCGACCTTTGCCCTCGCCGACTGAACGGGGTTGATAAATGTTGACCGCGCCGCCGCAAGCTACCATCATGGTTTTGCATTTGATGATGTAAACTCTGTTTTCGCGGACGGAGAAACCGACCGCACCGGCGATCTGTTTGGGGTTGTTGGCATCGGTGAGCAGCTCTACGATGAAGCAGCGCTCAATGATGTTTTCATCGCCAAGAGCCAGTTTGGCTGCTTCGGCAACGACTCTTTTGTAAGATTCACCGTTGATCATGATCTGCCATTTGCCGGTACGAACCGGTTTGGCGCCGGATTTCAGGGTGCCGACTTTCTGGCCTTTTTTGCCGTCCAGGTTTTTTCCATCTTCGGATTTTTTCCAGATCGGCAGACCCCATTCCTCAAACAGATGAACGGAATCATCCACGTGACGGCCCAGGTCGAAGATCAGGTCTTCACGGACGATGCCCATCAGGTCGTTTCTGACCATACGGACGTAATCATCGGGTGAATTGTCACCGACGTAGGTATTGATGGCGGACAGGCCCTGGGCGACGGCGCCGCTTCTTTCCATGGCGGCTTTGTCGCAGAGCAGGATCTTCATGTCGTCGCTGGCCCATTTTTTGACTTCAAACGCGGTGCCGCAGGCAGCCATACCGCCGCCAACGATGAGAATGTCCACTTCGCGTTCTACTACTTCCGGATCTTTTACGGCTTTGATTTCCCCGAGAGGTTTATTTGGTAATGCCATGTTACATCCTCCTATATAATTCGTTCATCATTTATACGGTTAAATGAAACGTCGCAAGGCAGCGCCGGATTAAACGGTCTCCTTCGGCGGAGCAAGCGTCATTCCGTCGGCTTCTTCAGTGGAAAGAAGGCCGGAATCCAGGTTCTTGCCTTTCAGGGATTTATAGGCGTTGGCTTGTCCTTCCGGGGTGGTCCGGATGGGGAACTTGAAGCGCTTGATCAGGCCGTTTCGGAACTTACAGGTCCACATAACATCTTCGGTACCCATCATCGGCATGATGCTGCTTCCTAGGGGAACAAAGTCAGAATAGCCTCTTACTTCGATGGCCTGGGTGGGGCAGATTTTCACGCAGGAAAAGCATTCCCAGCACTGATCCGGTTCCTGATTGTAGGCTTTCATCGCATTGGGATCGAGAACCATCAGGTCGTTGGGACAAATATACATACAAGCGGTTTTGTCCCCACCTTTGCATCCATCACATTTTTCAGCAATTACAAAGCTTGGCATTGAAATACCTCCTAAGTTTTGTGTTTCAATGATTGTCACATTAACGTTCATTTGATTTCAAATACGTTATCTACTAAAAAATTTCGGTTTGCACCCCCCTTCATCACAGTGACCCGTCTTGTGCCCTCGACCGAGTCAGTTTTTTTCTGTATGGTTTTCGTTATTAATATGGGTTAGACCAAGATGGTCTGTCTTTTTGTGAACATGCGCCAAATTCTTATATATATGAAAACATGACCAATTTAATGGAAAAACGTCATTATTTCTTTTAATATCAAATAGATATGGATAGAACAAACAAAGTGATAAATTATCATCCGATATTGGGCTTGTCAAGAATTTTTGTTCGCCGTATGATTCAAAATACCTACCCGCTTCGGAAGGATAGGAATATAGGTCAATATTTGGCCGGTAATCCGGCAAGAGATACAAGATATGGTATTGCGTAACGCCGAACCGGATGGAAATATCCGACGGCCTGGAAGGAGACCAAGCGTGAGTGAGGAACTGTTGCCGATCGGACAAGACGAATCGTTTCAATTTGAATGCACCAGCCGGACACCCTGTTTCAATGAATGCTGCAGAGATCTGAATCAATATTTAACGCCTTATGACATTCTGCGGCTGAAAAATGCTCTGGGGATTTCGTCCAGTGAATTTTTGGAGCGTTTTACACGACAACACATCGGCCCTGAAACCGGGTTGCCCGTCATAACCCTGCGGCCGGCGGATTCACCTGACAGCGTCTGTCCGTTCGTCACCCCCGCGGGTTGCCGGGTATATGCGGACCGACCCGGATCCTGCCGCATGTATCCTTTGGCCCGCATGATCAGCCGATCCCGGGAAACAGGCGCCATCACCGAACATTATGCCTTACTGAGAGAGGATCATTGCCGCGGGTTCGAGAACGGATACCGTCAGACCGTCAGGGAGTGGATCGGGGCCCAGGGCCTTTCTACTTACAATGAAATGAATGATCTGATGATGGACATCCTGCATCATAAAAATCGTTTGAGCCCCGGCAGTTCCCTATCCTTGAAGGATCGGCATCTGTTCCAGACGGCATGCTACGATATCGACCGGTTTCGGCGGAATATTTTTGAGCAGGATCTGTTGGAAACGGCCCCTTGGAATGAGATCCTTCCGGAAACACTGAAAACCGACGACGTCGCCCTGTTGCGTTTCGGTATGCAATGGATCCGGCGAACGCTTTTCGGTGCGCCCTGATCGACGGATGATGAAATGATGGAGAAACTCCCATGGAGATGGATGGAAAAGTAGCCTTGGTGCTTGGGGCCGTCAAAGGTATTGGAAAGGGTATTGCGCTGGCCTTGGCCCGCGAACGGGTCAAGATTGCCGCAACCTATTACGATTGGGAAGAGAGTCTTTCTGAACTTCGGGACGATCTTGGGAAAACCAATGAAGAACATTTGATTGTCCGGATGAATCTGCTCGAAACCGATCTGATTCCGGACCTGGTCCGACAGGTTGTCGATCGGTTCGGCCGACTGGATATCCTCATCAATAACATTGAAAGAGGCGGATGGCCCGTGGTTCACGGACCCTATGTCGCGGATCAGTGGGACATGGAGTTCGCCACCACTTTGCGGGCCAAACAATGGGTGTTCGATGCGGCCCTGCCTTTTTTGAGGGCTTCCGGCCAGGGAGTCGTCATCAATTTTTCATCCATCGCCGGAATCGTGGGCCGATCCGGTCCGGCCGCTCTGATTTTCAATGAAGGATATTCGGCAGCCAATCGTGGAGTTTCCCTGTTGACCGAAACTTGGGCGCGACTGGGAGCACCCCGGGTCAGGGTAAACGAGATCATGCTTGGCTTCATCGAAACCCGGCATGCGGAAAACACAAGGGGCTGGGGGTTGCTCAACGATGAACAGAAAGAGGCGATCATCGATCATACTTTATGCCGCCGCACCGGAGCCATTGCGGATGTCGTCAAAGCGGTTCGGTTTCTGATCAAGGATGCGCCTTTTATGACCGGAAGCGTACTTCGGTTGGACGGAGGGTATGTATTGGGCGGTGAAAAAATCGGTCCCATGCCCAAAGGGGTACTCTGAATGGTCGGTCTTGATGATTCGCTTCCCGGCCCGGGTGGGTCAGCGCGGCCGAATCGATTTGTCACCAATACCCCAGAGATATAGTTTTACCCAGGAAAAGCCAAATTTCATCAAGTCGACGTCTTCCGTCTCGATTTTTTTCAGGGTTTCCGATCGAACTTTGTAGCGCTTTAAAAAACTGCTCTTGAATACGAATTCTCGGAAGCGATCCATATTATAGGTCGCCATGACAGCCATTTTCGCCCGTGCCCCTTCCGGTCCTTCCGTGCCCCAGGGATCGTTTTGAAACAACGCCTTTATTTCCGCCCAAAGCGCCGTCATGCGATTGTATTCCCGGGCTTCCTGGTCGAGGACCCAATCGGCAATGGTTATCTTGCGGTCTTCGAATTGCCCGAGACAAAACGATGGCGGCCTGAAAAAATGGATCAGTGCTGGTTTCCGGTGCTGGTTGTCGAGCCGCAGTCCTTGCTCCACCGGAAAAGTCCGACAGGCGTCGGGACGATCCGGGTAGACCGAGCAGCCGTCTTGGGTCAGAAATGGGCAAGTCCGTGCTTCGTTCTCGGCCATTTGCAAGAGCATGTCCGGAAAAAAGCTGTTTGGGCGCAGGACGGCATTGACATATCGATCGAAAAAAAGCTCGGAACTCATACCGAGGCGGTGTTTCAGCCGGATGATGTCATAGGGGTATAAAAAGAGGTTCAAATTGCGACAGCATTGGTTGAAACAGGCAAGATCCCGATGACATCTGAATTGAAACCGATCCTTCGGGTTCAGTATTTTTCCCGGTAGCCCGTTCATGTCTTTCAAGTCTATCGCGCGCATATTGTTCCTATCGCCGAACCATCATGGCATGTCACGACCGGATGATCATTTCCGCCACTGTCAGTTTGATTTTTCCGGAAAATGCCAACATCTCCCGGCACTGTTTTTCCAATCCGGCCAATTGAAGATAGAGCGGGGTCCTGTCAAATCGAATGTAGGATTTATGCCGACTCTGTCTATCAAAGTCGCCGCATCCCGGACTGAGAACCGGCTTGCATCCGGGGCGTTGAAGCTCGTGTGGAATACCGTGAAGCCGGCAGATCATCGGTCGATAATCATACACGATGCATCGGCCTTCCAGATTGAGGGGGCACATCTGCCTCGGTTGCGGCTCATCGACCTTTTCCGGCATACCGGCAACCCAATCGGCGCGTTCAATGGCTGCGTTGCGTTCTTCCTTTCCCAGCAAGTCGAAGCCTTTTAGAAGATAGCAGAACTCGATAACGGTATGGTGATGAAATCTCGTTCGGCAGCAGTTATCTGTGCATCCCCTGCAGATAAATCCGTACCCCGATGCGATATTCAGGTATTCCTGGTCCATCCTTTCATAAAGCCTTTTCAGGTCCACCAACAGTGGCTGGATTTTGGAAGAGGTGAATTCGGCAGAGACAAGAGATATCGGCATGGTTTTGTGATTACACCATGGGTTCGGGAACAAAGATTTTGGTATAAAGGGTCAGTGCGTGCCGGTCCGTCAAACTGGCGATGAAATCGCAGACCTGTCTTTCCGGATCGACGTTGTTGCGTCGCGCGGTATCCATCTCGATCCCCTTTATTTCTTTTTTCAACTGTTGCGGGTTATCAATATAATAAGCGTATAATTCGGTCAGAATTTTTTTGGCCTTTAAAAATTCCTGGTGTACATGATGGGAGCGATAGACATGTTGAAATAAAAACTCTCTGAGCAGCATCATTGCCGACATGACATTGTCACTGATTTGCAGCTTGAGTTTGGAATCTTCAACGGCGCTGGAATAAATGACATCCCGGATCATGGCGGTGGCCCGGGCTGAGTGAGTGGCGCCGAGGACTTTCTTGCAGTCGGGGGGGACTTGTTTCGCCTGGATCACGCCACTTCTGATGGCATCGTCCAGATCATGGTTCAGATACGCCATGATATCGGCGATGCGCACAACGCGTCCTTCGGCTGTCCCGGCCATTTCGAGGGGGTTGGAGGGTATGATTTCTCCAAACCCTTTTGAATGCTTCAGAATACCGTCGCGCACCTCGTGGGTCAAGTTTAACCCCTTGCCGTTTTTTTCAAGAATGTCCACAACCCGCAGACTTTGTTCATTGTGGGAAAAGGCAGGGGAATAAATTTCTTTCAGGGCGATTTCACCGCCATGACCGAAAGGTGTATGGCCAAGATCGTGACCCAGCGCAATGGCTTCCGCGAGATCTTCATTCAAGCGCATGGCTCGGGAGATCGTGCGTGCAATTTCAGCAACCTCCAAGGTGTGGGTCAGGCGAGTGCGGTAATGGTCGCCCAGAGGGGACAGAAAAACCTGGGTTTTGTGTTTCAATCGCCGAAAGGCGTTGGAAAAGACGATTCGGTCACGGTCGCGCTGAAATTCGGTCCGGATCGAACACGGGGACTCCTTTTTGAGGCGTCCCTTTGATTGGATGCTCAGGCAGCCGTAGGGTGCGATAAAACCTTTTTCGCGTATTTCGAAATCTTCCCGGATCGACATAACAAACGACAGAATGCTGGAACAGCCACCCCCCCCTTGGTCAGTATTACAAGTATCTTTATACCTGTTTGATTTTATGCAAAGAAATTTTTATCCTTCCACAGTGCCGGACAATTGTAAAGTTTTTTTTATCTTTCGCTTTTGATGGTATTTATCTATAGTAACCACCAGCGGTATGGAAACGCATGGAACAAAAGTCGGGCGCGAGAGAGGGGTTTCAGCCTTTCTCGAACAAGGCTTCGCTTGGCTGGGTTGCGTTCCTGTGAACGGGTTCTGTTTTTCAAGGAAAGGGGGTCCCGCCATTGAGCGCGGTTGGTCACCATCTTGTGCTCGGCCAGTTGGAGGATTATCTGACGGGTGAGCGTTTGCGTGATACCCATGATGAACGCTACCGTCAAAAGCTGGCCCGTATACTGGTGGAATCGTGTGGGTATTCCAAGGGGGAAATCCTATCCCGGGTGCCGCTGCTCGTATCCGCCGGCAAGCGCCGCGCGCGTATTACGGTTGATCTTTCCATTATCATCCATTCCAAGACCGGTATGGTCCTTCAATACGGCCCCGGTTCGCTGGTTACCAGATATCGACCGGCATTGGCAATTTCCAGAATGATCGCCCCATATCAGGTGCCGGTCGTCGTCGTCACCAATGGAGAAACCGCGGATATCCTGGACGGAAAAACAGGCAGGTCGGTCGCCACGGGGTTGACCTCCATCCCCGGGCGGGAAGCACTTCTTGCCCTCATCAATCGGCATGAATTCGAGGCGATCTCGACCAAACGGTTTGAAATGGAATCGCGGATTCTTTACGCTTTCGAGGTCGACGGGCGGTGTCCCTGCGATGATGATGTATGTTTGGAGGATTTGGCATGACGAAAACAACAGGACGAGCGGAGCAGGATGTCCACTTCATGGAGATGGCGCTGAATGAAGCTGAGGCGGCGCTTTCGGCCGGCGAGTTTCCGGTGGGATGTGTCGTCACCGAGGGGGAACGGGTCCTCGCAACAGGCGGCCGCACGGGAACAACCGGAGAAGGCGCCAACGAGGTCGATCATGCGGAAATGACGGCGTTGAGAGCGCTGTCCAAACAGACCGGGGCCCGTGAAGGCCGTTCGTATACCTTATATACGACGCTGGAGCCCTGCCTGATGTGTTACGGCGCCATTCTGTTAAGCGGTATCGGTCGTATCGTGTATGCCTATGAGGATGTTATGGGCGGCGGTGTCAATTGCGATTTGAGCCAGTTGTCCCCCCTGTACCATGAGAGGCGTGCGATCATCGTGCCCAATGTTCTCCGACATAATAGCTTAAATTTGTTCAAGAAATTTTTTCAAAATCCGACTTGTGAATATTGGCGCGATAGTCTCCTGGCCCGCTACACGCTTGCCCAGGGATGAATTGACATGGCAGTCGAATTGTTTTATGCTTAGGACAACATAGGCGAAAACTGTTCTGAAGATGGCCGCGACCCGCGAAATAAACATATGACCGTCCCCAACCCGAAAATGACCAAAACCGATATTCTCGTTCGATTGAACGAGGTGTTGAAAGGAATGTCGCGAAAACGACTATGGGTCATTTTGAATCAACTGGAAGAAAAACCGCCCAAATGGAAACGCGTGTATCCCAGAAGAAGCTGTTTTATTTCCGTTGATTACGATACGGAAGATTATTCGACCCGCAAGGATATCCGCAATTTAAGCGTCGGGGGGGCTTATATCGAAACCGGTGAATCCTTTTCCGCCGGGCAGGAAATTTTACTGTGGTTTACAGATCCGCGCAATGAACGAATCGTCGTCAAAGTACCGGGAAAGATCGTTCGTAGGGATCCCGGAGGAATCGGGGTCAAGTTTGAAAATTTGAGCAAGCAGCAGAAGGAGCTGATTGAGCTCGTTGAAAAAATGGAATAATACATTTTTTGCTTGCATTTAAAAATAATTCCTATATAAATTCTCAGCTTAAGGTTTTGTGCGGTGTGTGTCGTTTTCCCAGGCACCCCAGCGGCGGTATTGATCAATCCATTTGATTCAGGAGGTAGGGTATAAAAAAACCAAATAGGAACGGTGCTATTCGAACCAATATCAATCGCAATATTCGTGCAAAAGAAGTGAGGGTGATCGATCCTGAAGGCAACCAGTTGGGTGTGCTGGCCATCCACAAGGCGCTGGCCACGGCAGGAGATTTTGGACTGGATCTGGTTGAGGTTTCACCAACAGCAAATCCGCCTGTTTGTAAAATAATGGATTACGGGCGGTATAAATATGAGCTGACCAAAAAGCAGCAGGAAGCCAAGAAGAAGCAGAGCACCTTTCAGGTCAAGGAAATAAAGGTTCGACCGAAAACCGGTGATCATGATTTGCAGACCAAGATCGGACATATCAAGAAGTTTTTAGGTAAGAAGGATAAGGTCAAGGTAACGGTTGTTTTCAGAGGGCGTGAAATCACATTGGCGGCTCTGGGGAGAGAAGTCCTTGATCAGATAGCAACGGAGACCGATGAGATTGCCGTGGTGGAACAGAGGCCGAAATTCGAAGGTCGTACCATGGTGATGATTCTATCACCCAAATAGGGTGAAGCGCGTTCTCTACGCTGACATTCGTCCGTAATTGATCAGATTCAGGTGCATTCGTGAGGTGGCGTGATGCCGTGAAGGGCATTCACGCCATACGTGTTTGTATGATTCAACGGACGAAAAGAGATTGAAATATGCCCATGTCGTGATGGGGCATGGCCAAACAACATATGAAGGAGAGCAAACGATGCCGAAGATAAAAACCAATCGGTCCGCGGCAAAACGGTTTAAAAAGACGGGTACGGGGAAGTTCAAATATCGGAAATCCCATGCCAGCCACATTTTAACCAAAAAGACGACGAAGCGTAAACGGTCGTTGCGGCGGACGCATATTGTCGACAAGAGCAATAACAAGGAAATTAAGCTGCTTCTGCCCAACGGGTAACCAGGTCCCGAGTTCACAGGCAGTCACAGACATAAAAACGGCGCACCGAATCCGGGGATCTTTCCGGTTCGTGCAAAGGAGAAAGAAATGCGAATTAAAAGAGGATTTAAGGCAAGAAGAAGGCGGAACAAGGTACTGAAGCTGGCCAAAGGGTTTCGCGGTGGTCGTAGTAAATTGTTTCGTACAGCGGCGGATTCCGTCGACAAAGCCCTGACGTATGCGTATCGGGATCGCCGCGTTCGGAAACGGGATTACAGAAAGCTCTGGATCGCCAGAATCAATGCCGCGACCCGTATGAATGACGTTTCTTACAGTAAATTCATTCACGGATTGAAACAAGCCAATGTGGAGATCGATCGAAAAGTGCTTGCCGATCTGGCCATATCCGATCCCTCCGGATTCGCTAAAATTGTCGACCTCGCATCCCGGCAGGCATGATCGAACAGGTGGTTGCGGCGCTTTTTATGAAGAGCGCACTATTGAATCAAGTGGCCAGCAAGGAAGGCGGGACCGATTCCGGCGAAACCGATACGACAGAAGCTGAAAGTGCACGCGCAAACAGTGGAAAACAAAATCGAACAAATCAAACAGGCAGCCCTGGCTGAGCTGAAAACCGCCACCGATTCGGAATCGGTAAAGTTCGTCGGGGTTCGATACCTGGGCCGTAAGGGTGAAGTCACCCAGTTTTTACGGAATATCGCGTCCCTTCCGGAGGCGGATCGGCCTGCGGCGGGGAAGGCTGCCAACTCCGTTAAGCAGTTCCTGGAAAGTGCAATCAACGAACGCCTCGAACAAGTAGCAACCGGTCAACAGGCACAGGTAGAGCAAATCGATGTAAGCCTGCCCGGCCGTCCGACCGTTTACGGCAACCTGCATCCGATCTCCCAAATCAATCGAGAGATCGTTGATATTTTTGTCCGACTGGGGTTCGATATTGTCGAAGGTCCGGAGGTTGAAACCGACTGGTATAATTTCGAGGCACTCAATTTCCCCAAGAATCACCCGGCACGGGACATGCAGGACACTTTTTTTGTGTCCGCCGATATCGTGCTGCGTACGCATACATCGCCCCTTCAAGTCAGAATCATGGAAAAACAACCGCCGCCGGTGAGCGTCATTGCTCCTGGACGGGTCTATCGGTGCGATTCGGATTTGACCCATACACCCATGTTTCATCAGGTGGAAGGTCTCATGGTGAATGAAGGCATCAGCTTTGGGGATTTAAAAGGAATCTTGACCGCTTTTGTCCACCAAATGTTTGATTCGCGAACCGCATTGCGGTTTCGTCCCAGTTTTTTCCCCTTCACCGAGCCGAGCGCGGAAGTGGATATTCTCTGTGTCATGTGCCGCGGTAAAGGCTGTCGGGTCTGCTCCCACACCGGTTGGCTTGAAGTATTGGGCTCCGGGATGGTCCATCCGGCGGTATTTGAAAATGTTCATTACGATACCAGCAGATACACTGGTTTTGCCTTCGGCATGGGCGTTGAACGGATTGCCATGCTGAAATATGGGATTGATGATCTGCGCCGATTTTTTGAGAACGATATTCGATTTCTAAGGCAGTTTTGACATGAAGATCAGTTTGAGCTGGTTACAGGAATATGTTCCGCTGGAAATGGAAGCGTCGGAATTGGCGGACGCTCTGACCATGATGGGACTCGAAGTGGACAGCGTCACGGATCGATATGGGTTTCTCGATACGGTTGTTGTCGGCCGTGTAACGGAAATTACCCCCCATCCGGAAAGCGCCGGCCTGAAAATATGCCGCGTGGATACCGGAACACAGTCGCGGATGGTTGTCTGCGGCGCACCCAATGTGGAAATCGGTCACTTGGTTCCATTCGCCTCACCGGGGACGGTGTTACCCGACGGGAGTCGCCTTGAAACCCGAAGCGTCCGGAATCAGATTTCGGAAGGGATGCTGTGCAGTGCTGGAGAATTGGGGTTGGGGACCGACCGATCCGGACTGATGGTCTTGAGTCAACAATCGCAGGTTGGGACTCCCTTGGCGTCCGCCTTGCATTTGGCGGATGCAATTCTTGAGATCGATCTGACGCCGAATCGCGCGGACTGCCTCAGTGTCATCGGTATTGCCAGGGAAGTCGCCGCTATCGTCAAAAAACAATTGGGTTATCCCAAGTCGGCGATTCCTGCCGAAGGGAATGACATTGCGGCCCACACCTCCGTCACGATCCAATCACCCTCGTTGTGTCCGCGGTATGCCGCAAGGCTGCTGTTCGATATTACCGTCGGGCCGTCTCCGTTTTGGCTTCAGAACCGTCTGATGTCGGTGGGATTGCGGCCGATCAACAATATTGTCGATGTGACCAATTTTGTGATGCTCGAAATGGGCCAGCCCCTGCATGCCTTTGATTTCGATCATCTGGATGAAAACCGGATCATCGTCCGGGAGGCGGTCAGCGGCGAAACCTTTCGTACGTTGGATCAAAAGGAGCGGTCACTCTCTCCTGGAATGCTGTTGATATGCGACGGTAGAAAACCCGTTGCGCTGGCAGGCGTCATGGGTGGAATGAATTCCGAAATTCACGATGGCACCAAGCGGGTATTGATAGAGAGCGCCTGTTTTCAACCCGGTTCCATCCGTACGACCGCGAAAAAACTGGGATTGAATACAGATGCGTCCCATCGTTTCGAGCGGGGAGTTGATCCGGAAGGAGCGATGGCGGCCTTGAACCGAGCCGCGTTGCTAATGGCCGAAGTTGCCGGCGGCCGGATTATTGGAGGGGCTATCGATGAACATCCCGGTCGCAAGGACCCCTCGGCGATTCAGTTGGATGTCCGCCGAGCCAACAAGTTGCTGGGACTGAATCTCCAGGCGGAGGAAATATCCGATCTCCTCCGCTCCATCGAATTCGGCGTTACGCCCAAGGAGACGAATGTCTTGACGGTGATTCCACCTTCTTTCCGCGTGGATGTTTCCCGGCCCGAGGATTTGATGGAGGAAATCGCCCGGCTTTCGGGGTACAATAACATTCCAACGACTTTTCCCCCTATGCTGACCGGGAAGCGCCGACCGGACGCCTTGATATCGGCGCGGGAGAAAATCAGGCAGATTCTGCTCGGCTTCGGTTTTTGCGAGGCCATCAATTACAGTTTTGTCAGCGCGAAGGCCTGCGATGATCTTCGTTTGGCGCATGACGACCCGCGAAGATCCGTTGTATCGATTCTGAATCCGCTGACGGAAGAGCAGGCCGTTTTGAGGACCTCCTTGTTGCCCGGATTGCTGGAAACCATGAAGCGAAACAATTCGCGTCAAGTTGGAACCGTAAAGCTATTTGAAACCGGAAAAATATTCATCCATACCGCTCCGGATCAGCAACCGAACGAAATTGAAATCCTGGCCGGTCTTTGGACCGGTTCACGAAGGGATTTATCCTGGCATGACAAGGAAGACGCCTGTGACTTTTTTGACATCAAAGGGGTGCTGGAAGGGCTCTGCAATTCCCTGGGAGTCCCCAGCCTTTCTTTCACGGCCATTCCGCCCGGCGACTGCCGCTATACCAGGCCTGGCGCAGGCGCCGTCGTTTCGGTTGGCGGCGGATCCCTCGGGATTGTCGGTGAGGCACACCCGGAGGTGTTGACCAATTTCGGGTTGAAACAGACAGCCTTTTTTTTCGAGATGACACTCTCGGCACTGGTGCGGCATATCCCGGTGGGAAGGACCTCGCGGCAGCTGCCCAAATACCCCTCTACATCTCGAGATCTGACACTGATCATCGACAAGCGGATCGAATCTTGCGATATTTTGTCGAAAATCGAGGAAGCCGAGCAGCATCTGGTTGAAAATATAATCTTATTTGATATCTATGAAGGCAAGCCGATCCCAAAAGATAAAAAAAGCATTTCGATTCGGGTTGTATATCGCTCGCCGGAAATGACACTGGAAGACGAGATGGTGAATCGGGTTCATGGTGACATCACTAACAATCTATTGACGGCTTTTCATGCCTCCTTGCCGACATGAGGACAGACCGGCGGGGAACGGTCGGGGTTGGAATCGCTGATGGAAGATCTCAGAACAGCAACGGAAATACCGGATAAGCGCTATTTTCGAATCGGCGAGGTCAGCGCGCTTACCGGATTGGAATCTTATGTCCTCCGGTTTTGGGAGACGGAGTTTAAGGGCATCAGCCCCAAACGGACGGAATCTGGTCAGCGCCTCTATCGACGTTCGGATGTTGAATTGATTAATAAGATAAAATACTTGCTTCACGAGAAAAAGTTTACCATCCAAGGGGCGAAACAATATTTAAACGCCAATCAGAAAAAGGACCATCCCTCCTCTCTTACCATCGATGAAATCCGTTCGGAACTATTGATGATTCGTGAGTTACTGTCACTGGATGCCGGATAGCGACAGAAAATGTACGGATTTCGTTTTCTTGCGCAAATTGGGATGGCGACAGGGTGGCGCCGGTATTTTCCCAAGTCTTTTGATACCCAAAGTTCCTTGTTGACAAAACCTTTATTTTATCATAAATAAAGCAGCGCTTTGATATGCGGGCATAGCTCAGTTGGTAGAGTACAAGCTTCCCAAGCTTGGTGTCGCGAGTTCGAATCTCGTTGCCCGCTCCAGAAAAGCCTGCCTTTTCCATATTTCTTTTGAAAAAGGGTAGTACTTTGTTTTATGCTGTGATAAATGGATTTATTCTATGGTTCATGCTTAAGTAGATAAAGTTTTCTATTTCGCACGAAAAAGTCTACCTGATCAATGGAAACGGGCATTTGCCCGTTTTTCTTTTTAAGAAAGGTAGTGAGGGCCGTGAAGAAACAGAATAGAAGGAAGGCGCCGAAAGGGGAAACAACGGCGGATGTTAATCCGGTTCAGACCGTCTTACCGGCTCAAGCGGTTGTCGATCGGGTCATGGAGATAGCCGCACCGTTGTGTGAGTCCGAGGGGATCGAATTGGTTCATGTTGAGTTCCGCCATGAGTCTCAAGGGCAGATTTTGCGTATTTATATCGACAAGCCCGGCGGTATCAAGCTGGAGGATTGTGTTCAAGTAAGTCGGGAGCTGGGGGACGCCTTGGATGTCCATTTGGAAACCGGCGTTGCATACAATCTGGAAGTTTCATCCCCGGGAACGGATCGGCCGCTGGTGAAAGAAAATGATTACGAACGTTTCAAAGGCGAGGTCGCTATGATCAGAACCGCGAAACCGCTCGATGGGCGGAAGAACTTCAAAGGCGTCCTAATGGGGATTACGGAAGGGAGGGTGCAAATGGATATCGGTAATCAGATCGTTTCAATCCCTCATCATGATATAACCAGAGGAAGGCTCGTCAATTATAACGGAGACAACCGATGCTAATGTCAGATATCAAACGCGTTATAGACCAGGTAAGTCGGGACAAAGGCATCCAGCCCGCTGTTTTGATGAAGACCCTTGAAGAGGCTTTGAAGTCGGCGGCCAGAAAGAAGTTCGGCAATAAGATTGAACTCGAGGCCAGCTACAATGAAGAGACCGGCGATATTGAAATCTTCCAATTCAAGGAAGTGGTGGAGACGATTACCGAGCCGGACCTTCAAATCTCTTTAAGGGCGGGACGGAAATTGGACCCGGAATGTCAGATCGGCGACAGCCTGGGAACGAAAATGGATGCGAGAACCTTCGGCCGAATTGCCGCTCAATCCGCCAAACAGGTGATTATCCAGAAGATGAAGGATGCGGAGCGTGAGGCTGTATATTCCGGCTTCATCAATCGCAAAGGCGAAATCATCAATGGTATCGTCCAGCGCATCGATCGAATGGACATCATCGTCAACGTGGGTACCACCGAGGCTGTTCTGCCGCAACGGGAACAGATTCCAAGGGAAGCCTACCGTCGCGGTGACCGATTGAGGGCCAACATTATGAAGGTTTTAGGGGAATCCAGAGGCCCCCAGATTGTTCTTTCCAGAACACATCCTGATTTTCTCATCAACTTGTTTAAAACCGAAGTCCCCGAAATCAGCGAGGGTATCGTGCAAATAGTCGCCGCAGCCCGAGAGCCCGGCAGCCGTGCCAAAATTGCCGTCAGTTCCATGGACTCGGATATTGATCCCGTGGGTGCTTGCGTGGGAATGAAAGGCAGCCGCGTTCAAAACGTGGTGCAGGAATTGAAGGGTGAAAAAATTGATATTATTCCCTGGCACGTGGATCCGGCGAAATTTGTGTGCAACGCGTTGTCTCCGGCCGAGATATCACGGGTGATCATCGACGAGGAAGACCGGTCCATGGAGGTCATCGTACCGGACGAATTTCTTTCCGTTGCCATCGGTAAACGCGGCCAAAATGTACGGTTGGCGTCTAAGTTGACCGGTTGGCATCTGGATGTCCAAAGCGAGTCGGCCTATAGTCAAGCCATGAAGCAGGGCTATGATTCCTTACTGGAAGTGCCGGGAGTGAATATCGGTTTTGCGGATGCGTTGTATGAGAAAGGGTATTATTCGGCCGAGGAACTCAGTCGGGCAAACCGTAAAGATTTAATCCAAATCCGGGATATCGACGAAGAGAAAGCGGCCTTGCTGGTAAAAAATGCAAAGATGATTGTTGCCGCCAAGCAGGCGAAAATAAATACGGATGGTTCGTCGGATTCTTCCGCGGAAGCATCCGACGAACAGAATACAGCGAAAGTTGAAGACGCCGTGTCTGAAAAGGAAGCCTCGGATCCGGAAGACGTTGCCACAGAAACAAAAGATGCAGCGGACTCCGAGGGTGAAACCGAATCAGAGGGGAAGTGATGTTGCCCATCTTTTTGTGGTCTTCGTAAGAGGACCGGGCGTCAAGACAGGGTGAGGACGACAGGATATAGAGGGCATCCGCTGGGAGCAGCCCTTCGTGATGGTGTGTTAAAGGGGGATGAATGGCAAAAATCAGAGTGTATGAACTTGCCAGAGATCTGAATATGACAAATAAAATGCTCCTCGACAAAATTCAGGGCATGGACATCGATGTGAAAAGTCATATGAGCTCTTTGGAAGACGAAATGGTAAGTCATATCAAGGCCCACGTCCTTGGCAGGAAAAAGAGCGAACTGGAGGAAAAGCGAGTTCAGCCGACGATTATCAGGCGGCGGAGAATAGTCGTTCCGGAGCCTCCCCCCCCATCCGTTCCGGAACCTTCGGAATCGCCGGACAGTTTAGAAGCGGGAACCGAGCCGACGGGTGACACCACGGAAGACATTCACCTTGAAGCAACACCTGCACAGGAGGTGATCCCGGCCTCGGAGCCGGTTGTCGCCCCGGGGATCGAAGCAACCGAAATACCGCAGGTTGAAATCCAAGCGGAAGCGCCGGATCAGATCGAGGGTGAAGCACCGCCGGAGGAAATGATCTTGCCGGAACAGGAACTGTCTTCCACCGAAGAGGCCGCATCGCAACCGACCGTGGGAGAGGAAAAGGAAGACCGGCCGGAGAAGACCCAGAAAAAGACCAAGAAGCGAACCGCGGCTAAAATCATCAGCCTGCCGGACAGATTGCCGTCACCGCCGGTCGAACCGGATGTTATCGAAGAATCCGTTTTGCTGAAGTCCACCGAAACGTTGCCGCTTATTCAACCGGAAATACCAGCCAAGCTGGAAGAAACCGAGGATGGTGACGAAAAGCGCGGCAAGAAGAAGAAAAAGCCGGTGGAAGTGGAAAAGGAAAAGGAAAAGGACAAAGATAAGGATAAAAAGTTTTTCAAGAAAAAAATTTCTTTCAAGAAAAAATCCATTATTGAGGGTAAAGAGCTTTACGACGATGATCTAATGAGAGGGCGTAAAGGCAAAAAGGGAGCCAAAGTCAAGGCGCCCGTGGGTCAAAAAACTCAAATCACGGTGCCGAAGGCCATTAAAAGACGTATCAAGATCGATGATGCGATTATCCTGTCCGATTTGTCCAAGCGCATGGGTATAAAAGCCAGTGAAATGATTCAGAAAATGATGGGTATGGGTGTAATGGCCACCGTCAATCAGACCATTGATTATGAAACGGCCGCTCTCGTTGCCACGGAATTTGGATATGAAACGGAACGGGCCGGTTTTGAAGAAGCGGAGATATTAGGCGTGCAGGAAGACAAGCCCGAGGAGTTAATTAAAAGACCGCCGGTGGTTACGATTATGGGGCATGTCGATCATGGCAAGACCTCGTTGTTGGATGTCATCCGCAAGTCCAGCGTCACGTCCGATGAAGCGGGCGGCATTACCCAGCATATCGGCGCCTATAACGTTCAGACCGAAAAGGGGCTTATTTCGTTTCTGGATACGCCCGGACATGAAGCCTTCACCGCCATGCGTTCTCGTGGAGCGCAGGTAACCGATATCGTTATTCTGGTCGTTGCCGCCGATGACGGTGTCATGCCCCAAACCGTGGAGGCCATTAACCATGCCAAAGCCGCCGGCGTCCCGATCATCGTGGCGGTGAACAAAGTCGACAAGGCGGATGCGGAGCCGGAGCGCGTCAAGCGGGAGCTTTCCGAGCACAATGTATTATCCGAGGAATGGGGCGGGGAAACGATTTTCGTGAATGTATCGGCCAAACAGAATATCGGAATCGATGATTTGCTCGACATGGTCCTGCTCCAGGCGGAAATGATGGAATTGAAAGCCAATCCCTACAAACTCGCCCGGGGACATGTGATCGAGGCGAAATTGGATTCCGGGCGAGGGCCGGTTGCCACGATATTGGTCAAGGAAGGAACCCTGCATGCCGGAGATTCGATAGTTTGCGGTATTCATTACGGCAAAGTGCGCGCCATGTTGAATGACAAGGGGCAGCCCATGGAAAGTGCCGGACCATCGATTCCGGTTGAAGTGCTTGGCCTTAACGGCGTACCGGGCGCCGGTGATGAGATGATTACCCTTGAGGACGAAAAGAACGCCAAGCAGGTCAGTATGCATCGGCAGCAGAAACAACGGGCCAAGGATCTCGCGAAATCGAGTCGTTTGAGCCTCGAGGGGCTGTTTGAAAAGCTGGAGGAAGGCGAAGTCAAGGATCTGAACCTGATCATCAAGGCGGATGTCCACGGCAGTATTGAAGCGCTGAAGGATTCGCTGATCAAATTGAGCAGCAATGAAGTCAAAATCAACGTGGTGCATTCGGCGACCGGCACCGTATCGGAGTCGGACGTTTCGCTGGCAACCGTATTAAACGCGATCATCGTTGGGTTCAACGTTCGTCCTTCGGCCAAGGTTCAAGAAATGGCGGCCGAAGAACATGTCGATATGCGTTTCTATAACATCATCTACAATGCCATCAAGGATATCAAGGATGCCATGGTCGGGATGATGGATTCAAAGTTTGTGGAACGCGTTCTGGGACGGGCCGAAGTACGGGAAGTTTTTATGATTCCGAAAATCGGGGCCATTGCCGGTTCCTATGTCACGGAAGGAAAGATCGAAAGGAACCAGCGCGTGCGCCTGCTGCGTGAGGGAGTCGTCGTTTACGATGGCAAGATTTCTTCGTTGCGTCGGTTCAAGGATGATGCCAAGGAGGTCATGTCCGGCTACGAGTGCGGCATCGGCATAGAAAACTTCAATGACATCAAGCTTGCCGATGAAATCGAATGCTATTACCTTGAAGAAATCAAACCGACCATGGAATAGGGAACCGTATGGTTGTCGGCGTCGGTATCATCAGATTCAGACTGCATGATTGTCATAGTCTGAAGGGCAAGCGGAAAATCGTTAAAGCCATTATTGCGAGGTTGCGTAACAACTTCAACGCGTCGGTGGCGGAAACCGATTATAACGACGCCCATCAACAAGCGGAAATCGGGTTTACCCTGGCCGGTAATGATCGAATGCTGATAAATTCAAAAATTGACAAAATGTTCAATCTGGCCGAAGAAATGGGCTTGGCGGAAATGATTGATACGGAGATGGAGATTATCAATTTATGAAGCCGTTTTCGAGGGCCGACCGCGTGAGCGGGCAGATACGGAAAAATCTTTCCGAGTTATTGTATAAAGAGATTAAAGATCCTCGTCTGGAGGGCGTGATTATCACCGGGGTGAAGATGTCCCGGGATTTAAAATTGGCGACGATTTATTTTACGGCGCCACATCAGGTTACCTCGGACGATGTCCAATATAAGGAAGAAGCAGCAAAAGGCTTTCAAAGCGCCCTGAGTTTTATCAAACGGACCCTTGCACAAAATTTGGGGTTACGGTATATGCCGGATTTCAAATTTCATTATGACGAATCGTTTGAATATGGGGCGCGTATTGAAACCGTATTGAGAGCCTTGCAGCCAGAAAAAAATGGATCAGATAATTCAACATCTTAATCAATGCCGTCATGTCTTGGTGGCTTCTCATATACAGCCGGATGGTGATGCGTTGGGTTCTCAGTTGGCAATGGGACTGGCGCTGTCCGCCATGAAAAAGGAGGTCACTTTTTTCAATGAAACCGCAACGCCGAAAATGTATCGTTTCTTACCGGCAGTCGATCGGATCGTACATCAGCTGGATATTGTAGGCGATTATGATACGGCGGTGATTTTGGACTGCGGCGACCTGCAACGAATCGGCGAAAAGGCTGCGCTTGTCGATCGTATCCCCACGATCATCAATGTCGACCACCATCTGACCAATACGCGTTTCGGTCGTTTTCAGCTGGTGGATCCGTCGGCATGCGCCACTGCGGAAATCGTGTATCGGTTGATTACCGCCATGAAGGTCCCGCTGACCAAGGCCATGGCCTTCGGTATTTATACCGGAATCATGACGGATACGGGATCATTCCGATTTTCCAACACCAATCGGGATGCATTTGGTATTTGTGAGGAGATGGTCGGCCTGGGAGTTGATCCGAATTTGGTGGCCAATCATGTGTATATCACCTACTCCTTGAGTCGTATCAAGCTGCTGAATCTTGTCCTGGAATCCATTGAGGTTTCCGAAAATGGAAAGCTTTCCATCATGTCATTGACCCAGGAGATGCTTGAAAAGACCGGTACGAAACCGGAAGATATCGGGCGCTTGATCAATTACGCAAGGCATATTGAAGATGTCCGTGTCGCGGCCCTGATTTTTGAAAGCAAAAACGGAAGCAGCAATATTCCAAAGGGGCATGGTCATTTTCATATCAGCCTGCGATCGGACGGGACTGTTGATGTGGCGGAAGTCGCCGCCGGATACGGCGGGGGAGGCCATATCAGCGCCGCCGGCTTTAACATCACGGCAAGCCTTGCCGATGTAAAGGCAAGAATTTTGAGTTTGGCGGACAGGTTGTGATCCGGAATCGATGAAATGATGTATGTGGGGAATGGGGCTGTCGTCATCGATAAGCCTTCGGACATGACTTCCGCCCGCCTGGTCGCCCGCGTAAAAAAAATGACGGGGGCGATGAAAGTGGGCCATACGGGGACGCTGGATCCCTTTGCTACCGGCGTTATGATCTGTTGCTTCAACCAGGCGACAAGATTGTCCCGGTTTTTTTTGAGCGGCGGCAAAAAATATCTGGCAACGATGCTGCTGGGTATTACCACGGATACCCAGGATGCAACCGGTACGGTATTGAACCGTTGCGATCATGGCCACGTGACGGAAGCGGATGTCATGGCGGCGTGCCGTCATTTTACGGGGGAGATCCATCAGCGGCCTCCGGTTTATTCGGCCTTGAAGCATGAAGGAGTGCCCCTTTACAAGCTCGCCCGACAGGGGAAGGCGGTGCAAAAGCCTCCCCGTAAGGTGATCATCCGGTCCATTCGGTTGCTTTCGGTGGACTTGCCGGAAATACATTTCGAAGTGTCTTGTTCCGGCGGGACTTATATACGGACGCTTTGCGCGGACATGGGGGCGTTTCTCGGTTGCGGGGGACACCTCAAAAACCTGCGGCGGACGGAAAGCAGTGGATTTTCGATCGATCGGGCCATGGACCTGACGGAACTGGAAACGCTTGCTTTATCCGGAAAATTATCCGATAAGCTGGTGAGGATGTCGGCCATGCTTCCTGATATGGCGGCATGTGTAGTGGATAGCCGGCTTGGAGAGAGAATCCGGCATGGCATGTCGATTGATGACCGGGATCTGGAAGGCAAAACTATCGTCCCGGGAGGGAATGCGGATTATGCAGGCTACCTGAAACTGGTGGATGCCGAAGACGACTTGCTGGCTGTCGTAGAACCCGGCCCGGAAAACCAGCCGTTCCGGTATTGTTGTGTGGTCGCCTAACCTGTATGGATCGGCCTGTGGGGGGCTGGAATGGAACGAGAAGATGATGAATTTGGAAGAATGTTGTCACCATGGAGCGTCATGAGAAAAAGATGCAATGGAAATCGATTGCCGCTTCACACTCTATGGTTACTGTTTATTTTTGTGAGTTTATCAGGGAATCGATGAAAAAAGATTTGGCAAAAAAGCGATTACAAGAGGAGGCCTAGAAAGTGACTTTCACGACTGAAAACAAGAAAGAGTTGATTGAGCGTTTTAAATTGCATGATGTGGATACCGGTTCGCCGGAAGTTCAGATTGCGCTTTTGTCACATCGCATTACGTATCTGACGGAGCATGTCAAGATTCATACAAAAGACCACCATTCCCGCAGGGGACTGTTGATTCTGGTCGGTCGTCGTCGCAGGCTGCTCAATTACGTGAAAAGCAAGGATATAAACCGCTATCAGGCGCTGATCGAAAGTCTGGAGCTGAGAAGATAACAAGAGGTGTCGATAACGTTTCCTCTTTGTGTCCCGGTTTTTTCAGACCGCGACCGGCCGGTTGGCCGGTTTGGGTGTTTGCATTGGAATGCAAGGAAAACCTTTAACAATTGCGGTCGAGGCGGCGAAAGGGAACAGGTTTCTTTTCAGTATCCGTCCGAAGGAAAAAAGGACGGTTGGTGGATCGGGCAATGCATAACTTCCGATCCCGTCCTGTTCGACGGCAGCAAACCAGGCGAAACGCATTGGATTCAATGCAAGCGGTCGCGCCTTTAGGAGATTGAATATGGAACATTTGTTCAAAACAGAAATTGGTGGAAAAACGTTGAGTATCCAGGCCGGCAAGGTCGCCAAACAGGCCTCCGGATCCGTTTGGGTGAGCTACGGCGAGACGATCGTCCTGGTCACGGTTGTCGCTGCTGCAGATGAAAAAGCCGATATGGATTTTCTACCATTGTCGGTTGAATATCAGGAGAAAATCTACGCCGCCGGCCGAATTCCGGGCAATTATTTCAGAAGAGAGATCGGACGTCCCAGTGAAAAGGAGATTCTGACATGCCGATTGATCGATCGGCCCATCCGTCCGTTGTTTCCCAAAAACTACCGATGTGAGACTCAGGTGATCGCCACCGTGTTTTCGATGGACAAGGAAAACGACCCGGATGTGCTGGCGATGGTCGGGACTTCCGCCGCTCTCGAAATATCGGACATTCCTTTCGAAGGGCCGATTGCCGCCGTCCGTGTGGGAAGGCTGGAAGGCCGCTTCATTGTAAATCCCACCATCAGTGAAGGCGAACGTTGCGATATCAATATCGTCGTGGCCGGATCGAGAACCGGCGTGGTGATGGTGGAAGGCGGCGGCAACGTTGTCAGCGAAGCCGACATGCTGGAGGCGATCTTTTTCGGCCATCAGGCGATGCAACCCCTTATCGATATTCAACAGCAATTACGGGAGGCTCTGGGGGTGACCAAGCGGGTTCTGGTTGCTCCGCAAAAAAATACCATCCTGATTGAAAAAATCGAAGCCGCGGCGCGGGAGAAAATTCGGGCGGCCCTGGTCATTCCGGAAAAGGTGAAACGAAATGAAGCCATGCGCGCTGCAAAGGTGGAAGTGATCCAGGGGATCACCGAAGAAAATGCGGATTGGGTTTCGGAAGCCAAAGAAATTTTTTATGATCTTCAAAAGCGTCTCAGCCGCGAAATGGTGTTGAAAGAAGGACGGCGTATCGATAACCGTGGATTTGACGAGGTCCGGCCGATTTCCTGTGAAGTCGGGATACTGTCACGGCCCCACGGGAGCGCCCTGTTCACCCGGGGAGAAACCCAGGTGCTGGGCGTGCTGACACTCGGATCCGGACAGGATGAACAGCGGGTCGAGACACTGAGCGGCGAAGAATCGAGGCCGTTCATGTTGCACTACAATTTCCCGCCATTTTCGGTGGGTGAGGTGCGCCGCATCGGCGGTCCTGGCCGACGGGATATCGGCCACGGCGCGCTTGCGACGCGGGCGATTGAAAAAATTCTGCCTGCGCGGGACGGTTTCGATTATACCATCCGTTTGGTATCTGAAGTGCTGGAATCCAACGGTTCGTCTTCCATGGGAACGGTCTGCGCCGGCAGCCTGGCCTTGATGGACGGAGGCGTTCCGATCACGGCGCCGGTTTCCGGCATCGCCATGGGTCTGATCAAGGACGGCGACAACGTGGTTGTCTTGTCCGATATCCTGGGTGATGAGGATCATTTCGGTGACATGGATTTTAAAGTCGCTGGGACGAGTAACGGTGTAACCGCTCTGCAGATGGATATCAAAATCAGGGAATTGTCTAAGGATATCATGGAAAAAGCCCTTGCCCAGGCGCGTAACGGACGACTCCATATCCTGGAAAAGATGGCGGAGGCCCTGAACGAATCGCGCAAGGATCTTTCTCCCTACGCACCCAAGAATGTTACGATTAATATTAATCCTGACAAAATCCGAGATATTATCGGACCGGGTGGCAAGATGATCCGGGCCATTCAAAGCGAAACCAACACCCGTATCGATATCGACGATTCCGGCGCCGTTAAAGTCAGTGCAACCTCTCAGGAAGACAGCGACGCGGCGATCCGAAAGATCAAGGAAATCGTCATGGAGCCGGAAGTCGGCGCCATATACGAAGGCCTGGTGGTAAAGATTACGGATTTCGGGGCATTCGTTCAACTCGCTCCGGGTACCGACGGGCTCGTTCATATTTCACAGCTCTCCACCCATCATGTGAAGAAGGTTTCGGATTTTGTGAAAGAGGGAGAAAAACTGAAGGTCAAAGTGCTGGAAGTTTCGCCGGAAGGAAAGATCCGTTTGAGCCACAAGGCGATCCTGGAAGACAAAGATGAATCCACACGTCAATAAAACGGTTGTCGACAATGGTGTCCGGATCCTGACCAAAACATTCCCCCATGTCCATTCCGTATCCATGGGGGTGTGGGTCAATGTCGGTGCGCGGGATGAAAGCGCTGAAGAGAGCGGACTCTCCCATCTGATAGAACACATGATTTTCAAGGGAACCGCAAAGCGAACCGCTTACCAGATCGCCAAGGAATTCGACGCCATCGGCGGACAAACCAATGCCTTTACCTCGATGGAACTTACCTGCTACCATGCCCGGGTGCTGGATTCGCACCTGGCGACCATGGTGGATATCCTTTCCGATATTTTCCTTAATTCCCTGTTCGATCCAAAAGAGGTCAATCGGGAGCGTGCCGTCATTCTTCAAGAAATCGGAATGGTCGAAGATACGCCCGAGGAATATGTACACACGCTGCTCGGCAATTCATTTTGGGGGGACAATCCCCTTGGGCGTTCCATTCTGGGCACCCGCGAGAATATCCGGGGTTTTTCCGCGGAAACCATTAAGGGTTTTTTTCACCAATACTATCAACCGGACCGGATCGTCATTTCCGCGGCGGGCAATGTGACCCATGATCATTTTGTGGACCTGGTGGGCAAGGCCTTTGAGTCTGTCAATCCCGGCAACGGGTTTCCGGAAAGACGCACACCGAAGCCGAAGGCGGCAATGACCATTCATCAACGGGAGTTGGAGCAGGTGCATCTCTGTTTGGGAACCCCCGGATTGAGCACCACCGATCCCCGGCGTTATGCGCTATCCTTGTTGAATACGATTATGGGTGGCAACATGAGTTCCCGATTGTTTCAGGAGATCCGTGAGCAACGGGGATTGGCCTATGCCGTTTATTCCTATGTCTGTTCCCATGTGGATACCGGAATGTTCGGAGTATATGCCGGCGTCGCCCCACAAAACGCCCAAGCCACTGTCGGGCTGATCCTGGAGGCAATTGAAAGGTTGCGCCGGGAGCCGGTGGGGCAAGCGGAACTGCAGGATGCAAAAGAGTACACCAAAGGCGGCGTGCTGCTTTCCGCCGAGAGCATGGACAATCAGATGGTGCGGATCGCCCAGAATGAAATCAATTTCGGGCGGGATATTCCCTTGCCGGAACTGATCGACAAGGTCACATCCGTGACGGTGGATGATATCCACCAAACCGCGCAGCAACTGCTGGAAAGAGGGGGCATCGCCTTGACGATGCTCGGCCCTGTCCCGGAAGAGGATTCCTTCGATGAATTGATGGCCGGGTCTTGATGGCAGCCGAAACGCTGGAAATCAACATCCGCCGTTTGCGTCCCGAAAGGGACGCGGACATCCCGTTGCCCCGCTACATGACGCCGGCCTCTTCCGGAATGGACCTTTGTGCCGCTCTCGAACGACCGATCACTTTGGATTGCGGCAACATTGCCCTGGTTCCCACCGGTTTTGCCGTTGCCCTTCCCCATGGTTACGAAGCCCAGATACGTCCCCGCAGCGGGTTGGCGGTGAAATACGGCATCGGCTTGGTCAATTCACCCGGAACCATCGATGCGGATTATCGTGGAGAGATAAAAGTTCCTCTGATCAACTGGGGAAAGGAACCCTATACGATTCAGCGTGGCGATCGCATCGCCCAGATGGTGATTCAGCAAGTGATTCAAGCCGTACTATTGCCGGTAATGGTGTTGGATGAGACCGTCCGAAACGGCGGCGGATTCGGCCATACGGGTGTATGAAGAAATGTCGGGAGACGAGTCCCATACGCCGAAGTCGTCAACCAACCGATCCGGGCTTTCCATTTGTATCCTGGCAAGTGGGAGCAAAGGGAACGCCATCTATGTGAATGACGGGCACACGGCCATCCTGATCGATGCCGGACTTACCGGGGTTCAAATGGAAGGACGGTTACAATCAAGGGGCTTTTCCCCCCGTGATCTGACCGCCATCCTGGTGTCCCATGAACACGGCGATCATGTGAAAGGCGTCGGCGTGCTGTCGCGACGCTATGGATTGCCGGTATATGTCAATCCGGGGACGCTTGCAAAGGCCGCCGGTCAGATCGGCAGCCTTCATTCCACCTGCCTTTTCGAATGCGGCCGGGAATTCACCATCGGAACGCTAAAGATTCATCCCTTTTCCATTTCTCATGACGCCGAAGATCCTTCCGGTTTTACGGTTGCGGGCAATGGATGTAAAATCGGCATCGCAACCGATCTGGGAGTGGCCACTGCACTGGTGCGGGAGCATTTACGGGAATGCCGGTTGCTGGTTCTGGAGGCCAATCATGATCCGGATATGCTGCAAAACGGTCCGTATCCCTGGCATCTCAAGCAACGCATCAAAAGTCGGACCGGCCATCTTTCCAATGAGGACGCCATGGCGCTTGTGGCGGAATTACAGCATGAAACGCTCGAGCACATCATCTTGGCGCACCTGAGCGCCGAAAACAATTCCCCTGAAAAAGCACACAGAAAAGTCGGGGAAGCTATCCGGCGCTCGGGAATCCACTTGAGTGTCGCCGGCCAGGACCACTGCAGCCGCATATTCCGGCTGGAATAACAACCCGGTCCCGGACAAATCCGGTCGGGCAGCTTTATTTTTGCAGATTGATGAAGGTTTCCAGCTGTCTGATCTGCTGCGCGGAAAGAATGCCGAACTTGACACCCCGGCGCCTCAGTGGAATCTGCTGGATGGGATTTTCGTAGATGATCTCGAAGTCCGTGACGGTCTTTACCTGTATGTTTTCCAGCTGAGCGGTTCGTCCCTCCTGCCTGACACTCAATTTGAGGATATCGTCTAGCTGGGTTGAATGGCCGATGTAATGGAACGCCATTCCTCCATTACCGATATCAACCACCTGGCCGATTGAGCTGTTGCCGTTACCATGAACCACCAGCGAATCGTCTTTGACCCGCAACCGTTCCATCCTTCTGCGCTCCACCATGTTCACTTCGCCCCCCCCGGGTTTTGACAACGCATGTTGAAGTTACCACATTTTTCATAACAGAATTCTGAGAAATTGACAATTGTTTTTGCGGTCTAACAAAGCTCGTTAAATTATAATATCGGCAGGTTATTCCGTTTCCTTAGTGATATTTGTTGCAATGGGCTAGCGGGCTCAGCTTTTTGTCGGAATCGCAACCAATTCGTACGCCCGAGAGCCGAGGCCCAGGCTTTCGGCGTAAGCCAGCTGATGGGGCCAGTCCACATAGGGATAAATGCCTTTGAACTTGTCTTCGCCCGCGGCGGTGTTGTTTTTCAGAGCCGAACCCGGCAGGGCGTTCTCCTGGTTGACCAGATCGGCGGAGGCTTGATCAATGGCCACCGGATCCTTGGATGCCAGAATGCCGATATCCCGGACGATGGGTGTGTCGTTGTGGCTGTAGCAATCACAGGCCGGCGAGATATTCGTCAGGAAGTTGATGAAAAGGGTCCTTCCGGTTTTCCCTTTTAATACCCCCATGGTATATTCCACCATGTTTTCCAGAAAAACAGGCACCGACTGGTTCCATTGTATCTGGATCGCCTCGTTGGGGCAGATGAGAATGCATTCGCCGCATCCGATGCATTTTTCCGAATCAAGAACGGCTTTTTTTTCGACGAGCGCCAGGGCCTGTTGGGAGCAATGGGGGACACAGTCGCCGCATCCGACGCATTTTTTGGTTTTGACTGCCGGGCTCACGGTGGAATGCTGGGCCAGTTTCCCTTTGCGCGAGGCGCAGCCCATCCCTAAGTTTTTAATGGTACCGCCAAATCCGGACAACTCATGGCCTTTGAAATGCGCCACCGAGATGAGTGCGTCCGCCTGAACGATTTCGGAGCCGATATAGACTTCCTTGAAATTCTTCTGATCGATCCGCACAACGGTTTCGGTTTTCCCGCGCAATCCGTCGGCGATGATCAGGGGGGCTTGCACCACGGAATAGGCAAAACCGTTGGCTGTGGCCGTTCGTAGATGATTCACCGAGTCGCTGCGGGTCCCGGCATAGAGAGTGTTGGCGTCTGTGAGAAATGGCTCTCCCCCTGAATTTCTGATATCCTCGACAATTTTTCGCAAATACACCGGCCGGATAAAAGCCGTGTTGCCCAGTTCGCCAAAATGGAGTTTCACCGCCACCAGATCCCGCTTGTGAAAGGTTTCTTTCAGACCAGCGGTGTCCATGAGTCTCCCGAGTTTTGCGATCAGGTTTTCCTTGGGCGTTGCCTTGAGATCGATGAAATAGACGGTGCTTTTTTTCATGGTGTTCTCCCGTTGGGGGTTCCGTTAGGCTGTTTTCCCGTCGGCCCGTTTTTCAATAAAGAGTCCAAATCCACAATTCGTAATTGTTTTTCCCTATCATTTTCTTTGAAAAAAATAAATTGGGAAAGTATCTGTTTATGACTTGTTCTAAAAAGGGTACCCTGCATGGCAATATTCTTGACAGGTGATTCTCCGACGGCATACAGCAAATAATTACGCAACCGGGAAATTCGGCTGGGAAAGGTTCAGATTCGCGTGAAGCATCAAACAAACGAAGTGACACCATCGACGAGCCGGTTATCGGCCATGGATGGCCTTTTCGTTATACTTCCCTTGTCGGTCTATGGGTATACCTGCGCACCGGGAGTCGGGTTCGGGGATACGGCCATTCTGATCGACAATATTCAGCGGCTCCTGCTGAATTCACAGGTCAACACCCATCCCATGACCATTTTACTGGGGTATCTATTTTCGAAATTACCAATGGAGAGCCTGGCCTATAAGGCCAATCTGCTTTCCGTCTGTTGCGGCGCCCTATCTGTTTTTTTTCTGTACATCGCCGTATTGGCGGCGCTTGGGAATCGATTCATCGCCGTTGTCACCGGGCTTTGTTTTCTGTTCAGTTACAGCATGTGGTGGCACGGGACCATTATTGAAAACTACGCCGTGGGCAGTGCATTTGTCGGCTTGGCCCTGATTGCCTTTGTCCGATTGTGGCGGACCGGAAAATCCTACTGGCTGATGGCGGTCTTTTTCTGGGCCGGCTTGGGGTTGTTCAATCACGTGCAATTGGGATTTCTTTCTGCCGGCGCGGCCCTGGCCCTTTTGTTGACGCTGAGGACCGCGCCGCGAAAAGGGCGGCTTCTGTTGACTTGCATCTTTTCGTCGCTGGTGGGGCTGCTGCCCTGGCTGGTCTTGGTGGGCCTGGATTGGCGGCGTTCGGGGGATTTTCTCCTGACCTTGAAAAACGCTTTTTTCGGTCCCTTCGGCAACATCTTTTTCTCTGCCGGGGTTTGGGCCGGATTATGGGAAACCGCGGTGGTGTATTTTTTTCAATTTCCCAATTTTTTCCTGCCGTTCCCACTCATCGGGATTGTCATCGCCGCCCGCACCATGAAATGGAGTCCGTCGTTCTGGGGCATTTTTCTGTTTTTCGCACTGAATACGCTTGTTTTTACGTTTTATGAAACCTGGGACCGCTTCGCCTTTTTGTTGCCCTCCTTTATGGTGCTTTGCTTCTTCGGTGCTTTCGCGTTACAGCTTTTTTGGGAATACTTGAAAACGAGGCGCAGTCCAGCGTTGCGGTATTCCCTGCTGCTGCTTGGTCTGTTGTCGTTGGTTTGGACCACCCAGTTTTTTGATTATATCTGGCAAATGGGAAGAGACACCGGCAGTATCTGGCATCGGAACTATCACAACAATTATTCCAAAAATCTATATGACCATGCCCGCTTCATAATCGTTCCCAACAAGCGGAATTATCGGGAACTGGACACCTTTGCCGAATTGTTGTTTGCAAAACTGCCGCAAAACGCTGTCTATGTAGATGACGACTCCAGAAGTTATTACACTATCGCTGATTATTTCCAGAAATATTACGGAAAAAGACCGGATCTGAAGGTGTTGCTGATCAATTCCTGGGGAATCGCGGGGTGGGGTTATTCCGCCGGGAATCTGACAAACTTCATGCGCGCGGCTTATCATTCGGGCAAGCCGTTTTTCCTGGCGTCCCTGATGCAGCCCTATAGCGACGTGCTGCGTCAGCTGTCGCCGGACCTGGGAATTCACTTCGAACGGTTTCCGCTTTCGGAAAACCGGTGGATCTATCGGATGGTGACCCGAACCGAGCAGAAAAGGGGGAAGAGCCCGGATCCCACCTGTATCCGGGGAGATGCGGGATATGTGGATTTCCATCTGCTGCGGGTGACCCATAAGTACCATGCAAGCGTAACCCAGCAGATCATGGCCGCTTTTCCCGGCGACTGGAAAGGGGATGACCAGTTGTTTGTGGATTTCACCGCACCGGAAGGTGAAATCACCCTGGCGATTCCTTCCGACCGGGAGGGTTGGGCAATGTTGCGGCTGTTTTACACCCGGGCCGCTGATTTTGGAGCGGTGACAATCGATATCAATAACGGAAATTTATCGACTTTGGATTTATATGGCCCTAAAGTGTCGCGAACCGTAATCGATTTTCCGCAAAGGATTTGGCTTGTCAAAGGAACCAATACGGTCCGTTTTTCATCAGTAGCCGGGAAATCGCTCTTTAAGGGGACCAGGGCGGGTTTTGACGGGATGGAGTATGGGTTTATCAGCAAGGTGGAAGACGAACGAATGTAAAATGAGATTGCCGACAACCACAGGACGAGAAAAAATACGCTGATTATGATTGGCCTTTTCGGCAATCGCTTCGCGCTCCGCCGCACCAGGGGTCAACAATACATCCCATTCCCTATTTCGGAATGGTTATTATTCGCCTTCGGGTAAGATCTATATTAAGCATATGTTATATATGATTCTCTACGGGGGTGACTTCCATAATTGCATACGAATAATCATTAATTATATGAAATTATATGGAATTGGAATTGAATTACATACAATTAATTCCAACGGTTTTGGGCATCCGGCGACTGGAATTTAGTGTCTTTTCCCAAAGGTTTCTCTTTGTCATTTATTGTCCAACCTGTTTTTTTCTTGACAGAAAAAGCCTGGCGGTATAATCATAACTAGGTAAAATCACGTCTTTCAATATGGAGCCTCCGAATCAGTTTTACGGAAAAAAATGACCGAACGCAGCAGACGACGGGTATGCTTGCCTCACAGCAGATTATGCTGCCGGGATGTTTTTTCCCTGCGATGATGCGGGGGCTTTGCTGCCTAATAAGGAGCCGCTAAACATGAAGCTGAAATCATCGATACTCTTCGCCCTCATTTGCAGTTGTTTGATCCTTTTCGGATGCACCAGCTCGGACAATTCCGGCAGCATCAATGATGGTGCCCCTGGCACAGGCACAGGCACAGGCACCGGCACCGGCACCGGCACAGGCACCGGTACGGGTACCGGTACCGCAGGCCAAGGCGTGTCGATCCAATACATATCCGCTACATATACGACGATTGCATTGAAGGGGACTGGTGGTGAAAACCGGCCCGAATTTACCAAACTGACTTTCAAGGTGGTTGATGAAAACGAACAGCCATTAGGCGGCGTTGGTGTCAGTTTCGCACTAACGGCTACTACCGGTGGATTGGCTTTGGATTATGACAGCGGCACCACCAGTGGTGACGGCACAGTTATTGTAACTGTTACATCCGGAGAGGTCGCAACTTCTTTCAGTGTGCGGGCGACCATTATTGGAACCAATACTTCCACTAACTCTGCCAACCTGGTAGTCAGCACCGGTCTCCCTGATCAGAATAGTTTCTCCCTGAGTCTGAGCGATCACCGGCCGGAGGCATGGGGTCATGACGGTGTAACCCTTACAGCCACAATACACGCGGCAGATCATTTCAATAACCCAATACCGGATGGAACACTGGTTTATTTCACGACAAACGGCGGTAGCATTCAACCTCAATGTGCGATTGCCAATGGTACCTGTTCTGTGACATGGACTAGTCAAAATCCTCGACCGTTTTCAAATAATTCAGGTAATTACTTTGATCGAAACGGAATTTTTACTATTTTGGCGGTGGCGGTTGGCGAAGAAAGTTTTGTAGATGCTGACGGAGATGGTCGCTACGCATCCATGGAGGATAAAATCACCTGGGATGATTTGGTCTCCAGAGGCTATTTGGAGGATCTCCCTGAAGCCCACTTGGATATTGATCAGGATGGAATTTATGATGACGGTTCTATAGCCGGGGTTCGCGAAGAATTTCGTAACATTAACAATAAAAACGGATGGGATAATGCCAATAATCTTTACAATGGCTCGCTGTGCAGTGAAGTTATGGAGTCTCAAGGATACTGCAGCCGCGAAATGGTTGATGTGCGTGAAACCCAAATGGTGACAATGTGTGGTAGCGGCGCTACAATAGTAGCTGAGGCCTATTGTGTTACTGCGATGGATGTTAATGGTAATACAATGCCTTCAGGCACCACGATTGCAATCACAGGCGTTTCTGGGGTGACGATAAAACCGAATTCTTTTACACTGCCCGATGGTGGTCCTGATCCTGGTGCTTATTGTTTCAGCAACTCGGATTCTGACGGGAATCCCGGGTCATATGATGTGGTTGTTACAACACCAAAAGGATTGATATCTCGAGGAGGGTATAACGCTCCTTGATCATCCTTGGTCGGAGGCCCCATATAAGTGCGCAATCTTAACGGTATCGAATATGCGAGCATTGATGAATATAGAGGCATTTCCCGGAAAGTAGGATCGGGTTGCTGATTTAGTAGATGATACGGAGGAAAACTATGGGATGCAGGAAGCTGGGAATCGCAATGGTGATCGTGCTTTGGGTTATAGGCGGAGCAGCATGGGCGGATGAGTATACTGGTCATTTGGAAAAAAAGGGTAGTTTGGCGCTTAAATTCGGCACCCAGATCTTTCCCAAAAGTGATTTGACGGATTTTTGGGATTTTTCTCCGGAGGTAACTTTCTATCCCGTTGAAATCGCCTATGAACACAAACTCGGGAAGGCACTCGGTCTGGAGTTGTCCTTTTGTTACAACCAGATGACGGATGACAGAGACTATACTTCCCGCCGATCCGGCGAGTTAGATGTGAAAAACATCTCATTCTCTCCGAGTCTCAAATACAATCTGGCATTGAACAATTCCATGGTGTTGTTTTTCGGTCTTGGCCCGGATATCATACAGAGCCGGGGTAAGCTGACGTATGCAATATTAAACCGCACGTATGAAGACGATGTTTCCGAAATCGCTTACGGCGGCCATGGCTTGGTTGGGCTTGAGTATTATCTGATCAAGCAGCCGGCCCAGGGGAATTTTTTTGACTGGCCCCTGAGCATCGGCCTCGAATATAAATATACTTTTGCGGAAATCAACGATTATGATGAGGAGCTGATCAAGAAGGTAAACGCCGGAGAAGGTACAACCCATGCGTCCCATAAATTACAGGTGGGTGGTCACACGGCCGCTTTTACGATTAAGTGGCATTTCTTTTAGATCTCAAAGCGTATTTGTTCACTCCCTGCCCGCATCTCGTTTTTAAGGAGACATACCGGTTTTGGCGGCTGCCGCCAGAACCGGTATTTTTTTCCCGCAAGATCAAAATCCGCTCGCAACATGACCACTCAAAATTTGTTGTCGCTTTTCTGGAAAGGGTAGAGAGAAGATTCCCGACTTCAAAAAAGCAACCGGCAGAGCGGTATGCCCTGCCGGTGCTTGGTTTATCGCTGAGAATTGAGGAGGGCTCAGCTTTTGAGGGTCTTGCGTCGAATACCGACAAAACAAATCAATGCGGAACCGAGAAGCCAGGCGCTCTCCGGAATCGGCACGGCCGAGGTGATCGGTCCGTAAACGGAGCTTGCGAGCTTGCCTTTGGCGTCGAAGGTCATGGTTCCGCTCTGGTTGATGGCGCCATCCAGCACATTGGCCCATTCTATGACAAAGGCGGCCTTATCGGAAAATCGGATCCGGAAATCGCCGCTGCCGGCACTCAGCTCATTGCCGCTGAAGACCAGGCGATTGGATTCAAAGGTATCCATGGTCCATGACGGCTCCAATTGTTTTTCATCCACGTCCATAAAGGTAACACTGCCGCTGGTGATGAAGAAATAAACGGCATCTGTAGCATACTCGTTCTGGAAATTCCTCCAAATGGGAGCCGCCGCTGCTGGGGCGGCGAACATGATGAGCATCAGCATTGCGCCGATGGTGATATATTTCATTTCTCGTTTCATTTCGATTTCCTCAAAAGCCGTTTAACGTTGTTGTGGACCTCTCCTCGCTATAATGATGCAGCATTAAACATGCCAGTGATTGCCTCGCAGGATTGTATTGTGCATATAATATGTTATTGGAAGGAAGGCCTTTAGCAAGCAGTCACCGTCGCCGTGATTTGTCCGGTTCTCATGACAAAAAATGTCATTCATCGTTCATCTGTGAATACCGGAAACCGGTCAATGGCTTCATGGAAGGTATTATGGTTCGGGGAATGCCGAGAAGGCAATTCTTCCCCTTTTCTATACTCTCACTCCGTCCACCCCCCCAAAAAAGCAGCCGGCAGGGCAACATGCCCTGCCGGCTTGGCGTAAAGCTGAAGGATTGAGGAGGGCTCAGCTTTTGAGGGTCTTGCGTCGAATACCGACAAAACAGATTAAGGCGGAACCGAGGAGCCAGATGCTTTCCGGAATCGGCACGGCCGAGGTGATGGGACCGTTCACGGCGCCGATGACCTGACCATTGGTACCGAAGGTAATGGTTCCGCTTTGGCTGATGGCGCTATTCAGCACTTCCGCCCATTCCATGACAAAGGAATCCTGGTCGGAAAACTGGATTCGGAATTGGCCTCCGTAAGGACTTAAGTCATTCCCGCTGAAGATCAGTCGGGTCGGCTCGAATGTAGTGGTTGACCAAGTCGGCGCCAAGCTGGTTGCATCTACGTTGTTAAAGGTGACACTGCCGCTGGTTATGAATAAATAGACGGAATCCGTATTGTATTCGTTCCAGAAATTCATCCAGTAGGGCGCCGCCGAAGCGGAAGCGGCAAACATGGCGAGCATCAGCGCGGTGATGATGGCGATGTTTTTCATTTTTCGTTTCATCTATATTCTCCTCAAAGGCAGTTCAACGTTGCTGTGGATCTCTCCTCACCATATTGATGAAGCATCAAATGTGCCAGTGGTCGCATCGGTATTATTGTGTAATGTATATAATATGTTGTTATAAAAAGGAAGGGCGGCGAGCGATCGTTTTCGCCGTGATTTGTCCGGTTTTCATGACAAAAATTGTCATTCAGCTTGCAAGGATCGAGCTGTTGAGACCAATGCATTTCGGGGTGAAAAGCTCAGCTCCCCAAAAAGCAGCCGGCAGGGCGACATGCCCTGCCGGCTTGGCGTAAAGCTGAAGGATTGAGGAGGGTTCAGCTTTTGAGGGTCTTGCGTCGAATACCGACGAAACAGATCAAAGCGGAGCCTAAGAGCCAGATGCTTTCCGGAATCGGCACGGCCGAGGTGATCGGTCCGTATACGGAGTTTGTAATCTGGCCGTTGGTGCCGAAGGTCAGGGTGCCGCTCTGGTTGATGGCGCCGCCTAACACTTCCGCCCATTCCATGACAAAGGAATCCCGATCGGAGAACCGGATTCGGAATTCGCCGCTGCCGGGGCTAAGCGTATTGCCGCTGAAAACCAGACGATTGGGTTCAAAGATGTCTGTCGACCATGTTGGGGCCAATCGGCTTTCATTCACGTCGTTAAACGTAACGCTGCCGCTGGTGATGAATAAATAAACGGAATCCGTAGTGAATTCGTTAAAGAAAGTCATCCAGTAGGGCGCCGCCGAAGCGGAAGCGGTAAATATGGTGAGTATCAATGTGGTCATGATGGCGATGTTTTTCATTTTTCGTTTCATTCTGGTTCTCCTCAAAAGCGATTCAATTCGCTGTGGATTGCTTTTTGACATAAATACAAAGCAACAAATATGCCAGAAGTGGGACGTCGCAATTATGTAATATATAAAGCAGGTTATTTGAAAACAAATTGTCGTCGGTCGGCTGTTGCTGCCGTGGATTGTCCGGTTTTTATGACAAAAATTGTCATCGACCTCGCAACATTTCAAGATATTGAAATCACTTGAGGCGTTGCGGCTTGTCTGCTATGGTGCCCGGGATGATGGGCAGAAATTCCAATGCGAGGTAGTCGCTTGTTTTTTTCAGATACCCGAGTCGAAATAGACCTGAGAAGGATTGCCAGCAATGTCATGCTGCTGCGAAAAATCATCCTGCCCCAGACAAGACTGATGGCGGTTGTCAAAGCTGATGCCTACGGCCATGGGGCGACTGCCGTGGCCAGGTGCGCCCTCGAAAACGGGGCCGATACCTTGGGGGTCGCCAGACTCCAGGAGGCCATGGTACTTCGGGAAGCGGGGGTGACTGCGCCGATTCTGATATTTGGACATACTTCGCCCGAGGTTGTTGAAAAATTGATCCACTGCGAGTTGATCCAGACCGTTTTTGATATCCGCGATGCGTTTGCATATGATCGTGCCGCTCGTTTGCTGGGAAAAAAGCTGCCGATTCATCTCAAGATCGATACCGGCATGGGCCGCCTGGGATTTGGGGGCGTTTTCTCCCGGGATGAAATCAACAGAGAGGTGCCCGAATGCGCGCTTCTTTCCGCAATTGAGACCGTTATTCGTCTTCCGAATTTGGCCGTCGACGGGATTTATACCCATTTTGCGGCCGCTGATGAGGCGGACAAGTCCGGGGCCCGATGTCAATTGGAACGTTTTGTATTGTTGATCCAACGGTTGGCAAGCCGGGGAATTGAATTTCCCGTCAAGCACGCCGCCAACAGCGCCGCCATTATTGATTTGCCGGATAGTCATCTGGATATGGTACGGGCGGGAATCGCATTATACGGCCTGTATCCTTCCGACCAGGTGGATAAGCGGGTCATATCGCTCTTGCCGGCCATGACGTTCCGATCCCGGATTATTCAAACCAAGAATGTTCCCGCCGGATTCCGGGTCAGCTATGGGGGAGATTATGTCGCCCCCGCAGCCACCCAAATCGCTACGGTGCCGGTGGGTTATGCGGATGGTTTAAACAGGAGGCTTTCCTCGCGCGGTCGTATGTTGGTGCATGGTCAACGGGCGCCCATCGCCGGACGGGTCTGTATGGATCTGACCATGCTCGATGTGGGGCACATTCCGGATGTGAGTCCTGGAGATGACGTGGTCATTTTCGGCAGCCAGGGTGACGTGACCATCACAGCGGATGAGGTGGCGACGTCCCTGGATACAATCAACTACGAAATCGTTTCCACCATCGCTCATCGGGTTCCGCGTGTTTATTTGCGCATGGAATAATATTGGTTTTTTATTTTCTGAAAATACGGTTTTATGATTTTGATCAAGTCGCCTAACTCGGGCAACAACCTTCCCGTGTAGTCATAACAATTAAAAAATAGAAAATAAGTAGGGACGGCGGCAACAACTGCGATCCCTTTCCAACTGGAAAAACCGTAATCTGTATATAGATCGTACGCAACCACCGCTGTCAAGGCCGGACCCCAGAGCAAGAGTTTGCCCATAAATCCTCGGGATAGATATAGATAGCGGTTTATATGAAAAAAACGGCCGATAGCGCCCAGCGATAGGCAGATAAAAAAAGCCGAAAGCGTCGCATCACCGGCGAGATAGTAAGCTTCATAGTCAAAAATTTCGTTTATAATGTCAACTCGCTGAGGGAAATATTCGACATATTTCTGACCCGTAAGGGTATGAATATACAGCTCCCACAGTACATAAGCGACATACAACAGCAGGGTGCTGAAAAGCCAGACGGTTATCGCTAACATCGCCGCTTCGGCGGCCATACTGGTGAATCTGCGAAAATAAATAATCGCGTTATGGTTTATTGAAAAAAACTGCCTGGCACCCAAGAACCGATCCACCCTGATTTCAATATTCAATAGTCGCCGAATCCCTTCCAACATGGCCTCAAGATCCGATTTCGGCTTTCGCATATATTTTCTATTATAATCCGGCGGCACACTTCTCACCATTTATGAGTTGTTCAAAATTTAAAACGGAAGGAAATAAACAACGAAAACGAACAGCTGTCGTTCAGGAAAGTGGACGAAACATATAAGTACAACTACCTCGGTGAGTCAAGATAAATTCATAGCGGGGCGGCAGTGCCGTTAGTCTTCCGTCTTCAACTTGTTATTCTCTAATGGTGTGATCGTTACATACTCCGAAAATTCCGTTCGAATGACCTCATACAATTCCTCGCCGATGGATAATCCGGTGTCGATGAATTGGGGACCGTATATTTTCCCGGTTTCCGTTCGGAAGGTGTTTTTGATGTTGGCCAGCCCTTTTATACCTTTGGGGTACAGGCTGAAGAACGCGGGGAGGGGGGTTTTGGAGATCATCAGCATGTCCCAGACCGTATGGGTGAAATTGTCCGGTCCCCAGCGGAATTTGTCGGCGTCGTAAAGACAATCGGAAATCAACGCCCCTTGGGGGGTGTTGATTTCCACCGGGCACTTGAAGGCTTCATGGTTGCAAATGGCGTTGGCGATGTCATCGATTTCATCCATCCTGAAAAAGGAATAGGTCTTCAAGGTTTCTCTGGCGAGTAGGGCCCCTTTTTCCGCATGGGACGGCTGGTCTCGTTTGATATCATGAAGCAATCCGGAACACTGAGCCAGCAACACCCTTCGGTTGATTTCCTGTTTCGAGGACCCGTTCCGTTCCCCTTCGATAATCACCAGTGAACCGGCGTCAAGGGTTACCTTAACGGCGTGATCCAGCCCGTGTCCCAGGTTTTCGCCGATACTGCCGGCAACAAAGTCCTTTATTTCAAGGATAATCGGGTTGGTCTGAAAAATATGATGGGATTGTTCCACCGCCAGCGGGAAATCGGTGTAGAACGGTTGCGCCGGAAAGCGGGCCACAATTTGTCGGGCACGGTCGCGAATCAGTCTGTAAATTTCGTTCATGCTCTTAAAAATATCATGGGGTGAGCCGGGAGACAAGTACTATTCAGACCGGTCAGATGGTGAAACGGAAGGCGAAAGCGGGACAGGAACAACATGCAGGCGTCATCGTGATAACCGTTTTACTCCAGTCGCGCTTGAATCAATTTCAGGTTGGCCTCCAGCAGCTGCATGGTTTTATTCATGAGAAATTCTTTCAGGAATTTCACTTGGATGGTATCCCCGGCCTGCTTCAATACGTTTGCGTTCAGGGCCATTACGACACAGTCGGTTTCGGCTTTCAGTCTGGCCTTGCGTGGCATGCTGTGGATGATAGCGGATTCACCGAAACAGTCTCCTGCTTTGAGAAGCTTTTTTTCGTCGTTCAGATGGATGCTCGCCTTTCCCAGTATTAGAATATAGATGTTGCGATCATTTTCCGTTTCTTCGACAATCCAGGATTGTTCCGGATAAAATCCCCAGGAAGATATCCGGAGCACTTCCTGGAGATCGGCGGCCTGAAAATGCCGGAACAGCAACAGACGTTTCAAATAGGTAATTTTTTTTTGATCCTGTCGGTCCAGAATGATGGAGTCCCGGCCTTTGATAAAGGGCAGCAGGGCTTCGGCAAAGGCTTTTGCCGTAGGAAAGCGTTCGTTCGGTTCCTTTTTCAGGGCTTTGCGGATTACGCCGTCCAGGTCTGGTGAAATATCCGGCACAATGGTTCCCAATGCCGGCGGTTCTTGGTGCATGATCTGGTACAGAATTTGAAAAGCGCCTTCCCCTTCAAACGGCCGATGACCGCTGAGCAACTGATAGGCCGCCACCCCCAGGGAGAAGATATCCGATCGGCAGGACAAGTCCGCGCCCGGGATGGTCTGCTCCGGCGACATGTAATACAGGGAGCCGGAAACGGACTCGCTGTCCGGTGCCCCTTCTTTCAATAGCCGGGAAATACCGAAATCCATGAGCTTCACATCACCCGTATGGGTGATCATGATGTTCGAAGGTTTGATGTCAAGATGGACGTACCCCTTTGAATGGATGTATTCCAGCGCATAACAGGTGCTGTATAAGGCCTCGAGTACCTGAAGCCGGGGGAGCAGTTCCCCCGGCCGAACATGTGCATGTAATCCCGCGCCTTCAATGCATTCCATGGCCATGTAAAAAAGGTCGTTTTCAAAGCCCGCGTCATAGGTGATGGCGATATTCGGATGGACAAACTGCGCCGCCAGTCGCGCTTCCTTGAGGCATTTGCCGCGCTGATCGTCATCCTTGCCCTCGATCCCCATCGCCTTCGGCTTGATCACCTTCAAGGCAACCTGCCGCTCCAATACCGGATCAAAGGCCTTGTAAACCGTTCCGAAGCCTCCTTTCCCCAGTGATGCGACAAGCTGGTACCGGCCAATGGTTTTCGGGGGTTGTCCTTTGTCGATCATTGTTCTTTTTCCGGATTTTTTCTGGTGTCCTTGATCGCCATTATCAGGAAACCGTTCTTTGCTGCCGCGAAAAGATAAATCAGAAATGATATCCGACGGTCATGCCGAAGCCCCAGATGCTTCCACCGGCTTTCAATGCGACCGGGGAGCCGCCATAGGACTCGTTCAAGGATTCGCTTTCGCCGCCCAGAATCCGGTCTTTTTCCGTTACCGTATATTGGACCGCTCCATCCAATGTCCAGTTTTTCAGACGCAGTCCGGCGCCAACGGAATAGGTCTTCTTATCCGCATCCGCCCAAAGGGTGTCGAAGGTGTCGTCGGGCACCGGTGTCGGATCATAGAAATATCCGCAACGCAGGCTCAGCATGTCGGTGGTTTGCCATTCCAGACCCATTCTCAGCTGGGTGGTGTCGTGCCAGGAACGCTTTTTCTCGGCGCTGGATTGGCCGAGGAAAAGTTTATCGAAATACGTCGTTTCATGTTCCACGATACTCCAGTTGGTCCAGACCACATCCAGTTCGTAGGACACTTTTTCCGTCAGCATATATCGGACGCCGAGCTGAATCTGATCCGGTGCATCCAGATCTTTCACGGTGCCGGTAGCAGTGCTTTGAATTCCCAGTGGCGCTAAGGCTGTCAGGGCAGCCATCTGGGTGGCGTTTCCCTTGTATTCCACATCCCCTTCCAGGTCGGTGGTGGCCTTACTGCGGTAGGTCAGTCCGAGGGTCAAGTCGTCAACCGGCCGGTACATTACGCCCAAGTTTACGGAATAGTTGAAATCATCCTTCAGATCCGCTTCGATGGAACCATCGGCCAGTGCTTGAGCGGCTCCCATGGCTGCCGCAATTGTGGCGGGTGGGGCTCCTATCATCGTCAGCTTTTGGCCGATCCCGGCGGCAAGCATATTGGCATTGGCCTGGGACAGTTTGTACTTGGCGCCCACAGCCGATTGCCCCAAGGCCACTCCGAGGCCCACCGATAATCTGTCATTGACTTGATAGGCAACCGTTGGTGTGGCCGCGATTCTGGCATACCAGGATTCATAGGAATCATAGGCCCCGGGATTTCGATCCGTGTCTTGGGGCCACTCCAGTTTAAGTCCGAAGGGGGTGTAAATCGCAGCTCCCAGTACGAATTTCCCGGCAATGGGCACGGCAAACCCCGCGTGCGGGTCAAACAGAACCGGCGCATCATCCGATATGTTCGCGGGTCCCAACTGCCCTGTTCCCAAGGTCGGATTGGCGGACACAGTGTATCCACGCGCCGTCAATTTGGGATCGATGGCAGTTATCCCCGCCGATATGGAGGCCCCCTTCAGCTGCATCAACCCGGCGGGATTGTAATGGACGGCGAATACGTTGTCGGCGGTTGCGGCAAAGGCTCCGCCCAAGGCCGTGGCTTTTGCTCCGATACCGTAGGTATCCACATTGCCGGCGTATCCATTGCCAACCATCATGACCGAAAACAACAGGAAAATGATCGCCTTTTTCATAATGATCCTCCTTTTTGGAAAATGCATGACGATGAGAATGACCGAAGACTGATGGTGTTGGGGGTCAATGTAAAATGGAACAACAAGGAAATTTCCGGTCAAAAAGGAAGTGAGAAAGGACTACAAACTGGTTTCCTTCCGGATCCGGAATATAGATGGACATTACTATAACGCAACTGCGGATCGATATCAATATTTATTGTTCATGCCCTTGTGAGTTCGATGAGGGTGATTTCCGAGGGAGAGCCCAGGCGAACGGGCGGACCCCAGTACCCGGTTCCGCCGCTGACATAGATCCGGGTGTTCTCATGCCGGTGCAGTCCGGTGACATAGGGTTGGGTGAGAAACACGACGTAGTTCCATGGGAAAAACTGACCGCCGTGGGTATGGCCGGATATCTGCAGATCGAATCCGGCTTTGGCGGCGTCGTAGATGCTTTTGGGCTGATGGGCCAGTAGAATTCTGAAATCCGCCGGCGGAGATTTCGCCATGGCCTGAAAGGGATCGGATCGATGGCGGGGATCGAACCGTCCGCCGCGATAATCGGTGACGCCGGCAAGCAGCAGCCGCCCTTCGCCGTGCTGGATCAAGCGATGTTCATTCAGCAACACCGTAAAGCCAAGGGAGCGGACCTTTTCGATCCAGGCCTCGGCCCCCGAGTAATATTCATGGTTGCCGGTAACAAAAAATTTGCCGTATGTCGCCTGTAACTCAGCTATGGGCGCCACATCATCGGATAGATGCGCTACCGAACCATCCACCAGATCACCGGTGACGGCGACGATATCCGCTTTAAGTGCGTTGGCCGCCTTTACGACTCCGGCCACAAAAGGTCTTTTAATTGTAGGACTGACGTGGATATCCGTGAGTTGCACGATGCGGAAGCCATCCAGGTCGGTCGGAAGGTTGGCAATGGGAATCCGGACGGTTTTTATTTGCGGTATCTGCCTGGCCTCGGCGATTCCGCAGCCGGTCATGACGCCGGCGCCGGTCAATATCGCCGTATTCAGGCTGTTGAGCAGGAAGCGTCTTCGTTCGGTATCCGTCGACTGGTTTGCGGAAGGCCTGGGATTTTTGAGCAACCGGATGGGTTGAATCATTTTGGAAAGGAGAAGCAGGAAGTCCCGTATCAGCAGCAAGGTGAATACGAAACTCATGAAGCCGAGGCCGATGTATCCACATAAGGCCGCCATGTCCACGATGGGGTTCTCGATTCCGGAGCTTCTGGAGATAATCGTCATGGGTGTCGCGAGCACGATGGCTACGATGATCCCCATGACCGCAAGGTTCTTGTTGCGGCCGAGCCTCGCCGGTCCCAGCAGTCGCCAAGTGATGTAGGCGGCGAATAGACCGACTACCAGAATGAAGGATATGGCAAAAATGGTGAATTTCATTTTTCGCTTATAGAAGTCCCCTCAGAAAGCGGCCAAACCGGCAAAAACGATCCTGTCGGCGGATTAATCGTCGTTTTCGCCTGCGCCTACCAGGGGGAGTTCTTTATCGACTTTGAAAATCATTAAAAACCGATTTTGGGCGTCATCACCCTTGTATTCGCGCCGGCTGAGGGATTTGATCCGCTGGCTGTTTTTTTCCTCTCGAATTTTACATAAAAATAGACGTTTACCTTTGAAACCGGCTGCGTCTTCCATGAAAAGATAGACAGCAAAAGGATTGGTCTGCAAATTGGAGTGGGTCAACCGATCCCGCATGATGAACGCCAGTGAGCCGTCCTCCAGAATATGGGGACGCGAGTAAATGGCCGCATCCACCCGGCCGTGATTGTCTGCGGTGGCGAGAACACCCGTTCCTTTGGTCTGTTCGAAATATTCCTTGTAGGACATGTCATCCTCCTTCCGTGATTACGGCGCATCTTGCGTTTCAAGCATCCATTATCCATACGGACAATGCGCTTCCGGGATACGATATGGCATAACATAATGCACTTATTCCAGATTGCAACGCCGGTATTCCACAGTGAAAACAAATGCTGTACAGCCAAAAATCTTCGGACAAGAGGCCTCGGGAAGTTTCCGCGTGAAGGACGCCGTGATGCCCGATACCTTCAAGTTACTGCCGAACCGAATCGTTTTCCGGGATGGAACCCGGGCCGTCCTTACGGTTTGCGTCGCGACCGAACGCCAAAGATGCCAGGGCTCGATTGCGCGGTTGGTAGGTATTGTCGGCCATCTCCTTGCGAACCACTTTTTGAAGGAGCTTAAACATTTTGAGTTCCTGGGACTCGTTCTGATAGAAGGCATCCCATGAATACTGGAGGAGTTCCTCCAGCCGTGCCGGCGTCAGATGCTTTGGGTGATAGACGACTTTGTCGGCGGAATAATCGTTCCAGTCAAAGGAGAAGATCCGGTTCTGGCTGTTCAAATCGTCAAAGGCTTTGGTATGGGGGAAAGGCGTCAGGACGGTAAATTCGGCCAGATCCAGTTCGATTTCAAGCAGAAAATCGATAAGCCGTTTGATATACTCTTCCGTATGGTGGTCAAGACCCAGGAGTACGGTGGCTTCGACGCCAATACCGGCGTCATGATATCTCTGGATACGGGATTTGATGTAGTCCGACGTATCAAAAACCGCCTGGTAAACGTACCAGGCTCCGGCTTGGGCAGCCAGATCCAGAACTTCCGGGTGGTCATCGATGGGATGACAGCACCACTTTTTTTTCAGCGGAATCATTTCCCGAAAGAGATCCGTTTCCCATTGTCGATCCTGGGACAGGGAATTGTCCACCATAAAAAGGCGGTTGTTTTGAATGCCGGCCATCTCCTCGATCACCTTGTCGATGGGCCGCGGCCTGAATTTTTTCCCGCCGAGATAAGCGACCGCGCATGGGTAGCAATGAAAGCGGCAACCGCGTGAGGCATGGATCAGGTCCACCATTTGAACGCCGCGGTAGTTATACAATTCGCGCCGTAGAATATCCCGACGGGCAGGGCCGACAATCTCAATGGGGGGAGGATCCGACAGGTGGTTGTAAATTTTTTGGAGACGTCCGGCCCGGAAATCGGAGAAAACCTGCTCCATGCGTCCCTCGGCCTCGCCCAAAAAGACCGCATCCGCATGCAGCGTCGTCTCTTCCGCGTGGAGGGTCGTCGCGATTCCACCGCAGATCACCGGGATGCCTTTCCGTCGATAGATGTCGGCGATTTCCCAACCGCGCTTCACCTGGACGGTCAGCATCATGGAAATTCCGATAAAATCCACCGGGTCGTCAAAATCAATGGACTCCAGATTTTCGTCAACAAAAACAATGTCCACATAAGAAGGCAAGGCGGCCGCAAAAACCACGGGGCCGTGTGGAGGCAAATGGAATTCATTCTGCCGCTCAAGGCGGCGCCATTTGGGATAGATCAGTTTGAATCTCATGGAGTCTGTTTACCTGTTTTTTGTGGTTTTGCGCTCATTTCCCCAACGGCAGGGCTTCGAGCAGATGCATTGTCAATTCGTATCCAAAGAGACCGTGGGCCGTCAGCTTCAGCGTTTTCGGTAAAAGCACCGACTTTTGAAATGAATCGGTCATATCCGTGGCCGTTACCGTGCGTATAATGGTCCTATCATCGTCATAACGTTTTATTTCCCAGGAGCTGTCCCCATGTATGGTCATGTCCAGTAGGGAGTCGTCGGCCATGTAATAGCGGCAGATCTCTTCACCGTTTTGAGACCTGCCGAATTCGCACCGGGTTGCCTCGGGTGGAAAGAATATGAGTCGGATGTCATCCATCATCCCATTCGCCAGAGCCGGAGAGTCGAAAGGGGCAATGGCGCGGGTGATGACCAGGTTGCCTTCTTCAGCCGAGGCCTCGAAAAGCACAAAGCCTTCAATGGTCATCAGGGCGCAATGGAGACGTTGCGGTTCGCTGGAGAGGACCGTGGCGCCCATCAACAATGCCTGGTGACCGTCCGGAGCCGTGGCTTCAATGGAGTGGAGCAGTTGCCATTCTCCAGTGGGGAACAGATTCCGGCATTTCAGGGCCATGGCCTGTTTCGCGGCGGAATTCTCCATGGGGTCTATTCTGGGAACCGAGGAAGCGCAGGCGCAAAGCAACAGACATATGCAAAGAAGCGTTGGAACGGGTTTCATTGAACATCCCTGAAGATCTTCGTGGGGATTTTTTCATTGGGAATCACGTTTTGAAAAACAAGCTTGGTGTAGGAATCGCTGTTTTCATAGATGAGGACGGTGTCGATGATGCCGACTCGATCGGAGAGGCACAGTTCGATCTTTTCAATGAACGCGGCAAAGGCCTTTTCTTTCGGTCTCAGTATGATTTTACGGTCCGGCTCCAGGACGGCATTGAAAGCCGGATTGTCATCAAAACGGCCGTTCAGCCAGCCGCTGATTTCCTGAAGAACGATCTGCATCGATTGAAGCGGCATGCCGGTATCTTCCACCAGCTCGTTATTTTGTTGAATGAAATGCTTCATGCGATCCTCGTCCACCATCAAGATGCTGCGGATGGGTTTTTCGTATTCCCACCGAAGGGATCCGGGGGCCTGGTAGTAAAAACGGCCTTTGGAGATCAGCGGATGAGAGAGAATCGCCATGTGTTTTTCCTGAATGAATTCGGCCTGGATCGATGTAAGCTGGCCGGCCGATTGTCGGATCGCGTCCCATGTCTGGGCCCAGCCTATGCATAAACCTGCCGACAGCAGCAGCAGGATGCTGCAGGCTGATGTAGAAGTATTTGTTTTCATTTATATTGTCCGATTGGTCAAAACATGCCGCCGTTGACGGAAATCACCTGGCCGGTGATATAGGATGCGTCTTCGGAGCAGAGGAAACGAACGGTTCGGGCTACTTCCTCCGGCTTGCCGATCCGCGCCATGGGGATCATGGCCTTGATGTTGTCGATGGGAACATTCTTGGTCATATCGGTTTCGATGAGTCCCGGTGCCACGACATTGATTCGGATCCCCAAACGAGCCACTTCGGCGGCCACGGATCGGCTGGCTCCGATCAAGCCGGCTTTGGCTGCGGAATAATTGGCTTGGCCGCGGTTGGGTACAAGGGCGGAAATGGAGGCGATGGAGACGACCGAGCCTCGTTTTTGGCGGATCATTTTTTCAAGTACCGGTTTGGTCATATTGTAAAAACCGTTCAAGCTGGTCTGGATCACCGCATCCCATTTCGCTCGGGCCATCATGACAAACAATCCGTCGGCGGTGATTCCGGCATTGTTGACCAGAATATCAATGGTCTTCATTCGTCCGGCGATATCGGTAACCGCCTGTTTGGCGGCATCCATATCACCGACATCGAATGCCATGGTTTCCCCTTCTCCACCCGCTTCCCGGATCAGCTCCAACGTCTTCTCCGCCCCTTGGGTATCGGATTTATAGGTGATGACCACGTAAGATCCGTTGCGGGCCAGTTCGATACCGACAGCCCTTCCGATGCCTTTGCTGCCTCCGGTGACAATCGCAACCGGTCTGGTTCTTTCCGATTTGGTATGATTCTGTTCCAAGGCTTGTAATCCCTTCCATTCCCTTTGGGCTTCCATCGGTTCTCAATCCGGTTGAAACAATTGCAGGGTCGCTTCCGCCGCAACCACGCCTTCGATGTCTGCCTTGCCGTGCACCTCCCGGAAGTTGTCAAACTCGAAATGATTTTCGGCCCAGGTAATGACCACTGCATGTAACGGAATTCGGTCCATGAAAAAGCGCGCTTTCTTGATTCCCACCAGCCAACCTTTTTTTTCCGAATCGATGCCGTTTTTCCGGATTCGGGTCCAACCGTTTGTAATGCCGGCAGTTTGCGCCAAGAGTTCGACCAGAATTAGTGCGCTTACACTTTTTCCATCAAAAAAGGGCCAAGTGGCGGATACGATCGATCGTGTTTTGGAGCGGCCTTCATCCAATTCCAGTATTTCATGGATCAGCTTCATTCTGCCGCGATGGGGCAACAGGTCGTCGATGCTGATATCTCCCCAATTCATATTCCCTCTTCTCCGGTTTTCGGAAAAAAACATTGAAAATAAAACGACAAATCTTTAGTATCAACCGGATATCAGTAAGGCCCTCCGAAACCTTCGAAGGGATGCTACAACAATTTAACCCTGCTGTAAAGCAACAAGCCGAAACGGTTAGGAGCGGACGTTAGAATGGAAGCGTTACTCAAGGAACTGAAAAATAAGATTATCGAAGTGCTGAACCTGACGGATGTCACGCCGGCGGATTTTAAGGCGGAGGAACAGCTGGTGGGTGGGGCTCTCGGGATCGATTCAATCGATGTGCTGGAGATGGTGATGATGATTGAAAAAGAGTATGGCGTCATCATTGATAATAAAGAGCTCGGTGAAAAGGTGTTCGCGACCTTGGGCACCCTGGCGGCGTATATCTATGAGAATTCTTCCCGGTTGCACAATTGAAACAAATCAGGGCCTATATTCATGGTATGGGAGTGGTGAGTCCCTTTGGCCTTGGCATCGACGCCACCCGGACGGCACTTGTTGAGGGGCGCCGGTGTCTTCGACCCCTCAGCTTGTTTCCGGTTGCAAAGGGACCTCCTCTGCCGGTGGGCGAAATAACCATTTCGATGGAAAACGAAGCCTTGCCTCGCACGCACCAATTGGCGAGAATTGCTGCGGCCCAAGCGATGGCAGGCAGCCCCAAACCGCCGGATGCGATTGTCATGGGAGTGACCACCGGCGGCATGTCGACAACGGAAATACACCTGAAAACAGTTGCCCGTAATCCGGATCTTTTTAGCCATCACGGGGTCGGTTCGGTTGCCGAGGATATCGCGGCCATCTACCATTGCAAGGGACCGGTGATCACGGTGTCAACCGCTTGTTCTTCGGGCGGTGCGGCTCTCAAGATCGCCCTGGAAATGATGCGTGCCCGCAAGGCCGGGCGGATACTGGTGGGCGGCGCCGATTCTCTGTGCCGATTGACCTATTATGGATTTCTGTCCCTGCAACTGATCGACCCCAAAGGCGCCAGGCCCTTCGATGAGGGTCGGCGGGGAATGTCCATAGCCGAAGGGGCCGCTATGCTGCTGCTGGTAGCGGACCAACCCGGGCAGGCGGTCGGTGAAATTCTGGGAGGCGGCCTGTCATGCGACGCTTACCATCCCACGGCGCCTCATCCGGAGGGTTCCGGCGCGCTTGTAGCTATGCGGGAAGCGATTGCGGATGCCGGAATCGATCCCGGGGATATCGACTATATCAATCTGCATGGAACCGGAACGATCGATAACGATCGTTCCGAAGCCAAGGCGATTCGAACTCTTTTCGGTCCAGCCCCTCCGTTGTTGTCATCCATCAAAGGCGCCTGTGGTCATTCCCTTGCGGCCGCCGGTGCGGTTGAGGCCGTGGTGGCGGCGATCGCCATTGCTGCAGACCTTGTTCCCGCCAGCACCGGTTGTGGATCCCCGGATCCTGATTTGGGAATCGTTCCCGTACAGAAGCCGCTGCAAAGGCCCATGGAAACGGTTTTGTCCAACTCCTTCGGTTTTGGTGGAAACAATGCCTCCGTGGTCATCGGAAGACCGGGAAGAGCGAGCCGTTTTATGGACTCCTCACCCCGGACGCGAACGATGTCAATAATCGGCAGTGCCTGCATTACGGGCCAGGGCGGAACGGAGATGACCATGGCCGCCCTGGGCCGAGGGACTGCCTGCAATGGCAGGAGCTCACTGGAAACACTGGCTCTCCAGCTTCCGCCTTCGGAAATACGGCGTTTGAAGCGTCTTCCCCGATTGGCGATGTCCCTGGCCCTCGAGGCGCATAGAGATTCGGATCAATCCCGACGTCCCCTGTCGGTGTTTTTCGGCACGGGCTGGGGTGCTCTTTCCGAGACCCATGATTTTTTGACGCGACTGAACGAAACCGGAGAGCAATTCCCAAGTCCCACTGATTTTGTGGGGTCGGTCCATAACGCTCCTGCCGGTCGGATCGCCATGTGGTTTAAGGCCCAAGGCCCCAGCATTACAACGACCGGAGGGAATTATTCCTTTGAACAATCCTTGCTGGCCGCCGATTTGTGTGCTTCCGAAGGAAATGATTGTTTTTTGGTCATCGGCGCGGATGAGGCGCATCCGGAGCTTTCTCCCCTGTTTGATCGGTCCGTAATCCCCGGGCATGTGCTGTCGGACGGCGGTGGCGCACTCCTGATCCGCAGGGCCGAGTTGGCCTCGGCGTTTCGGGTGCAATTGTTGTTCTATGAAAACGTCCGGGAAAATCCCGAAGTGATCCCAGCGCTGCTGGACGCTTTGGGTGGCAGGAATCATATGCGGGAGCGGTACGGATTCATCCTGGCGGGGATTCCCGCAGCAGAAAGGACGGTGGGGGAGCGGCAATTGGGCGACCTGCTTTCCCGGTCGGCTTTTCCCAATTCCGTTTTGGACTACCGCAAATGGACCGGCGAATTCGCATCGGCATCCGCCGTGGCTGTTGTCATGGCGGTGAAATTTTTAGAAGCGGGCCTGTTCCCGGGAGTTCTGTGCGCGGGTGCGGATGTGGATCTTCGCCGCAAAGGCGGTTTGGTAATCGGATTGGGACGGTTTGTCACCGCCATGGAGATCATGCCCGGATGAATGTCCTGCTGCTTTCCGCCAATATGCTGACCGAACCCTATCCGGTTTATCCCATTGGACTGGATTATGTCGCCGCGGCGTTGGCCCCGCGGCATCGGGTTCGGATAGCGGATATGAACGTGATCCGGGATTCGTCATCCCTGATTCGAGAGATCCGAAAAGATCCGCCGGAAGTGATCGGCGTCTCCTTACGGAACGTGGACAATACGGACGCGACCGAACCGAAAACTTTTATGAAGGAGTACCGGCAACTCATTGCCGCCATCCGGAATCATTCCGATGCCATGATCGTCCTGGGCGGCAGCGGGTTCACGATTTTTCCGGAACAATTCATGGATATCCTGGAGGCCGATTACGGAATTGTCGGCGAAGGAGAGCGATTGGCGTCCTTGTTGGAGGTCATTGAAGGCCATGGGGACACAACGCGGATCCCGGGAGTCATCGGTCGGCGGAATCGGCAGCGAACGTTCGGCCCCTTGGAGCGACCTTTTGAAAGGGGTTTCGACAGCCGAGGGGAACATCTCGGGTTTTACCTGAAAAACGGCGGGATGTTGAATGTCCAAACCAAAAGAGGCTGTCATTTCAACTGCGTTTATTGCACCTATCCGCAAGTGGAAGGACATTCCCTGCGGTTGATAGCGCCTGCAGATGTGGCTCGCACAGCGCTTGAACTGCAGTCCGCGGGAGCCAAGTATCTTTTTATTACAGATTCGGCGTTCAATGTCGATATTGATCACAGTATGGCCGTGGCCCGGGCTTTCAAAGATGCCGGCCTGGCGATTCCCTGGGGTGCGTTTTTCGCGCCCGTCAAGTTGCCGGATGATTATTTCCGAATCATGGCCGACGCCGGCTTGACGCATGTGGAGTTCGGTACGGAGTCTCTTTCGGATCCTGTTCTTTCCGCGTATCGCAAACCGTTTCGGAAAGCGGAAGTATTTCAGGCTCATCAGGCGGCCGTTGCGGCCGGACTATACGTGGCGCATTATTTCCTGCTGGGGGGGCCGGGCGAAGATGCGGACACCATTACCGAGACGCTCTCAGATGTTGACAAGCTGAAACGAACTGTTTTATTTTTTTTCTGCGGGATGCGTATTTATCCCGATACGGCGTTGTATCACCTGGCTGTCCGGGAGGGTCTGCTCGAGTCCGACAACGACATCCTCGCCCCGGTATTTTATCGCGGCAACGCTCTGGAAGGGAGTGAAATTATCGGGCGGGTTCTGCAGGCTGCCCGAAATCGACCCAATTGGGTGGTCGGCTCAGGGGGGGGGGATACCGCTCGCATTATTGCCAGATTGTATGATCGCGGGTACGCAGGGCCGCTTTGGGAGCATCTGATTCGATAAACTGTAAATATGTGGCATAAAGTCAATCATATCTCCCGATCGGAGACGACGGAAAGCTTGTCCGAAGTGGAAATCGGTCCCGATTCCCCATGGTTTTCAGGTCATTTCCCCGGTGATCCCATCGTGCCGGGAGTGGCTCAGCTGGGACTGGTGTTGGAGGCTCTCCAGCAAACCCGTGAACATCCCATAACCATAACGGAAATAAGTCGTATCCGTTTCCGACGTATTATCCGGCCGAACGAACCGATCCGTATTTTTATCGCGCCGGTCAACGGCCGGGTTGATACGGTCGCTTTTCGTATCTTGGTCGAAGAGGAGACGGTCTGCAACGGTTTGATGGTGGTGAAGGAAGCGCTTCCCGGATAGCGGCGGGGAACCTGGCAAGCCAGGCAGCGCGCCATTGAATAACGGTTCGTGATGCGTTTTTCTTGCTCTAAATCCATATCGTTCCCCTTTCGGCATGTTCATTGCCGATTGGGACTTGATATACAGTTGCCGGAAGAAGCCGGCGGCGAACTTGACCTTGCGCAAAAATAAACGTATATAGATAAATTTTCACAATTGCATAAATGCATAAAGGAGAATCAAACGGATGTCGACGGCAAGCGATATTGAAAAAATTATGTTGCGGGTTGCGGAGATCATGATTGATGAACTCAAATTAGAGGATGTCACGCCGCAAACCTTCAATCCGGACATCGATCTGGTGGATGAAGTGGGCATCGACAGTATGGATCTGGCAACTGTGGCCCTTGTTCTTCGAGATGAATACGGGATCCGGATCGATGAGGATGATTACCCCAAGCTCACCACCATTCGGTTGATTTCCGCGTATATAAAGAACAAATTATCGGCCTGATCAGGGTCGGAACGGATCCAATAATCGGAGAAAACAAGTGCGTGCCGTCAACATTGAACCAATTGGCGTAAGCGGTCATTCGTATAAAAAGGAATGGAAATTTTCCGACATTATCGCAGATCCGCTTGTGCGGGATCGCTGGGAAAAAGTCCGCAATTATTTTTTTCTGCGGGAGTCCACCTATGATATGACCAACCGCTGCAACATCCGCTGCGATGGTTGCTATTATTATGAAGGCGAAAAGCAGTTCGCCACGGAAAATGGGGATGTTGAAGCGTGGCGCAGGTTGATGCAGGCGGAAAAGAAGCGCGGTATAACCTTCGTAGTGCTGGCCGGGGCCGAGCCGTCTCTGGTTCCGGAACTGTGTGAAATCTGTTATGGGGAAATCCCGCTCGGCGCCATTGCCACCAACGGACTGAAGCAAATACCGAAGACGGTGAATTATAAAATCCATATTTCGGTCTGGGGTGATGATGAGACCAGTTTGAAAACCCGCAAAGCAAAGGACATGCTGCTCCGGCAGATCGATAATTATCGGGATGATCCAAGGGCCGTATTCATTTATACCTTCACGAGGGAAAATATTCAGCAGGCCGAACACGTACTGGAAATACTCGAACGGAACAATTGCGTGGCAAGCTTCAACATGTTTTCAGCGCCGGTGGGATACACGGGCGGCCTTCGTCACACACCCGAATCCCTTTCGAATACGCGTAGCATGATGATCCGCCTGCTGGATCGGTATCCGCGCAATGTATCGTTTTCCTATTACAATGCCGTTGCACATACGCATCCGAACAGTCTGCATGACCTTTACGGTTGCCTGTACCCGCGCATGAACCCTACTGCCGGTATGGGACTCGGTCGTTCTTTTCGGCAATACCGCACGGATTTAAGCTGGGATAAACGTTTGGCTTGTTGCGTTCCGGATACGGACTGCGCCGATTGTCGCCATTACGCTGCGGGTAGTGCGGTTGTGACGGCCAAGCTGTATCGTCACGCCGGAAATCCGGAAACGTTCAGGGCCTGGTTGGATTATGCGGATACGTATTTGAGTGTTTGGGTGGTCGGATATGAAAAAGGAAGGAACCTATGCAATTATGTGATTTCACCACCTGATAAATGATGGATCAAGGAGCCGGTTGATGAAAACGGTCAGTTCACTGTTGGACAAGGAATGGCATGAACGCTATACTCGCATTTCGAAACTGAATATCCGCAGCTCGATTTATGATGTAACCAATCGTTGTAATCTTCGCTGTAAGGGATGTTTCTTTTTTTCTTCCGGCGAGCATGAGGCCGCAATAGAGGAAAACGATATCACAAAATGGGTAGCCTTTATCGAAAAGGAAAAGGGACGGGGGGTGAACCTGGCCATTCTGATCGGAGGAGAGCCGACCCTTTGCCTGGATCGCGTTGAGGCTTTTTATAAGCGCCTGCCGACATTCTGTGCCACAAACGGTTTGATCAAGGTGCCGCGGGATCGATTCCCCGATATGATGGTCGGAATTTCCGTTTGGGGTGATGAAAAAGATGAGCAAACCCTTCGAGGGAAGGATACCTTTTCCGTATCCCGCAAGAACTATGCAGGTGATCCCTATACATATTATCTGTATACGATCACGCCCAAACAGATCGGAAAAACCGAGCAGGTGATTCGAAAAATAAGGGATGTCGGCCTGAAAGTTCATATGCAGCTCCTGTCCAATGACGAAGGCGTCAACGGTTTTTCCTGGTCGGTGCAGGAACTTTCGGATATCCGTATGGAAATGGACACGATGCTCGACACCTATCCCGACACGGTCATTTCTTCCAAATACTATCATGAGATTATCACCGGCGGGAAAATGATGGATCGGAATTTCGGATGGCTGGAATGTCCATCCGTGACCGATGCGCTGGATAACCGGGAGCCGCGCCCCAGGAGGTTGACGAATTTCATTCGCTGGGCCTCTGACCTGAAAACCATGCACCGCTGCTGTACTTCTGAAACCCGTGACTGTGCAACCTGCAAAGACGGCGCCGCACACATGAGCTGGGTTATGGTCAACAAGCGCGCGCACATGCGTTCCACACAGGATCTTCAGAATTGGATAGAAGTGTACGAAATGTTTGCTAAATTGTATCAATTTATTCCCTGGTAAGGGGTATGGGATCAACAACAGCGGTCATTGTCGGATATGACGCGGTTTCCCCTCTGGGAATTGAATTGGAGGAACAGTGGGCGCGGGCCGTACGGGGCGAGAGTGGTATCGGGCCGTTGACGCGGTTTACCTTCGGAGAGGATTTCCCGGTCCGAATCGCCGGTCAGGTGCCGGATATCGATCACTTGATCTATCCGTTTTTAAGACCCCGGGAACAGGCCTGTTGGCGTTCACCGATTTTTAAATATGCGCTTCTGACGGTTCAGCGTGCCCTTGAAAAAAGCGGCATAGAGATCACGGCGGACATGGCCCGGCGAGTTGCGGTAACCTACAGTTCCGCCATCGGCGGTATCGATGCCGTATTACATGCCGATCGTTTGATGATTTCGGATGGGAAATGGCCCCATCCGTATACCAATCCGAATGCCTGTATCAACATGGTCGGTGGGAAGATATCCATGTTGACCGGTGCCACCGGTCCCATCACCGCCACGATTACCGCTTGTGCCACCGGCGTGACGTCCATGATTATCGGCGCCATGCTTCTGGCCGGAGGTCAGGCGGATGTGGCCATCTGCGGCGCCGTGGATTTCGCATTGGTGGAACCGATCGTCGCCGGTTTTGCATCCATGAACGGGGCCTATGTCCCAAAAGAAGGGCAACCTTTTGAATCTCCTGCAAAGGCCAGTCGACCTTTTTCGGCTCACCGAAGAGGTTTTGTCATTTCCGAGGGGGCTGGGGCGATTATTCTCGCCACCAAAGAATTTGCCCGTGCGAACGGGTTGGCGCATGCGATCGAAATCGCTGGCTGGGGTATGACGTCGGATGCGCACCATTTTGTCGCTCCCCATGTTGAAACCGTTCGAAACTGCATGAACGACAGTCTGGTTCATGCGGGAATCCAAGCGCAAGATGTTCAGGCGGTCAATGCCCATGCAACTTCCACACGGGTCGGCGACAAGGTGGAAGTTGACGCGTTGCGGGAGGTGTTTTGCGGCCGAATTCCACCGGTGACGGCGAATAAATCCCTTTTTGGACATGCGATGGGCGCTTCCAGCGCCATAGAATCCATCTTCGCGATCAAGGGGATGTTGACGGACACCCTCCCGCCGACAATCAATTACCGGCCTGATCCGGAACTGGATCTGGATTGTGTGCCGGACCATCGACGGGTGTTGCGCCAGGAACATGTGCTCAAAAACGCTTTTGGATTTGGCGGTTGTAACTCGTGTATCGTTTTCCGCAGGATTGAGTAAGGATTAAATTAAAATGAGATCGCCGAAGAACAGGCGCGTTTTTATCGTTGGATACGGTGCGGCTACGCCTCTTGGCAGGACATTTGCGAAAACCTGGGAACGGGCGGTCAATGGTGATGCCGGATTCCGCAAAATAACCCGTTGTGAGGTCAAAACCAGGAGTAACGTGGTGGGGGAAATCCCGGATTGGGATCCCCTCTCGATGGACTTCATTGATCGCAAGGAAGCTCACAACTGGGATGCGGATTTCGTTCTGCTGACCATGGCAGTGTGCCGGGAGGCCTTGGTCCATTCCGGACTGGAGATGAACGCAGAGACGGCCCCCCGAACAGCCTGTCTGATCGGATCGGCTTTGAATGGCACCGATGCCTTTCGTATCGCCATGGAAAATTATGCCACCAAAGGCCCGTATAAGGTCAGTCCATACCTGTTGCCGAATCTCTGCGCCAACTTGCCGGCCGGAAAGGCTGGTATGTTGTTGGGTTTCACCGGACCGATTTTCTCACCCCAGGGTGCTTGTGCCTCGGGTAATCACGCCATCGGTATCGGCGCGCGGATGATCCGGGACGGAGATTGTGATTTTGTGTTGGCGGGGGGAGTCGACACCTGCCTGGTGCCGGAAATCATTCAGGGGTTCGCCAATATGATGGCCACGATCAAGATCAATCCAGATGATCGGGCCTTTTTGGATCCCACCCAGGCTTCCCGTCCCTTCAGTATCGACCGGAAAGGGATCGTACTTTCCGAGGGCGGCGGTGTCGTAGTGCTGGCCGCCGATGATGCCTTGCGATCCTGGGGGCTGACGCCCAGAGCCGAGGTAATGGGGGTGGGGTGGACGTCGGACGCCTATCATTTTACGCGACCCAACGCGGCGACCATTGTGCGGGCCATTCGCAGCGCCATAGAGGACGCCGAACTGCAACCCGAAGATATCCAGTACGTCAATGCCCACGGCACTTCGACCATGAAAGGGGATACTACGGAAGTCGAATGCCTGCGGACTGTTTTCGGTGGGCTGCTTGAACAAATTCCCGTCTCTTCCAATAAAAGCCAGATTGGTCATACGCTGGGGGCGTCCGCCGCCATCGAGGCGGCTCTCGGTATCGAAGCCATGCAGCAAGGGCTGATTTTACCGACCGTGAACCATATCCCGGATCCGAGTCTGGCCGACATCGATGTGGTCCCCAACGCCGTGCGGCGTCAGCGCTATGAGTTTTTTCTCTCCAATGCATTTGGATTCGGCGGAACCAATTGTTGCGTCGTTTTTCGGGGGGTATGACATGCGGCCGAAACCGTTTCTCGCAAAAATGATCGATGGTGATGAGCGCTATGTCAGAAATCAAAACGACGGGCATGTCTGGCATCGGTGCATGCACCGGACGTTGTATGCGGATACGGATCGCTCCCAAGTTGTCTATCACGCCAACTATTTGCGTTATTTCGAATACGGTCGGGCCTCTCTGATGCGTGATGCCGCCTATCCGTATCGGGAAATCGAAGAAAACGGATATATCTATCCCATTATTGAAATCGGGATCACTTATCACAGTCCCCTATATTATGATGACGCCATGTGGATTCACACCCGGCCTTCGGAAATGGAACGAGTGCGGTTGCGTTTCGACTATATCATTGTGAACGAAAAAACCGGCGAGATCGTCTGTAAAGGATTCACACGGCATTGCGCCACCAACCGAACGGGCATTCCCGTAGAGGTGGATAAAAAAACGGTTCATTTATGGGAGATCTTTCCAAAATAGTTACAGAAATCCGCCGTCCGATTACGATTTCCGTTCCTTCCTACCTGATGGATCATCGTTTTGAAGGAGCGACCGTCATGCCGGCGGTGGAGGCCATGCAGGTGTTGGCCGCATCCGTCCGGGAGGCGTTCCCCGGGACCCGGATCCGGATAATAAAGGATGCAAATTTTGAAAAATTCCTATATATTGAACCCGGTACCAAGTCGTTTTCGGCGTTCACCGATTTGTGTCGGTTCGAAAACGGCGATATTGTCGCCCGGTTGCTGACGAGATCCCAAAGCGGCAGGGCGGCCATTACCCGGGTGAAGGAACATGCGGTCGTTCGTTTTTCAACTCATCCGGACAAAAAAACACCAGGCAGCACCGGTTGCCGGGTGGAATCGGGGACCGGCGGAATGACGATCGCACCGGAGAGGATTTATCGCGAACTGGTTCCTTTCGGTTCCTCGTATCACAACATTACCGATGCGGTGGAGCTCTTCAAATCAGGGGCGATCGCCAGGGTGCGTGCCGCCGATATCGAAGGCGCTGGAACGCTTCCGAATTTTTTGGGGTCGCCGTTCCCATTGGATGCGGCATTTCATATCGCCTGTGTCTGGGGGCAGCGTTTTTATGGGATCGTCGCTTTCCCAGTGGGTTTTGCGTGTAGAGAGATTATCCATCCGACCCAACCGGGTAATCTGTATCTTGCGACTGTCACGCCACTGCCGGAAGCGGGAAAGGGTTGTTTGCTGTTCGATCTTCGGATCGAGACGCTTTCCGGAGACCTCTGTGAAGGGGTTCGAAGTGTCTGTATGCGTGATGTGAGCGCCGGACGGATCAAGCCACCTCGCTGGATTGTTGAAGACCGTGAGGCAACGCATGAAAGTGTTTTTCCATAGCGATTTTTTTAAGGTGTATACAGCGGATCCGGCAGCGGATAGCGGCAGAATGGAAGCGATTGTGCGCATCATCGAGCCGGAAGTCACCCTGATGGACATCGTGGCCGCCCAAGAGGCCGACATCGCTGCCGTGCACACCACCGATCATATTCGTTCGGTCAAAGACGAAGGTTTATATGACATTGCCGCTCTTGCGGCGGGTGGCGCCGTTCAGGCGGCTCTGGCCGGGCTTTCCGAACCTGCTTTCGGATTAATTCGTCCTCCCGGGCACCATGCTTCCGTCGGTTCGGCTTGGGGCTTTTGTTTTTTTAACAATATGGCCATTGCCATCGATAAATTGAAACGGGAAGGCCGGATACAACGAGCCTTTGTTCTGGATATCGACATGCACCATGGAGATGGAACCGAAAACATTCTCGGGAATTCCTCCTGGGTGACGGTTCATAACGTGTCGACGCGCAATCGCAATGCATATCTTTCCGAGGTCCGTCAGGCCATGGCGGATTGCAAAGCGGATATCATCGGTATTTCCGCCGGCTTTGACAACCATCTGGAGGATTGGGGCGGCGTTTTATCGACGGATGATTATGGCGCCATTGGTTGTTTGGTTCGGGAGGCCGCCGATCGAAACAGGGGCGGTTGCTTCGGTATTCTGGAAGGCGGGTATAACCATGATGTGTTGGGGCGTAATGTTCTGGCGCTGATACAAGGACTTTCCAAGCAGACGGAATAAATGGTATGGTAATATCTGGTCACTGTTGAGCGTTCGGAGTGTCGGCAGCCGGTTATGGAATTGTAACCATCCACCACGAGAAAGGACCAACCATGGAGGGTAATGCGGAGAAACGTATATTCAGGCGCTTGATGTTTCCCCCAGAAGAAATCATCGGTGCCACCTTCAGCCTATCATCCTATTCGGAAGGGATTATCAAGGCGACGATTTTGAATATAAGCGAAGGCGGGTTGGGTCTGAAATTTAACATGAGAGAATCGGGCGTTCTCCATGAAGGAAATCATCTGATACTGGAGACGATCATCGGAATGGACCCGTTGAAAGTGTTGGAAAGCGTTGAAGCCGAAATCAGATGGGTGCTTCATTATAAGCCGGTACGGGGCGTCCGGGCCGGCTGTCGGTTTATCAATCTGGCCGAATCGAAACGGGAAAAAATTCGGACTTACATCAATGCGATGATGGAACAGAAAATCCGTAAACAGGATGAGGACTTTTGATTCGGGATCGTATGGGTTGAAATGATCCGACTGAAATGATAAGGAGTATTTGAAACCACGGCTGATGTTTCCTGTAATGGAGCGGCCGGATGAACCATTTCAAGATTTGGATAGGTAACATGACGCTAAAAGAGATTTTCGACCGCTGCCGCAAACTTCAAATACATGAGATCAGAAGTGAAAACGAAGAGTATTATGAGATTGTGGTTTATAACGCTGAAATTGAAGAGTGGAATAAACTCCTCACAAGTCTCTTAGGACCGGCGCGAAAGCCGAAAGGGGTCGAGCCGACCGATGCGGATTTGTCCTTGACCAGAGCATCGGGCGGAATTCGTGTGAACCAGACATTATTCGAAAGTGAATTCAATAACGGGACGGTGGTTGCCAAATTCTGGCCTTGGGAAGATAACATCCATACCACCCTGAAAATGGCGCTTTTGGTCTGACAGGCTGCTATCGACGGGCCCTTTCACTCGAAAACCATCTTCATTGTCATTGTCCTACAGCCGCCGGGAATCCGTTTCAGCGTCCACAGATAATACCGGTTTCTTCCATAGAATTCTAATCATCGTCAGAGAACAGGCATGCGGGCTCACCGCACGATACATTCGTGTACCCGCATGGCGGCGATCGTTCCGAGTCGCTCCATCCATTCCTCCGTGCCGTCTTCCCGGGTTGCCGTGAAAAAATCGGGCTGCAGAACGTCCGCGGGGTTGAAACGCTGAAGACAATAGCGCTTCGCGCCTTCGATGTGATCGAGTATGGAATCGAGTACCGATGAGGAGATAAATGGTTTGGCGCAAGTCGTTCTGAATTCATAGTCCGGGGCATTTGTCATGATCAGCCGGATGCTTTCGAGAATATTGTCCGGATGATAATGATCCACCAGATAGGGGGCATATTCACGCGGATCGGTCTTGATATCCATGGCGATATAATCCACCAGGTCACGCTTCAACAGTTTCCCGATGATATCCGGGCGACTGCCGTTGGTATCTAATTTTACGAAAAATCCTGATTGCTTCAGTTGTTCACAAAAGTATTCCAGGTCGGACTGCAGGGTGGGCTCGCCGCCGCTAATGACGACACCTTCCAGAAACTCCTTACGTATCTGCAGAAAATCCGTAAGCCAACGTTGATCCAAAAAGGGCGGGATGGGCTGGTCACCCCTGACCAGCCCGGGATTATGACAATACGGGCAATGAAAATTACATCCGCATAAGAAGACAACGCAGCTGATTTTCCCCGGATAATCGATCAGGGAATGTTTCAAGACACCACCGAGGCGCATCTTGCATATATCGATCAAGACATTCCGCCGGCCTTTGTTTCCGGCATGGTCGGCAGGGGGGGCGGTTGTTCGGTCCGTCTCCCGGTCGACAATCGCGGTTGGGTGTGAGCGCTTTCCAAGCGAAAGGTTTTCCGGAGGTCATATTCCGCTTGTTTGCCGTTGTTCCATTGTTTTACCGGCCTCAGATATCCGACGACGCGTGAATAGATCTCGGTTTCCTGATTACAGGTGGAGCAGGTCTCCTGCTCGCCGGTCAGATAGCCGTGGGATGGGCAGATACTGAAGGTGGGCGTCAGTGTGAAGTACGGCAATTTGAAATTGTTCGCCACCTTGCGGATAAGGGATTTGACGGTTTCGGTATCATTGACCTGTTCACCCAGAAACAGATGGAGAACTGTACCGCCGGTATATTTGGTCTGTAGATCATCCTGAAGCATCAGCATTTCGAAAATATCGTCCGTATAATTCACCGGCAGCTGCGTGGAATTGGTATAAAAAGGCGGGGCATTTTCCCGGTATCCGGCTTCGTTGAAGCAGAGAATCTCGGGGTAGCGCTCTTTGTCCAGCATGGCCAGTCGATAGGATGTACCTTCCGCCGGCGTGGCTTCCAGATTGTAAATGTCCCCGGTCGCGTCCTGGATTTCGGCGATCTGATCCCGCAAAAAATCCATCACCCGTAAGGAAAAATCCAGACCGGCCTCACTTGCGATACCTTCTCCGAGAAAATTGAGGCAGGCTTCATTCATTCCGACGATGCCGATAGTGGAGAAGTGGTTTTTCCAGTATTTGCCGGAACCGTTTTTGATTTCACGTAAATAATATTTTGAATATGGGTAAAGATTTTTATCCGTGAAGTTTTCCAGTATTTTCCTTTTGATAGACAGGCTTTCTTTGGCAATCTGGACCATTTTGTTCAAGCGGACAAAAAATTCCGTTTCACTGCTGGAAAGAAATCCGATACGTGGCAGATTGATGGTGACGACCCCGATGGAGCCGGTCAGGGGGTTGGCTCCGAACAGGCCTCCGCCCCTTTTCATCAATTCGCGGTTGTCCAGCCGCAGCCGGCAGCACATGGATCGGGCATCTTCCGGAGACATATCCGAATTGATGAAATTGGAGAAATAGGGAATCCCGTATTTCCCCGTCATTTTCCAAATCATTTCCAGATTTGGATTATCCCAGTCAAAGTCTGCGGTTATATTATATGTTGGAATCGGAAATGTGAAGACTCGTCCTTTTGCGTCTCCGGCCATCATCACTTCGGCGAAGGCTTTGTTGAGCATATCCATTTCCGGTTGAAAACCGGAGTAGGTTTCTTCTCTTTCCATCCCACCGATGATCACCGGAACATCCTTCAGGATCGACGGAACGCATAAATCCATGGTGATATTGGTAAAGGGCGTCTGGAAACCGACCCGCGTGGGGATGTTGATGTTGAAGACAAATTCCTGGATCGCCTGTTTGACTTTATCATAACCCAGGTTGTCGTATCGGATAAAAGGGGCCAGCAGCGTGTCGAAATTGGAAATGGCCTGGGCGCCCGCAGCTTCGCCTTGCAGCGTATAAAAGAAGTTGACAATCTGCCCCAGGGCGGAACGAAGGTGTTTCGGGGGGGCACTTTCCACCTTGCCGACAACTCCTTTGAATCCCTGCACCAAAAGGTCCTTTAAATCCCAGCCGACACAATAAACCGACAGCAGGCTCAGATCATGGACATGGATGTCGCCGTTTTTATGGGCTTGCCGGATTTCCGGCGGATAGATACGGTTCAGCCAGTATTCGGAGGTGACGTCGGAGGAGATATAGTTGTTCAGGCCCTGCAAGGAATAGCTCATATTGCTGTTTTCCTTGATTTTCCAATCCATCTTCTGAATATAGTTGTCCACCAGGTTGACACTCGCCTTGGTGGTCAGGCTACGTATCTGGTTGTGTTGCTCACGGTAGAGAATGTAGGCCTTGGCGGTTTTATAATACGGTGAATCCAGCAACACCCGTTCGACGATGTCTTGGATTTCTTCAACCTCCGGCAGTGGGCCGAGTCTCATTTCATGGGCCAGGGTCAATACTTTCAGGGTGAGTTTTCGGGCCTCCCGTTCACCGAATTCACTGCTCGCCTCCCCGGCTTTGGCGATCGCTTTTGTGATATTGGATGAATCGAATTCAACAACCCGGCCGTCACGCTTCTTAATCGTCTCGAACATTCGCACCACCCTTTTGAAATTTGGACTTTGTTAGTAGTAAAATCCGGTCAAACCGAAAAACATGAAGTTGCGCTGAAAAAAACAGGTTGACGGAAGTAACCCTTTTCCCCATGTGCAAGGTGTTTTTCCAAGTAAACGCCGTTAAATCCAAAAAAATAACCCTACCGGCCGTTGTGATGGCAACGCAGTACGGTAAGCGCCGGTTGTGGAATTCCTTCGGTAACGCCGTGTTCGTTGAATGGACCGGTAGTTATCACAATATATTGTTATGTGTCAACGGGAAAATTCAATATGTGGGGTATACGGATGTTAAATCAATTGTTTGTGCTGGTTTTCCCCAAGTTGGTGATCCGCCGGAGTCGGTGTGGGTTTCAAATAAAATATCCGCAGTGCGCGCGGGGTATCTTGATTTTCTTTGATTGAAATGAAATAAGAGAAAGGAGGAGCGGTCTGCCTTTTGCCCTGCCCGGTTTGATGGTATGGACGACAGGCTTCGTTCCGCCAAAGCCGGGCGGTTTTTCAAGTATCTCATATTGTAAGGATGACAAGTGATCGGTAATCCCCAGCAAACGGTCGTGCATCGCAAAGTATTCGCTCCCTGGTATGATACCGAGACGGCCTGTTTCATCACGATTGCGGTTTTGGCGCTGGTGTTGCTGTTCTCTGTTGCCGGCATTTTTACGGCTTATGAAAATACAGCCTTTCATCCCTATGTTTGGGTACCCATTTTGCTTTCCATCATGTGTCTATGGGTTCTGCTCTCCATTGCCATCCGTCTGGTGAAGCGCTATATCGTCCGAATGAACAGCAGGTATCTGAAGGGCTGAAAAGAGTATCGTATCCGGTTTTCATTCCGGGGGATTTTCCAGGAAAGTCTTCAAGGACATGGTCTTGTAGCTGTTCGTGGAAATGTATTTCAGGAAAGACATCATGTCCTTGGCGGGGATAAATCCCGGTCGGTTGCCGATTTTTTCACCATTCTGGGATAGAAACCAAGTGGTGGGAAGTCCGGATACGTGATATTCACGCGCCCGCTCCTTATCCTGATCGGAATTGATTTTGATGGAGATAAAATGCTCATTCAGATATCGGATCACCGCCGGATCAGCGAAGGTCTCTTTTTGCATGTTTTTGCAGTATCGACACCAATCCGCGTAGAAATGAAGAAATACTTTTTTGTCTTCTTGTTTGCTGGCGGCGATGCCTTTTTCAAAAGGCAGCCAATTGATCGCCTGGTCCGAAGCGATTCCGTCTCCGATATTCAACACAAAAACCATGGCGAATAAGCATATCAGCAAATAGCGATGGGTGGAATGGTTCTGTTTCATTTGTTCCTTTCTAAGGTCCTGCGAATTGATAGAATCGATCGGTCAACAGCAGCAGACCGATCACAATCAATAACAAGCCGGCCGCCGTGTTGATATATTTTACAACGCGCACAGCTTTCCGAATAAAAGACAATAAAAATGTAATAAACAACGAGATGAAAATGAATGGAAGCGCCATCCCGCAAGAGTACATGACCAACAAGCCCACTCCCTGTCCAATGGTCTCCTGACTGGAGGCCATGATCAAAATGGATCCAAGCAATGGTCCGATGCAGGGGCTCCATCCTGCTCCAAAAGCCATTCCAATAACAAACGTTCCGAGCAAGCGGTATGGCTTTTTTCGAATTTGAATCCGTTTCTCGAAATCAAGTCCCCGCAGGCGAATGATGCCCGATAAATGAATTCCGAATAATATTATCATTACGCCGCCGATTTTAACAAGCATTTCCTTATATTCGGCAATCAGATTCCCCAAGAGAGATGCCGAAGCGCCCAATAGAATAAAAACGACGGAAAATCCGCAAACATATGAAATGGTTGATAGCACCACCTTTATCCGCAGCTCAGATCCGGGCGAGGTTGTTAATTCCTCGAGGGAAGAACCGGTGATAAAAGTGAAATAGGCCGGTATCAGCGGAAGGACGCAGGGAGAAAAAAAGGATGTCAGTCCGGCAATAAAGGCCAAATGATAGGGCACTGATTCAATAAACATGTTGTCATAACCTACTTCGAATCTTATCGGCTCAGTTCTTTGGACCGTTCCGCAGCGGCAAAAACGGCATGGACGATGGTTTGCTTGACATCGTTGTTCATCAGGACTTTCAAAGCCGCTTCGGTCGTTCCTCCGGGAGAGGTGACTTTTCGACGTAAATCGGCAGGGGATTCCCGGCGTTCTTTCAACAGCCGTAACGCGCCTTCAAAAGTCTTGGTCGTCAGCAACATCGCTGTTTCCGGATCGAACCCAAGGGCGATGCCCGCCTCGATGACGGCTTCCACGAAATAAAAAACATAAGCGGGCCCCGAACCGGAAAGCGCGGTAACGGCATCCATTACATCTTCTTTCACCTCAATAACTTCTCCCATCGATGACAGGATGGTGCGTGTCAGAGCAAGATCCGTACCATCGGCATATCGGTTGCCGCTCAATGCGCTCATGCCGGCAAGCACCAGAGCCGGTGTGTTCGGCATCACCCGGATGATCGGGAGATTCCGCCGTGCAGATTCCGGGAGAGGGGTATACAGAATTTCCTCCAGTTTTCGAATTCGGATACCGGCGGCGATGGAGATGATCAGTTTGCGTTGTTGCAATGCGGACAAATCGGTCGATCTCCCAAGGGATGACACGATATCCGGTAATTGTTGGGGTTTGACGGCCAGTATGACGATGTCGCTTTCCGAGAATACCTGCTGATTGTCATGGGCCGGGATAATGCCGTAGGTTTCCTGGAGTGCGGAAACGCGGGTGCTGGAAATATCATGGATAAAAATATGCTCCGGCGCACTCATGTTTGAGTGAACAAGGGCGCCGACAAAGGCTTCGCCCATATTGCCGGCGCCGATGATGCCGATCTTTTTTTTATATGTTATCAATCTGTTTTCTCCATGAATAAATCCGTTATACGAAAATCGCGGTAATCAAGATAGCGATTCAGTCCTTGAAATGTCAATGGTTTTAATGTTGTCGGATAAAATTGCTTGACTTATATCTGATATAACACTAATTTTCCATATAATTACACAATTCAAAAGCGTAAATGAATATTGGGCGGGTGAGTCATGAAAAAAATCACGGCGGATGAGATCCAGCATCAGCAGTTCAAAGTCAGGTTTCGCGGTTTCGATGTCCGCGAAGTGGATGCGTATCTCGAAAAGCTGGCCAATATTTTTGAGTCGTTATTAAATGAAAACACGAAGCAACGTGAAAAAATCGATCGGCTGAATTTAGAGAGTCAAGGGTATAAAAAACGGGAGGAAGTTTTCAAACGCGCCATCTTGAATTCTCAGAAGGTGTTGGAACAGATGAAGTTGAACGCCCAGAAATCAGCTGAATTGATTGTCGCCGAAGCCGAAGTGAATGCAGAAAAAATTCTCAATCAGGCACATAACCGTCTGGCGCAGTTACACAAGGACATTGCCGAGATGAAGCGGCAGCGTACACAAATCGAGGTTCAAATCCGAGCCATTATCGAATCACATACGAAACTGCTCGATATGGAAAAAGAGGATGCCAAAAAAAGTGATGAGGCCGACGATAAAGTGAAATTATTCAATCGCCACTAGCCCACACAGACCGGTCGCGTTTTCCAATTACTCCAGTAAAATAAGCATGCCGATTCATCGGCGGTGACAGGGAACAACCAATGGCAAAAATTGATGCGTTTTTTAAATTAATGCATGAACAAGGGGCTTCCGATCTTCATCTCGTGGCCGGACAGCAGCCGGTGCTCCGGGTCCGTGGTGAAATTGAACGGGTAAAATATAATCTGCTGACAAATGACGAACTTCGGAGCATGTTGTACGAAATTACGCCGGAAGATAAGGTGAAGCTGTTTGAAGAAACCGGCGATGTCGATTTCGGCTACGAGATTCTCGGACTGGCGCGATACCGGGCCAATTATTTCATGCACCGCAATGGTGTCGGGGCGGTTTTCCGGGAGATTCCGAGCATCATTGCCACCGTGGAACAGCTCGGTCTTCCTCCGGTCGTGGCCAAGCTGGCCTCGCTTCCCCGTGGGCTGGTGGTGATCACCGGCCCCACCGGCAGTGGAAAGTCGACCACGCTGGCCGCCATCATCGATGTGGCGAATCGGGCGCGCAAGGATCATATTATCACGATCGAAGATCCCATCGAATTCGTCCATCAGAGTCAAAGCTGCATCGTCAATCATCGGGAAGTCGGCATGCACACGAAATCATTTTCAGCTGCTCTTCGAGGGGCATTGCGTGAGGATCCGGATATCATTCTGGTGGGCGAAATGCGGGATCTTGAAACCATCTCCCTTGCCATTGAGGCAGCTTCCACCGGGCATTTGGTTTTCGCCACCCTCCATACGACCAGTGCGGCCAAAACCGTCGACCGGATTATCGAGGTGTTCCCCGGACCCCAACAGGCGCAGATTCGTTCGACATTGGCGGATGGTATCCGAGCGGTCATCGCCCAGGTTCTGTTCAAGCGTGTGGATAAAAAAGGGCGCTGCGTTGCGCCGGAGATCCTCATCGCCACGCCCGCCGTACGCAATCTGATCCGCGAGGGCAAGACCCACCAGCTGCCTTCCATGATGCAGACCGGAAGAAAATACGGTATGCAATTATTGGATGACGCCATCATGAATTTGTATCAGAAAGGCTGGATTGGAGCGGACGAGGCCTATGCAAAGGCAAATGATAAAGACGCGTTCAGGCCGTTTTTGAAGAATCCTCCGACTGATTTTACCGAGGCGTGATTACGGACCCAATCCATCATGCCCAGAGAGTGACCCATGAAAAAACATGAAGTGGACCATATCCTTGCCAGAATGTTGGATGCCTATGAAAATGTTTCCGATCTGAATCTGACCGTCGGCCGGCCATTGCAGGTGGAAAGTTCAGGAGAATTGCTTCCTGTTGAGATGCGTCCTTATTTCAACGAGTTGACTCCATTTCAAACAGAAACCATCGCATTCAATCTCATCAGCCATGATCGGCGGTTGACGGAAAAGCTGGTTAGCGAGGGATCGTGCGATTTGTCGTATAGTCTCCCCGGCAAGGCGCGTTTCAGGGTGAATATTTTTTCACAGGGCGGCAATTATTCCATCATCCTCAGGCGTCTGGAGTCGACCGTTCCAACGATTCCCAGTCTGGGCTTGCCGAAAGTGTTTTACAGGATTGCGGAAGAAAAGAACGGAATCGTCCTCGTTACCGGCGCCACCGGAACCGGGAAATCCACTTCACTCGCGGCAATACTCGAACATATCAATGAAACCCGATCGGTTCATGTGGTGACGCTGGAAGACCCTATCGAATATCAGCACCCCCATAAGAAGGCAACGTATAATCAGCGTGAACTGGGAAGAGATTTCGATAATTTCGCCAATGGACTGCGGGCGGCTCTCCGGCAGGCGCCGAAAGTGATTCTTGTGGGCGAGATGCGGGACCGCGAGACGGTGGAAATCGGCTTGCGCGCGGCTGAAACAGGCCATCTTGTTCTGACGACCCTGCATACCGTCGACGCTGGAAAAACCATCAACCGGATTCTCGGCATGTTCAGTTCCGATGAAGAGAGTCAGATTCGAATCCGCGTTGCCGAGACCTTGAAATGGGTCGTTTGTCAACGACTTCTTCCCAAGATCATCGGAGGCCGGGTGGCGGCTTTTGAAATTTTGGGAACCAACCTGCGCGTAAAAGACGCTGTTCTTCATGGGGAGTCCGAAGGTAAGACATTCTACGACATCATGGAAAAAAACCATGCATTCGGGATGTCCACATTCGATGACAGCATCATCGCATTATACCAACAAGGGTACATCTCCGAAGAGACCGCCATTGCATATTCTTCCAGACGCGGGATCGTGAAACGCGGTATCGATATGGTTAAGAGCTCACGGGGAGAAGCGACAACCGACATCGACAACCTGGAAATCGATCGTGGTTATGGAAAATTTCGGTAAAGGAGGCGGCTGAGCGATATGGAAATCACCTGTAGCAGTTGTCAAGGAAAATTCAAGATCGCGGATGAAAAAATTCCTCCGGGACGCACCGTCAATCTTACCTGTCCGAAATGTAAAAACAAGATCGCCGTCGATGGCGCGCCAGTAGTCGTCGAAGAGGAAGTCACTGAAGAACCGGCAGTCAAGGACGGGTTTGATTTCGATTACGATTATTCCGAAAAATATGAGAATCCCGACAGCGCCTTTGATTTTGCGGAAGAAGAAGGGAAAACCGCATTGATTTGCGAGACCGACCCGGAAATCATTCAGCCGATCGTAAAGGTGCTCGATTTTATGGAGTACCATATCAGCATGACGGAAAGCGCACGAGAGGCCATCAAGAAAATGCGGTACCACAATTATGACCTCCTCATTGTGAACGAAAGCTTTGATTCAAGAAATCCGGATGCGAACGGTATCCTGATTTATCTGGCTCGCTTGCATATGTCTTTTCGGCGTGACATTTTTGTCACCATGTTGAGCCGGCGGTTTCGCACCATGGATTATATGATGGCGCTGAATAAAAGTGTGAATCTGATCATCAACGTCGAAAATATCAACCAATTCGAAAATATTTTAAAACGCGGGTTGTCGGACCAAGACATCTTTTACCGGATTTTTCATGAGACCCGGAAAACGTTGGGAGTCGCCTAACGGTGAGGGGAAATCGGCAAATGGGAGAAGCACAGAATGTATATACCTGTAAGGACTATCGGGCGGAAATGATGCTTCTCGGGCTGAACCGACGTCTTGCGGAAGAGAATCTTTCCGAAAGCGAAAAGGAAAAGATCCGGAAAGACATTCTCAAGCTGGAAAAAGTCATGGGAATGTGATGAGCCCCCCCTCCATTTCACAGCCAGCTCCGCAGATCATGGAGCTGGGAGATCGCCTTTTTCAAATCACTTTTTTCTCGGCTTTCCCCGGATTTGATGATTTCATCGGTGTATATCTTCATGCGGGATCTCCGGCTTTTTTGGTCGATGTGGGACCGTCCGTCACGGTTGCTCAGTTGTTCCGGGCGATGGATCGGTTATCGGTGCGTCGACTCGATTATATCCTCCTTACCCATATCCATTTGGATCATGCAGGAGCCGTTGGTGAGGTGTCGGCACGTTTCCCGATGGCCAAGGTCGTCTGCCATCCTTCCGCTTTTCCCCATCTCCTTGATCCGACCCGGTTATTGCGCGGGACCGTCAAGACCCTTGGTGACATTGGGAAGGCCTACGGCCCTATCCAGCCTCTGGACGAAAAACGTCTGGCGGACGCCATTCAATTCGATGCCCACCCGCTATGTGCGATACCAACGCCGGGTCATGCACCGCATCATGTGAGTTATCTGTTCGGATCGACCCTTTTTGCCGGAGAAGCCGGCGGCGTCTGCCTGCCGTTTGCTTCCACCGCGCCATACTTGCGCCCGGCCACTCCTCCCCGATTTTTTCTGAAAACCACTATCGACAGTATCGATGCTTTGATCGCCGCCGATCCTTCCCACATCTGTTACGGGCATATCGGGCGCCGGGAGGACGCCCGGGGGATGCTCGAGGCCCATCGTCGCCAACTACTGTTATGGTCTCGGATTGTCGACGAGGAAAGCCGTCGAATGGAAAACGAAGAGTTGCCCAAGAGGTTGCTGAAGCGCTTGCTGACTGCAGATTCTTTTCTGTCGAAATTTTTCGACTTGCCGCCCGATGTCCGCAAAAGAGAAACGTTTTTTTTGATGAACAGCATTTCAGGTTTTGTGGAGGCCCTGGAGACGTTCGCTGATAATCCGTAGCCCTTCCAAAGTCAGATCGGGCTCGACGCTTTCAATGGTTTCGGATACACAGTGAATGAGTCGGGCAAGGCCACCTGTGGCAATAACCTTCGGTGTGGTTCCCATCTCTTTGGTCATCCGTTTCACCATCCCGTCTACCAAACCGGCATACCCGTATATGATACCGGACTTAATGCTGCTTGCCGTATCACGGCCGATGACGACCGCAGGGGTGGTCAATAAATCCACTCGCGGCAGTTTGGAGGCATTCATGAAAAGCGCCTCCGAGGAAATCATGACACCGGGAGCGATGGCGCCTCCGATGTATTCCCCTTTCTCCGAAATGACGTCGAACGTAGTGGCGGTTCCGAAATCGATAACGATCAGACAGGTACGATATTGCTCATAGGCGGCCACGGCGTTCACGATCCGGTCCGCTCCGACTTCGGCCGGATTGTTATAAAGGATCGGCATTCCCGCCATTGATCCGGCGTCGACCCAGTTTGGCGTATGGTTGAGATATTTACGACAAAAAGTGTCGTACAACCTTACGACGGGTGGAACCACGCAGGAGATAATGGTTCTGTCGATATCCCGAAACAGGATGTCGTTTGCGTTGAATAGATTGTTCAGGAGGACGCAGAGTTCGTCTTCGGTAGCGTTCCGTTCCGTGCGGATGCGCCAGTTTCGAATCAACTGGCGTCCTTCGTAGATACCGACGACCGTGTTTGTATTTCCGATATCGATGACCAGCAGCATGGCCCTATTCCTTTTGCGAAAGTTTATTGATAATCGTCACGATAAAATTTTTAGGCCTGACATTCATGAGCATCAGGTGAACGGGCACGACAATCGCCGCCGGGACCGTATACTGCCCGGGAGGCAGGCCGCTTAGATCGACGGATGCCGAAACGTCCTTCTCCGGTGCTCCTGTCGTCAGATTTCGCTCCGGGCCTTTGATCTCCAGGTCAAGGGTTTCAGGCTCGATTCGAAATTCATACGGAGAGCCTCTACCCGTAATCGGGATGCCGGTAAAGGTTTTGGTGCATATCTTTTCCGCGATTTCGATTTCGGCAATAAAAATCTTGTCCGGGGGAATGGAATGAAGTGTTTCTGGCAGGCTGAGGATGGCATTCTTTTTAAAGGATTCCCTTGCGCCCGTCAGTTCAATGGGTTTGGTTGAGACGCTTTCCATGTCAGCCAAGATACTTTCAGATCCCCGCAGGACAACGGAAGATGGGGTTAAGCTGATTTTTTCGACTCGATAACCGGGCATCGGCTCACCGGCAGTCGTCACCATTACGGGCAGATCTTTTTTTTCTTCGCGTTCAATTGTTACGGTAACGGAGGAAGGGATCGTTTGTAATACTTCTATCCCTTCCGGGAAGTCGATTCGATTCGCATCGACGGGGAGGGAAATCACCGCCTCTGTAACACCGGAAAGATCGAACAGATACCTATAATTCCGCCCCTCAATGGAGTGAACAATCGATTCCGGCCCCCGGATTTGAAATTCGATACCTTTTGCGGGCAGTCCCATATGGACGAAACCCGCTCGCAAATGATGGATTCCGACTGGTATCATCACCGTGGTTTCCATGAACACCTTGCAGGGCCAAAAAGCGGCCATGGCACCTGCGGTTATCAGCAGGCCTAAAAACAGCCATGCGTATTTCCCGAGTCGAAAACGCATCGCGGCTGAATAGAACCTTTTATGGGTTGAGGGCTTGGGTATCATTGCCAGCGAATTCCGAAATACGAGAAAAAACAGAAGCGGCCGCCGTGCACATTTTTTCAGACGGCATTCTTGATCCCATCCGCTATTTTTATCGTTGTTCGGGCCAGACGGACATCGTGGCAGCGAACAATATGGGCGCCGTTCAAAACTGCGGCAGCAACGCTTGCCTGGGTACCGTTTTCGACGACGGCCAGATCCGGTTGTGGCTCCGTTTCATGGGAACCCTTCAAAAGATGCCTGATGAAGGCCTTGCGGGAGGTCCCGATGAGGATCGGTGCGCAAAGGGGTTCGAAGGCGCGCAAATGCTTCAGGATGCTCAGATTTTGCTCGAACGTTTTGCCGAATCCGATACCCGGATCGATGATGATGTTTGATCTTGGGATGCCGTTTTTTTCCGCAAGATCCATGGTCCGTTGGAGGAAATGCGTGATTTCGCCGATGAGATCATGATAGATGGGAGCCACCTGCATGTCTTTCGGCGTTCCTTTCATATGCATTACGATCAGCGGTACGCCAAGGTCGGCGACAGCACCCGCCATTTCCGGATCGGATTTCAGGGCACTTATGTCATTGACAATGGACGCTCCCGCACGAATCGCCTCACGGGCAACGCGGGCCTTGGTCGTATCAATGGAAATGGGAATGGGAACCTGCTCGGCGATGGCCTGAATCACCGGCAGCACTCGTCTGATTTCCTCCTCAACCGGGATGGAAACCGAATAAGGCCGTGTGGACTCCCCTCCCACATCGATGATATCGGCGCCAGCTTCGACCATTTCTGTGGCGTGTTTCAAGGCGGAATCATATGAAAAAAAACGGCCGCCGTCGGAGAAAGAATCGGGAGTGACATTGAGAATCCCCATCACCAGCGTTCTTTCACCAAGTTTCAGTCGATGTTTTCCCCATCCAATTTCAAACGTTCGGGTCGGGAGCGTCATGGGGTTTTTCCACTTTTTCGTTGTCTGCGACTTCTTCCGGTTCCGATTCCTCCGCCTGCGACAACTCGATTCCGGGGCGCATGGAGCGGATGAGATCGTCCAGCTCCGCGCCCATCACCGTTTCTTTTTCCAGCAGCAGTTCGGCCAGTTTATGAAGAATATCCAGGTTTTCTTTCAAGACCTGTTTGGCGCGGTCATAATTATTATGTATCAGTCTGCTGACCTCTTTGTCGATATTCTTGGCGGTATCTTCTGAATAATCGCTTTTTTGGGCAAAATCCCGTCCGAGAAAGATCTGTTCATCGTTCTGCGCATAGGAGAGGGGTCCGAGGAGCTCGCTCATCCCCCAGCTGCGAACCATCTTCTGCGATAATTCGGTTGCCTGTTTGATATCGTTGGAAGCTCCTGTACTGATTCGACCGAACACCAGTTCTTCCGCCACGCGTCCGCCGAAAGCCACGCTGAGTTCGCTTTCAAGCTGATCCTTATAACGGAAATCCCTTTCTTCCGGTAGAAACCAGGTTACACCGGCGGCCCGACCGCGTGGAATGATGGTGATCTTATTGACGGTATCAGTCCCGGGAAGGAAGCGGGCCACCAAGGCATGCCCGCCTTCGTGATAGGCGGTCGTTTTTCGGTCGTCTTCTTTGATGACCTTGGATTTGCGTTCCAATCCCATGTAGACTTTGTCTTTCGCTTCCTCGAAATCAAGCATGTGCAGTTTTTCCTGGTTCTTTTTAGCTGCCAGCAATGCCGCCTCATTTACCATGTTTTCGAGATCCGCGCCCGAGAATCCGGGCGTACCCTTGGCGAGAACGGTAACATTCACATCGCTTGCGATGGGCGTTCGTTTCATATGAACTTGCAGGATTTCCTTTCTGCCTTTGATGTCGGGAAGGGGCACGACGACTTGGCGGTCAAATCGACCGGGACGCATCAGCGCCGGGTCAAGAACATCCGGACGGTTTGTTGCGGAGATGAGAATGACGCCTTCGTTGGATTCAAAACCGTCCATTTCCACCAGCAATTGGTTCAAGGTCTGTTCGCGTTCATCATGTCCACCTCCCAGTCCGGCGCCGCGATGCCGCCCGACCGCATCGATTTCATCAATGAAAATAATACAAGGCGCATTTTTTTTCCCTTGAACAAACAGATCCCGAACACGAGAAGCGCCGACACCAACGAACATTTCAACGAAATCCGATCCGCTGATACTGAAAAAGGGCACCCCGGCCTCGCCGGCAATGGCTCGAGCCAGCAGCGTCTTGCCGGTTCCCGGCGATCCCATCAACAGCACGCCTTTGGGTATCCGACCGCCCAAGCGGGTGAATTTTTTCGGGTCCTTCAGGAATTCGATGATCTCCGCAAGCTCTTCCTTTGCTTCCTCCACACCGGCCACGTCTTTAAAGGTTACCTTCTCCGCTTGATCCGAAAGCAACCGCGCCCGACTTTTTCCAAAGGAAAGCGCTTTACCGCCGCCGCCCTGCATCTGTCGCATGAAAAAAATCCAGACTCCGATCAGAACAATCATGGGAAACCAGGAAACCAGAATCGACATGAACCAGGGTGTTTCGGCTGGAGGCTTGGCATTGATTGATACGCCTTTTGATCTCAAAATACGTATCATATCAGCATCTTCCGGGGCATATACCTTGAAGCGGCCACCGCTTATGTCCGTTACGAGCAACTCCCGATCCTGCATGACGACGTTTGCGACCCGATCACCTTCCACCATGGCGAGGAATTCCGTGTAACTGATATTTTCATCCGTGCGTTGCTGCTGATTGAAAATATTGAAGAGCATGATCACCATCAGAACGATGACGATCCAGAGGGAAAGATTTTTATAGAACGGATTCAAAAGTTTATACCTCCTCGATTTCCCTGTTACGTATCGCCGGGAATATGGTTTGTTGTATCAAAAAAACCATATCATATTTTATGACAGGCGAAAAACAGAATTCACTGCAGGTAGCGTCTCGCGCATTCCCCCGCCCAAACCGACATCAAAAGCAAGAAAACTAAATTTAATCATTTTTTTTCAGCCCGCAAGCAGCAATTCCGCTTTGAGGACCTGTCTGGTTTCCCCCGTCAGTTTAACCGCATCGTCGATCCGATGCCCCACAATCCAGATCACCCTGCCGCCGCTCTCGAGAACCAGACATTTTTTTCGATCATCGCGCGGGACTTTTTTGTCACTGAAAAATTTGGACAATTTCTGCCGGCCGTTCATTCCCAGGGGCTGAAAAAAATCCCCGGATCTCGCGTTTCGCAGAATCATGGGAAAATGCAATCGATCCAGATCGAAATATACAATCCGCTGTTCGGGCGGTTTTGAGTTGCTGAATTCCTCCGGCCGGGTGGTTGAAAAACGGATTTGAAGGTCGAACGGTTCGATCCGCAGGGTAAGCGGTTCAAACCCGTCCTGAAAGAGCGGAAGATGAAAAATGAGATTGCGATTGGTTTCGGCATGCGTTTGCCTGCCGGGACGTTTATCCGATGATCTGCCGAATTGAAGATGGTCGCCCAGTCGTTCCACCACAACCCCTCCCGGCAGATTGAGCATCCCATCGCCATCGATGTTTCCGGAAAGTCGTAATACGGCCTCGATGTGTCCGAAGGTCATCCGCCGTAAATCGCCCGTCAATTTTCGGAGTACCGTCCGAATCAATCTTCTTTTTGCCGCCACATGAATTTTCCCCATTCCGGAAGCGGAAAGCCGCAACTGCCCATCCGGGGTTTGGGTCAGCAGATCGGCAAGTGTTGCCTCGATGCGTTCATCGGCCCAAGTCTCCTCATCGCCCAGGATCGCGCCTAAGCGGATTAAGGTTTCCATTATTCTGGGGTTATAATCCGACGCGAGCAACGGCAGCAATTGGTGCCGGACTCTGTTGCGTAAAAAGCGGCGATCATCATTGGAAGTATCCGTCACAAAAGGGATTTCGCGCTCTGAGAGGAATGCAAGAATCTCCTGTTTTGAGGAATCGATCAGCGGGCGGACAATATGATGTTCACGCGCCGGCGGAATGCCGGTCAAGCCAAGGGGACCACTTCCCCTGATCAGGTTCATCAATATCAACTCCGCATTGTCATCTCGGTGATGACCCAAGGCCACTTTTGTGAATCCGGTGGATTGAATGACCTCGGAAAAAAAATCATAGCGGATGTTTCGAGCGACTTCCTCAAGGGATAATCCGCTTCCGGCATGCTGCGCCCGGATGTCTGTTTTTTTAGAAAAAAAGGGGAGGTCCAATTCCGACGCACGGGAAGCGACAAAAGCTTCGTCCGAATCGGCTGCTTTTTTACGAAGACTGTGGTTCAGGTGGGCGATACCCAATTGTAATGAAAAGCGGGGTGCCAGTTGCAACAGGGCATGCAGGAGCGCGCTCGAATCCGGCCCGCCCGACATGCCGATCAATACCGCGTCCCCTGACGAGAACATCCGGTATTGCGTGATGGTTTGCGTCACCTTTTTAAGAAAAACATTCTGTTTGTGACGATTCAGTATGGTGGGTGCCATAGGGAAAGCTCACCGGGAAAACGCGTCTGTTGAAACGAAGTGGTCCAAATTTACCACCAGAACCAAAAATAATAAAACTATGTCAGCCGGTCACGATTGTCAATAAATTTAGGAAATAGCGCCAATGGGAGAAAACCCATTGGCCACTTCGGGTTGCATATTAATTCTTGCAAAAAAAAAACGTTGTGATTATATAGACGTCCGCGGCTTGTGGAACCATGCCTGCCAGATAGAGCCGTTTCTCCATGGCGGCCCTGTATTAAAAGGCGGATCATTCTGATCGGTCGCCGCGTAACAGACCCTCACGAACCTCGTCAGGTCCGGAAGGAAGCAGCGATAAGAGATGTGGTCTGTGTCGAGGATCGATCCCGGTCATGTTATGATCCGCCTTTTAATGTAGGGCCGTGCTTTTTTTCGCGATAGCTCCTGAAAAGCTTTTTAAAACAACACTGTTTTCCCGAGTCGTCAGACCCTTGACATCCCCCTAACCAGTCTTACTTTTCACTAAATTTCTTTAGTTTAACCAAACGAATTTTGATAACAACTGTCGGATGGTGTCCTCCTGTGGACAATCCGCAAACACTAAAAACAAAGTTGAGGAAAAATTGGTTACCGATCAAGTCTGCCAGGATGACAAACAGCCCTTTCCACATCAGAACGAAGACCCTGCCGACGACCGAAACGCCGAAATTTCGAATCCGGATGATGTCATGCAAGCGGAATCGGATCATGAAACGAGAAATGGAGATCCACTCGAAAAATGGAAGGACGAACTGGTCGCCGCAAAGAAGGAAGCCGAAAATAATTATGATCGGCTGCTGCGAGTGTCCGCTGAGTTTGAGAATTACAAAAAACGGATGTCGCGTGAAATGAGTGACTTGAGAAATTATGCCAACGAGTCCATTATCAGGGAATTCCTTTCCGTTTTGGACAATCTGGAGCGGGCCCTCCATTCGTCCGGCAACGGGGGCGGGGCAACGGATCAGATAATTGAAGGCGTTGAAATGACGCTAAAGGAAATTCGGAAAATAATGGAGAAGCACGGCGTTTCGACGGTGGACGCGTTGGAAAAACCGTTCGATCCGGCCTTTCACCAAGCCGTCATGCGGGAAGAAACCGATGCGTTTCCCGAAAACACGGTGACCCAAATGCTGCAAAAAGGATATATGCTGCATGAACGACTGATCCGTCCGGCAATGGTTGTGGTGTCGGCCGCAACAACTGCGGCATCGGGCAAAGACGAGACAATTCAGAACGAAAAAAATAGTTAATCAGGATACAGGCGAGCATTCTTTAGATAAGGAGGAATACAGATGGCCAAGGTAATCGGAATCGATTTGGGGACGACCAATTCATGCGTGGCGGTGATGGAGGGAGGAGAAGTAAAAGTGATCACGAATCCGGAAGGGGGCAGGACAACTCCTTCAATCGTGGCTATTTCCGAAAGTGGTGAACGGCTGGTGGGTCAGATTGCCAAGCGACAGGCGATTACCAATCCGGAAAATACGGTATTTGCAGTCAAGAGGCTCATCGGCCGCAAATATTCTTCCTCCGAAGTTCAAAATGACCTGAAGATTCTGCCATATAAGATTGAACAGGCCTCGAACGGCGATATCCGCATCAATTTGCGAGGAAAACAGCTTAGCCCGGCGGAAATATCGTCGTTTGTGCTCGCCAATATCAAAAAAACAGCCGAGGAATATCTGGGTGAGAAAGTGACGGACGCCGTCATCACCGTTCCCGCCTATTTTAATGACAGCCAACGTCAGGCCACCAAAGACGCCGGAAAGATAGCCGGTCTGAATGTCTTGCGAATCATCAACGAGCCGACGGCAGCCTCCCTGGCCTATGGTTTGGACAAGAAGGCCGAAGAAAAGATCGCCGTTTTCGATTTGGGTGGTGGAACGTTCGATATTTCCATCCTGGAAATCGGTGAGGGGGTGTTTGAAGTCAAGGCGACCAATGGCGATACACATCTGGGAGGGGAGGATTTCGACCTCCGCATGATCGATTATCTCGCCGATGAATTCAAAAAGGACCAGGGAATTGATTTGCGCCGTGACAAAATGGCACTTCAACGGCTGAAAGAGGCGGCTGAAAAAGCCAAGATGGAACTGTCCTCCTCCATGGAAACGGACGTCAATCTGCCCTTTATCACCGCCGACGCCAGCGGCCCCAAACATCTGAACATTAAAATCACGCGGGCGAAGTTGGAATCACTGATTTCCGATTTGCTGGATAAACTGGAAAATCCCTGTCGGACCGCCATGAAAGATGCCGGTCTCAGCAACAGCGACATTGATGAGGTCGTTCTTGTGGGCGGCATGACGCGCATGCCGGCGGTTCAGGAACGGGTCAAGAAACTTTTCGGTAGAGAGCCCCATAAAGGCGTCAATCCGGATGAAGTTGTGGCCATCGGCGCCGCCATTCAGGCCGGTGTATTGAAGGGGGAAGTCAAAGATGTATTGTTGTTGGATGTCACTCCCCTGTCCCTGGGCATTGAAACCCTGGGCGGCATTATGACCAGGCTGATCGAAAAAAACACCACTATCCCGACCAAAAAAAGCCAGGTGTTCTCTACTGCCGCCGACAGTCAGCCGGCGGTATCCATTCATGTGTTGCAGGGAGAACGGGAGATGGCGGCGGGCAATAAGACTTTGGGACGTTTCGAGTTGGTGGGAATTCCTCCGGCTCCACGGGGCGTTCCCCAGATCGAGGTTACCTTCGATATCGATGCCAACGGTATTGTCAAGGTTTCCGCCAAGGATATTGCCACCGGAAAAGAACAATCCATCCAGATCACGGCTTCTTCCGGTCTTTCCAAGGAAGAAATCGATCGTCTGATAAAAGAAGCGGAAATTCATTCCGATGAAGATAAAAAGAAAAAAGAATTGGTCGAGGTGCGCAACACGGCGGATTCGCTGATTTATCAGACGGAAAAATCCATCAAGGAACTTGGAGAGAAGGTGGATGCCCAGACCAAAAGCAATGTGGAGGAGATTACCTCGCGGCTGAAAAAAGCCATGGAGGGGGATGATACCGAACACATCAAGAAGGTGAGCGAAGAATTGACCCAGGCATCCCATAAGCTGGCGGAAGCCATGTATCAGCAGGCGTCTCAGGCTGGTCAGCAGCAGACGGCCGGTGATGACGCCGGTTCAGGGGGATCGGCAAAGGCGGATGACGATGTCGTGGATGCCGATTTCGAGGAAGTGAAAGACGATAAGAAATAACCGACGTTTTTCACTCTTCCACCCATCTATCGGAACGACACTTTCCCAAACCCCGTAGTGTGTGAGACATGCTACGGGGTTTCTATTGAAAAACTCTCAGCCGTCCCGCCGAACTTCCGGCGCAGGTTGGGTTTTTCAATTTTGCCCGTAGGATTTCGCGGCACACGGTCGAAAATGATACGACGGGGCCTTTTGTACCTAGGAAGAGCCTTACAGAAAGCATCCACCTCTTCCGATGTCAGTGTCTGCCCTGATTTCACCTGGATGATCGCTGTGGCGATTTCTCCCAGTCGCAGGCTGGGCAGCCCGATCACCGCCACATCCTGAATGCTGGGATGGGTCTGCAGAAAATCTTCGATATCGACAGGATAAATATTTTCACCACCGGTGATGATGACGTCTTTTTTACGGTCCACCAGCCAGATAAAACCGTCCGGGTCCAGTCGGGCCATGTCGCCGGTCAGCAGCCAACCGGCCTTTAGGCATTCCTTGGTCGCTTCCGGGTTTTTATAATACTCCTTCATGACCCCCGGGCCTTTGACCATCAGTTCGCCGATGGCGCCTGCCGCCACCGGTTTCAATTCGCTGTCGACGATTTTGAATTCCCAATCAAAACCGGGCACGCCGATGGCGCCGACTTTGTACATGTTTTCCAGTCCCAAATGTACACAACCGGGGCCCGTGGTTTCCGTCAGACCGTAATTGGTATCATACTGGTGATTTGGAAAAATCTGCTTCCATTCCTTGATCAGGCTGGGCGGTACCGGCTGGGCTCCGATGTGCATCAAACGCCATTGGTCAAGCCTGTAATCGCTCAAACGCAGGTCTTTGTTTTCGATTGCAAATAGAATGTCCAAGGCCCATGGTACAAGCAGCCAGACAACGGTCACGCACTCTTCGGAAATCGCTTCCAATATCCATTGCGGTTCAATCCCTTTTAGAATGACGGCCTTTGCCCCGACGATGAAATTGCCGAACCAGTGCATCTTGGCTCCGGTATGGTACAAGGGCGGGATGCACAAAAAATTGTCTTCATGGGATTGCAGATGGTGTCGATTTTCCGCGTAACAAGCGTATTCCAAATTGCGGTGGGTGAGCAGGGTCGCTTTGGGCGAACCGGTGGTTCCGGATGTGAAGTACAAGGCGGCGTCATCCGAAATGTCAAGGGCGACGGGAGGCTCATCAGACCGCTGTTCCGATATTACGGCAGCGAAATTGTCCGCGTAATCCGGTCGCAGGTTTTCCGGTCCAACGAACATAAAGGATTGTACGATGTTATCAAGATCACTCTTGATGGTGTTTACGTGATCCACGAACTCCGGGCCAAAAATAAAGGCCTTGGCTTCGGCGGTTTCCGTGCAGCGAAGGATGGTTTTCGCCACGAAACGGAAATTAAGCGGAACAGCCCAGGCGCCTGTACGCAGAATTCCAAAATATACCGGCAACCATTCGAGGCAGTTCATCATCAAATGCACGACCCGATCTCCCTTTCTGATCCCCCTTTGAATCAGAGCCCAGGCTACCTGGTTCGCTTGACGGTCGAATTCTTTCCAGGAAATTTCTCTGCGGATTTTTTTTGCCGGCTCTCGTTCCACAAGGGCGGTTTCGTTTCCGTAAAGTCGAGCATTCCTTGCCAATATCTCTGTAATGATCATGAGCGTAATCCTTTCCGTAAGACACGTCTCTCCGTGAATAGCAAACCATCCCGGGAGGGTCAAGGGGGACCTCTGTGGAAAAACCTGACAACGGCGTCAGTCGCTTTTCGGGATTTCCCGGGGCAACAGCCACCATCTCCCCCAGAGTTGGGAAAAGAGCATGCCCGCCAGCATCAGCGCGCACCCAATCATTCCTCGCGTCGTCATGGATTCCGTCAGTATGATCCACCCGCCGATGGCGGCGAATACCGCTTCCAAACTCAATAGAATAGCTGCGTGTGCCGGATGGGCGGACTTTTGCGCGACGATCTGCAAGGTATACGCAATGCCCACGGAGAGAAAGCCGCCGTAGGCCAATGGCAGGGAAGCCTGAAGGACGGCCTGGACGGTAATCGTTTCCCGGATGAAGGCCACGGCAAGACTTAATATGGAACAGATGACGAACTGAATGAAGGCGAGACGCAGAGATGAGGTTTTGGGTGAAAGCCATCCGATCACGATGACATGAGCCGCCCACACAAAAGCGCCCATCAGTACCAGAAAATCTCCCCATGCAATATGGAAATCTCCTGTTATACTGAGAAGATACAAACCGATAGCCGCCAAAAGGGCGCCCATCCATATGCCGAGGTTGGACTTCTGGCCGGTGAAAAGGCCGATAATCGGGACGATCACGACATACAGACCGGTAATGAATCCGGCATTGCCGGCGGTGGTATGGACCATTCCCACTTGCTGGAAGGAGGCGCCGCCGAAAAGAAAAAGCCCTGCGATTGTCCCACCGATGAAAAAGGAACGGTCGGCAGTAAAACCCTTTTTACCTCCAGCTGGTTGATTCCGCCGCTGATCCCGAACCAGAAAGGGCAGCAGCACCAGACAACCCAAGGCGAAACGAATACCGTTGAAGGCGAATGGGCCGAGATACGCCATGCCGACCCGTTGGGCGACAAAGGCAAACCCCCAGATAACCGCCGTTATCAGTAATAACAGATCCGATGTGAACGTTTTGGGGTCCATTTTTCATCGCCTCCGGCTTGTGTTTTACTGAAATGAGAAAATGCGAAACATATCGATCCTGCTCGACGGAGTCAAGAAAATAGCCGCCGATGCGTTTCGGATTTGACTTTTTCCGGGTTCATGGTATGGAGAGTTGGCTTGGCAGGAGGTGTCGAATATTCATGGAGTGGAACGAAAACGGATAATCATGGAAAACTTTTCCCATATTGACCGGAACGGCAGTGTACGCATGGTCGATGTAACGGATAAGGAGGCAACCGCACGCAATGCGGTTGCTCAAAGTGTCATCACCATGCGACCGGAAACATTCCACCGAATCGTTCACCAAAAAATCGACAAAGGGAATGTATTGGAGACGGCACGGATTGCCGGGATCATGGCGGCGAAAAAGACTGCGGAGCTGATTCCCATGTGTCATCCGTTGAATCTCACCCACGTTCGAATCGATTTTCGGTTGGATGAAACCAGGCACGCCATTGTCATCCGTTCCGATGTGCGGTTGAACGGACCCACCGGCGTGGAAATGGAGGCCCTGACGGCGGCCGCCATCACTGCTTTGACCATTTATGATATGTGTAAGGCGGTTGATCGGGAGATGCGGATTTCCGATATTGTGCTGCTTGAAAAAGCAGGTGGGAAAAGCGGAACCTTCCTTCGATCGGATCCCTCAGGGTTTGAATGAGCCTTGCATTCAACAATGATTTCATCACGCCTCGATTTGCCGGGAAAAGTTGCCGTCAAGGCCTCGTCGGCTTATGTCTCCTTTCTTTGATGCTGAATTCCTGCACCTTCTTTCGAGCCACCGTTCCGGAGCGGATCGACGGTTCCGCCCTGGAACGTATTCCACGGTCGAAATACCCACGGTTTTCGGATGATATGGGATACGACGGTCTTCGTCACGGAATCACCCAGAGTTTAACCTACTTGAAGCGGCTGCCCCCGGAACGAGATTTCTGGTTCGGGCCGGACAAATATCCATGCCGTCATATCCAGAAATCACTGTCGTTTTTTTTGTCCATTATTGAGAACAACCCCGCCCCCGACGCGTTGAACCAGATGATCCATTCCTATTTTATCGCCTATAAGTCCAAAGGTCGGGAAGGACCGGGCAATGTTTTGTTTACGGGGTATTATGAACCCGTGCTGGCAGGGAGTCTGCAGCGCAGTTCCACGTATCCCTATCCGATTTTTGCCCGGCCGGATGATCTTGTGGTAATTGATTTGACCCTTTTCGGTCTCGATATACCGGGTACAAACAAGATTGTGGGGCGTTTCACCAATGAACAATCCGTGGTGCCGTATTATGAACGCCGGGAAATCATTTCCAACCAACTGAATGGCAGGGCTGCGGTCGTTGCCTGGGTTCAGGATCCGATCGATCTGTTTTTTTTACAGATTCAGGGCTCCGGTAAAGTGTATCTCGACAGCGGGGAAACCGTTCAGGTCACTTATGCCGCAGCCAACGGGCGCCCCTACAGGAGCATCGGCGCTCTGCTGATCGAGGAGGGCGAGATTGCGCGTGAAGATATGTCCATGCAGCGGATTCGTGAGTATCTCACGTTGCATCCCCAGGAAGTGGATCGGATTCTGAATTACAACCCGAGTTATGTGTTTTTCCGGGTGGTGGAAGAAGGGCCGATTGGTTGCCTGAATGTGAAAGTCACTCCGGGACGAACCTTGGCGCTCCAAAACCGAATTTTCCCGGCCGGAGGCCTGGCGTTCATTACTACCACCAAACCGGTGATCGATGGGGAAGGGCGCATTTCAAGCTGGCGGGAATTCAGCCGTTTCGTACTGAATCAGGATACGGGAGGCGCCATTCGAGGGCCGGGCCGGGCCGACCTTTTCTGGGGAGGGGGGCCCTATGCAGAGGTAGCGGCCGGACATATGCAGCAGGAAGGTGATCTCTATTTTCTCGTTCTGGACCCGGTAAAGGCCGACCAACTTCCTTGACAGTTATTCGGAAAAGGCATAGATTTACCCTTCGAGTTTCGCCTGACCGGGATGACGGGTTCAGGCGCCAGACACACATGAGGAGATGCACTTATGTTCGGAATCGGCATGCCGGAAATGTTGCTGATCCTGGCGATCGCCTTGATCGTAATCGGACCGAAAAAACTGCCCGATCTGGCCAAATCGCTGGGACGCGCCTTTGGTGAATTCAGACGAGCCACAACCGAACTGAAGGAATCTTTCGACATCGACAGTGGGGTCCGTAATATCAAAAACAGTTTTCAAGACGGCACCCAAAATGATCCCGTTGTCCCTGAGTTAAGTCCGGCGGAACGAACTGAAAACCCAATGGATTCTGTCTCAGACGCCCCATCGGAAATCCCGGCGGATATTCTGGTGAAGCATCCGCCGGCGGAAAAGGGATCGCCGCATGAATGAAGACGACAAGCTTCCGTTCACCGTCCATCTGGAAGAACTCAGAACGAGACTGATTCGATGTTTTATCGCCGTCGGAATTTGTTTTGTCGGTGCGTATTTATATAAGGAAAAGCTGTTCGACGTATTGACCCGGCCCCTGGTGGAAGTCATGGGCAAGGGAGACACCCTGATTTTTACCGGACTGGCGGAAGCCTTTTTCACCTATTTAAAAACCGCTTTTATCGCCGGCGTCATCCTGGCTTCTCCGGTAATCATTTTTGAGTTCTGGATGTTTGTCGCTCCCGGTCTGTATAAAAATGAACGCCGTATTCTGATTCCGGTGGTCATCCTCTCCACCTTTTTTTTCCTTGGCGGCGCGCTGTTCGGTTATTTTTTCGTATTTCCTGTCGGCTTTGAGTTTTTTCTGGGATTTCAATCGGAAACCATCAAAGCCATGCCGTCCATGCGAGAGTATCTTGGTTTCGCGGCGACCATGCTGTTGGTTTTCGGTCTGGTGTTCGAGCTGCCGCTGGTGATCACCTGTCTGGCGCGCTTCGGTTTGGTGTCCGTGGATTTTCTGAAGAAAAACAGAAAATATGCCATTCTAGTGATCTTCGTTGTCGCCGCTATTCTGACCCCACCGGATGTCGTTTCACAAGTCATGATGGCCATTCCGATGATGTTGTTGTATGAAGTCAGCATCCTCGGTGCGCGTATTTTCGGCAAAAAGCCTGCCGCAGAAGAGGAACAAGAAGCTGAAACAACGGCATGAACAGGTTCGCTGTCAGCCTGAACCGGAGCCGCAAGAGACACTTTCCGGCGCTGGCGTTTTTGAGCGACATGTGGTCCTGGTGGCGCCGCAAGTGCACTGGAATACTGGCAATATCGGCCGGACGTGCATTGCCGTCGATGCCTGTTTGCACTTGATCAAACCGCTTGGATTTTCCCTGGCAAGTCGTGAAGTGAAGCGCGCAGGTCTGGACTACTGGCCCCAGGTAAATCTGCGGGTGTGGGATTCGATAACGAATTTCCTGGAGGTCATGAACCCGGATCGGCTGGAAGTGGTTGTGTTCACTAAAAGCGGCCGACGTTCGTTTCGAGAGATGCCCCGGAAGGAGAAACTTTTTCTGATTTTCGGTTCGGAAACAGCGGGTTTGCCGGAACCGATCCTCCGCATGTTCCCCGAATCCCTTTTTTATATCCCTACTACCCGCGCTGTTCGAAGCCTCAACCTTTCCACCGCCGCAGGTATTGCGCTTTATGAAAGTTTGCGATCTTTTGATTTGCGGCATGGATGGCGATAGCCTATCGGTCTCGGAACAAATTCGCCGATATCCGCTTGCAGATGCGCGTCTATCGTGGTAGAGGATGACAGGCTGCCGAAGCCAGTCAAATTTTTGTGACGGAAGCCCTGCGGGGCCGCTCGTTGACAACTCTGACGTATACCGCCGGTTCACTCAGCGGCGGTGCATTCACAACAGCATTCCTCAAGGAGAAACATCATGCGGCAAACGACTTCTATCTTGTTTTATATTTGCGTGTTGTCGGTGGCAGCGGGTCTGATTGCGGTTCCTGACGGGATCGCCCGGGAAACGATCCGATTCGCCGCATCTTCCCAGATCGCGGAAGCATACGGAAAGGGGATTATCAAGGAATTCGAAACACTGACCGGAATTTCCGTGCAGAGTTATATCGGCCCGAATGAAATTGTTCTGCAACGGTTGGAAAACGGGGTCAGCGATGTTGTGGCGGTTGATCGTCCCATTCCCTATGAGCTGAAAGGGAGCGGATTCGTGCAGATTCCGTATTGCCTGGACCCCATCGCCATCATCACCAACACCCAATGTACCCTGACCCATCCCTGCAATATAGACAATTTATCGGAAAAGCAGGTACGTGGTATTTTCAGCGGCCAGATCACCAACTGGAAAGAGTTGGGCGGTCCGGATCAACAGATCATCGTCATCCTCCCGAGTCAGAAAGAAGGCGCTTACCAGAATTTCAAGGACCTCATCATGCGGCTCAGCGAGATGAGGTATCATTTTATGGCCTACGACTCCACGATCGCCATGGAGGCGATCAAATTCGTTCCCGGTGCCATTTCTTTCGTCTCCCGGGGAGCATTGGGCGCCGATCAAAGCATTAAAATTATCAAGGTGAACGGTTTGTCCCCCGCGGACAATGACTATCCAATCATTCAGACCTACTCTTTCGTCACCAAAGGCGAGCCGGTCGGAAAAGTCAAATCCGTGATAAATTTCGGACTGTCAAGGCGTGGGGTTGAAATTATGAAGGAAAGGGGCATGCGGCCGACTTTTTAATCATTGACTGAAAAAATTTCCGAGAAAGGAAATCGTCATGACGTGCGGATATATCAAACATGTTGTTTCAGCCCTGAGTGTTCTTCTTCTTCTGGGTAGCTGCGCCGGACAGCCTCTTGTCACACCCACGGAAACGAAGAAAGGGGGAACAGTCATGGGCGAAAAAGTCGGTTATCTTTTCGACCTGGCCCCAATACCGCGCAGCGATCGTCGCTATCTGCTGACCAAGAGTCCCTATTGTGCCGAGCAGCTTGAAGAGCTGACCGTCTATCGGGATTCCCGAACGGAACTCGGCGGTGCCGTGGCAACTGTGGCGTCGCCTCTTGCGCTTGTTTTTCCAAGGATCGGCCAGCCGTTGATCATGAGCGGACTCGAGAAAAGCAGGAATGAAACGGTGAAAACGACCGGAACGATCCGTACCGGCAAAGTCGTATCCTGCGGTTCGCCGGAACCGGCCCCGGGCGAGGTACTCTTTATCCAATCCGCTGAAATGAAAATCCTTCAACACCTTACCAGTGACGCCGAGGGCTTCCTTGATCTGGCTTCTATCATCCGGAACAGCGGCGATGAATCCTACTTGAATGTGTTTATTGATAACGGGGACTCGGTTTTTTTTGTAACAACCATTTTCATCAAGTGAGTGGAATTCTTTCCTTGGAAAAGGACGATGTTTGTGATAGATAGAAAACATTGTTCGGTAGGAGATACATTGGATTTCACTTGAGTCACAAATATCAACCGAGAGCAATGCATTCATGTCGTCCAATCCGATACGATACGATAGCGGTGTCAACAATCCCTTCACGGATCACTTCAATTTCATGAAAAATTCATCACAATCGACCATCTGAAGATATACGATTGAAAGGAGGCTTTTTCCGACAGGAATCAATTGATCATAACCTTTTCTCAACATGCGTTAAGGAGGTGCCGATGGGTAAGGAAAAAGAATTTTTTGAAAAGCTGGAAAACAAAGGCGTCTCAAGAAGAGACTTCATGAAGTTTTGCACATTCCTGACCGCCACCATGGGACTTCCCGCATCCTATGTGACCAGGGTCGCGGATGTGTTTGCAGCACCCAAGCAGCGTCCGCCGGTTATCTGGCTCCATTTCGGAGAATGCACCGGCTGTTCGGAAGCAATGATCCGAACCATGTATCCTTGGGTGGATGAGTTGGTGCTGGATATCCTCTCCGTTGAATACCACGAAACCATCATGGCGGCCGCCGGTCAACAGGCCGAGGAAGTTTTGCTGGCCTCCGTTAAAAAGCATCAAGGAGAATTCATCTGTGTTGTCGAGGGCGCCATCGCGACAAAATACAACGGCGCATACGGAAAAGTCGCCGACCGCACTTTCCTGGACATCGCAAAAGATATCTGCCCCAAGGCCAAGGCCGTTATTTGTCAGGGGACCTGCGCCTGTTTCGGCGGTATTCAGGCAGCCAAACCAAATCCCGGTGGATACAAAGGCGTCAGCGAAGCCATTGGGATAAAAACCCTCAATATTCCCGGTTGCCCGCCCAACCCGCTCAATCTCATCGGCAGCATCGTCAATTATGTACTCCTTGGCAAGTTGCCGGAAATCGACAACCTGGGCCGGCCTTTGTTTGCATACGGAAAAACCATCCACGACCAATGTCCGCGACGTTCTCATTTTGAAAATGATGAATTCGTGACCGAGTTCGGTTCCGAGGAGGCAATCATGGGATACTGCCTTTACAAACTGGGATGCCGGGGACCGGAAACCTACAATAACTGCCCCACGGCCAAATTCAATGGCGGGACAAGCTGGCCTGTGCAGGCCGGTCATCCCTGCATCGGATGTAGTCAACCGAATTTCTGGGATGAAATGACGCCGTTCTATAAAGAGATGTAATTCGACTCCGGTTGCGCAACGCTGAAACAATTCCCTTCAGAAGGAGGAGTACGTATGGCAAAAAGAATAATGATCGACCCCATCACTCGTATTGAAGGTCATATGCGTGTCGAAGTGGAAGTGGCTGATGGAAAGGTTACGAACGCATGGAGCTCCGGACAGATGTTCCGGGGCATCGAGATGATTTTGATCGGCCGCGATCCTCGGGATGCCCAGCATTTCGTGCAGCGTTCCTGCGGGGTCTGAACATACACCCATGCTCTGTCCTCGGTGAGGGCAGTCGAAGACGCCGTAGGCGTCAAAATTCCGGAAGACGCTCGTCTTATCCGCAACCTGCTTCACGGTGCTCAGTTCCAGCACGACCATATCATCCATTTCTACCATCTGCATGCCCTGGATTGGGTGGATATCGTCGACGCGCTCAAGGCCGATCCGGCCAAGACCGCTGCGTTGTCCGATAACGTCACCAATGCTCCATGGGGCGGTACGGCCTATTTTAAAAACGTGCAGCAACGCATCCAAACATTTGTGGACAGCGGTCAGCTCGGTATTTTCGCCAATGGTTATTGGGGGCATTCGGCTTATAAATTGCCGCCTGAAGCCAATCTTATGGCCGCGTCCCACTACATTGAGGCCTTGCGTCTCCAAGCCAAGGCCGCCAAGATGCATGCCATTTTCGGCGGAAAGAATCCACACCTGCAATCCCTTGTGGTGGGCGGTATCACATCCGTCCAGGATTTGAATCCGGACAGGTTGGCGCAATTCCTCTATCTGTGGAAGGAAACCCAGGATTTCGTGAACAACGTCTATATTCCGGATCTCTTGGCGGTGGCCTCCTTTTACAAGGACTGGGGAGCCATCGGCGGCACTACCAATTTCATGGCCTGGGGGGAATTCCCCATGGATGACAAGGAGCCGGAAAGCCTGTATATGCCCCGCGGGTATATCCGCAAAAGAGATGTCGGCAATGTCCAGCCGGCGGACCAGCGCAAAGTGACCGAACATGTCAAATACGGGTGGTATGAGGATGGCAAGCCAAAGCATCCGTTTGAAGGGGAAACCAAGCCCAAACATGGCGACTATCGACCAGGCAACGGGAAATATACCTGGTTCAAAGCACCGCGCTATGAAGACGATGCTTGCGAAGTCGGTCCCCTGGCGCGCGTTCTGGTCGCTTACGGCAAAGGCCATAAGGATATCAAGCCCCTTGTGGACAGTACACTGAAAAAACTGGGGATACCGGTGTCCGCCCTTTTTTCCACTCTCGGCCGCACGGCGGCTCGAGGGCTTGAAACCGCCGCCATCGGCAATGCCATGGAAGGTTGGATCATGCAGCTTTTTGAAAACGTTAAACAGGGAAAGGTCAAGACGTACCAGAGCTGGAAGATGCCCAAGAGCGCAATGGGAGTCGGGTTGAATGACGTGCCGCGCGGCTCGTTGGGACACTGGATCCAGATTGAAGACGGCAAGATCAAGAACTATCAGTATGTGGTTCCCTCCACTTGGAATCTGGGACCCCGGTGTGAGAAGGGACTGCCCGGTCCCCTGGAGGAAGCATTGATCGGCACACCCATAGCCGATCCCAAGCGTCCCCTGGAGGTCCTCCGCACGGTGCATTCTTTTGACCCGTGTATTGCCTGCGGTGTTCATGTCATCGACCCGAACTCAAATGAGGTTTACAAAGTACGCGCCGTCTGATCGGTAGACGAAATCCCCACAACTGGTATTCGTGAGCCGGTTGTGGGGATTTTTTGCTTTCAAAATCCCCACAACCGGAGTAAAGAGCGATTATGGCATTGGAACAGATACTGATACTCGGCGTCGGCTGCATCCTGTATACGGATGAGGGTTTTGGCATCCGAGTGGTTGAAGAGCTTGAAAAAAGGTATGAATTCCCGGAGAATGTCACCCTGATGGACGGCGGCGTGCTGGGATTGAATCTGCTGGGGGTCATTTCCGATGCGGACCGTCTGATCGTCGTTGACGTTATCCGGAACAACGGCAGGCCGGGGGATCGATATCGCTTGTCCGGCGCGGCCATCCCGGAAAGGACAAGGGCCAAGAATTCGTTGCATCAGGTTGACCTGCTGGAAGCCCTGACCATGTGCCAGGCCCTGGACAAGGTTCCGGAAACCGTGATTGTGGGAGTGGAACCCAAGGACATTGAAACCATGGGGATTGACCTGACCGAAACCCTCCGTCGTCAGATCGATCCGATGATCGGCATGGTACTGACGGAATTGGACAATTTGGGAGTTTCCTATCAAAAAAGGAGTCATGCGCATGTGTCTGGCCATCCCTTCCAGGATCATTAAAATCGAGAACGACATGGGCACCGTGGATGTGGACGGGGTCAAGCGGGATGTCAGTCTGCTGATGATCGAAGAGCCTCAGATCGGCGACTATGTGATCGTGCATGCCGGGTTCGCCATCAAGAAGATCGATGAAGTCGTGGCCTATGAATCCCTGCAGATTCTGAAAGAGACGCTGGCGCTGGTTGAAAAAGACGATGAAAGCTGACGGCTCCGACAAATTCTGTGATGGGTCGGCAGGTCGCAGCGCCGCCGCAGAGTAGGGTACGATGGCTTCGGCCTGTCAGGATCATATCGCCAAACGGTTGCAAATCGGCGGAATCGTACAGGGAGTCGGTTTTCGGCCGTTTGTTTTTCAATTGGCGGCCCGTCACCGCCTGACCGGGGAAATCGCCAATACGGCGGAAGGGGTCGATATCCAAATCGAGGGGCCGTCGCGGGATATCGATCGGTTCATGAAAGACTTGGTGGAACTGGCGCCGCCGCTTTCTCATATCACCGATATCAAGGAACAGCTCCAACCGGCCACCGGTCTGTTTACGAAATTTTCCATTACCAAAAGCCGCGGGCATCAGGACGCCCGCTCTGCCCTGATTTCGCCGGACGTGTCCATCTGCGCCGATTGCCTGGGGGAGCTTTTCGATCCGGCCAACCGTCGTTTCCAATACCCGTTCATCAATTGCACCAATTGCGGTCCCCGCTATACCATCATCGACGATATCCCGTATGACCGGCCCAATACTTCCATGCGGCATTTTACCATGTGTGCGGATTGTCAGGCGGAATATGACAATCCCACCGACCGGCGTTTCCATGCCCAGCCAAATGCCTGCGCCGTTTGCGGGCCGCATGTGTCCCTGTTGAATCGTGAAGGGAGAACCGTTGGTTCGGAAGATCCGATTGAAAAGACCGCCGAGTTGTTGAAGGCTGGTGAAATCGTAGCCATCAAAGGACTTGGTGGCTTTCACCTGGCCGTTGACGCCGTCCATGAATCCGCCGTGGAAAAATTGAGGAGTCGCAAACGGCGCGAAGAGAAGCCCTTTGCCCTCATGGCGCGGAATTTGGAAAGCATCCGCCTGTTCGCGAATATCACTGTCGAGGAGGAGCGTCTTCTCTGCTCCATCGCTCGTCCCATCGTGTTGCTGCAAAAAAAGCATCCTCACCCCATTGCTGCCCAAGTGTCTCCCGGCAATCGTTATTTCGGCGTCATGCTTCCGTATACGCCCCTTCACTACCTGCTGCTGGCCTATGGATTCAAGGCCCTGGTCATGACCAGCGGCAATCTGAGCGAAGAACCCATTGCCATGGACAATGAGGAGGCCCTTTTGCGCCTTGCCGGTATTGCCGATTATTTTTTATTTCACGACCGGGAAATCTATTTGCGGAGCGATGATTCCATTGTCCGGCATGCCGCCGGGGATACACGCTTTATCCGGCGCTCCCGGGGATATGTTCCGACACCGGTATTTTTGATCCATTCCCAGCCTTCTGTGCTGGGCTGCGGTGGTGAGTTAAAAAATACGGTATGTCTGACCCGGAAGGATCAGGCCTTTCTCAGCCAGCATATCGGTGATCTGGAGAATCCGGCCACGGAGACTTTTTTCGAATATACCGTCGTCCATATGCAGCGCATTCTCCGCGTCGTTCCGGAGTTGATCGCCCATGATCTTCATCCGGATTACCTGAGCACCCGGTATGCCCTATCCCGAGAAGACAAGCCGTGCGTTGGGGTTCAGCACCATCATGCTCATATTGTCGCCTGTATGGCGGAGAATCGGATTGTGGAGCCGGTCATTGGACTGGCCTTTGACGGAACCGGGTACGGTAATGACGGTTGCATCTGGGGGGGTGAAATTTTACTGTCCCATCTTGACCGTTTCCAGCGCTTGGCCCACCTGGACTATGTGGCCATGCCCGGAAGCACGTCCGCCATTCGAGAGCCATGGAGAATGGCCATGGCCTATCTATATGATGCCTTTGGAAGTAGTGGTCTGGATATGGACATCCCTTTTATCCGAAACGCCGATCCGGAAAAGTGGCGGGTCATCATCCGAATGATGGAAAAGTCAATCAATAGTCCTCTGACATCCAGTCTGGGGCGGTTGTTCGATGGAATGGCGGCCTTGATCGGCCTGCGGCAGCAGGTGCGCTATGAAGGGCAGGCGGCTATGGAGCTAGAGATGATCGCCGATACAACAATGCAAAGTGGATATGACTATGAGTGGAGCTCCGGACCGCCCCACCGTATCGCACTACGGCCGATTGTGCAGGGTGTTGTGGCGGATGTGAAAATCAATACTCCGCCGGCAGTCATCAGCGGGAAACTTCATGTCACGCTCATACGGCTTTTTACCGACTTGTGCGAAAACCTTCGCAAAGAAGTGGGCTTGAACCGGGTCGCGTTGAGCGGTGGGGTTTTTCAGAACGCCATTCTACTCTGCGGGTTGATGAGGAACCTTGAACGCAGCGGTTTCACGGTATATACCCATAAAAGAGTCCCCTGCAACGATGGCGGCCTTTCCCTAGGGCAGGCCGTTATCGCGGCCGCCACCGCATAGAGAAGGAAAACGACGATGAAACATGCATCCGAATATCGCGACAAGAGCCTGTCCACCCCCCTGATCCGTCGGATCGCAGATGAAAGCGGCGGTCCCATACGTTTGATGGAAGTCTGCGGCACCCATACGGTGTCTATTTTTCGCAGCGGTATCCGATCCGTATTGCCGCAGACGCTTTCCTTGTTGTCCGGTCCGGGATGTCCGGTCTGCGTCACCGCCCAGGGGGAAATCGACGCCTTTGTCGATCTTGCCGCTCAACAGGATGTGATCATCGCTACCTTCGGCGATTTGATGCGCGTTCCCGGAAGCGGGTCATCCCTGCAGCAGGAAAGGGCCAAGGGCAAAGACATCCGAATGGTTTACTCCACCTTCGATGCACTGACCATCGCCCGGGAAAATCCGGAACGCCAGGTGATTTTTCTTGGTGTCGGGTTTGAAACCACGGCGCCCACCGTGGCCGCAGCCATTCTGGCCGCCCATCAGACCGGACAGGATAATTTTTCCGTTTTCTGTGCGCATAAAATCGTGCCGCCGGCCCTTTCGGCCTTGATGGAAACAGAGGGCGTCCGTATTGACGGTTTTCTTCTGCCGGGACATGTTTCGGTGATCATCGGCGCGGACGCCTATCTACCCTTTGTGGATAAGTACCATATCCCCTGTGTCGTGGCCGGTTTCGAACCGACCGATATTCTGCAGGCGATTTGGCTGTTAGTCCGGCAAATCAAATCCGGTGAAGTCGCTGGCGTTGAAAACGCCTATACGCGTGTCGTCACGGCAGCGGGAAACCCCAAGGCTCAAGCGCTTATGAAGGAGGTTTTCACAATAGCCGACGCCGACTGGCGCGGTATCGGCATCATCCCCCAGAGCGGGTTCCGCTTGCGGCCGCAGTTTGAACGGTATGACGCTCATCAACGCTTCGGGATCCGTCTGGCAAACGTCTCGCCCCCGAAAGGATGCGCCTGCGGGGAAATTTTGACCGGCTTGAAAACGCCGCCGGATTGCTCCCTGTATAAGAAGGTCTGCACTCCGATGACACCAGTCGGCCCTTGTATGGTGTCCAGCGAAGGCACCTGCGCGGCCTATTACAAATACCACAATGGATAGCGTTGGCGGAAGAATATGAATCAGTCGCTCAGCGCGGCAAAAGCCTTTCGCTTTTTACGGACCGGTGGTCAATCCCCTTGGAAATGACTAACTTTTCGCCGATTTTTTTTCCGGCGGAATACGCTGACGGGTCTACGCCCGATGCGCGTCTGAATGATCGTAGTCTATTGTAACGAGCGCCCAGGTATGCCTTGAGCCGGGCGTCTTCTCGTTTCATCAGATTTTTGCCCGGAAGGGTTTCCGCGTATTCCTGCAAGGTTTTGATTTTTTGTCTGTCCAGGGTTTTGCGGAATCCGTCCACCAGTCCGAGGGAAAAACTCGCTTTTTCATTACGCGCGACCTTTACTTCTCTTCGGTAATGATCCCATTGGGATGTGATGTACCGATGTAAATAATCAAAAACGTAGCTCGCGATGCGGACATTCGGCGGTGTTCCGGACACCTCGGGTACACGGCCCATTTTCCCTTTTTCCAATACATAGGAAGAAACCCAGACTACCTGAACGAAATAGTGGGCTTCCAGCAGCGCCGTAATGCTCACGGTGCTGCCGGAATGGCGTAGCGCTGGTTTTCCCAGGAAAAGGCTCACAAAATCCCGCTTTTCATCGTTGTATAGAACATCGAGGTTATACTTGGTGATCAGCGTATTGGCCTTGGCGGCAGCCTGGGCCGATTCATGGGGATTTTCGGATCCGGCCAGCTGCATCAGGAGCTGTACTTTACGGATCAGACGATCTTGCGGCGTTACTGTAGCGCCTGATGTCCCGGTGCGAAGCGCCCCCCAGGACCCCGTCGCCCTGGGATCGGCGTGAAGGAGATGGCAGGCTTTTCGAAAAATCGGTCCATGGGGAGTTTCCTCCTCCGCTCCGTCAAGCGTGGCGGCAAGCTGGTGGGCGATTTCATGTCGCAGCACTTCGACGAGAGAACCCCAGTCTTCCGCAAAAACGAATTTTCTTGAAAAAGACATGAGATAACCGGCCGAGGTCCAGGACGCCAGGGGGTGGGTTCCGTCGCTGAGCCGGAAAGCCGGCATTCGAATCCGGGTCCGGTATTCCGGCGGAAGGTCTTGGTGAATGGCCTGCCATTCCAGCTGGAGACCTTTTATTATCGAGTTTTCCAGTTGCTCCTGTATCAGGGCTGTCGTCGGTTTCAGCATGGTGTTTCATACGACAACGGGGCCGTGGATACAACTTGAAAATCAAACCGGATTTCCGGAATACGGTGACGATAATCGGAATCAGTTGTTGGGCGCCAGGAGAATCTTGCCTTCGCGACCACCTTGGGTCGCCGCTTCGACCGCTTCCTTGATTTGCCCGATACCATAAACCGCGTGAATTTTGGCCTTCAGCTTGTCCGCGGCAATCAGCTGCACCAGCTCCGTGAAGACGGATGTCTGTCGTCGCCGTTCGGCGTTTTGAAACCATTTTGCAAGCCAGAAGCCGCGCAGGACGATATTGTGGAAGATGAGCGAATGCGGCGAGATCACACATGGCTCGCCGCCCATCATGCCGTAGTTGACCAGCGTGGCGCCTTCACCGAGGCATGCGGCGAGTCTGCCGGTCGCCGCACCAGCGACGGCGTCGATTCCCAGCCGGATAGGGGCGCGGCCGGTGGCTTCCGCTACCTGTCGATACAGGTGATCTCCATCCACCAGCACCACATCGCCGCCGTTGTCCTGAACGGCGGAAACGGCCGATTCCCGTCGCACGACGTTAACCGTTCTGAATCCCCGGATTTTGGCAAGCTGCATCAAATACCCTCCGACGCCGGAATTGGCGGCGTTCTGGATTACCCATTCTCCGGGTTTGAGATCCACAAATTCGCTCAACATCAGGAAAGCTGCCGGCGGATTGACCGTCATCATGGAGAGTTGTTGCGGGTCCGCTTCGCTGGGCAATGGGATCAGCTTTTTGGCGTCCGTCACGAGATGGGTAGTCCAGGTGCCGCTGCCCACCGGCAACAAAACGGTTTGACCGACGGTAAAGGCGGTTACCTCCGGCCCTGTTTCGGCCACCCTTCCGACGCCCTCGTTTCCGCCGACCGCCGGCAGGGGCGGCAGCATTCCGTATTCACCGGTAAGGGTCAGCAGGTCCGAGGGGTTGATGGGGGCCGCCAGCACTTCCACCAGAACCTGCCCGGCGGTCAGTATCGGTTTGTCAAATTCCACTGCCCGGATGACATCCTGCGGCACCGGACCACGACGATCGTAGACGGCTTTTTGCATGGCAACGGTCTCCTTTTAATGGTTTCAACATGCGAATACGCAACGATATATCATATGGCTGGAGAGAATGTAAGGGCTTATCCCGGGTAAATATGATCTGCGTTCCAAAGCGCACAAACCTTGACATGTAAGTGGGATGTGGCTTAATAAACTCTTTTTCGCTTTTGCGGAATCAAGCCGTATGTTTTGGATACGCCGTTTTTTTTTGGATCGGATCCGGAACGAACCATATGACCGATATATTGAAAGGAGACAATCATGAGAGATGTTGTAATCGTATCCGCCTGCCGCACGGCCATCGCCGCATTCGGAGGCACCATGCGCGACATGAACGCCGCGGCCATCGCCAGTGTCACGATGAAAGAGGCGGTTCGGAGAGCCGGTATCGACGCGGCGATCATCGATGATGTTCGGTACGGGTGCTGCATCGAGCCGGCGGATGCGTTGAATGTTACCCGGGTGGGTGCTCTCCTGGCCGGAATTCCGGATACGGTGACGGCCGCTACCATCAACCGGGTGTGTATTTCGGGCATGGAGGCCGTCGTCTCGGGGATGGCCATGATCCAGGCCGAAATGGCCGATGTAATTCTGGCCGGCGGCGTGGAGCACATGTCCGGTGTCGCCTATCAGGTACCGGCTGCCCGATGGGGATGTCGGTTGCAGGACCACGTTTTTGTGGACGCCATGATCCATGCCCTGCATTGCGGCTCCCACATCATCCCGCATCCGGAAGACGGGCCGGTCAATGCCGAGGAACCTCCCCTTTCGTTTTTCAAGGGTAAACCGTACATTATGGGGCATACGGCGGAATTCATCGCCCAGCACATGAACATCAGCCGTGAGGAGATGGACGAAGTGGCCTTGCGAAGCCATAACGAGGCCGAGAGGGCCACCAACGACGGGTCTTTTGCCGAGGAAATCGTGCCGGTGGAGGTCCCCCAGGGGAAAAAACCGTCGATTCTTTATAGCCGGGATGAGCATTTTCGTCCTGGAATGACCATGGACCAGCTACGGAAACTGCCGCCGGCTTTTGTGCCGAAGATCGGCAAGGTCACTGCCGGAAACTCCAGCGGATTGAACGACGGATCCACCGGCATGATTCTGATGGCCGCGGAAAAGGCCAAGGCATTGAACATCAAACCCCTTGCCCGCATTAAGGCCACCTCCAGGGGTGCCTGCCATCCATCCGTTATGGGGTTGTCTCCGGTTCCGGCCGTTAAAAATCTCTTGGGTCGCAGCGGTTTGAAAATAGAAGATTTCGAGTTGGTGGAAGTGAACGAGGCCTTTGCCGCCCAATACATCGGCTGCGAAAGGGACCTGAACCTGAAACGGGAGATCACCAACGTAAACGGTTCCGGTATCGGTTTGGGGCATCCGGTGGGGTCCACCGGCGCTCGCGTCATCGTCACCTTGATGCATGCCCTGAAGAAGCGCGGAAAAACGCTGGGACTCGCCACGCTGTGCGGCGGCGGCGGCGTCTCCATGGCTTGCGCCATTGAAATGTTGTAATCCGTTTCCCAGGTCCTTCGTCCGGTGCCGCCGGCCGGGGGGCCTGGTTTCCCAACCTGATTGGAATTTCGGGGAGTCCTTTTGCCCTTTGACCGAAGTCCGCCGATCATCGAATATTCTCTGCCCCTTACAATATTGTGCTTGACAATGCCTGAAAGTTGAAGCAAATGAGAAACGGGTCAGTGGTTTTTAACCGTGAACAGGGTTTCCCTATCTGTGTTGCAATAAGCACCGGCGCCAAGCCGATCCATTTTGACACCTGGAGAAACATTCCGGCATGGGACAATTTTTGCACTCGAAAAGCGATCCGGGCAACAACGGTCATCTGTCCCTGTATACCCAGAAAAAGTCCGTGAGCGCTTCGGAAGACTCCGATCCCATTCATTTCGATCTTTTGTTTCACGCCATGCCGCCCATGTGCGCCATCGACCGGAATTTTTTCGTTTTTCAGATGAATGATCCCTTCCGGGAACTCTTCGACCTGCAACAGAATCGTGAAAAAGACGTACGATGCTTCGAGATCCTATCGGATTCCCGTTGTCATACATCCGATTGCCCATTACGCCGCGCCATCGCCGATGAGACATTGGAAACACGAGAACGAGAAATGGCATCCCCTGACGGAAGCGTCACCCACTACTTGGAAAAAAGCAGACCCATTAAATCCGGCGATGGAAAAATCGACGGTGTTATCATTACCTATGTCGATATCAGCCGAAGCAAAGCGGCCGAGGCGTCCTTGCTGGAAAGCGAGCAGCGTTTCAGAAGTACGCTCGCTGACATTGAGGATGGGTATTTTGAAGTGGATCAAAAAGGAAATTTTACCCACGTCAATGACGCCATCACCCGATTTTTCGGTTACAGTCGCGAGGAACTGCTCGGGATGAACAACCGCCAGTATATGGACAAAGAAAACGCCCAAAAAGTACTGCACCGATTCAATACGGTATTTGCCACCGGCGAGGCGGTCGGAGAATTTGAATTCGAAGTCATTACGAAAAGTGGTCAAACCCGTTCCGCAGAGGGTTCGGTTTCCTTGATGAAGGCTGCGGACGGAAAATATATCGGATTCAGAGGGATTGTGCGGGATGTCTCCAAGCGCAAGATAATGGAGGCCGCCTTGCGCGAATCGGAAGAAAAATACCGCCTGGTGGTTGAAAATGCGACAGAAGGCATCATTATTCTTCAGGATCAGTTGATCAAGTACGCAAATCCGAGGATCCAGACGATCCTGGGTTACGAGGCCAGGACGTTCCGCGTCTCGCCCTTGATCCATTTTTTACACCCGGATGACAGTAAGACCGTACTGGCAACCTATCGGCAGATACTGAACGGCAAGCGATCCTCCTCGCCATTCTCCTTCAGGGCTTTCAGCAAATCCGGGGAGGAGCGCATCCTGCAGAGCAAGGCGGTATTGATCAACTGGGAAAAGAAACCGGCGGTCCTGGTTTTTTTACGGGACATGACCTCTCAATCCATTCTGGAATCAAAGTTGCAGCACGCCCAGAAGATGGAGGCCATCGGCACCTTGGCCGGCGGCATCGCACATGATTTCAACAATATACTTGGCTCCATCGTTCTCAATACCGAACTGGCGCTGGACGATGTGGAAAAGGGCGGCGAAGCGGAGTATTCTTTGGAGCAAGTCCTCAATGCCAGTCAGCGGGCCAAGGATCTCGTGGAACAAATCCTGACGTTCAGCCGGAATGCGGAAGTGACGCGCAGGCCATTGAATATAAAGGTCATCGTGAAAGAGACTCTGCGCATGTTACGGGCCATGCTGCCTTCGACAATTGTCATCCGGCCGACGATTGCCGATAACGTGGGGACGATTCTCGCCAATCCGACTCAGATTCAGCAGTTGATCATCAACCTTTGCACCAATGCGGCCCATGCCATGAGCGAAAAAGGCGGCCCCCTGGAGATCCGGCTTGAAAATACGACCGCGGACTTGTCGGCGCCGGAAACCTCCGATTGTCGTCCGGGAGAATACGTAAGGCTGATGGTAATCGACAGTGGACACGGGATGACACCTGAATTCAAGGAACGGATATTCGATCCTTTTTTTACGACCAAACGAATCGGCGAGGGGACCGGACTCGGGCTGTCGGTTGTCCATGGTATTGTGATCAACCACGAAGGGACGATGCAGGTGGACAGTCAACCGGGCAAGGGAACCCAATTCAGCGCTTTTTTTCCCGTGATTCAAGACGATGCCCCAACCATGGTGACATCACGGAAGCAGATTCCCACCGGCAATAAGCGGATTCTGTTTGCCGATGATGAAAACGCCCTGCTGGACGCAACCAAGCGCATGCTGGAGCGGATCGGGTATCGGGTTACCGGTGTTCAAAACGGAGGGGATGCATATAAAATATTCGAAGGCAATCCCGATGACTTTGACGTGATCATTACGGACATGACCATGCCGTATATGACAGGCGTCGAATTGGCCCAGGCGATCCTTCGGTTGCGACCGAATATTCCGATCATTTTATGTACCGGTTTCAATGAACGCATCACGCCGGAAATCGCTAAATCGATGGGTATCCGGGAATATATGACCAAACCGTATGCTTTGCAGGAGATAGCGGAAACGATTCAGAAAGTGCTCCAAGAAACAAAACCGCCGGAATACGTCTAATACGCAACCTCACCTGATTTCTCGCTCAGCGCTCCTTTCTTCACGACACCCCGGAAATTCCTGAACGGCGGAACCATTGCAGCGACAAGGTAAGGGCGCTATGAGCGGAACATTATTAAAAGAGAGAAGACAATATCAACGATATCATGCCCGACCTGGTACGTATGCCGCGTTTATGCCGCATTCGGCCATGCGGGGACAAATTGTCGATATCAGCAAAGGCGGTCTGGCTTTTCACTATATCCCCGGCAGGCGACAAAGCGGAAAGCAACGTCTGGCGATCCTGGTCTATGGAGAGGGGGTTTTCCTGAACGGCATCTGGTGTGAAACGATTTCCGATTTTGTCGTTACCCCATCCAGTCCCTTCACAACCGCGCCGATCCGTCGGTGCAGCGTTAAATTCCTGGGATTAAATCAGGAACAATTGGAAAGGATAGATCATTTCATCACCCGTCACACCATCCGGGATTCATAGATTTCGGTAAGGTCTTGATCCATTTTCGGATTTGCCAAGCGAGCAGGGCATAAAACCGTTCCGACCCGCCGAGGCCCTTCCGGCCGAAATAATAGTTGATTTCCAGAAAGCATGGTGGGCTGTCGATGGATTCCGCCGGAAAAAGCAGATCGAATCCCGCCAGGTTGATCCCGGTGCTGCGGCATAAGTCCCGGACGGCTTGAATCCCCTGTCGTCGCAGGTGCGGATCCGAGGTCGCATCTATCACGGCCCCTTTGGCCAGATTGATTTCGAAAAGCGTTTTATCGTTCTGAACCCGCCAGTAGGAGATGCAGGACTTGCCGATCACGGCCACCCGTAATACACGATGGTTTGCGGGCACGTATTGTTGGATGAGGAATCCGGTTTGACCGGAAACCTCGAAAGTCCGGGCCTTGGTAAGGGCGTTGTGAAGATCGGATGGGTCTTGAAGGAAAAAGACGGTATCCCCTTCGCCGCCCCAATCGAATTTGAAAACCACCGGGAAGCGGAACCCCCCGGGAAGTTGGGCGGCGGCACCGCTCTTCCAGGGGAATTCATTGGTGGAGGCGTAGGTTTGTGATCTGGGGTGCAACGTCCCGGTGTTTTGGAACAGATGAATCTGACCGATTTTACCCGGATACCGGAACCGCGCTTCATAATTCGGGAAAACATGGTGCGCATGTTCCCGGGCCATTTCGAAGAGGGATCGTCTGCATCCCTGGGGAAGAATGACGGCCTCAGCCGTCTTGACAGCGGCCAGGTCGTTTTCATCCGGTTCACGCCCAGCGCAGAGGATGTTTCGATCGCCTTCAAAGCAGGGGTGAAAGGAGAGGATCATCAATAGCCGAATTTCTGCAGTGCTTTGGTGTCTTTGCTCCAGTTTTTCTGGATCCTGACAAATAATTTCAGATATACCTTGGCGCCCATCATCCGTTCAATATCCTTGCGGGCGGCCTCACCGATTTGTTTTAATTTGCTGCCGCCTTTACCGATGAGGATGCCCTTCTGCGAGTCCTTTTCGAGATGAATGACCGCATCGATGGTGATCAGGCGGCCGTCTTTTTTTTCAATGAATTGTTCCACGGTAACCGCAGCGGCATATGGAATTTCCTGGCCTGTCAGCCGGAACACCTTTTCGCGGATCATTTCTCCGGCGAGGAAACGTTCCGATATGTCCGTTACCGTTTCCGAAGGGAACAAGGGTGGGCCTTCGGGGAGCGTGGTTTCCATGACCGCCAGCATCTCCGGTATCTGGGTGCCGTGCCGGGCGGAAATGGGAATGACCTCCCGGAAAGGGTAGGCTGCCGTCCATGTCTCGATGAGGCCGAGCAGAGTGGATTTCTCCATTCGATCGATTTTATTCAAGGCCAGGATGACCGGCTGGTGAATCCCTTTCAAGCGATCGAGTAGAATTGTTTCGGATTCGACATCCGGATCGACCACATCCGCCAATGCCAGAATCAGGTCCACATCCCCAAAAGAGGCGAATGCCTGTTCCACCATTTTGGCGTTGAAAACCTCCTTGGTTCTGTGGATTCCCGGCGTATCGATGAAAATCATCTGGGCGTTGGGCCGGTGCATCACGCCCAGGATGCGGGTGCGCGTCGTCTGGGGTTTTCTGGAGGTGATCGAAATCTTTTGGCCCAGGATGCGGTTTAAAAGGGTCGATTTGCCGGCATTGGGTGCGCCGACGATGGCGACAAAGCCGGATTTGAATCCCATGGGTCCTCCGGTCGGAGTCGTTTGGTTGGGGCGGGGAGTCATGGCGTCACCCTTTTCGCTTTCATTCTGGTTATCGGCGTCACATCACCGGTGATGAGCCGTTCAATCATTTCCCAAATCTGATCCTTCCCTTGTCTGGTTTTGGCGGAAAAAAGCAGCAGACGGTCTTTTTCGATGCCCAATGTTTCCGCTATATCCCGATGCCGAACCAGCTGCCGACTGCGGCTCAATTTATCCGTTTTGGTCAGGATCAGCAATCCGGGAATCCGGTGATGGGCCATCCAGTCCACTAGATCCATTTCGGTTTGTCCGGGCAGGCGTCTCAGATCCAGTATCATCACCGCGCCTTTGAGGGTCTTTCGTCCGGAAAGATAGGTTTCGATCATGGGGCCCCAGTTCTTCCTGACGCTGGCGGGAACCTTGGCATATCCATAGCCGGGAAGGTCGACAAATGAAAAGGTGCTGTTAATGTCGAAGAAATTGATTAACTGGGTTCTACCGGGCGTGGAACTGGTTTTTACCAGTTGTCTGCGGTTGACAAGGGTATTGATGAGGGAGGATTTGCCGACGTTGGAGCGCCCGACAAAAGCGATCTCCGGCAGCAATTCTTCCGGGTATTGGGAAGGGTTTGTGGCGCTTTTGACGAATTCGGCGGTTTTAATGATCATGTTCCTTCTATCGCTTACAAAGATAATGTTCGATTCGGTCCATGGCCTCGACAATGGTTCCCATGGAATTGGCGTAGGAAAACCGGATATACCCCTCTCCGTTTTTTCCGAAATCAATCCCGGGGGCCACACCCACGTGGGCCTTCTCGAGGATGTCGAACGCCAGGCGGTAGGAATCGGTTGAAAACGCCTTGGCATTGGCGAAAACATAGAATGCGCCGGTGGGCTCTACGGTGATACCGAAACCCATTTTCCTCAAGCGGGAGAGCATGTATTTACGACGTTTGTTATAAATGTCCTTCATACGCGCGACATCAGCGGCGCATTCCTGCAGGGCCGTGATGCCGGCTTGTTGCACAACCGCATTGGCGGAGATAAAAAAATTCTGTTGAACCTTCTGAATGGGGCGGATGAAGGGCCTGGGGGCGATCAGGTAGCCCAGGCGCAACCCCGTCATGGCGTATAATTTGGAGAAACCGTTCAACACAAAAGCGTTTTCGGTAAATTCAAGAATGGAATGCTCTTTCCCTTCGTATACCAGTCCATGATAGATTTCATCGGAAACAATGAGCTGGGGTAATTCGGCGATGGCTTTGATGCGTTCCGCCGACAACAGATTTCCGGTGGGATTGGAAGGGGAATTAATGACAATGGCCTTGGTTGCGGGCGTCAGTCGGGAGCGGATTTCTTCCGGCCGGTATTGAAATCCATCGGCTTCGGAAACCGGCACGAAAACCGGTTCGCCCTGCATGAAACGGATAAAATTGGGGTAACAGGCATAATGGGGATCAGAGACAATGACCTGGTCGCCTGTTTCGATCAGCGCCGCAAACAGAAGGAACATGGCCGGTGAGGTCCCGGAAGTAATGATGACCTGATTCGGGTCGACACTGACACCGTAAGTTGCGGCGTAGTGGTGGCTGACTGCTTCGCGCAGACCGTAATGGCCCAGGCTATGGGTGTAGTGGGTGTGCCCGTTTTCTAGGGCGCGGCACACTTCCGCTTTCACGCATCCGGGCGTATCGAAATCCGGTTCTCCCACTTCGAGATGGAGGATTCGAATTCCTTTCCGCGCCATGGCCTCCGCCTTTTCCAGAACGTCCATGACGATGAAGGGCGGCATATCCGCCGCCCGTCGTGCAACCAGTCTTTTTTCTTCCTGTTTCGAAACCATTTATACCACCTTGTTCAGGGGGTATTCCACGATACCTTCCGCTCCTTTTTCCAGCAGTTGCGGGATCAGGTCTCTGACCACATCGGAATCGACCATGGTTTCCACGGAAAACCAGTCGGACTGGTAGAGGTGTGCAATGGTCGGCGCATTGAGGCTCGGCAGCAAGTCAACCACATCCTTGATGCGGTCTTTCGGAACGTTCATCTTCAGGCCGACCAGTTTTTCGCCCAATAGCGCGCCTTTGAGGAGCAGTGCGATCTGTTCGATTTTTTTCCGTTTCACCGGGTCTTGGAAGGAAGTGCGGTTGGCGATCAATTGTGTGTTGGTCTGCATCAGTTCGTGAATGATGCGGAGACCGTGTGCTTTTATCGTGCTTTCCGTTTCGGTGATTTCCACGATTGCATCCGCTAGACCGGATACGACTTTCGCTTCCGTGGCCCCCCAGGAAAACTCCACCCGGACATTTATTCCCCGATCGGCAAAAAACCGCTTGGTGAACCCCACCAGTTCGGTGGATATTTTTTTTCCTTCCAGATCTTCAAGGGTCTGTACCGGTGAATCGTAGGCCACCGCGAGCACCCATCGGGCGGGACGGGCGCTGACTTTTGAATAAACAAGGTCGGTGACAACATGGACGTCGGAGCTGTTTTCCGCAATCCAGTCTTTCCCGGTCAGTCCGGCATCAAGGGTACCGTTTTCGACATTGATGGACATCTCCTGGGCGCGGCAGAGAGCGCAATGAAGCGTCGGATCATTGATATCCGGGAAATAGCTGCGTCCATTGACATTGATTTTCCATCCCGAGCGTCGAAACAAAGCGACGGTCGCGTCCTGAAGGCTTCCCTTGGGAATGCCGAGTTTGAGTTTTTGGGTCATTTATAAACCTCCTTGGGATCAAAAACCGGCACGTCCATGGTGATGACGGAGCCGTTTTCAAACTTGCGGTGAAAGCAGCTTTTGTGGCCGGTATGACATGCCGCGCCGCCGATTTGCTCCACTTTCAGCAATACGGTGTCATTGTCGCAATCAATACGGATCTCTTTGACGACTTGGACATGACCGGAGGTTTCGCCCTTCACCCATAATTTTTTACGGCTGCGACTGTAAAAAGTGGCTTTTCCGGTTTTCACGGTTGCGGACCATGCCTCCGCGTTCATAAACGCGAGCATCAATACCTCGCCTGTGCGGTGGTCCTGAACGATTGCGGGTAACAGACCGTTAAATTTGCTAAAATCGAGTTCCGTATCGAGCTTCATGGCGATGGCGACTTCCTGTCTATCTAGTCGAATTAATTCTTAAAATTTTGTAATATACCCCTTGGAGGCGATCAAGTCAACTGCTTTCTTTTTATTTCTGTTTTAGCGCATTCATAAGCTTGGTCACCGATTCGCGCAATTCCACTTTCTCCTGTTTCAGGCGTTTGATTTCTTCCGTATAGGGTGCTTTGATTTTTTCAAATTCTTCTTTCAATGCTTTCTCAAGCTTTGCATGGCGGGATGTCAGCCCTTTTTCCTTGCGAGCGTATTCTTCCTGGCATTTTTTTACCAGCGTTCGATAAAGGTTTAACTCTTTTTCCGCTTCCCGATAGATATCTTCGGCGTTGCGCAGTTTATCACTGATGATCAGGCTCTGTTTGTATCTCAGGAAAAGAATGACGCCGGTGCCGACGATGGAAAGGGACAGCACCCATGGGATCGATACAATGAGCGCATGGATAAAGGCCATCAGAACCGGCAATGATGTATCGACTACCTTGGCGAACCGGGCGGGAAAACCCGAATCCGTCCTGTCCATGATATGAATGTAATACAAATAATGGCCGATATGCGCCAGTACGGCGCCGATTGCGATGGAAACAAGAACTTTCAGTAGTTTGATCATAGTTATAACCTGTTTTCGCTGGAAGTGGATTCAATAGTCTTTTCTGTTTGATGTATTGCCTCTCTTTCGGAACGAAGATTGAATCGTCGTTCAATGTCGGTCCGCAAGTCTTGCAACAGGGCGCGCGGGACGGCATCGAGATCGTTGGCGTTCAGCATCCGTTTTATTTCGGCAAGGGCCGCAACAGGTGTCGTTCGTCGTTCTCCTTTGAAATCAAGGAGGGCGTCCTTCTCGCTTCGGGGATTGACACGCTGCATGTAGCGTTGAAATGCTTTTTCCAGCCGGTGCGGTAGAGGGTGCTGCGGATAATTGCGCCCGAAGACTCTTCCGGCGAGAGTCCGGATTTCGGGTGTTTTAAATTGATCGATCGCGCCAATTTTTTCAGAAAGGGATAGATGATGAAATCTGCGGCAGCGTTCCTGTTCTTCAGGGGCCGGAAATCCCATCTGGTAAAGAGCCGCATCCGCATCCAAGTCGGGGATGACCGGATATGCAAAATCGCGGTGATAGGCGATGATCGTGTGCAATAATTCTTTTTGTTCCTGAAGGAAGGCGAGGTTTTCGGTCACCACGGCGCTTCGTTTCGGGTCTATCAATCGCCAGAATCGTTCGTGGGGAGGGAGTACGATGGGTGGTTCGCCTTTTCGCTTTCTGACCACCCAGGTGGTTTCGGCAACGGCATCCGCTCTGGTGTCTGTCAATTCAGGGAGGTCCAGCCGAAGCCATAGCGTCTGATTCCCATAGGGAGCGGAACGACCGATGGATAATACCGGTACCTGGTACTGCTGCTCATGGCCGTATTCGCCGCCGATGATCAATCCCAACCGATGGTTACCCGCGGGCGATTGAAAACATATCGGAAGCTGTTCTATCCGTTTCGTGTCCACCTCTTTGGAAAAAGAGCTGCTCAGGTATTCCCACATGGCTCCGGCGGTTTTGAGCTTGCGCGCCAAGGCAAGGGTGGCTTCCGTATCCACCATGGCGTCGTGCGTCTGCCCTTCCGCCAACCGGTTTGCGGTGTTCAGGTGCTCCAATTTCAGGGTCGGCCTGCCCTGTAATTCCGGCCAATGAAGATGGTCGTTTTTGAAAAGACGGTAACAGACGGTTATGGGAAATAAATCCATCCGTCGACAGCCATTGCCGTATTGATGGGTATACGGCGATAATAAATTGCGATGAAAGGTGAAACGGAGAAAATCATCATCAAAACCGAGGGAATTGTAGCCGATGCTGATCGTGCCGGGTTCATTTACCAGGCTGTGGATTTGTCTGGCGGCCTCGAATTCGCAAGTTTCCGAGGAGAGCGCCTCGTGAATCGGAATGCGATGAGTGACGATGGCCTGGGGAGAAACGACCACATCCGGTCGTAGTTTCACGGAAACGGCGTATCGTTCGATTTCATTCAGCGACATGTCCGTCCGGATCGCCGCGAATGCCAGTATTTGGTCAAAAGCCTGGTTCAGGCCGGATGTCTCCGTATCGTAAAATAGATAGCTTTTCATATCGTCGACTGAAATCAAGAGGCCGTAGATCGGCGCGGGAAGAAAATGTCAGGCGACATAAATATCGCCGCTGTCTTGTCTCCCGACATACCCAATATCGTTTTCAATATCAAGTCTCCGTTTGTTCCGAGAATTCTGTTGACAGGTCCGGTGTTTTTCTATAATTTGCTGATATAAAAGGCTTCGCAAAGAGTTCGGGTATCCAGGCGATGGGATGATATCCCATAAAAATATTCCATATATGTAACACGGCGACAACCAATCGACCAGTCCTTTCCTTCCCCGAAACAAGTAAGGGGATTTTTATTGACGGATATGAAAAACGGCGGACACCAGATCGCCGCAACCTTCAAACCGGCATGAGGCAGGACAGTTTGGGCGCACAAAAAAAGGCTTTGCATCCGAATACGGCATCTGACCATTGCAATGTTTCGGGCCTTGTTCATATCCGAAAGCGTATCCTTCCTTTTTTCATCACCTTCGTAGTTTCGTATGCGACCTGGATCGTGCTCTCCGGTCGATTCGACTTATTTCATATGAGTCTTGGTGTGATTGCCTGCACGATTGTGTCGTTCCTGAACAGCGAACTGCTGTTTCCGGATGTGGATGCAAAGAAGATGCTGCGTCAATGGTGGGCCTTTATCCGCTACATCCCCTGGTTGCTGTATCAGGTTTTTATCGCCAATCTGCATGTCATGTATCTGGTTTTTCATCCGCGAATGATGGATCTGATCGACCCGCAGATCATTCAATTCAGGAGCCGCATGAAAAGCCAGATGGGGTTGTTCGTTTTCGCCAATTCCATCACGCTGACACCCGGAACAATTACGGTCTATGCATCGGTTACCGGAGATTATACCGTTCATGCCATCGATCGGCATTCCGGTATTTCGCTTCCCGGAGATATGGAACGGAGAGTGCGCCACATCATGGGAGAATAATGGACACGGTTTTCTTATACGCCGGCATCTTTTTGTGCCTGATCATGGTGCTTTCCTTGTATCGGGCGGTTTTCGGGCCGACCGTTCTGGACCGGTTGATCGGGGTCAACGCCATCGGGAGCAAAACGACCGCCTTGTTAATCCTCATTGGGCTGATCTATCATCGAGTGGAAATGTTTGTCGATATCGCGCTGGCTTATGCATGCCTCAATTTTATAGCCGTGTTGGCGGCTTCGCGTTATTTTCAGAAAAGAAAAGGGCTGTATGATGAATCATCTTCTTCGTAATCTACGGAATGGAAGTATGCTTACATGGTAATCAATCTCTTGGTTTCTTTTCTGCTTTTTTCCGGGCTGCTTTTTTTTGCCGCCGGCGCCGTCGGAATCCTCCGGTTCCCGGATTTTTATTCCAGGCTGCACCCGGCCGGAAAGCTCGATACTATGGGGCTGTTGCTGACGATGACGGCCATGGCGCTATATACGCTCACCGATTTTTCACTGGAATCGTTTTTGAGCGCTTTGAAAATTATGCTCATTGTCGTTTCTGTGTTTATCACCAGTCCCACGGCAACCCATGCGATTGTTGATGCGGGCGTAAGGGCCGGTCTCGGCCCATGGACAAAAGACAAGCAGGAGACGCAGCCGTGATTTGGCAACTCGATCTGATCATTCTTGCGTTTGTAATCATTTGCGGCGCCGGCGCCATTGCCGTAAAGGATTTGCTGGGCGCCGGCATTCTGTTCGGCGCATATAGCTTCATGATGTGTCTGCTTTGGGCCATTATGGGGGCCGTGGATGTGGCGTTTACGGAGGCATCGGTCGGGGCCGGTGTCAGCACGGTTTTTTTTGTGGCGGCGGTTTTCAGAACATCACGGAGGACTAAGGATTGAAAATCCTTGCACTTGTTTCCATCCTGCTGTGCGGAGGGGTATTGCTTTATGTGACGGATTATTTCCCGGTTTGGGGGGATCCCGCCTCACCCGCAAGTCTGCATATATCTCCCCATTACATCCAAGGAAGCCTGAAGGATACGGCCGTTCCCAACATCGTTACCGCTGTTTTGGCCGACTACCGTGGGTATGACACCATGTTTGAGACATCGGTGATTTTAGCGGCGGGTATCGCTTGTTTTTTTATTCTGCGCGTTTCATCCAACAGAAGACCCGATGCCAAGTTGTATCGTCATATCCCGACCGGGATCACCCTGCGCATCGAGAAGGGGGGCAGGGAACCGTTGGGATCAACGGAATTCGAACGCATTGATTTCGACTGGGTGCCCTACGATCTGATCATCAACATGACCTGCCGACTGGTCGTACCCTTTATTCAGCTATTTGCGCTCTACGTCATCGCCCATGGACACCACAGCCCAGGCGGGGGGTTTCAGGGCGGGGTAATCTTCGGGGCCGCGATCATCCTTTTTGCGATTGCCAATAATCTGCGACAAACAGTTCAAATGATGAGTGAAAAAATCAGTGCGCTCCTGAGCGCCTTCGGGGTAATCGTGTATGTCGGCACCGGGGCCGTCTGCCTGATGCTGGGCGGCAACTTTTTGGATTACGCTGCGCTGTCACCGGTATTGGGCGTCGATGCGGTACATGCCCGATCCCTTGGCATCTTCATTGTTGAAATGGGTGTTGGAATCGCCGTAACGGCTGTCATGGTATGGATCTACTATAATCTTTCCTCAGCCGGCCGACAGGATGAAGGACTATGACAATGGATGCATTCACGACTTTTGTGATTTCAAAATATAACTACTGGGCGGTTGTCGTTCTGATCATGATCGGGCTGTACGCCATGATTGCAAAGCAGAATCTGGTTAAGAAAATCATTGGTATGAATATTTTTCAGACGGCGATCATTCTTTTCTATGTGTCCTCGGGCGCCAAGAGCGGCGGAGCGACGATCCCGATCATCCTGAACGCCCATGGCGAAGACGGTATCCCTGTGCGAGCCATGGATTATATCAACCCGTTGCCCCATGTCCTCATGCTGACCGCCATCGTTGTTTCCGTGGCCACCCTGGGCGTCGCCCTGTCGTTGGTGTTGAAGATATATAACCAGTATGGAACCCTGGAGGAAGACGAGATTCGATTGAAGATTCAGAAAGAGGCGTACAAATCCCTTCACTAGAGAATGCAAGCGATACATGCGGAATTGTGCATGGATGCCATAAACGGTTTTTATCCAGGCGAACGTTCGGATTGCAACTATGAAAGAGCATTTCCCGGCACTGATCGTGGTTACGCCCCTCATAATGGCCTTGCTTGTATCGGCCATGAGTTGGTTGAACAAAAAACTGTGCTTTCCGACTACCGTGTTGGCGCTTTTGGTGTCTTTGTTGTCGTCCATCGGGTTGCTGTTGCGGGTAATGTCGGAGGGAACCGTCCGGTATCGTCTCGGCGGTTGGTCCCCGCCTTGGGGAATCGCTTACGAAGCGGATCATTTAAACGGACTGATTCTGGTAGTGGTTTCGTTGGCCGCTTTTCTGAATTTGATCGGGAGCAAAGCGCTCGTCGCCAAGGAATTCGATCAGAAGGAAGGTCCCTTCTATACGCTCTATCTTTTATTTGTCACCGGACTATTGGGTATCCTGGTTACCGGAGACGCCTTCAATCTGTATGTACTGCTTGAGATCGCCTCACTCTCCGGCTATGCACTTATCGGAATGGGAAACGGCAGGGCCTCGTTGGCCGGCCTGAATTATGTTTTTATGGGGACCATCGGGGCCAGCTTTTACCTGCTGGGGATCGGATATTTATACCTGGCGACCGGTTCGCTCAATATGGCGGACATCAGCGCCATTCTTCCCGGAATCCTTCCTTCCAACGTGGTGTTTTTGGCATTTCTCCTCTGTCTGAGCGGCATGTTGATCAAGATGGCTTTTTTCCCGTTGCACGGCTGGTTGCCAAACGCCTATACCCACGCATTTTCCACAGCAAGCAGTCTAGTGGCCCCCCTTACGACGAAGGTCATGATCTATGTGATGATTCGAATATCGTTTTTTGTATTTCCGCCTGCGTTTGTATTGACCGGCGTGGATATCAGCGGAGCGCTGGTCTGGTTTGCCGTCGTCGCCATGGTCATGGGATCCGTGCTCGCCCTTTCGCAGAAACGCCTGAAACGGATGCTGGCCTATATTATTGTTGCCGAGGTCGGCTATATGGTCGGCGGTTTTTGGTTGGGGAACCGTCTCGGCATGAATGGCGCCATCCTCCATATCGCCAATGATGTAATGATGACCCTCTGCGTGTTTCTGGCGGCCGGGGCGATTTCATATAAAATTAACGACGATCGCTTTTCCGCCCTGCAGGGAATTTTCAGAAAAATGCCTTTTACCATGGCATTTTTTATGATCGGTGCGCTTTCCATTATCGGAGTGCCGCCCACATGCGGTTTTTTCAGTAAGTGGTATCTGATTTCAGGTGGAATCGCCGCCGGCCAGTATGGTTTTGTCGCCGCCTTGCTGTTCAGCAGCCTGGTCAATGCCGTTTTATTTTTCCGGATTGTCGAGATCGGCTACTATGAGCCGTTTCCGGAAGGGCATCACGCCCATCATGCCCGTTCCGGCCCCAAGGGGGGTATGGCCGAGGCGCCGTTGGGAATGCTTGTTTCGCTTGGGATTACCGCCGGTTTGCTGATTGTCATGGGTATTTATTCCGGTGACATTGTAAATAATATCATTCAGTTCGCAGTGCCGCTATAAAAGATGATGGAAACCGTTGTTTCAATAAAGCCGCTGCTGGCGATCCTGACTTCACTGTTGGTCATACCCGTGATCCTTTCCAGCCGAACGCCGAATATCCGGGAGACCTGGACATTCACGGCCGCCATCATCAAATTCCTGCTGGTGGCCTCCATGATTCCTATCGTTTTGGCAGGCGGCAGCATCGAGTATACCATCGCCCTGGTTCTTCCGGCAGTCGCCATCAAATTACGAGTGGATTCCTTGGGGCTGCTGTTTGCGATGGTGGCGTCGTTTTTATGGATCATCACTTCCGCCTATTCCATCGGGTATATGAGAAAACTTAGGGAGCATAGCCAGACCCGTTACTATTGTTTTTTTGCCTTGTCATTGTCTGCGACCATCGGGGTGGCTTTTTCCGCCAATCTGCTGACCATGTATCTGTTCTATGAGATGCTTTCCCTGGCCACCTATCCGTTGGTGACCCACCACCAGGACCGGGAAGCCCGGAGTTCGGGTCGCAAGTATTTGACCTATATCCTTGGAACATCCATCGGTTTGGTGTTGCCGGCCATGCTCATAGTATTTCAGTCTTCGGGAACACTTGAATTTTCTCCCGGGGGAATTATCCCGGACACCATGTCGCCGGTAATGGTTACGGTGCTCTTTTTCTTTCTGGTTTTCGGATTTGCCAAAGCGGGCGTGATGCCGTTTCATGCCTGGCTGCCGGCAGCCATGGTTGCGCCCACACCGGTCAGCGCTCTTCTGCATGCCGTTGCAGTAGTCAAAGTGGGTGTGTTTTGCGTGCTCCGCGTGGTTACGGCGATTTTCGGCGTTCACCGCATGGACGCCTTTCATTTGGACACGATTCTTTGCGCAACGGCGGCCGTCACGATTGTCGCTTCTTCACTGATCGCGCTTTCCCAGGATGGGCTGAAGCGTCGGTTGGCCTTTTCTACGATCGGTCAACTTTCCTATATTCTACTGGGGGGTGCCCTGCTATCCAAAAGCGGTATGACCGGCGGTTTTTTGCACATCGCCATGCATGCCTTCGGCAAGATCACGCTTTTTTTCTGCGCCGGGGCGATATTCGTCTCGACCGGTATTAAAAATATCAGTCAGATGGCGGGAATCGGCAGACGGATGCCCATTACAATGGCTGCCTTTTTTATCGGTGCGCTGAGTGTGATCGGATTGCCGCCTTGCGGCGGTTTCATCAGCAAATGGTATCTATTGCTGGGGACGATTGAAGCCCACCGGATAGGCATGCTGGTTGTTTTACTGGGGAGTTCGCTGTTGAATGCCGCTTATTTCCTGCCGGTGGTCTACCGGGCGTTTTTTTGTACGGAAAACGAAGCATTGTTTGAAAAAAAGATTGTTGAAGCGCCGGTCTGGTGTCTGGCGCCGCTGATGCTGACCGCCATCTGTTCCGTTATCCTGTTTTTTTATCCCCAGCCGTTTTTGCGGTTGGCCCGTATCGGGGTACAGGCCATTATGGGAGGTTACTGAGATGAAAAAGCCCGAAGGAGAACGCCTGGAATTGACCCACGCACCGGTGCCGGGATATCGCTTGGCTTTATATGCGATGGTTGCCGTCTCGGTTATCTATCTGATCATTGTTTTCGGCAGGAGTCTGCTCTAATTTGAAACCGAGCGACTGGGATCCGCTGAAAGGAGAAGTGATGAAAAAGGAACTGACCCTCTTTGACAACCCTCGGAATGTCAAGCGGCTGCTCATTGTCTTTTACATCAGTCTGGGAGGATTGCTGCTGATCGACCCGTTTATTCACAAGCATTCTGAATTTCAATGGGAAGCCATGCCGGGCTTTTTTGCCGCATATGGTTTTTTTTCCTGTGTGCTACTCATTTTTATCGCCAAATTTTTACGGCGGCTTGTCAAACAGGATGAGCAGTATTATGAGAATGGACAATAAATTCGATTATTTTTGCAGGGGTTGATATGGATGCGCCGCTGCTGTTTACGGGTTTTCCGCCGGCGCTGATTTTTATCGCGGGCGGGCTCATGGTGCCGCTGTTCAAGGGTAGGCTCAAATCGGCCTTTATGCTGATGCTGCCAATATGGGCCTTTGTCGTGATGGTCCAGCTGCCCGAAGGTCAGCACTGGGTGATGAAGTTCGCTGATCTGGATCTGATTCCGGGTCGGGTCGACCGCCTCAGTCGGGTGTTCGGCTATATTTTCACCTTGGTCAGTTTGATTGCCGTGATTTTTTCCCTTAACGTCAGGGATGATCTCCAGTATACGGCCGGTTTTGTCTATGCCGGCGGCGCCCTGGGCGTAACCCTGGCGGGTGATGTCTTCACCTTATATATATTCTGGGAAGTGATGGCGGTGGCGTCCACTTTTCTGATTCTGGCCCGCCGCACTCGATCCGCCCGGGCCGCTGCCTTTCGTTACATTCTGGTTCATATTTTGGGTGGCTTGTGCCTGCTGGCCGGCATTGTGCTCTTTGTGCATAAAACCGGCGGCACGGCCTTTGGTCTTATGGAGTTGAAGGGTGTCGATGCCTACCTGATTTTCATCGGCATTGCCGTCAACGCCGCCATACCGCCCTTACATCCTTGGCTTAGCGACGCCTACCCGGAAGCTACGGTTGCGGGGGCGGTATTTTTAAGCGCGTTTACCACCAAGAGTGCCGTATATTTGATGGCCAGAACCTTCGCCGGAACCGAGCTGCTGATTTATCTCGGGGCCTTGATGACCGCTGTTCCCATCTTTTACGCGGTGCTGGAAAACGACATCCGGCGCGTGCTGGCTTATAGCCTGATCAATCAAGTGGGGTTCATGATGTGTGGTATCGGCATCGGTACCCAGTTGGCTGTTAATGGGGTAGTGTCCCATGCGTTTTGCCATATTCTGTATAAAGCATTGCTCTTCATGGCCGCCGGTTCCGTCCTTCACGTTACCGGCAGGATTCGTTGCACGGATCTGGGAGGGCTTTACAAAACCATGCCCTTGACCTGTTTGTTCTGCATGATCGGCGCCGCTTCCATCTCGGCCTTTCCTTTTTTCAGCGGCTTTGTGAGTAAATCCATGATCGTCAGTGCGGCAGCGCATGAGAAATTGGCCGTGGTATGGCTCCTGCTTCAGTTTGCGTCGGCCGGCGTGTTTCATCATGCCGGTATTAAAGTCCCGTATTTCATGTTTTTCGGCCATGATTCCGGTATCCGCGCCAAGGAGCCGCCGCTGAATATGTTGATCGCCATGGCCCTGGCCGCCTTTATCTGCATTTTCCTGGGGGTATATCCTGAACCGCTTTACCGCATCTTACCCTACGCCGTGGTTTATGTCCCGTATACGGGCGCGCATGTGGTAGGGCAGCTGCAACTCCTCATGTTCGGTGCTCTGGCGTTTTGTCTGCTGATTCTGTCCGGTTATTATCCTGCGGAAATACGAGCCGTCAATCTGGATGCGGATTGGTTTTATCGCAAAGGAGCAAGGGCGTTTTATCGGTTTGTCGACGGCACACTCAATGGGCTGAATCGATTTTGTGAAAATTTGATTGCGCGGCGATTGCCGGAAGCCGCCGGGCGTTTTACAGAAAATGCGTCCGCTCGGATGGTGATGATATTGGTGGGGGCGGTGCAAAAAATGTGGGGTGTTACGGCCGACCGGCGATCTCAAGTCGAAGAAAACATCCAAGCCGTCTTTTCAATCGGAATGATACCGCTCGGCATCAGTGTGGCGGCGACGGTTATGATTTTATGCGTTCTTTTTTTTATCGGATAAACCAAACATGATGCCGGCGATCAGAAATGGAGTTGCAAATGGTATCGAGGGATGATGTCAAGGATATTGTCATATTAAGCTATCTCACTGAAGAGATGCTGGAAAAATTGTTGCCGTATTTAACAATTCGAACTATTGAAAAACGGGAAGTCATTTTCCGCGGCGGGGATCCGGCCGACATGTATTACATGCTCAAGCGCGGTAAGGTTTTGTTGGAGCAGCGTATCTCGGAAAAAATTTCCGTTTCCGTGGGGGCCGTGAAACCTGGTTTTTCTTTCGGTTGGTCAGCCATGCTGGGCGGGGAGCGCTATTTCATGGACGCTGTCGGGGCGGAAGAGAGCGAGGCTCTGGTGATCAGCGGCGAAGCATTGTTGAAATTACTCGATAGCGATCACAGCATGGGCTATCGGATTATGCAGCGACTGCTGCGGGTGGTCAAGCGCCGTCTGGATATCCGGACGGAGCAGTTTGTGAAAGTGATTTCAAGTCATCCTGATATCTTCAGGCTGCTCGATCCTCCATAACATCGATCCATCAAACCCCTTTTGATCGTATGCCGACAATGCTTGCAGGTGGGTGGTTGATTGTTTGTTCTTGACATGAAAATGGGACTCGTCTATAACACTCCTTCTTGGTTTTAGCTTCGTATGTTGATGATTTTTAAAGATATAGAAGTTTGGCGTGAACGGACACGAATCGGTCGGCGCGAGGGAGAAAATGGGACTCGGAGAATTATTGAAGCAAAACAAGGAGACCATCCTGAAAAAATGGTTCGACGTTGTGGCCGATGCGTATCAACTGGAAACCGCCGGATTTTTGAAAAGCCAAAAAGATCCATTCGCCAATCCGGTGGGGAATTCATTGGTCTGCGGAATGGACGGACTCCTCGACGAGCTTGCCAAGGGGCCGGAGCGTGAAGCCGTTCTACGCTTCCTGGATCCCATTATCCGAATTCGCGCCATTCAGGATTTTTCACCTTCCCAGGCCATCGGTTTTATCTTTACCTTGAAAAAAATCATTCGCGAACTGGTAAAAGCACAAGGGCGATCCGGTTCGACGGATGAAGCACTTGCACGTCTGGAAGATCAAATCGATGTACTGGCGCTGTTGGGGTTTGATATCTATATGGGATGCCGGGAAAGACTTTATGACATCAAGGCGAACCAGGAGAAAAGCAAGGTATTCAAAGCCTTCAAACGGGCCGGATTAATTACGGAGACCCCGGATGAAGATCCGGGACTCGCAGTATCAAACGTATAATATACAAAGGGCTGCCGTCGATCAGCTGCTGACGCGGGGGCCGGAAAAAAAGAGGTATGAGTCGATGAATGTTCACTATCTGTTTTCCCTCATCGCAGTTGTCGCGCTTTGTTTGATCGCCTTTGTGGGGGTGGAATGGTTAGGGCTGCAATCCCTATTCGGCATTATCCTGCCGTATGCGGCCGTATTGACGTTTGTCGTGGCTTTCATCTATCGGGTGATGGGCTGGGCCAGTTCGCCGGTCCCCTTCCGAATTCCCACGACCTGCGGTCAGCAAAAATCCTTTCCCTGGATCAAACAAGCGAAAATCGATAACCCGACGACCACGGGCGGCGTCGTCCTGCGGATGATCCTGGAGATCTTCTGCTTCCGTTCGCTGTTCCGCAACACCCAGATGTCGTTCAAGGAGACGGGCACGGGAGCACGGATAACCTACCGCTGGGAAATCTGGCTGTGGGTGTTCGCCCTGGCTTTTCACTATGCGTTTCTGGTGGTCATCCTTCGGCATCTGCGTTTTTTCTTTGAACCGGTGCCGATGGTAATTCAGGTTCTGGAAACGCTGGACAGTTTTTTTCGGGTTGAACTTTTGAACAGTTTGATCGGGATCGGGCTCCCCGGCGTTTTCGTATCCGGTCTGGTCTTGCTCGGCGCAGTCGTATTCTTGTTCCTGCGGAGGCTGCTCAGTCCCAAGGTACGGTACATATCGCTGGCAGCGGATTATTTCCCGTTGTTCCTGATCATGGCCATCGCCCTGACCGGCATCATGATGCGCTATTTCATCAAGACGGACATCGTGGCCGTAAAAGCCCTCGCCTATGGACTGGTTACCTTGAAGCCGACCATTCCAACCGCTGTGGGGAGCCTTTTTTACGTCCATATTTTTTTGGTCACGGTATTGTTGGCCTATTTCCCCTTCAGCAAACTCATGCATCTGGGAGGTGTATTTTTGAGTCCCACGCGCAATTTGACAACGGATACCCGCGCGCGGCGACATATCAATCCTTGGAACTACCCGGTCAAGGTACATACCTATGAAGAATACGAAGATGATTTCAGGGAGAAGATGATCGAAGCGGGACTCCCTGTTGAAAAGGAGCTATAGTAATGGCAGACCTTCCGAAAGCAGAAGAACTTATCAAGATCGATCACAAGCCACCGACAAAAGGATGGATGGAAACGCCGGTGAATATCCGGCCGGGCATGTACTGTTATGCCGCCAATCCGAAAAGCCTTGAATACATGAGTTTTCCCAATGTGAGGGAATGGAATCCTCTGGATCAGGACTGGAAATTACCGAACAATTGGAAAGAGATCATCTATGAAGGATTTCGGGAGCGGCTGGGTCGCTTCCGTTCATTCAAGATCTTCATGGATATTTGTGTGCGTTGTGGCGCTTGTGCGGATAAATGTCACTTTTTCATCGGCACCGGTGATCCCAAAAATATGCCGGTGCTGCGCGCCGAGCTGTTGCGATCAATATATCGCAATGATTTCACCATGGCCGGCAAGGTTCTTGGCAAGATTGCCGGCGCCAGACCCATGACGTTGGATGTATTGAAGGAATGGTGGTATTATTTCTTCCAATGCACCGAGTGCCGGCGTTGCTCGGTTTTCTGCCCATATGGAATCGACACCGCGGAGATCACCATCATGGGCCGCGAATTGCTCAATTTGTTGGGCCTGAATATCGACTGGATCGCAACACCGGTGGCCAATTGCTTCCGTACCGGAAATCACTTGGGCATTCAACCACATGCTTTCAAGGATATGCTTGACTTTTTTCAGGAGGACATCGAAGAGCTTACCGGCCTGAACATGGGGGTTCAGTACAACAAGAAAGGCGCCGACATCCTGTTCATCACCCCATCGGGAGACGTGTTCGCCGATCCCGGCACCTATACCTGCATGGGGTATATGATGCTGTTTTACTACCTCAAACAGGAATACGGGCTGGATGTCACCTGGAGTACCTATTCCTCCGAGGGCGGCAATTTCGGTTTCTTCACGTCCCATGAGACCATGAAGCGTCTCAACGCCAAGATGTATGCCGAAGCCAAACGACTGGGAGTTAAATGGATCTTGGGCGGCGAATGCGGCCATATGTGGCGGGTGATCACCCAGTATATGGACACCATGAACGGTCCGGCCGATTTTCTGGAAGTGCCGAAAAACCCCATCACCGGAACGGTATTCGAGAACGCACGATCCACCAAGATGGTCCATATCAGCGAGTTTACCGCCGACTTGATCCGGCACAAGAAACTGAAGCTGGATCCGAGTCGCAACGATAATTTGCGGGTCACCTTTCATGACTCCTGCAATCCGGCCCGCGGCATGGGGCTGCTGGATGAACCCCGTTATGTCATTCAGAATGTCTGTAAGCATTTCCATGATATGCCGGCCAATACCATCCGGGAAAATACCTTCTGCTGCGGAAGCGGTTCCGGACTGAACGCCGGAGAAAATATGGAGCAGCGTATGGCGGGCGGGCTTCCCAGGGCCAATGCGGTGAAATATGTCCAGGAGAAACACGGCGTAAACATGCTGGCAACCATCTGCGCCGTGGATCGAGCGGCCTTGCCGGATTTGATGAAATATTGGGTTCCCGGAGTCGGAGTGACCGGCCTGCATGAATTGGTGGCCAATGCGTTGATTCTGCCGGGTGAAAAAGAAAGGGAGACCGACCTGCGACAGGAGCCGCTCCCGGGAATGGAGGATGGCACCGATGAATGATAAAAAATGGATCATCACCGGATTGGTTGTTTTTACCGTTATCATATTGTTTCCCCTCTGGTACAATTTCGGCAAAGCCGCACCTGCGCCGGAGCCGGTGTTGTCGGCCAAAGCCAAGGCAGCGGGATATTGTGTTTTACCGAAAGCGGAGATGAAAGCGGGACACATGCAGATCCTGGATGTGTGGCGGAGCTCGGTCGTGAGAACAGGCAAAAGAATATACAAAAGCACTACCGGTAAGGAATTCAACATGAGTCTTTCCACCGGTGAGAACTCGTGTGTCGGATGCCATACCAGCAAGGTCGAATTCTGCGACAAATGCCATAACTACGCTTCGGTAAGACCATATTGCTGGGATTGCCACAATGCACCGAAGGAGGCGATGTAATGAAAAACAGCCGAAGAAGCTTTTTGAAAATAGCGGGCCTGGCCGCGCTCGGCATTGGATCAAAGCCGGTGCTGAACGCCTTTGCCTCTTCCGGAGAGCATGGGGCGGGAGCGGCGGCCGAAACCTATCGTGGAGCAAAGGCCCTCACAGCCAAGCAGTGGGGGATGGTCATCGATATGCGCAAATTGGAGAAGGCCGAGGATTTGGAACCGATTGTCGCTGCTTGCCATTCCATTCACAACGTTCCTGAAATGGAAGAAAAACGTCACGAAATCAAGTGGATCTGGCATGAGGAATTCAAGAATGTCTTCCCGGACCTGGAAAGCAAGTATCTTGACGAGCGTTCCGAGCGACTCCCGGTCCTGGTACTTTGCAACCATTGCGAAAATCCTTCATGTGTCAGGGCCTGTCCCACCCAGGCAACCTTCAAACGGGAGGACGGTATCGTTCTGATGGATTTTCACCGGTGTATCGGCTGTCGTTTCTGTATGGCCGCCTGTCCCTATGGATCCAGAAGCTTTAACTTCAGAGACCCCCGTCCTTTTATCAAGGAAGTCGATTCCGGATTTCCGACCCGGATGCGCGGCGTGGTTGAAAAATGTAATTTCTGTGCGGAAAGACTGGCGGTCGGTAAAATGCCGGCCTGCGTGGAGGCCTCCAACGGCGCCATCGCCTTCGGAAACTTGGAAGATCCTGAGTCCGACGTCCGGAAACTGTTGAAAGAGAATTTCAGCATCCGACGGAAACCCTCGCTGGGCACTGGTCCGGCCGTATACTACATCGTGTGAGGTCATTATGCTTGAACTGGCGGTAAAAGGAAGCAAAAAATATTGGCTATTGGTACTGGCGCTGGCGGGCATCGCCGGCATCGGTTTTCTGGTTTACCTGAAGCAGTTTTCGTTCGGTCTCGGTATCACCGGTTTGAGCCGGGACGTGACCTGGGGATTCTATATCGCCCAGTTCACTTTTCTGGTCGGGGTGGCGGCCGGCGGTGTCATGGTGGTGCTGCCGTATTACCTGCATAATTACAAAAAATTCGGCAAGATCACTATTCTGGGAGAGTTCCTGGCAGTCGCGGCTATTTCCATGTGCCTGATGTTCATCATCGCCGATCTCGGGCAACCCATGCGGGCGCTGAACGTGCTGTTGTATCCCACTCCCCGGTCCATGTTGTTCTGGGATATGATCGTTCTGAACGGCTACCTGTTCCTGAATATTTTCGTGGGTTGGATCGTGCTCGAATCGGAGCGAAACGGCGTCGCGCCTCCCAAATGGATCAAGCCTTTTATCTATCTGTCGATTCCATGGGCCTTCGGTATCCATACGGTAACCGCCTGGTTGTATTGCGGTCTGCCCGGAAGAGGGTTCTGGCTGACGGCCATTCTCGCCCCGCGCTTTTTGGCGTCGGCTTTTGCCGCCGGACCGGCGTTCCTGATTTTGCTGTGCTTCATCATTCGCAAATTCACCAAATTCGATCCGGGCAAGGAAGCCATTCAGGCGGTTGCCAAAATCGTCACCTATGCATTGATCGCCAACGTGTTCTTCTTTGTCTGTGAAGTATTTGTGGCCATGTACAGCAACATACCCGAACATCTGACCCACCTGCAGTATCTCTTCTTCGGCATCCATGGTCATGGTGTGCTTGTACCCTGGATGTGGCTGGCCATGGTGCTGATGGTGGTGGCCATCATTCTGCTGGTGAACCCGGTGACGCGGTCCAATGAAGTCACCTTGGGCGCGGCCTGCGTGATGCTGTTTGTGGGCGCCTGGATCGACAAGGGCCTGGGACTGATTTCCGGCGGTTTCGTTCCCAACCCGTTTCACCAGGTCAACGAATATGTGCCGACCCTCATGGAAGCCATGATCACCATCGGCGTATGGGCGGCCGGTTTCCTAGTGCTGACGATCCTGTATAAGGTCGCCGTGGGTGTAAAGGAAGAAGTGACGGTGTAATCAGTCAGAATTCATATCGGTAATACCAACGGGGCGCCTCTTTTTCAGGCGCCCCGTTTTTTTTGGTAACTTCGGTTTTTATTTGCTTTCGACAGAAAAAAGATTCTATGTTCCATATGACACCATGTTACCGTGAACGCAGACGACGGTCGCTCACTTTCATACCCTGGTCGACATGCGCACCGCGGATTTGGATTCGTACCGGAATAATTGACAAGGTGCTTCAATGATATTCACCAATGTTTACAATGATGCCCGGCGCGCTGAAGCCTATGACAAACTGGCGTTTCCCGGGACATATTATTTGGCCTATCGCGACCTGCCGGACATTATCAAGACTCATGTCGCCGGCAGAAAGGCCCTGGATTTCGGTTGCGGTGCGGGACGATCCACGCGGTTTCTAAAAAAGATCGGATTCGACGCGGTCGGCGTCGATATCGCCGAAGACATGCTGGAAAAAGCACGTGAGCGAGACCCGGATGGCGAATACCGGCTGGTCCCGGACGGTGACCTGGGAGGATTTCCGGGAAGTTGCTGTGATCTGGTCCTGTCCGTGTTCACCTTTGATAATATCCCCACCATGGAGCAGAAGGTCTTGTGCTGCAAAGAGATGGGGCGATTGTTGAAGCCCGAGGGACGGATCGTCAATCTCGTCTCGTCGCCACGGATCTATACGCACGAATGGGCGTCTTTCACCACCCGGGCATTCCCCGAGAACCAGTTCGCACAAAGCGGGGACAAGGTAAGAATTGTCATGACGGATGTAGCGGATCAGCGACCGGTGGAAGACATCTTATGGAAAGACGAAGCCTATCAGGAGACATACCGACAGGCGGGATTACAAGTCGAGCATATACACCGTCCCTTGGCCGAGGAGGGGGAATTGTATGAATGGGTAAGCGAAACGAGTATTTCACCCTGGGTTATTTATGTTCTGAAAAAATGATGAGAATGAGGTGAGGCCATGAGCAGCGAACGGATTGCGGAAGCAACGATACTGGGCGCATTTTTATGCGCCGGGTTGATTGCTTTTGGGTATTTACTGTCAAACGGCGCCGTCCGATTCAAGGAGATGGAAAGAACCGTTACGGTGAAAGGGCTTGCGGAGCGGGAGGTCCCGGCTAATATCGCCATATGGCCCATCGAATTCAATGATGCCCAAAATGATTTGAATCAACTGTATTCGGAAATTCAACGGAAAACCGGATTGATCGTCGATTTTTTAAAAATCAACGGATTCGCGGAAGGTGAAATCCTGATTTCCCAACCGACCATAACGGATCGTCAGGCGCAAGGCTACGGGGATGAAACCAAGATGCAGTTCCGATTCACCGCATTCGCAACGATCACGGTCTATACGGAGAAAGTCGGCGAAGTGCGTACATCCCTGAAAAAAATCATCGAGCTCGGAAAGCAGGGGATTGCATTTTCCAATCATGATTATCAGACAAAAACGGAATTTTTATTCACGGGACTGAATCAAATCAAGCCGGAAATGATCGAGGAGGCAACCAAGAACGCCCGGGAGGTCGCCATTAAATTTGCGATGGATTCGGACAGCAAGCTTGGAAAAATAAAGACAGCCAATCAGGGCCAGTTTTCGATTGAAAACCGTGACAGCTCGACAATGCATATCAAGAAAGTCAGAGTGGTTTCGACAATCGAGTACTATCTTTCGGATTAACCTTCAACTCCATGGCTGCCGATATGCCGGAAACGCTCCAGGATATCTACAGGCGCAAGATCATTCCCATCGATTTCGAACGTTCAATGGGCCTTTTAGGGGCTACCACGCTGGGGGTCGGCGCATTGATGGGAGCCGGGATTTACGTGTTGCTCGGACTTGCGGTGGACAAGGCAGGACCTGGTGCGTGGCTTTCCTATTTGATCTGCGGTGGGCTCAGCATGTTCTCGGTGTTGATGTACGGTGAATTGTCCCGGAAAATGCCGATTGCCGGAGGCGGTTACGCCTATGCATACAATATGCTGGGGAGTCTGGGCGGATTTTTGACCGGCTGGCTGCTGGTGCTGGGAAGCATTTTCGCCTGCGCCATGTATGCAACCGGTTTTGCTTATTATATCACTTCAATATTTGCTCACCAGGTTCCGGAGATCGTCAAAACCGGAATCGCGATGGCTTCCGTGGCCGCATTGACCTTGCTCAATTGCTATGGCACCAAGGGCGGCGACAGGGTTCAACGGTTTTTTACGTATGGGAATCTTGCCGTTCTTTTTCTGTTGATTGTGCTGGCAATCCCAAAAGCGAAGGGGGCCGGCATGGTTCCCATGTTTCCGACCGGGGTAAAAGGAGTTGGTGAAGCCATTTCCATTATTTATGTTTCGTTTTTCGGATATCAATTAATCGCCAACAATGCGGAAGAAGTGATCAATCCGACCCACACCATTCCAAATGCCATGATATTGTCCATGCTGATCAGCCTTACGTTTTATGTGCTGCTGGCAATTGTTTCGGTCATGGTCGTTCCCTGGACAGACCTGGCGAAATCGGATGCCCCCCTGGTGGATGTGGCCTTGAAGGGCATCGGGGGAACAGGTTGGATCATGGTGGCCTTTGGAGGCATCCTGGCCTCGGGGGCGGCCCTGAACAGCACACTTCTATCCCAGGCCAGGCAGGTTTTCGCCATGGGGAAAGATCGATTTCTGCCGGCGCCCATGGGGAAAATCAATGCCGTGTACCGAACGCCGATCGCCGCCTTGCTCGCCGGAGGGGCGGTGACGATGGCCTGCCTCTTTTGGGGGAACCTGACGTTTATCGTGAAGTCAGCCAACTTTTTTTTCATTGTTTCCCTTCTCCCCATATCGTTTGCTTTGCGGAAGGTGTATCGGAAGTTCAATCCGGGTTTTGTCAGGCGCTTCATCCCCGAGGTGGCTCTCGCAGCGAACATGGCCATGCTGATGACCATCGATCTGGTTTCGATGGGTTTCGGCATTGTATTGACCTTGATCGGTATTCTTTTTTATTTGACGTATTCCCGGAAAGGCGAGATCCGCGCCCGCACCGGGATGAGCGTCGTTCTCACCGAAGAGCGCGAATCCATGATCTTCAAAGGACAAAAAATACTTGTACCGGTGGCCAATCCACGAACGGCGCCGATTCTTTTTGCCATTTCGGAATCGCTTCTGGCCAACGAATCCGGGGAAATTGTCGTGTTGAATGTGAAGGAAGTTCCGAACCAGGTCGATTTTCGGTCCGCCCTGACCCATGCGGAGGATTCGTTGCATGTGCTGGAACACGGGATTCACGTGCCTTCCCACGCGCGTATCAAGGTCAGACCGATTGTCAGAATGAGCAGGAGCCTCGTCAACGGTATCATTCATGCTGCTGAGGAAGAACATTGCAATCTGATCGTGATGGGATATGCCGGAGAACATCCGGCTTCGAATCCGGGTCGCGTCATGGAAGAAGTGCTGCAACGGGCGACGATGGATACCATTCTGTTTAAACAATATGGAGATGTGGCGCTGAAGCGGATCGCCGTTTCTCTGGGAAGCGCAGTGAACCTGCCGCTGATGGTCAAACTGGCCGGAGCCATGGCGGATCGGTATGACGGTGAGATCACCTTTCTCAATATCCTTCCGGAATCCTATACGGCGCAGCAAAAAGCCTATTCCGGGAAAATCCTCATGGAAGCGATACATCAGCATGTGGCCCGTTCTCTTTACCATATCGATGTATTCAGCTCAAAAGATCCCCTGAAACTGCTTGTGGAAAAATCCTCCCAGTTTAATCTTCTGATCACGGGAACGCAGAAAGTGAAATTGATGGAGAAAGTGATCGTCGGTTCATTCTCTTCCCAACTCGCCATGCAGGCCCAATGCTCGGTGGCCATTGTTCGGATGGCGACGCAGGTCAAAAAGCTGCTTGGGGTGGGAGCGAATAGCGGTTAAGGTGATGCGATGCCGGCAGGCCTGCCCGGTTATTCTCGGGAGTCCTGTTTCAAGGATAGCATCCCGTGGTTCAGCTTTTTTTCAGATTCCGGTCCAATTCCTGTCGAATTATTCGGGCGATGGTATCGATCATATAGGGTTTTCGAACGCATTGCCCTGCCCCGAGCATTTGAACTTGTTTGATCGTATCCGTCTCTGAATAGCCGCTGGCAATAATCGCCCTCTGACCGGGCCGTTTTTCAATAATTCGTTGATAGGTTTCCAGGCCATCCATGCCGGGATCCATTATCATGTCGAGTACAATCAGATCGCAGTCATGTCCCTCTATATACAACAATGCCTCTTCACCGCTTGCCACCGCGTCTACCTGGTATCCGATATGGGTCAACATGTCCACTGCAATTTGGCGTTGTTCCTTGATGTCATCGACAACCAGAATTTTTTCTCCACACCCTTGAACAAAAGGAGTAATATTAGTGACCGCATCGACTTCTATGGGCTCTCGGGTGGCCGGGAAATATATCTTTATTTCAGTGCCTTTGTCGAGTTCGCTGTTGATTTGGATTTGGCCACCGTGGTCCTTCACCGTTCCCCAGACAATCGCCATGCCCAAGCCCGTACCACTTCTACCCATTTTCTTCTTGGTGAAAAACGGTTCGAAAATCCGATAGCGATTTTCATCGGAAATACCGATACCGTTATCGGTCACCGCAAGCACACAATATTCACCTTCCTGGAATTCGCTATATTCCGAATTATTTTTTTCAATATAGCAATTGCATGTTTTTAGTTTGATCAGCCCGCCTTCGGGCATGGCCTCTGCAGCATTGGAAACCAGGTTCATAATGATTTTATACATATGAACCGGAGAGCCTCTCACATTCAACAGATCGCTTGAAAGGTCGGCTTCCATATCCACGCCGGAATGATAGGACAACATTTTTTCACATTCCGGACTGCGGACATATTCGTTGATGGTCTGGTTGAGATTGAAAACCTCCATGCTCATTACCCCTCTTCTGGAGAGGGTCAATAAATCCTGGACGATGGCGGCCGCCTTTTTGGCTGTTTCGTGCATGGTATGGAGCGGCTTCAAAAAGGGACTGTTTTCGGGAAGACGCATCATGATGATCTCCGGGTATCCCACAATGCCAGATAATATATTGTTGAGATCATGGGCCACTCCACCCGCCAGGGTCGCAATGCTTTCCATTTTTTCCGCGCCTTGCAACCTGGCTTCCAATTGCCTGCGGTCTTCCTCGGCTCGTCGGCGCTCGGTGATATCTTTTACCATGGTCAGCATGGATTCTTTGCCATCAAATTCGATGCGGCTTATGTAAACTTCCACATCAATGATGTGGCCCGATACCGTTATCCCCCGCATTTGAAACATACGGTTGTCTTTTTCAAGCCAATTTTCCCAGCGCCCCTGAAACTCCATCCGATCATCTGGATGAATCATCTCCGTGATGCTTGCGCCGATGGCTTGCTTTTTTTGTGAATATCCATGCAGTCGCAGCCAGGAAGGATTCACATCGACAATTTTCCCATTTTGGGTCAAGCTCAATGCCTCCAGTGAATCTTCGAAAATGGACCGGTACTTTTTTTCAGATCTGCCGAGGTAATCAATCAGCTTGTCCCTCTCTTCCAATATTCTTTCGTAATCCGCGATAAGGTCCTTGAGCACCCATCTGCCGGCCCAATGAAAAATGGCTTTTGGGAGACGCGTCATGATGTTCTGGTTTTCCCAGCTGATTTCAAATCGGCAACTGCGTGCGCCCGAGAGGACGCAATCCGTTTCTCGGCTGATGATGTGAGATGCGCCTGATAATTCCGTGATACCCGTATAAATGCCTAAATTCCAGTTGCAGACATCCTTGGTAACCGTAAAGCCGGGTTTGTAATTCAATTCGAATACTGCCGATTTTTCATGAAATTCAATCAACTTTACATCCTTGGTGCGGTTAAAACGGCTGTTTATCTTTGCAACCCGATTTGCAATAGTTTTTAGTCCCAGGAATTTTGCGGACAAGAGCGATGTCTTGGACAGATGCTCTCTCACCATGCCCTTGCCGGCCGTAAACAAGGCCTGCGGGCCTTTGACGACGTTGTTTACATTGCCGAGCAGGGCCAGGGAAAACGCATTGGATACCCAGTATGCCGGGTCGATCAGGTGCTCTTCGTTGATCGGAATAATGTGAGACGGGTTGAATTTATCTTGTATGGAATAGTTTCCGTCCAACAAACCGGAGGTTAGGGAGCGAACCCCCTCTTCACCGTAGTGTTTTCGGACATAGGCGATCAGGCCTTTGAAATTCTGGCAGCAGATATCTTTCGACATTGGTTCGGGAAGCACGCCGGAGGTCCTTCGAACAAGAGGTGATACAGATCGTTCCGGAAACCCATGAAATGAATCGATGGAATGAAAATAACATGACTGGGATCGAAAAATCAAACAAGAATGCAGGAGGGTGAGCGGGTGTCGGCGTCGTTGATGTCTTCAGGTTTTTTTGGATCGAGATCTGGTTGCCCCTTTCCGCTTTGGAGGTGACGGAATCAGGGCGGCAACCTTTTCCGAATAATAGAAGGATTCGAGCCGAGCGCGGACGCGCTCTTCCACATAGCCGATGGACAATGCTTTTTCAATGCAGGGGGAGACGATTTCGATCACTTCGCGAATGACCATTTCTTCGGTGACACCGAAATCCTCTATCATGAAATCGAGTTCCTTGTCTCCGTATTTTTCGTAGAAATAATCCGTCAGTTCCTTGGAGACGATTTTAAAATAGCGCGTTTTACGGAAATGGAGCCAGAATTCATGCCCAATGAGGATGAAATCCTCCATGTCGTCTGCGTCGATGGCCTTGAAGTATTTCGATAAACGTTTGGGAGCCAATGCATCCCAGATTTCCTCACTGGTTTCCAATATCTGATCCTGATCCAGAAACTCCGTCAGAAATGTTTCGCTACGATCGATGGAACGGTCCAGATTGTGGGTGATGTATTGTTTGACCTGTTTCTCGATCATGGGCTCCAGTGAGGGAATCGCATGCGTGACGGCTTCCTTGCTCATCCGGATCATGGAAGACAAGCCGGGTACTTTTTGGACCAAAATATTGTCCGACAGCAGGTATTCCAGGATCCCGGTATACAGGATATCCGCAACCAGTTTGGCGTATACCGGGCTGGCCAGCAGGCCGTGAATGAGATTGTTTCTGGTTCTTTTCAGGCTCACCACCTTGTCGATGATTTCATCGAACTGCTTACGGGGGAAAATATCTTCCAAGGTGGTATTGCGGTTCTGACGGGAGGCATGTACCCGACGACTCATCTCCCCAGCCAATTCCGTGATGCCGGGGGAGATGGGGAGCTCCACCACGTTGCGTTGGATCAAACCCCTCATTGTCTTAAGCGGCAGGACATCATTAAGCTTCACCTTGCGGATCCAATTGAAAGCCGCCGACACTTCTTCCCGGATGGTTTGCTGATACCCGCCCTCTTTGAACCGATTCAATTCATGCTCGATATGGGCTTCCAGCAATTGGGCGATGCGGCTATTCATGGCAGCCTCCTTGTTTGGTTCCTGCGTGAACCAACGCACCTGAAAAAAGAAGATGGATTTTTTGAATCACCCGTTCCGTAATGACCTTTGTCTCGATTCCCGGCCGGATCAGCATCTCCATGCCGCCATAGCTGACGATGGTCAACATGGTTTCCGCCAGAAGACGGAGATCGTCACCATCGCTCTTGGGCGGTTCCCAATGGCTTTTGAGCAGTTCGGACAGCAAACCAATCAGGCGATCCGTTTCCTCTGACACAGCCGTACGCATGGCCTTGGAACTTCCGGTTCGCTCCTGAAAAAACAAACCGAGCAGGAGCGGCCGATCCGCCATGGTTTCCAGGAAGGATCGGACAAAAAGAGGCACAAAAAATTCCGGGAAGGAGTCCTGTTCGGCCGGCATTTCTTCGGATGGAGAGGGAAACGGTGTCGCGATCCGGTGTAACTGATCCATGTATTCCAGCAGTACATCCTTGGCCTGCATGACCATGGCGACTCCCAATTCGTCGATATCACGAAAGTGGCGATAAAAGGAAGTGGGGGCGATGCCGGCTTTGCGGGCCACGGACCGCAAACTCAAGCTGGCGTACCCGGTTTCTCCGCAGAGTTGCAGGGCCGCCTCCATAAGCGCTTGGCTTGTTTTTTCCTTCTGTTCCTTGATCTCTTCTCGTGACGGCATATTCACTCACCTTGCTGTACGAATGGAATCATGGGCGGAGCCGGGTCCGCAAACAGCTTGAAGCTCACATCCGATCGCTGCTTTTTTGTCCGGATTACATGCGGTTTATATAAGTCATCCTCCATTTCGTGGCAATGCCAATTTGTTGTTTCATACCCCCCGCGATTCCATCTTTGGAGTACCCGGTTTATTGGATCGGCTCCTTTCGGGCGTCGGAGTGTTGCAGCAGCGTCTTTTCAAAAGTCGTATACTCTTCACTTTTCCATTCCGGCGAATTCAACTGAAAAGCCGGCATCCGTGGAATGGCAGCTCGGATGGACCGGTTTACAACCGTTTTTTTGCGGCTGGTTTTTTTGGGGCGTTTCAATTTCAGCAACACCTCCAACTCTCTGTGACAATCCTTCAAAAGAAGTTGCGGATTTGGCAGGCGCTTTTCATCCGCGGTAATGCCGACGGAAACCTGCCCATTGTAACTCAGGATGCTGATTCCCAGCCCGATTTTACCGGACTGGGGCACCCAGAAGATGACGTTTTGAAGCTTGCGGCCGGCGAAATAGATCGGATGTTGGGGACCGGGAACATTGGACAAGACGGCGGTGCCTTTGTTGGAAAAAAAGTGGGCCATATTGCGCGCAATGTGGAAGGGTAGACCACCTATGGCTTTCAGCGCATGATACGTGAGGAAGGGTTCCGGTGATCGTTTGATCTTATCGGTACGGCGTTTGACCTCGCGCAGTCGCTCCAGAGGGTCTGGAATTCCCACCGGCAGCGCCAGGGAAACGATGCCGAATTGGTTCCCCAGTTCTGCGTCGGCCTCCGGGGAGCGTTGATTGACTGGCATGGAAATGTGCAAATCCAAATCCACCGGTTGTTTTTTGCGCTGCAGGTAGCGCCTGATGGCACCGGTGACGGCGGTGACCAGAATGTCGTTAAGGCTGACGTTCAGTTCTTTGCCGAGGCCTTTGAGCTTGTCAAGGGGTTGGGGATCGCTCCAGGCAACGGTTTTACGTACACCCAGTTCGCCCTTTAGAACCGTGCGCGGATCTGCGGGCATGAATGTCTGCTTATCCAAGATGGCGGCCATTTCCAAAAGTCGATTGGTGAACTGCTGCCGACTTTCCCGACTCGATATCGTTTCGATTCCGGAAGCTACCCGGGTTGTAACGAATTGCTTCAGTTGGTTCAGGTCGCGACCCATTTTTTTCAGCAGTGATTCGGCAATGACCGGCCTTGGTTTGGGTGCTGCTTGGGGCCGGGGGGAATGGGGGCTATCGTCGGTAATGGAGCGCAGGACATGCATCAGGGAAATGCCATCCGCCAGACAGTGATGAATGCGCCAAAAAACGGCGCAACCTTTTCCATATTTTTCGACCAGATAGAGTTGCCACAAGGGCTTCGCAGGATCGAGGGGAATAGACATCAGGCTGTTCATCATTTCATTCAGTTCCGACTTGCCGCCCGGGGAAGGCAGGGCCACTCGGTGAATGTGTGAACGTACATCAAAGTTCGGGTCCGGCTCCCATTTGGGGGCGCCCAGGCCGTTCAGGGGCCGGACGATTCGCATCTTGAACCGGCTGAAGGCCAGCCATCGATGCTCGATGGTCGCCCCCAGGCGCTCCATATCAAGGGGGGCATCGAATTCAAACAATGCGGAAATCACCATCAGATTATGCGGGTGATCCATCTGTAGCCAGAAATGATCCATATTATTCAGATTGTTGTTCATTGCCAGCTCCTTCCCGTCATCGAATGATTTGACGGTATGCCGAAATATTGAAACATGTTTGTATTGATAATCACATTTGTTAATATATACGTAAAAACATTTATGCGTACATATGTAAACATATATGTTTTCTGCGTTTGCCTGTCAAGTCAAAAAGCGGAGTATGTTTTATATGGGACATATCGTCCCAGGGAAATGGGTTCTCTTTCAAGATGCAACTATTTGGGACGAAAACGATTTTTAAGCGGAAACTGCCTTGAATAGAAAGAAATTCTTGCTATCGGAATTCAAGTATGGCATTTTGTCGTTAGGATAGACTTGTCAATCAACATCGGCGTCCACCCCAATAATGATCGACTTTCCGATCGAAGAGCCCGCGGACGGTTTCAACATGGCAACGGAAGCAGCTTCGTCGCGGAAAATGACTGATCTGTCGCTGAGACTGATTTTGAAGCCATCCACAGTCTTTTCCCCCGTATTTCCAACAATCTCGACCGATGATTTGCTTCGATACCTTGAGACAAAACGGACAAGGGTGTGTATCGAAACGACCCCAGTATTTTTGAATTTTGCATAAAATCAAGAGCGTTGGGAGTGTGAAATGGTAAAACGAATACGGATCGCCATGGTGTGTCTATTGGTCGCACTGCCGGCCATGGGAGAACAACCCGCCATTACCATCGGCGTATCGCTTTCTTTAACTGGAAAGTACGCCGCAATGGGCGATATGCAAGAAAAGGGGTTCAGACTCTGGGAGCGGGATGTGAACGCCCAAAGACCGTTACTCGGCAGGAACGTACATATGATCATCCGTGACGACCAAAGTAATCCGGATGTTGCCAAAACCATTTATGCGGAATTGATTGGAAAAGACAGAGTCGATCTGGTTTTCGGCCCATATTCCAGTGGAATATCCGAAGCCATCTTGCCTATCACGGAAATGCACAAATATCCGATTCTGCTGTCGGGTGCTTCCGCAGACGAATTGTGGGAGAAGGGGTATCGGTACGCTTTCGGTGTGTATACGCCGGCCAGCAAATATGCGGTGGGATTTCTGGAAATGCTTGTCACGAAAAAAATAAAAGATATTGCCATCGTGTCGACGGACGATGCCTTTTCGATCTGTCTTGCCGCCGGTACCCAAAAGTGGGCGCAAAAGTTTCAGCTTCATGTGTCGCTTTTTGAACGATTCCAAAAAGGTACAAGTGACTTGTCCCAGGTGGCTTCACGTGTGAAATTGTCGGGCGCAAAAGCCCTTGTGGTTTGCGGCCACATGGAGGAATCCGTAGATATGAGGCGCGCGCTGCAGGTGATTGGATGGTTTCCAAAGGCATATTATGCTTCCGTCGGCCCGGCGACGAAAGATTTTTATGAAATGCTGGGAACGGATGCGAATCTGGTTTTTTCCTCTTCACAATGGGAGGCGGCGGTCGGGGTGCACTTTCCGTATGGGAAGCAGTTTGTGGATACGTTTCGGGATGTCTATAAACAAGCCCCTTCCTATCATGCCGCGACCGCCTATGCGGCCGGCATGATTCTGGAGGAGGCGTTACATAAGGTGGGAAGTTTGAATAAAGAGCGGTTGCGGGATACCTTGGCCTCGATGGATACCATGACCGTGATCGGCAGATATGGCGTGGATACAACGGGCTGGCAGATGCGCCACTTTCCACTGATTATCCAGTGGCAAGGGGGAAAACGAAGGGTCGTCTGGCCGGAAACGCTCAAACAGTCAGATCCGATAATAAACGAATAGATCCATATGCAAGGTATTCGACACAGCTTGGCTTTACGAATTGCGATGCCGGTCTCCATACTGGTGTTGGCGCTGGGGGTTTCGTTGTATTTTTTAGTGCTTCGAACCATTTCAGGGTTCGTCCAAGACGAAATCGGCAGGGATCTGGAGTCCATTTCTCATAGAATGTATAACATCTGCAATATCACCTTCGATAGTATTCTCCAATCCGGTCGAGGGGATGATCCGGATACGCTTGTCATTGAAAAGGCATTGACGTTGGGGAAATTTGAGGATTTCTTTCGGGAGGAAGGGCTCAATGGACTGGTGTACCAAGGCCGTGGAAAGGAACTGCTTATCAAAACCGTTCTACCGGCGGACCCGAAAACCATCATGATGTCGAGCGAGCAGGAAGGCGCATTGATCATACTGGAGAAGGATGCCAAAGGCTATTTCGCCTATCATTTTGTTTTTTCGCCATGGGATTGGCATATCATTATCATTAAATCGAAAAAAAAATACGCTGATTTGGTTATTCAGGTCAAACAGGCTCATTATTACACGATGGGGTTATTGTTTTTGGTCGTTTTATTGCTGGTGTTTTTCATCGACAAAACAATCCGACGTCCGATCAATGCCATCGTCAAACCATTGCAAAACGGAAATCCGCCGGAATACATGGGGATAGAGGTCTTTGAGTTTCTGAGCTGCACAATTAAAGACATGATGAACTCCTTGCAGCAAAGCGAAGAGAAGTATCGTTCTTTGGTCGAGACCACCTCCGACTTCGTATGGGAAATCGACAAACAAGGTTTTTTCCGCTACGCGAGTCCGACGATCAAGGATATCCTGGGATACACTCCGGAAGAGCTATGGGGCAAGCATCATTTCGACTTTATACCTCCGGATAAAGCCAAGCATATGTCCGATACGTTTCGCAGTATCGCCGATCAAAAATTGCGTTTTGAAAGAATGGAAAGTGTTTATCTGCACAAAAACGGCAGAGAAGTCGTGCTGGAGACAAGCGGTGTTCCCATCATAGACGCTGCCGGAAATTTGGTGGGTTATCGGGGCATCGACCGGGATATTACCGAACGCCTGCGGATTGAAGAAGACCGAAAAAAAATGGAATACCAGCTGCAGCAGCTGCATAAATTGGAATCCATCGGTACGCTGGCAGGTGGGATTGCCCATGACTTTAACAACCTGTTAGCCGTGATCATGGGAAATATCACCCTGGCCCAGGAAGAGATGAACCATGATGGAGATAGTCAACTCTATCTTGCCAACGCAGAAACTGCATCGCTTCGCGCACAAGAGCTTACGAGTCAGCTGATAACCTTTTCCAAGGGCGGCGACCCGATATTGGGAATCGGTGCGATCGCGGATTTGGTCAAGGAAACGGTCAATCAGGAAATTCTGGGAGCGGGCGTCACATGCAAGTACCATGTGCCGGATAACCTGTGGTTGGCGGAATTCGACATCCGTCAGATGAAACATGTCTTAAAAAACATGCTCGCCAACGCCGTCGAGTCCATGCCGCAGGGCGGCAAGATCACCATCTGGGCGGATAATTACGAGATCGACCCGGAGACGGAAAAGACAAGCATCCCCCTGGGTCAGGGGAAATATATCCGGATCCATATAAAGGACGATGGTATCGGAATTCCGCCGGAAAATCTGGTAAAGATTTTTGATCCGTATTTTACGACGAAAGGAATGGGGGAGCAAAAAGGAATGGGATTGGGGCTTGCCGTGACCCATTCGATTATTGCGCGGCATCATGGGTATATCGCGGTGGAATCCAAGATCGCGTGTGGAACAACCTTTACAGTCTACATTCCGACCCATGGAACATATGCACAAGAGCCGAAACCCGTCGAACCGGTCAAACAAGCGGACGGTAAAGCTCGCCCGGTTAAAATCCTCGTGATGGATGATGAAGAGATGCTGCGAACCCTCGCCGAGAGGGTTTTGAAGCGAATCGGCCATGAAAGCGAGTCGGCAAAAGATGGCGCCCATGCCGTCCAACTATATCAAAAAGCCTTGCAATCCGGCCGTCCATTCGATGTAGTCATCCTTGATCTGACGGTAAAGGGCGGGATGGGCGGCAAGGAGGCCATTCGGCTGCTGAAAGAAATAGATCCAAACGTCAAAGCCATTGTCTCGAGCGGGTATTCGAATGATCCGATCATGACCAATTATCAGGCGTACGGATTTTGCATGGTTTTGCCGAAGCCGTATAATACGAAACAATTGAGTCGAGCGATCGAAGTCAGTATGCAATAACAGCTGAATTTGGATTTTTTGCGGGAGTCTTCAGCAATCTTAAGAAAGCGTAGAAGCCTTGTGGGGCGTTTGATCAGCGCTTCCTGCATATTGATTTTGCAATTTACACAGCCAATTCCTTCTGACCTAACTTATTGCAAGCAATGGTAACCTCCGCATATTTTTTTAAATAAGATTTGCCGTTCGTTAAAAAGGTCCTCGAAGGTCTGGTTATCGTGTGGTCGGTCATGGCAGCGGGATCGAACAGGAAATATGATTTCTGGCTTTCTTGTTGGGTATTGAATCGGCTGAAATGAAAAAGGGCTGACCGGTAGGCCAACCCTTTTTCATACTCATATATTTTCAAGGGGGTTACCCTTGTTGTCAAATGGCGTCCCCAAGGGGATTTGAACCCCTGTTGCCGGCGTGAAAGGCCGGTGTCCTGGACCAGGCTAGACGATGGGGACAGACGCACGGCTTGTTAGATGGGCCGTGTTGGACTCGAACCAACGACTCTCTGCTTAAAAGGCAGATACTCTACCGTCTGAGTTAACGGCCCTTAAAACAAAGAGCTTCTAACGGTTAATTGGAACCTTGTCAATAAAAAAATGAAAAAGTGAATTCGGGATGTTTCTAACTTGGTTGCAATTATTTGGAATATAAAGGCAAATACGGTTTTGTGATTTTCTCCGGTAGTTCCTGGAACCCCGCCACCCTTCACCGTCGCCAGAATTCCGGTACCAGAAAAATAATGACCGTGTAAATTTCAAGACGGCCCAGGAGCATACACCAGATCAGAATCCATTTGCCGCCGTAAGGAATCATGGCATAGTTTTCCACCGGTCCAACCAGACCGAACCCGGGGCCGACATTCCCGATGGCCGATGCGACTGCGGATAAAGCGGTGATCAGATCGACATTCATACCGGCGAGCAAGACGGTGCACACGGCAAAGAGACCGATGTACAACGCCAAAAAACCGAGAATGCTGCGCATGACATCCTCGTGAACGACTCTTCCGCCGATTTTGACATGGGAAACGGCATGGGGGTGAACCAGTGAGAACAGTTCTTTATAACAATATTTGAAACAGAGCATCACCCGGATGCATTTCATTCCGCCGCCGGTCGATCCTGCCGAGGCTCCTAGAAACATGCACAGCAGCAGGATGACTTGGGACATGGCCGGCCATTTTTCATAATCAGCGGTGGCGTATCCGGTCGTGCTGACGATGGAAACAACTTGAAATGCGCTGAACCGGAGGGCTTCGCCGATTTTCTGATAGGTGTGTCCGTAAACATTGAAGCCCACCAGCAGGGTCAGTACAAGAACGGCGCCGAGAAAAAAGCGGCATTCGGAATCCCGCCAAAAAGCCAAGGTATTGCCCTTGAGCAGCTGAAAATGGAGCGAAAAATTGATGCTGGCCACTACCATGAAGAAGATGATGACAGCATCGAAATACGGGCTGTTGAAATGGGCGATGGAGGCGTTTCGGGTGGAAAATCCGCCTGTGGGCATGGTGGTGAAGGTGTGACAAAGGGCATCGAACAATTCCATCCCGCCGATGGATAGGAAGGCGACCTGGGCAACGGAAATCAGGGCATATACTTTCCACAAGATTTTGGCGGTGTCTCGGATGCGCGGCTTCAGTTTGTCAGGAACCGGCGAAGGAACCTCGGCCTTATAGAGCTGCATGCCACCAACGCCTAGAAACGGCAAAATGGCAATGGAAAGGACAATGATTCCCATGCCGCCCAACCACTGGATGAAACTTCTCCAGAAGAGGAAGCCCTTGGGGACGGATTCGATATCCACGAGCACCGATGCGCCGGTCGTAGTGAAGCCGGAGATGGATTCGAACAGCGCATCGGTGAAGGTGTTGAAAACGCCCCCCAGATAGAATGGCAGGGCGCCGAACAGACCGATGGCGATCCAGCCGAACGCCACAATGGCCATTCCTTCACGTTGGCTGATATGCTTGCTCCGATCCTCACGAAACAGCAGACAGAGCAACAGCCCGGCTCCCATGCAGATGGCCATTGACTGAAGGAACGGCGCCACGCTCGCATCTTTGTAATACAGGCCGCAAAGCAGGGAAAAGGTCATGGTCAGACCTAAAAAAAAGATCAATACGCCAGCGATATTGAAGATGAAGCGCCAGCGCATTTAGAAGAACTCCAGCTTGACGGTTAGAATTTTTTCAATTTTGACTACGGCCTGACGGGTGGCGAAAATAATGATGCGGTCGTCCGGGTTCACGATGCTGTCGCCGGAAGGAATAATCGCCTGGCCGTCCCGAATAATCCCGATCAGGAGGGCACCTTTTGGAAATCCCACGTTTTTGAGGGGCTTCCCGACAATATCGGATGTAGCCAGAGCGATGACTTCCAAAACTTCGGCCTGTTCTCCTTTGAGTGAAATGGCGGACAGAACTTTTCCCCGGCGAATATGCTGCAGGATGGTATTGATGGCCGACAGACGGGGGCTGACCACTTGTTCGATACCGATGGCGGACATCAGGGGGAAATAGCTGAATTTGTTTATTTTTGTTATGGATTGAGGGACGCCTATGCGTTTGGCCAGAAGGGAAACCAGGATATTGGTTTCTTCATCGTTGGTGAGGGTGATGACGGCATCCATTTCCTGGATGTTTTCTTCCTGCATCAAACTCTGGTCCGAGCCGTCCCCGCAAAGAACAACCGTCTTGTTCATTCTCTCAGCGATGAGCGCGCAGCGGGCCGGACTCTTTTCTACAATTTTGGTGTAGATGGATTTGTTTTCCAACAGGGACGCCAACCGCAGGCCGATTCGTCCACCACCGACGATCAATACCCGTTTAGGTGGTTTGACGGTTTTGTCGAAAGCGGACAGCGTTTGGGAAAGTCGGTCCGCTTCGCTGATGAAATACACCAAATCGCCGGCCTGAAGTCGGTCCTTGCCTCTGGGGATAATCAACTCCTCCTCCCGGATAACGGCCGCGATAAGAGCCCGTTGCCTGCCGATTTTAACTGGGATTTCGGAAAGTTGAATTCCGGACAGACGGTCGTTTTTCTCCAATCGAATGCCGATGAATTTCATGCGGCCGTCCGCAAAATCGATAACATCCACGGCTCCGGGAACGCTCAATAGCCGTTCGATGGTTTTGACGACTTCAATTTCCGGGTTAATAACCGTGTCGATATGGGGGGGATGCTCCCGGAAAATCTCATGATACTGGTCGAAGGCGGCATTGCGGATTCTGGCCAGTTTCTTGGTAACCGGAGACAGGATGTCGGCAACCAGGCATGCGATCAGGTTGGTTTCATCCTGGTTGGTGACGGCCAAAAGGATTTCAGCCTCTTTGATCCCGGCTTCTTCCAATATCATGGGGCTGCTTCCGGAACCGTTGATGACTTGGGCGTCGACAGAATCCGAGATTCGGCGCAACGCTTCCGGGTTGGAGTCGATGACCACGACATCCTTATTTTCATGCGCCAGACGGTGGGCAATATGAAATCCGACTTCTCCGGCGCCGATGATGACAATTTTCAAACCAATCTCTCCTCATGGTCGGAAGCCGACCCGCTTTAATTTCCTTTAAAAAGCAAGCGGATATTACTACAGGAAGGGGGGCAAGTCAATGCCGGTCGGCAGGGGATTGAACATCGAAATAATGGTTGCTTGACCGAAAATCACATCTTGCCCCTCCCCTCGTGGGAGGGGATCAAGGGGAGGGGTATGATTGAATCCGATCCTATTCACCCTCACCCCAACCCTTTCCCGTCAAGGGCGCGGGTTGGGGATGAGGTGGTTTTCGAATCAGACGAGGAGAGGAAACAGTCGCCGTAGAGGATCTTTTTGCGGCTTCCGTCGGGGCTTTCCAGGATCAGGGCGCCGTTTTGATCCACGTCAACGGCAACGCCACTGTATTCACGATCGGTAGTCACGATCCGTACGGGGGTGCCGATGGTCATGGTAATGGATTTCCATTCGTCGATGATGCCGGTGAGGTCATTATCCCTGACCTTCTGTTCAAAGGCATCCAGAAAGTCGGAGAGGATTTCTTTGCGCGGTACCGGTTTTCCCAATTCTTTCCGGATCGATGTGGCTTGCGGTTCTTGCAGCGAGGGGTCGTTGTTGATGTTGACGCCGATGCCGATGTTGATAAAGGAGATCCGCTCGCCTTCCAGCTCCATTTCAGACAGCATTCCGCTGATTTTCCTGCCGTTTATCAGGATGTCGTTGGGCCATTTGACGCATGCCGGCAAATCGAACCGATCCCGCAGCAGGCGGGCGAGGATTACGGAAGCCGCGAAATTGACCCGAAAACCAAGGGACGGTGTCAACAGCGGCCGGACGACAATGGTACAATACAACCCTCCCGGATCGGATATCCAGGTCCGACCCAACCGACCGCGGCCTTTGGATTGATGGTCGGTTGTGATAACGGTGAAGTCGGGACAACCGTTGCGGGCCATATCCCGGGCTACATCCATGGTGGATACCGTCGTGGGAAAAAAATGGAATCTGGATTCCCGTGCGGGAAATTCCCAGGGGAAAAGACTGCCCGCGGAAAAGACCAGGCGGTATCCTGTGGGGGAGGTTTGAATTTCATAACCGCTGTTGGACAATTCCTGGATCAGCAGATTAACGACGTTCCGCTCAAGGCCGAGGCGGGTGCAGATGATTTCTTTTGAGAGACTTCTGTTCTCCGTGTGCAGCAGGCGCAGGATGTCGGATTTCGTCGTCATCAGATTTCCAGCAATAGACCAATGGGGCAATGGTCCGAACCATAGATGGCGTTATCGATAAAGGCATCCTTGACCCAGCCCTTTTGGAGAATGTCCCGGGTGACGAAAAAATAATCGATCCGCCATCCCACATTTTTCTCCCTGGCATGGAAACGATATGTCCACCAGGAATATTGAACGGTATCCGGGTGGAAATGTCGGAAGGTGTCAACATATCCGTCCTCAACGATTTTATCCAGCCAGTCGCGCTCCACTCTTAAAAATCCGGAATATTTTTCATTGGCCTTGGGATTTTTCAGGTCAATTTCATTATGGGCCGTGTTGTAGTCTCCGGTAATGATCAGGCTTCTTCCCTGGTTTTTATACGCATTGGCATAGTCAAAAAAATGTTGATAAAAGTCGAGTTTATATGTCAGGCGCTGATCACTCATCTGGCCATTTGGAAAGTAGATATTGAAGAAAATAAAATCCCCAAAGTCCATTTCCAGAATACGACCTTCCTGATCGAATAGGGGGTTCCCGATTCCATGTCGAACCTGCAGGGGCTTTATACGGGAAAAGGTCGCGACGCCGCTGTACCCTTTCTTGACGGTGGAGAACGACCAGTGGGAGTCATAGCCGGGGATGGCTTGCATGTCATCGGTCAATTGCGATTCCTGCAATTTGGTTTCCTGGAGTGCAAGGATATCCGCGTCGAGAGCTGTAATGGACTGGGAAAAATCTTTTTTCATGGTTGCCCGCAGTCCGTTCACATTCCAGGAGATGAGTTTGATAATTTTTTTACCCATTGGCTTGTCCGCTGATGCTCGATAATACGCCAATCCGTTCCAGAACCGGCGGATGAGAATAATGCAAAAAAACATAAAACGGATGTGGATGCAAATTTGATAGATTCCCCACCGACAGTTTTTTGAGGGCTGCCGCCAAACTCGCCGGATCACCCGTTGTTTCCGCTGCGAATCGATCCGCCTCGTATTCGTTGTGACGGGAAATCATTTGGGTCAACAGGCTGACAAAAAAATCGATGGGAGCATAGAGCAAACTGAAGAAAATCAGTCCCGCATAAACGGAGGGTTGCTCCATATGAAAGGCTGCGAAAAGACCTGGATAGGAAATGAAAAAGGATAACAGGTAAAAAACAAGGCCCATCTGGAGAACGCCGAAGGCCAGCATCCCCAGAATATGTTTTTTCTTGAAGTGGCCCATCTCGTGAGCCAGAACAGCGACCAATTCCGCCACGGTATGCTGTGCAATCAAGGTATCGAAGAGGACGATACGTTTGTTCCGTCCGAAACCGGCAAAAAAAGCGTTCGATTTGCGGGAGCGTTTGGACCCGTCCATGACCAATACGTTTTGCAGTGGGAAACGGATGGATTCGGCATAGGAAAAGATGGCGGTTTTCAGGTCGCCGGCTTCGATCGGTTTGAATTTGTTGAACAAAGGCATGATCCAGGTGGGGGCGATGAACTGGATGGTCAACATGAAAAGGGTGACTGCGATCCAGCAGAACCACCAAGCGTTTGTTCCTGAAAATTCGAAAAAAGCCAGCACTCCGGTGAGCAAAGGCGCACCCAGCAAAAGGGCGAGAATGAGTCCCTTGGCCAGGTCGGCAAGGAACGTTTTCCAGGTGGTTTTATTGAAGCCGAAGCGTTCTTCGATGACGAAGGTGTCATATATGCGGAAGGGTAGGGCGATCAGGGCCTTGGCCAGAATCAGCGCTCCCATGTACAACAAGCCGGTGACGATCGGTCCGAAGCCCCAAGCACGCAGCCATTGATCCAGGATCGCAAAACCATTCCCGAACCAGAAAAGAATCAACACGAACAGATCGAACGCCGCCGTGACCCAACCAAACCGGGTGTTGGCGAGCAGGTAGGCCTGGGATTTGCGATACCGATCCTCATCATATATCCCTGCAAAGGACTCCGGCAAATCCGGTCGCAGTCGCGATAGATTCAGGATGTCCGCTATCAATGTAAGCGCGAAGTTGGCAACGAGAGCGATCAGGATGATGAGGGCGATAGCGTTCATTCAAAGAATCCTGGCGTTACGATCCATGCGGTCATGACGATGGCAGGAGACAATTGATCGCAGACATGCCGCCGCTGAAAAAAGAATGCCTTTCGGTTTTTGGCCAAAAGGCATCGATCCTTCTGATAGAAATCCGATTCGGATGATCCGGCCGGGATTTTGTCTCTTTGCCCGGATCAAACCGGATATCCTGCAACCGCAGTTGGATTGGTTGGATTGTCTGCGGGAAATTGAACCGGAATGATCTGTCTGACAACTCCTAAATGTGGAACATCAATCACCGTTGATCTTATCTCTGAGTTTGCCGGAGCAGGTAAAGGTGACAACACGTCTTGGATCCAACATCATATCATCTCCAGTGGCGGGATTTCTTCCCCGGCGTTCCTTTTTTTCTTTCACGTTGAACTTGCCGAAGCCACTAATCATCATGGGAGAACCGCTTTCCAGTGTTTTTTTAATGAGTTCAAGCAAAGTTTCGGTAACTTCGGCTGATCTGTTTCTGGAAAAGCCAAGCGTTTCTTGAATCGAATCGATGATATGGTTTTTTGTTAGCGTCATGAATTCATTGCTCCTCTGTCGAATAAGTTGTCAGTCGAGGCTGTGGGCCGCTAGGCTGAACGCCGGGTTTCATATTCATAATACGAAATGCAAACGATAACATCGTTGCATTTCAGATAAAGTCTGATTAGCTGTAACTACTGATGCGTATTCATTTTGTCAAGTAGATATGTTAATTTTTTAGACAAACGCCATTTTTTCGTGTCGCCGCCAAAAAAAAATAAGCACTGGCGGAGCCACCGATAACGGCAAGGATGTCCATCCAATCGAAGGTCCCTTTCCGAAAAAAGGATTCCAGGTTTTCCAAGAAAGGGATGCCCCTGAACCAGCTTGGAATCATCTTGATCATCGATTCGCCGTAGCGCTGTCCGAATTCAAACGCGCTATCCACAACAAGCCAGCCGACAGCGATCGTGAAATACCCTTTTTTGCCACCGGTGATGAAACCACCGGTGATGACCGTGAACGCGAATGCATGTGCAAAAGCCGGCAGACTCCGTCCCATGACGCCGAACAAATTGGGCAGATCTTGATGCAGGCTGATTCCATAAGGGCTCCGATGGATAAAATAGGTATCCTCCGGCGGTCGATCCACCAGATAAACCGACGCACCCACCATCAAAACGGCCATTCCGACGGCTATTTGAAACCAGTTTATGGAATGGGAGGGGGGGCTTTTCATGGGTATGTTTTTTGCGGCATGAGAACTCCGGTCATTTCCGCGAGTCGGGCATCGATTTGTTCCGCAAGTGTTTTCAGGAGTTGACCGGGCAGGTCGATTTGCCGCCATGCCAGCGGATCCAGCTGCGGTATAAGCACCTCCCCGCTGGTGCCTGTCTGAAAGGCATTGGCGATTACATCGGCTATATGGATGACCGCGCTTTCCTCGGGATGCATGCCGTACTCCGGTGTATGGTGGTAGCGAATCATGTGATCCAACTCTTTGGGCAGCTTCCATTTTTTGATCAACATTCCCCCCATTCTAGTGTGGTCGAAACCAAGAACCTCGGTTTCCGCATGGGAGAGGAGCAAAGCGTGCCGGGCGGCATAGTCCAGCGCGGCCTGGGAATGATCGGGGAGGTGATGGTACATGATCAATCGGCCGATATCATGAAGCAACCCGGCCACAAAGAATCGTTCCCGGTGTGCGTACCCCTTGTTTTCCGCAATGGTGCGGGCGATGATGCCGCAGGCGATACTGTGTTTCCAGAAAGAAGGCATGTCCACCAGTTCAATGGGAATCGTTCGAAAGGCGCTCAGAACGGAAGTCCCCAGGCACAGCGCATATAAGTCGTTGATGCCGATAATGGTTACGGCTTGGGAAACCGTATCGATTTCCGCCCGGAATCCATAGAAGGGGCTGTTGACAATTTTCAACAACCGCGCCGACAGAGCCGGGTCCTTCAGGATCACGCGGGCGAAATCATCGGCAGAGCTGATAGTGTCACCCATCAGTTCGATGAGTCGGCTGAAAATGTGTGGCAAGGACGGCAGCACGATCCGACGTTGCAGCAGGGTCTTCGGGTCTATTTTTTCAAGCGTCTTGGCATGCCCGGTATCTTTGATCGGCCTTGGTTTTTCAATTATCTTAATTGGATGAACGGCGGATGCCTGACGCAACAAACAAACGCGGAAAAGCTCCTGGACCCCGGCATGGCTGAGATCATTGTGGCGAAACCGCCTGAGCTCATGCTCTTTCAGCTTTTCGATTTCCGGTGGATGTATTTTCATTTCTTCTTGATTTTACCCAACAGTCCCCCCACCCAATCCTTGAATCGGTCTCCAAGGGACGGGTCTTTAACTACCAGCTGGCATTCGGCTTTTTTATCCGATTCCATGCTTTCGGCGCGGACGGTATAGGTTCCGGCCGGTAAGGGCGGTCGGGAGATCAAGACATACATTTCCATCTGATCATCCAGTTCCGTATCCCCGCGCAGAAGTTCGGTGATTTTTACCAGCTTTTGCACTTCGGCCGTAAACCGCCCGTCTGCTTCGACAACCGCCTCGGCAATGGGCACATCGGTTGTTTCGCCGTCTTTTTCCACGCCCACCAGGTTTATGAACACCGAATCGCCGGGATGGAATCCCTGCCCCTGGAAGACCAGCTGGGTGCTATTGAGCAGTCGTGCAATTCCCAGGCGGATGGAGGGCGGATCCACGATTAGCTGTGGGGCGGTGCTGTCCGGGTTGAATTTCATGGGGGTTCCGGCGCATCCCATGAACAGACAGGTGATGATTGTAATACAAGTGAAGATTCCGGCGATCTTTTTGTTTTTCGTCATGTTCGCTCTCCTAAAATAATAAGTATGAAATTGTTGATGCGGATCAAATTCTCCGATCATGCTTTCCCGAGGCCTACCGTATCCTAATCGGAGAGCCAGTCGGTGATGATTTTGGTTTCTCCGCCGGGCAGGCATTGCTGGAGATAGACCTGCTTGATGCCATATCGGCAGAAGGGGTCGTTGGGGTTGAAGGGCTTGAAGGAGACCGCCGCTGCAATTCCCTTGAAATTTTGAATGCCTTCCAAGGCGGCGATAAATTTTTCGCGAGTCAAATCTGGCCCGCACTGTTTTAGCCCTTCCACCAGTACTTCAGCATAGCCGATACCGGCGATAAGGGAGACACCCCAGTTGGCTTCCTTGTCCCCGAATTCCGCAAAGGCTTTCTTGTATTTTTCGATGATGGCCTTGTCGCTGAACTGCACGTAATTGTCCGTGATCATTCCTTCGATCAGCCCCTTGCTCAGCTTATACATCTGTGGAAAGTCTCCGAACATGCTGCCGGACATCCACTGGGGTGCCAGGCCCATTTGTTTGGCCAGCATGATGAGGCGCAGGGCCTTGAAGGGATCCAGCCAGAGGATCACGGTGTCCGGCTCCGCTTTCCGGAGTTCCAGGGTGGTGGGATTCATGTTGGTTTCGGTTCGCTCGACGGGGATGGCGGCCGCCAGTTCCAGGCCATATTCCTTTAAAGTCTTCTGTACCCCGTCGAGTCCGCTTTGGCCGAAGGGGTCGTTCAGATAGGCGATGGCGATCCGTTTTTTGCCGAGATTTTTAACGGCGTAACGACAGAGAGCTTTGGCAGAAAAGGTATAATGGGGGTAAAGGGCGAAGATCGTTTTAACGGGCGGGTTCACCCATATTTCCGAACCGGATAACGGTCCGACCCAGGGAACCTTCCGGTTGATCAGGTAGTCTTTTACGGACATGCCGGTGGCCGTACCCACGCCCCCCACCCAGGCGAAAATCCCGACGGTTTCCTGCAGGCGTTTGACACCGGCTTTGGTTTTTGCCGGGTTGTAGCTGTCGTCGAGGGGGTGATATATGATCTTGCGGCCATAAATCCCACCGTTCTGGTTCACCAATTTAAAAGTGATATCCGCCCCGTAAACACAATCCGCCCATAGTTTGGCCGGTCCGCTGAGCGGTCCGAATTGGCCGATATGGATTTCCGTATCGGTGACGCCTTCTTCGGCCGCAAGGAAGATCGGCGTAAAGAGGACCAACAACATCGTCCACAGGATCAGCAATGGTTTTCTTTTGTTCATGTCTTCCCCCTCGTTTGGATGTTCGGTTGTGATGTGTTCAGGATACTTTTTGTCAGGATAACAGAGATCATCCCATAGCCATTTTTGACAATCCGATGATTATGAATTCCCATTCAATTCGAATGGAGACGCTGTTCAGATTTTGAAGCGTTGGACCGCTTCCTGTAACGTTGTCGCCAGTTCCGAAAGCTTGTTGGCGCTGGTGTCGATTTGGGTGCTGGTGTGGGTCATCTCGCCGGCACCCTGATTGACCCCGGCGATCTCCTTGGCGATCTGCTCCGATACGGCCGAACTCTGGGAGACGTTTTTATTGACTTCCAGCACGCCTCTGGCCGCTTGGGCAATGTTGTTGGCGATTTCTTTTGTGGTGGCTGATTGTTCTTCGATGGCGCTTGCAATGCTGGAGACAATTTCATCCACTACATTGATGACACCGGATACTTCACCGATTTGAGAAATGGTGGTTTCGGTCGTCTTCTGGATTTTCGAAATTTTTTCTCTGATCTGTCCGGTGGCCCCTGCCGTCTGCCTGGCGAGTTCCTTGATTTCGTTTGCAACCACCGCAAAGCCCTTGCCGGCATCCCCGGCGCGGGCCGCCTCGATAGTGGCATTGAGGGCCAGCAAATTGGTCTGCTCCGAAATTTCGTTGATCGCTTCCGTGATCTGGCCGATTTCAAGGGCGGCGCGGCCCAGTTCATCCACCTGGTCGGTTGTCTTTTTGGAGCGGGCAACGGCTTTTTCCGTGATACCGCGCGCGTTTTCCGAATTTTGTGCAATTTCATTGATGGTGGCGGTCATTTCCTCGGAAGCGCTGGCCACCATCTCGATGTTGGTCGAGGTCTGTTCCATGGCGGCGGCCACCGACCCCATATTGGCGCTCATCTCTTCGGCGGCGGCGGCCACATTGTCGGATTGATGGGAGGAATCCCGGGCCGTTTTGGCCATATGGCCGGACAGTTCGGAAAGCGCATCCGATGCGGAATCGAGCTGATGCGCGTTTTGAGCGATTTTCCGAAACATTTCCTGAAGATTTTCGATAAAGACGTTGAACCATCTTGAAAGTTCGCCCAATTCGTCACTGCCGCCCGCCGGCAATCGGTAGGTCAGATCGCCATCCCCGCGGGCGATGTCTTGCAGGCCTTGCACGACTTTTACAATCGGGGACGTGATGGAAATGGAAAAGAGCCAGGAAACCGGTGCGATCAGTAGCAGACACGACAGGGCGATCGTGATCAGCAGGTTGACGATTTGCCATGTGTTGTTTTTGCTCATGCCTTTAGAGTAAAGCGAACTGAATGCACCGATGCAGCCGGATGTGTCATAGAGGGGAAGAAGTGCCTGGAAATAGCTGCCTTCCGGCAGGTCAATATCACTATAGATCGGTTCCTGATCCGCTGTTGCCAACTTGCCGTTTGAAGGCGGGAAGCCGGTTACGTCCAGTTGTGCGTGGGATTTTATGGTGCCGGCGGTAAGCCCGTTGCGATCGAACAGGTTGATCTCCGTACGGACCAGTTCCGAAACATGCCGGAGAAACGGTTCGTCCAGACGACGCATGGCCACGGTGAATCCGATTTGTTCCGGTTTCATTTTTTCCGTTTTCTGATCAAACACCATCGTGGTTACCGGGGCATAGGCAACCATGTTGATAAAACCGTCGACCACTTGGAACGTGTAGGTGTTCAATACGGATTTTTCAATTACGAGGGTCGTGGGGATCTTATTGAAAGTATCTTGGCGCTGCCATTTGATCAACTCTTCGGTTCGTTCGGAGTGGAGTGATGCCATCTGAAAACCGGGGGTGGGGGCGCGTTCCGGAAAACCGAGCTGGGCTTGTTGTCCATCCATCGTCACGAAGGCCGAAAGATCTCCGTCGCGGTCATAAATCGCCGCCGTCCATATATTGTTGGAAACGGCGATACGGTATAAATCCTTTGCCGTTTCGGCATAGGAATCCCTGGCCAGAGATGTATCCACCTCCGTTTTCTCTTCCATAATAAATTGAATCCGGCTCCCCATGTTATTGATGGTGGCCATTTGCAAGGTATCGGCCATCAATTTTACACCTGTCGCCGACAGATCTTTTTGCAGGATCCGGATGGAATGGCTGAGGAGTTCACGGGATGCCGCACGGTTTTGGCGGGCGATCAGGATGGCAGCGGCAATGGTGGTTGCAATGGTAATCAGCAAGGCAATGGCGAACGAGCCGAACACGATTTTAGTCTTTAATTTCATTGTGGGCACAGTATGACGTGATTTGGTATTTGAGGAATTCGTTACAAGATTCGTAATAATACCACATCATATAGTCGATTGCAAATCAGGATTTGTCTTCCGTCAGGATGGCGACATGGCCCGGGCAAGGGTCAGTACATCGATTCGTCTGGCATGGTGTTTCAACAGAACACCGGCACATTCATTGACCGTCGCGCCGGTCGTATAGACATCGTCCACCAGGAGGATGCGGCGATCCCGAATCAGGTGCGGGGCAACCACCTGGAACGCCTTCCGTATATTGGCGAGTCGCTCTGCGCGTCCCAGTTCTGTTTGGGGAACGGTCGGTCGGGTTCGGATCAGGGCATCCCGAGCAATGCGGAAATGTCCTCGCTGGTGGTTTTCACTGCCGACCATGCCATTCCAATTTTTAATGAACAGGTAACTCTGATTGAATCCCCGTTGCCTGAATTTGGTGCGGTGTAGGGGAACCGGTAGGACCAGATCGATATCTTCGCTTTGGAAATGAGCGGTGAATGCTGAATACAGAAGGCGCCCGAGGGGTTCTGCCAATTGGATATCTCCGCTGTATTTTATTCGGTGGATGACTTTCATCAGCGGCCCGCTGTAATGTCCGCAGGCTCGCGCCTGATGAAAATATTTCGGGTTCACCGCGCAGCTCTGGCAGAGATGATCCGTTCCTTCCCGGCTCTTGAATGCGAGACCGCACATAGGGCAAATGGGAGATTGGACGGGGGTGTATCCATTCCGACAGACTTTGCATAAATAGGCCGCCGTCAGGTCGCCGAAATCCGATGAGGGATGATCCTCCGGTTTCGTTTCCGGACCTGTGGGGTGCAGGTTCCCGCACGCAAGGCACCGGTTTGGAAAAAAGAATTTCCGTGCGGCGCCGGCGATGCGGTTCGCTGTTTTCCGCATGGCTTATCCGATGTTCGTCACGAGCGCGCGGGCGAATTCGGAACATTTGACTTCCGTGGCACCCGAAATCTGTCGCGCCAGGTCATAGGTGACGATCCCCGCCTTGATAGTGGCCTGCAGCCCCTGTCGGATCCGTTCGGCAGCGGAATCCCAGCCCATATAATCCAACATCATGGCGCCGGAAAGAATCAGGGAACTCGGGTTCACTTTGTCAAGACCGGCGTATTTGGGCGCCGTTCCGTGGGTCGCCTCGAAACAGGCACATGTGTCACCGATATTGGCGCCGGGAGCCATTCCCAGGCCACCGACTTGTGCCGCCAAGGCGTCCGAGAGATAATCGCCGTTCAAATTGGGGGTCGCAATCACGGAATATTCCTCCGGCCGCAGCAGGACCTGCTGGAACAACATATCGGCGATTCGGTCTTTGATAATGACTTTCCCTTTCGGAGGTCGGCCGCCGTAATTTTCATACAACTCCGCTTCTGTGATGGTTCGATCGCCGAATTTTTCCCGGGCCACTTCATATCCCCAGGCGCTGAACGCTCCCTCGGTGAATTTCATGATGTTGCCTTTGTGCATCAGGGTAACACTGGGCAGGTGGTTTTCGATGGCATGGGATATGGCGGCGGCAACCAGCCGTTTCGTGTTGGCGGCGCTGATGGGTTTGATGCCGATGCCGGCGTGGGCCGGTATTACCGCCCCCATTTTTTGTTCCAGAAACGCGATGACGGCTTCGGCTTCGGCACTGCCGGCGCTCCATTCGATACCGGCATAGAGATCTTCGGTATTTTCCCGGAATACGACCATGTCGATTTTTTGGGGTTGTTTCATGGGACTCGGAACCGGATCGATATACCGCACCGGTCGTACGCAGGCATATAGATCCAGCTTTTGGCGGATGGTCACATTCAGGCTACGGATTCCCTTGCCTACCGGTGTGGTCAAGGGACCTTTAATTGCCACCACATGGTCCTGAATGGTTTTGAGGGCCGCTTCCGGAAGATATTCCCCGGTTTTTTGAAATCCTTTTTCGCCCACATCAAGAGCCTGCCATTCGATTTTTTTTTGACCGTCGAAAGCGGACTCGACCGCCGCGTCAATCACCATGCGTGTGGCATACCAGATATCCGGACCGATGCCGTCCCCCTCAATAAACGGGATGATCGGACAATCCGGAATCTGCAGGGTTCCATCGGCGGCTTTGGTGATTTTGGTTGGTTGCGTCATGTAATGATCCTTTCTTGTAGCAATATGTTTGTGGTGAATCAATTTTTTGTACATTCCTATCAATATCTGCCGGTTTCCGCAAACGGCTTGTTCATTCCGTCCATCTCTGTCTGGCGGCTTCATACATGATAATCGCTCCGGCTACCGAGGCATTCAAGGAATTGATAATACCCGACTGGGGGATGGAGACCAGCATATCACATTTTTTTTGGACGAGCGGGCGCAATCCCTTGTCCTCCCCTCCGATGATCAAGGCCAGCGGCCCTTTCAAATCACAGGCGAATAGGGGTTTCTCGGCCCGGGCGTCGGCGCCGATCAGCCAGATGGAATTCTTCCGGAGGGTGCGCATGAAGGTTACCAGGTTGGTAGTGCGGGCCAGCAGCACATGTTCCAGCGCTCCGGCAGATGCTTTGGATACAGTTGGCGTCGGTGTGGTTGCCCGGTCCTTGGGAATGACTACCCCGGCCGCCCCGAAGCAAACGGCTGATCGGACGAGTGCTCCCAAATTTTGGGGGTCCTGAACACCGTCGATCACCAGGATGAATTGCTCGAGGGGATTCTCCAGGTACCGCTCGACGATCTCTGTCTCATCGCTCAGCGGGAAGGGGTCGGCCAGTGCGGCAATGCCCTGATGCTTTTCGGTCCCGCTTTTTTTGCGCAGTGAATCCATTGATACCGATCGAATGGGGATGTCCATTTTGTTTGCGAGATCCATAACGGCTTGAAACCGTTGCTGCGGATTGTTCTCGGCAAGATAGATTTCCTGAAGGGGTCTCTTGCCTGCCTTCAAGGCTTCCAACACCGGGTGAAGACCGTAGAGAATTTCCATATTCTGTTGTTCGCATATCCATCGATAAGGGTTGTTACGGCAATATGGCACAACGACTCTCAGCGTGTGCCGAGACCTCGACGGCGCTGGATGATATCGACAAGTTCCTGGATCGCTTCCGCAAGGTGGTCGTTGATCACGACATGATGGTAGAGAACTCTTTTGGCCATTTCTTCTCTGGCGTTCCGGAGACGTTTCTCAATGACTTCCGCTGAATCGGTGCCTCTTCCGGTCAGGCGTTGGGTCAATGCCTCCGCGGACGGCGGCATGATGAAGATCGTGACACTTTCGGGATAGCGGTTCACAATTTGTTGCGCACCCTGAACATCAATATCCAGGAGAATGTCATCTCCGTCTGCCAGATGCCGGTCCAGAAAGAGAGAGGACGTGCCGTAGAAATTGCCATGGACTTCGGCCCATTCCGCCCATTGGTCGGATTCAACCATTCGGTTAAACTCTTCCACGGAGACGAAGAAATAATCCCGCCCGTGCAATTCTTCTTTCCGAGGAGGTCTGGTGGTATGGGAAATGGAATATTTCAAATCCGGCAGCCGTTCTCGAACCTCGCGGCATAGCGTGGTTTTCCCGGCGCCGGATGGTGCGGAGATGACAAAGAGGGTTCCTTTTTTTCCGGCGGGGAGCGCATGGTTTCCCGATAATTTCGGCGTGGTTTGTTTCTTGGCCATGGCTTTTTTCACTGGGGCTCTTTGATGGTCGCAAGACGCTGGGAGATTGTCTCCGCCTGAATGGCGGACAGAACGACGTGATTGCTGTCGGTGATGATAATGGAGCGGGTGCGTCGTCCATGGGTGGCGTCAATCAGACGTCTGTCTTCCTTGGCTTCATCCTTCAATCGTTTCATCGGGGCTGAATTGGGGGAAACGATGGCAACCACCCGTTCGGCGACGACCGTGCTTCCAAATCCGATATTTAATAATGTTTGTTCCATAGACACTGATTCTCCCGGGACCCATCCAGATCCAAAACGATTACTCGATGTTTTGCACCTGTTCGCGAATTTTTTCAAGCTCGGATTTGAGTGCCACAATGCTGTGGGAGATTTCCGCGCTACCGCTTTTGGATCCCATGGTATTGAATTCTCTGTTCAATTCCTGAAGCAGAAAATTCAATTGCCGACCGGCGGGCTCTTTCCCGTTCATGATATCGCGAAACTGCGTCATGTGACTTCTGGCCCGCACCAATTCCTCGGAAATATCACTGCGATCCGCAAGAAAGGCCACTTCCTGGGCGATCCGTCCCGGATCAATCTCGATCATCCCCTTGGTCAGTATGGTGATGCGTTCTTTCAGTTTTTCCTGATAGTAAGGCAGTAATTGTATCGCCGACCTTTCAATGCCGTCGATGCTCTTTTCAATCGCGGCAAGTCGGATTTCAAAATCCGCTCCAATGTACTCCCCCTCCTTTTTGCGCATCTCATTCAGAGCTCGCAATGCTTCTTCCAGGCAGTCTTCCAGGATCGGCCGGATACCATCCAGGTCTTTTTCGACCTCTGCCGGTTTGAGCAGCCCGGTGCAGGCAAGCATATGATCGAGATTGATATCGCCTCCCAGGTCCAAGGATGATTTCAGCCCGATCAGCGCCTGGAAATATGCTTTGGCCTGGACCTGATCCACCTCAAAGGCGATGGTTTCAGCCGATTCGTCCTGAATCCGAAAGCGGATTTCCACTCGACCTCTCGTCAGCGCCGCGCCGATTTTTGTTCGGATCGAATCCTCCAACGCTTCATAACCGTGGGGGATGCGCAGCAACAGGTCGAGATTTTTGCTGTTGTAGGATCGGATTTCAGTCGATATGGTCATCCGGTCGTTTGTTTTTTCCGTTTTGGCATAAGCGGTCATGCTGCGTATCATGGCTTCTCCTGATGTTCGCCGTTGAATTCATCGATTACCGGATGCCGAAGATCAAAGCGCAGTTTTTTTCGAACGGCTTCCAGAAAAATGGTCATGCTGTCGTCTGCGTAATCCGGATAGGTCCAAGGAAGTTTCTGAAAAGCTTTTTTCTGATAGAGTAAGGTTAGATCGGCATAGATACCGTCTCCGATATAAATCCGATGTGTATAATTTTTTCCGGTTGCCAAAACAAATCTTTCCAGCAGCAGGTAGCCCGGGTCGATATTCACGTTTCGTTTCCCATGGACGGACAGTCGCTGTTCGATATAATTGGTCGCCAATTTGATAGATGGAAGGTCCCCCTGTTGAATGAGATTTCGAAACGCGAGCACGCGTCTGAAGAGAGGCCCTCCCATTTCCGGTGCGTAATAATTCGTGAAATCGAAATCAAACCATGAACTTATCAGGTCCACAGCCCCGAATTGATCGGTAAGCAGGCTTCCGACGGATGGATACAGACATTTGTCAGCCATCAGCACGCTGATGACAAGTTTTGCAGGGCCGGGTGGTTGTGGTAGGCTCATGGTTGTCGCATCACGAATATCATTTGCTTCGGCCTTTATTGTTGGATCGGTTTGGCCTCATCAATAAGCATGATCGGAATACTGTCCCGGATTTCGTACAACAGTCGACATTGTTCACAAATCAGTCCGTTTCCGGCCTCATTTAAATGGATATCCCCCTTGCATTTGGGGCATGCGATAATATCGAGTAATTCTTGGCTGATGGTCATGGGTTGCTCCTTATGAAAAAGTCACGTGCTGAAACCGACCCACCTATAACAAAGAAGGGGCGTGCATGCAAAAACAAAATACACCCCGGAAATGTGCTATAATCAGCCGTTGCAAAAAACCTGTTGCAAAAAACCTTGACAAGAAGAGGGAAATATGAGCAAATGAATACATTATTATTACAATATATTGAGCAGTACATAATCTTTTATGGTGATGACACTGGCGATCCCCGACGGGTGCGCGATGACTACAAAGAGCGACAAGCAGGTTTTTCAGAAATTGTCTCTGGGTTGTTGTGTTCTCACTATTCCACGCTCGTTTTATCCTTATCGTCACAACTGCTTATCGAAATTGTTCGTTTTTGCGCCATTGCCTGCCGTCTGAAGAGCAGTGGTCATGTTTCGCATGCATGAGCATAGTGGCAATAGGGAATATGGGTTTGACAAGGATCGGCGTTCCAATGGGAAACCTACGTTGAAACAGGCCGCTGATGAAATCTTAACTATGTGTCGGAGGAAAGATCGTTCAACAACAAGGAATCATGATGCATGGGTAAAAGAGCGGTTTCAGACAATGGGGGAAGGCGTTCGAATTCGGAGAGACGGGTCGTTGCATGTTGCGACTATTTTCCGGAACGAAGATCCGACAAGGACAGACGAAGCGGTGTCGACCGGAGAAGGAACCGGTATAAAAACGTCGGTGAAATTGAGCGCCGGAGCCTGGCCGACATAATTTAACCCTTATCGTATCCATGAAGAACTTGCATTCCAAAGCCGTCCTTCCTACTCTCCCGCCGAATAACCAACCGTATGTCAAGATCCTGTATCTCAGGAGAATATCCAGTGAAATTCAGTAGGCTTTCAAGCCGTATTTTCTTTTGTGCAGCGATGCTGATGGTATTCATGATCGCTTCCTGGACGGTGGGCGATCCTCTTTATGGTGATCCGATCATGGAAAAGGATCTCGAATACCGGCTTCAAAATCTGGAAATGTTGCTGCGCGCCATTGACCATGTAAAGGAAGGTATCAATGCCGTCCAAAGTAAAATGCAAAGCGGCGCCGGAATCGGTCGTGAGCAGGAACTTCGCAAGCAGATTGCAGACCTCGGTGAAAAGCAGGCGTCCCTGGAAGCCAGTTTCCGCCGCTTGGCCGCCGATGTCGATGAAATATACGACGGCGCGGGGTTACAGGAAAAGAAGTTTGAATGGCAGAAAGAAATAATCCAATTGCTGGCTCCCCTTCTGCGGGAAATCAACAAAATTACGGAGCGTCCCCGGCAGATCGAGGAGCTCCGAAACAAGATCGAATCCTATCAGGTCGAATTGTCGCGGTCGGAAAAAGCGCTGAAAAACATTTCGAATCTGATACAAAGTGCGAAAAGACCCGCCTTGCGGGGCAAGCTGGAGGAACATCTCGGTAACTGGCGGGGGCAACAGGATGAAATCCGGACGCGGATGAATATCGCCGAGCGCGAACTGGAGCGACATCTGCGTCAACAAAAAACCATTTCCGAATCCCTGCGGGACTTTTTCCGTATCTTTTTCAAGAGTCGGGGCCGAAATTTGATTTGTTCGGTTATGGTTTTCGCCGTGATTTGGTTCGGACTGTATTTTCTTTACAAGCCGATCCGTAGATACAGTCCGTTTCATACCGATGAACGCTCCGTCTATATTCGTCTGTTTGATTTGACCTATTTTGTCGTGGCCACTGTTTTGGCGTTGCTGGGATTATTGGCGGTCTTGTATTTTTTCCACGACTGGGTGTTGCTGACCATCGCGGTCTTGTTCCTTTTTGGAATCGCCTGGGCCTCCAAGCAGGCGATACCCTATGTATGGCTGCAAGCGAAAATGATGCTGAATCTGGGGCCGGTGCGGGAAGGGGAAGTGATTGTCTATCGCGGATTACCCTATGAAGTGCGTTCGCTGAATTTTTATTCCCAGTTGGAGAACAGCGCGCTCCAAGGAGGCGCCATTCGGGTTCCGATCAAGGATTTAATGGATCATCGATCCCGTCCCCAAATCGCCGGTGAGCCTTGGTTCCCGAGCCGAACAGGGGAATGGGTAACTTTAAAGGACGGCGGACATGGTCGGGTCGTCGTCCAAACTCCGGAAACGGTTGAAATCCAGCAGCCCGGTGGTGGTTCGGTTTTTTATAAGACAACCGATTTTTTGTGTCTCCGTCCAGTGAATCTCTCAAAGGGATTCCGTCTTTGGATCACATTTCCCCTGGGGCATGAGAATTTGCCCCGGATCAATGAAGATATTCCCCGGGTTTTCGAGACGGATATCCCGGCGAAATTGGTCGAACGCGGATATGGAAACGCCATGCGGGGGCTTCAGGTCGTCTTCAAAGGCGCTGCTCGAAGCGCCTTGGAGATTTTGATCATGGCGGATTTCAGCGGCACGGTCGCCTGTGATTACAAGGTGTTGCATTCGGTGCTTTCCGGAGTTTGCATGGATGTATGCAATCGCCACAATTGGCGGCCGCCGTTCCATCAGATCCGTGTGCATGGAATTGGATCTCAATATTGAATGATCACTCATTTCTCATATCGCCCCTCGGTGTGCCCGCCTCGCTCACGACAAATGATTCATAAAAATATATAAATATAAATTGTTATGTATTTTTTGCGGTCTCTTATCCGTGACCGTAAATTTTTTCTTGACTTCACAATGGGGCCGTAGTTAAATGAATGAACATTCATTCATTTAAGGTGCTATCCACTATGCCGGAAGCTGAGAACAAGATCAATTATAGCAAAGCGAAATCTGACAAATATCATCGTATCCTCGAAGCGGCAATCAAGGTCTTCGCCGATCAGGGTTTTTTCCATTCAACCGTTTCCCAGATCGCCAAAGAGGCGGGCGTCGCCGATGGAACCATCTATCTTTACTTCAAAAATAAAGACGATATTTTGCTGCAGTTTTTCAACTACAAGACCAAGCAGGTCTTCAACCAGTTCCGGGAAGCTGTTGACAAGGCGGATAATGCCAAGGATAAACTCCGGAATTTGATTCGTTGTCACCTGAAAGAATTCCAGCGTGATCGGAACATGGCAATTGTTTTTCAAGCGGAGGCCCGCCAGGGAAGACATATTGAAATCTATATCAAGGATTTGACCAAAATGTATCTGGACTTGATCGGTGAAGTAGTTGAAATGGGTCAGGAGGAAGGATCCATGCGGAAGGAGTTGTATCTAAGTCTTGTCAAACGGTACATTCTTGGCGCGGTAGATGAAGTAATCAATACATGGGTTAACGCCGGCGGGGCATATGACTTGGTCTCCATGGCCGACCCGCTGGTTGAACTGTATTTGCGGGGGATCGGAAGCAACGGGGAAACAATGACATGACATGTCTGTCTGAAGTACGAATTACTTTAAGAATAAGGAGAATAACAGTATGGCACAGCTAATTGCGGATCGCAGGGATGTCGATTTTGTATTGTATGAACAATTCCAGGTCGACGAATTAAGCAAGCATGAAATTTATGAAGAATTCAACAAGAAGACAATCGATCTGATTGTTTCGGAAGCCAGAAACCTGGCGGTAAAGGAAGTATTGCCGACACAGAAAATCGGCGATGAAGAAGGGGTAACCTTCGAAAACGGTATTGTGACCGTTCCGGAAGCATTCCAGCGTGTTTGGGAGCTGTTCAAGGAAGGGGAATGGTTGGCGATGCCCGAAGATATCAACTATGGCGGACAGGGGATGCCGCGGACGATATCCATGGCAGCCAGCGACTATTTGGTTGGTGCAAATTACGCGTTTATGATGTACCCGGGGTTGACTCACGGCGCCGGCAAATTGGTGGAGGCTTTTGGTACGGAAGAGCAGAAACGGGTTTATCTGAAAAACATGTACACGGGGAAATGGACCGGAACCATGTTGTTGACGGAGCCGGAAGCCGGATCGGATGTAGGAAACCTGAGCACCACGGCGGTTAAAAATCCCGATGGGACCTATTCCATCAGCGGAAACAAGATTTTTATTTCTGGCGGTGATCATGACATGGCTGAAAACATCATCCATCCCGTCTTGGCCAGGATCGAAGGCGCACCCGCAGGCACCAAGGGAATTTCCCTTTTCCTCGTACCCAAGTATCGGGTGAATCAGGACGGAACGGTGGGGGAATTTAACGACGTGGTTTGCACCGGCATCGAGGAAAAAATGGGTATCCATGGAAATGCAACCTGCTCCTTGACCCTCGGTGGCAAAGGCCAGTGTATTGGCACCCTGCTTGGTGAAGAGAACAAGGGCATGCGGGCAATGTTTCTGATGATGAACGAGGCTCGGTTGCTGGTGGGGCTCCAAGGGTTCACCTGTGCATCCAACGCCTATCTTTATGCGTTGAATTATGCGCGCGAACGTCTGCAGGGAAGGCATCTTCTGAAGATTATGGATAAAGACGCACCGCCGGTAGCCATCATCAATCATCCGGATGTTCGCCGCATGCTGATGAACATGAAAGCCTACGTGGAAAGTATGCGCAGTCTGCTCTACTATGTTGCCTACTGCGAGGATAAGGCCAAGACGGTGGATGATCCGGAAGAGAAAGATAAATGGCATGGACTTGTGGAAGTCCTGACGCCCGTGGCAAAGGGGTATGTCACCGACCGTTCCTTCGATGTCTGCAGCACCGGCATGCAGGTATACGGTGGATATGGCTACATCAAGGAATATCCCATGGAGCAGCTTCTCCGCGATTGCCGTATCACCATGATCTATGAGGGAACCAACGGCATTCAGGCGATGGATCTCCTCGGTCGTAAACTGGGGATGAAAAAGGGCAAATACGTGATGGACCTCTTCGGTGAAATCCAGAAAACCGTTGCAGCCGGGAAGAAAATTGCCGGTTTGGAAGAGTTGGCCGGAAAGGTGGAGACGGTGATTAATAAGCTTGGGGAAGTGGCCATGCATATGGGCAAAACGGCCATGTCCGAGAAAGTTCTGACCGCCTTTGCGTTTGCCCATCCGTTTTTGGAGGTTACGGGCGATGTCGTCATGGCCTGGATGCTTTTGTGGCGGGCAGTGGTTGCCAAGACCAACATGGCCAAAAAGCCCAAGGACGCTGCTTTCTATAACGGGCAGGTCAAATCCATGGAATTTTTTGTCCATTCCGTTCTGCCGATCACCCTGGGTAAAATGGAAGCGATCCTGTCGACGAACGGGGCGGCTGTCGACATCGAAGATGCTTCTTTCGGTGGATAAATGAAGCCCCATATGATATTTGCGCATGGTCCGCTGTAACATGAAAACGGGGCCCCGGTTTATTCGGTGCCCCGTTTTTTTCTTGACGGACTGGGGTTACTTTATTAAAACGATATTTTACTTTTATTTGATGAATGAGCGTTCATTCATTTGCGGAGAATCGCTGAAAAATTGAAATCCGACCGGACGGGATCGGGCGCCCGGAAATCCGGTTGACGATATTCACCAAAAAACTTGATCGAAAAAGGAAACAACGATGCAACCCGTTTTAATTTCACCCTCCAGTTTTACCATATTGGGCATTCCCACATGGCTTTTTTCGCTTTTGATCCCAATTGTCGGGGTCGGCTTGTTTACCTATATTATGGCCAAACGAGTTGCCCCGCTGGTGAAGGCCGCCCCGGACAACCGCTTTGATCGCATTCCGGAACGGATCATCAATGTGGCCAAGATCTGGCTGGCCCAGTGGCGGCAACCCCGCTACATGACCGCCGGCGTCTTGCATATTCTGATTTTTGCCGGTTTTTTATCCCTGGGCCTGCGCTCCTCGCAGCTTGTGATTGTCGGTTTGAAAGAGGGGTTCGTTTTTCCCGGCATGGATGGCGTAATCGGACAAATTTATAATGTGCTAAAGGACTATGCAGCCACCTGGGTTTTGCTTGCTTGTATTGTGGCCGCCGTCAGACGCGGCGTTTTCCGTCCGGAGCGCTACGATGTCCCCGCCAAGTACGGCCACGACCATACTGCGGAAGCGGTCTTTGTTTTAGGCGTCATTTCGACCCTCATGATCTCCGAAAGCCTTTTTGAGGCGTCGATGGTGGCGGCGCAAATCCAGAGCGGCGCCCATGCCGAATTTCTGGCACCGGCAACACTGGTTTGGATGTTTAAAAGTATGCTGCTGGAAACGCCCCATGAAAAACTTCAAACCATTCACATCCTGTCCTATTATGTACACGACCTGACTTTCTTCTTCTTTCTCTGTTTTCTGCCGTTGGGCAAACACTTTCATGTCATCACCTCGGTTTTCAACGTGTTTTTCATGCGGGTCAAAACCGGAAATATCAAACCGGTCAAATATGGGATTACAGATGAAGAATTGGATGCTCTGGAATCCTTTGGTGTGAAAAAGCTGGAAGATTTTACCTGGAAACACCTGCTGGATTTTTATACATGCGCCGACTGCGGACGGTGTTCCGATAACTGCCCGGCCAATGCAGTGGGACGCCCTTTGTCACCGCGCTTCATTTCCATAAAAGGCCGAGATAGAATTTTCAAGAACTACCCGTTGCGGGGCGCTTTTTTAAAAAGCCAACCGCTGATCGGCGACATCTATGAGGAGGATGAGATCTGGTCCTGTACCACCTGCGGCGCTTGTGAACAGGAATGCCCCATCGGGATCGAGTATATTGACAAGATCGTCGATCTGAGACGCGGGATGGTGGATGAGGGCATGGTGCCCCAATCCCTTCAAAAACCCCTGGGCGCTATTGGGAAGCGCGGCAATCCCTGGGGGAAAATGGAAAAGAAACGGGCGGATTGGGCCACGGACAAAGAGTTTGCCGCTCAATGCGACGTCAAGATGTTGGATGAAGGCGATCAGGCCGACACCCTCTATTTCGTGGACAGCATCAGCTCCTTTGATGATCGAATGCAGAAAATCGCCCAGGCGACGGCCAACGTACTGAAGGCGTCCGGGGTTGATTTCGGGATACTGGGAAAGAGCGAAAAAGACAGCGGCAACGAAGTAAGGCGGTTCGGAGAGGAAATGCTTTTCCAGGATCTCAAAGGGCATAATACGGAGATGATTCTGGAAAGCGGCGCCCGAAAAATTGTGACGGCCGACCCCCATGCCATGAATGCCCTCAAAAATGATTATGCCGGTCTACCACCGGTCGAGCACATCAGCCAGGTGATCGTTCGCAATATTAAGTCGGGGAAACTGCGCCTGCGCATGGTGGAAGACGAATCAAAGGTGTATACATATCATGATCCCTGCTATCTTGGACGGCACAACAACATTTATGAGGATCCCCGCGAAGCATTGGATGCGATCGAGGGGCTTCGCCGGGTGGAAATGATGCGCAGCCGGGATCGTTCTTTCTGCTGCGGCGGCGGTGGACTGATGTTGTTCTACGAGCCGGAGGAAGAAGAGCGCATGGGTGTTTTGCGGGTGAAAATGGCAGCCAAAGCCGGTGCCAATGTCATTGTTACGGCCTGTCCTTTCTGTCTGGTCAATATGGAAGATGCGATCAAAGTCGCCGGGTTGGAAGGGAAAATGGAAGCCATTGATCTATCGGAGTTGGTTGCACGACATGTGATGTAAGGTCGATTATTCGTTCTGCGGGTTCGAAGCGGACCTTCGCAAAGACCTGCAAAATCGGTATCCAAATAACAACAGCTGGGAGGATGAACATGGAAATTTTGGTATGTGTCAAGAGGGTTCCCGATACCTCGGAGAATGAGATCTCGGTCAGCGGCGATGGCAACGACATCGAACGTGATGATCTGGTCTATTCGGTAAACGAATGGGATAACTATGCAGTTGAAGAAGCCATTCAGATCGTGGATCGAGTCGGCGGTAATGTGACCGTTGTAACCATCGGCGACGATGATTCAGAAGAGGTTTTGAGAAGAGAAATGGCCATGGGCGCCAATAACGGTATTCTGCTCAAAGATGACGCCTTCGACGGTTCCGATGGTAAAGGAATCGCGACCATCCTGAAAGCGGCGGCTGAAAAAGGCAAATACGATTTGATTTTGACCGGCGCACAGGCGGATGCAGGCGCCGCACAAGTCGGCGGCATGCTGGCGGCCATGATGGACCTGCCCTATGCGTCGTTGGTGAACAAAATCGAAATCATCGATGACAGCAAGATGAAAATCGGCCGGGAGATCGAAGGCGGCAATCAGGAAATGAATGAAATCAGCCTGCCCTGCGTCCTCTCCATTCAAACCGGAATCAACGAGCCCCGATACGTTGGAATCCGTGGTATCCGAAAAGTCGCTTCCGTAGAGATTCCTACCTATGGGACCGCTGATCTGGGTATTGCCGCAGGCGCCGTCGGCGCTGCGGGTGCAAACGTTAAAAAGATCGATTATTTTGTACCGGTCCTGGGTGCCGGCGCTGAAATGCTCGAGGGAAGCAACGAAGAGATCATTGCAAAACTGATTGAACTCTTGAAGGCCAAAGGAGGACTGAAATAATGGCTCAACTATTCGCATATATCACACACAAGGGATCCGTGGCCGACGATTCCGCTTTGGAACTGCTTACCGCTGCCAAGAAGATCGATGCAGCGGCGAAAATAAATGCCGTCGTTACCGGTCAGGGCGCGGATCTGGATGCGGTTTGCAATTCCTTGACCGCCTCGTATAATGAAGTCTGGAAGATTGACAACGCCGCCTTGGCCTATCCCAATGCGGAAGTCGTACGGAAAGCGTTGGTAAATATTTTGCCGGCCGGCAGCATCCTGCTGATTCCCCATGATACCTTTGGTATGGATCTGGGACCGGGGTTGTCGATTAAAATGAACGCCAGTTTTGTCGCCGACGTCGTCGGTGTCGAAGGCGTGGACGGAAATACCTTGAAATTGGTGCGGCAGGAATTCGGTGGCCAGGTGAGCACCCATGTGGCTTGCGATATTTCCGGCGGCGCGGTGATCAGTTTGCGTCCGGGGTCTTTCCCGGCGGATGAAAGTAAGTCGGCAGGCGGTCAGGTGGTCGATCAATCCGGCAAAATCGGTGATGTGACCGTAGGTCGTAAATTTCTGGAAGTGGTCGCGGCGGAAGTGGGTGATGTGGATATCACCAAATCCGAAGTGTTGGTGTCCGTCGGTCGCGGTATCGAGGATGTTGAAAACATTTCCATCGCTCAGGACCTGGCGGAAGCCATGGGGGCGGTCGTTTCCTGTTCTCGTCCGATCGTCGATGCCAAATGGATGGAAAAATCTCGTCAGGTGGGAACATCCGGCCAGACCGTCAAGCCGAAAGTGTATATGGCCATGGGGATCAGCGGGTCATTTCAGCATCTGGGGGGAATCAAGGGCAATCCCTTCATCGTGGCCGTCAACAAAAACCCCAAGGCACCGATTTTTCAGGTCGCGGATGTTGGTATCGTTGCCAACATTCTGGAGTTTATGCCTGAATTGACCGATAAGATCAAAGAAATGTAGTCTTCGTCCGACTGTTCGTTTTCGGATTCAAACCGGCGGTTCCACGCAAGCGTGTGGGAGCCGCCGGTTTTGTTAGAGGCTTGCCAGGCTGCCACTGAGGATGAACGAAAAGGTGTCAACACCGCTGGCGAATCGGCAGATGGTCGCTTCCGGGAGGTAATCCAGTGGATGTTCGGAGGTTTCGGGTAAGCCAAGCTCGAACGATTGATCCTCCGGCAGAAGAAGGACCATCAATCTCCCGGAGATGGTATTGATCAATTCCGCAATGGCATCCACTTCCACTGTTTCCGTCAACTCCGAGTCGTCCATCCAGCCATACAGGTTTTTCGTGATTTCGACGGCCAAGGAGGCCGGGATTTGCATCAACATGGTTCCTTCGACCGGGCTGAGCACGGGTATGCGGGTCCAATAGCATTTGGAGTGGTGGGACGGGGTTTCTGTTGCGACTGGAATTTCGGTTGTCTCCGCCGGGGTGGTGTCACGATGCGATTCCGGCTGTGCGCTTGGCGGTGAATTCCACAGGGCGACCTGGGTAAAAATCATTGTTTCGAATGTTTCTGAAACCGCTTCCATCACTTTTTGGCAGATCGCTGTCGTCGCTGTCATGGTGTTTCCTCCGGCTGGTTTTGAAGAGTCGCAAGGGCCGATGAAATCGTTGCGGGAGATACGGGCTTGCTCAAAACATCAAATGCCCGCAGCGCCTTGAGTTCTTCCACTTTTTTGGGATTGGCCACGCTGGTGATGATCAAAACCGGTATTTCATGCAGGCGTGGAGAGGATTTAATGCGTTTGAGGAGCTCTTCTCCGTTCATCTCCGGCATATTCAGGTCCGAGACCACCAGATCCGCCGGCTTTTCCTTCAGCATTTCCAGGGCAATGCGACCATTGGCGGCTTCTACGAATTCAGAATCCTGATAACCTGAAATTTCCAGACAGCGCTTTATGAACATCCGGGCCATTCCGGAGTCATCAGCGATCAGAATGCGCTTCATGCCTCACCATCCTTTCCAGAGCCGAACAAAGCCGCTTGGGTTTTTTCGAATTCGATCATGACCGCCATCATGACATTGTCCAGACCGGCCGTCGTAATGGCGATGTATTTGGTATAATTCTGATCCAGTTTATAACCGAGAGTGTCGGTGCCGGTTCCGGTGCCGCCCATCATGGCGATCATATCCGCGAGATGAACCACGTATACCAGGGTGCGATTGGCCACTTCCGCGTCGGATGGTTTGTGATGATAGCGGATCGCGGCTTGCAGGTCGGGAGGGAGATTCCAATGTTTGGCCAGTTCGCCACCGATGACACAGTGATTGGCCCCCACCATGGCCTCCTCCGCCTCCAGATAGTCCTTTACTTCTTCATTTTCCAGCTTTTTCAGCATTTCCGCAGGCAGCCCGGTCAAAAACTTAGAAAGAACCGATTTGCCGATGTCGTGCAGAATTCCGGCTGTGTAAGCCACCCCGGCCAGTATTTTTTCGTTGGTGAAATTGGACAACTCATTGGCGGCGATGGCGGTTCTCAGACCGTGAGCCCAGAGCTCACCCTTTTTGCTTTCATAACCCAGCAGGGGCCGGTTGAACACCTGGGGGGAAGCCAGGTTCATGGCTAGGGCAACGACCGCTTTCTCACCGACATAGGGAAGGGCGTGGGAAACAGTAGAAATTTGTTGTCGAAGACCAAAAGAGGCGGAGTTCACCAGTTCTAGGATTTTGACGGTTAGAGCTGAATCGGTTACAACGACTTTGGCCACGTCCTGAATGCTGTGATCAGGATCGGCGATGAGCTCGAGGAGCCGCATGGAACTGGAGGACAACAGCGGCATTTGACGTGCCTTTTGAATTATTTCATTCAGTTTGGACATAGTGGGTACCTCTGCCTGCCCGGTTGATGTTGGCCGTGCTTCCCAAACGATGGCGTGGATACGCATTCTTCGCCTGGGCGAAATGATTTATGTTCTTTCCAGACATTTCAGGATATGTTCCTCAAATTTTTTCTTGTCAATGGGTTTGGGCTGAAAAAACGTGGCGCCGGTTTTCAGGAAATCGGATATTTCCTTCACACCGACAAAAGCCGACATGATGATAATGGGCATTTCCCGGTAATGGCGATCGCTACGAACGGCTTGAATCAACTGCTTGCCGTCCATTTCCGGCATCATGATATCCGTGATCAGGAGATTGAAATCGCTGTTGGTCAGCAAGGTTTCAAGGGCATGTCGACCATTGGGGCTGATAAAAGAGATCAGGTTCATCTTGGAAATAATGGCGGTGACCAGCTTCTGCGTGATGGGGTCGTCTTCCGCGATCAGAATTTTTTTCATGTGGTTTTCTCCCGGTCCATCATTAGTAAATAGTGAAAGCAATTTAAAGAAAGTTTATATCTCCCAGTCTTTTCTGCCTGGGGATGAAATCACGATTTTACCGGTATCCACAAAAACAGCTACTGTCCGGCTGATCTGGCCGCCCGTATCCTCCGCGATCGGGCCCATTCCCCGTTGCCAAAGGGTTTTTTTAATCGCAAGGACATTGCGGTCACCGATATTGAACAGATTGTTGGGATCCATGACTTTGGCGCCGCCGGTCAGTTTGACGAGATACCCTTTCCCCGTGTTATTGCCGCTGATTTTTCCCATGAGCGTCATCAGGGCGGGAATCCCTGTATCGGCGAAATAACCCGGTCTTTCCCTGGAGCGCTCCGGATTGGTTTTGGATTCCGGAAGCGCAACGTGAACCATACCAACGGTTCGGGTTGGGGGGTGCAATAGAATTACGGAAACACAGGAGCCGAGCGCCATGGTTTTCACGACATCGCCCGCAGTGTTGCTTGCGCCAAATTCACCGACACCAATCATTATTGTTTTCATCTTTATTATCCTGCGAGCAGTTCCAATACCGTTGAAGCGATTTCACCCAGGGGGACCAACCTTTCAGCGCCGCCGCGCTTGTGGGCTTCCATGGGCATGCCGAAAACGACGCAAGTGGCTTCATCCTGGGCCAGGGTTCTGGCCCCGGCGTTGCGCATGGCCACCATTCCGTCTGCGCCGTCATGCCCCATCCCGGTGAGCATGACGCCGATGGCATTGGCGCCGGCATATTCTGCGGCCGATTGCATCAGAACCTCCACGGACGGGCAGTGGCCGCATACCGGAGCACCGGGTTTGACCATGACTTCATAAATTCCGCCAGAGCGCCGCATGCTCATTTGCTTGGCACCCGGTGCGATCAAGACCCTTCCCGGCATGATCCGGTCGCCATTCTCGGCTTCCTTAACATCCATTTGGCAAAGGGTGTTCATCCTTTCCGAAAACATTTTGGTGAATCCCGGTGGCATGTGTTGAACGATGACCACGCCGGGTGTAACGATCGGAAATTTTGTAATGACTTCACGAATCGCCTCGGTACCTCCTGTGGACGCGCCGATAACGATGATTTTATCCGTGGATTTTTCCAATGCTTTCCCGGCGGATAACACCTGCTTCCCGGCTGGAAAGCGTTTTCGCTTCCAATGGGAGACGTTGGCTGTGGAAGCGATTTTGACCTTGGTTCGCAGTTCCATCAGCATGGCGTTCAACCCGCGGGCGACATCGGCCGATGGTTTGGTGACGAAATCGATGGCGCCGGCTTCCAAGGCATCCAAGGTGATGCGGGCGCCTCTTTCGGTCAGAGCGCTTACCATGACTACCGGTAGTGGGTACTGGGGCATGAGCTTGCGCAGAAATTCAACTCCGTCCATTCGCGGCATTTCCACATCAAGGGTCAGTACGTCGGGTTTGAGTGCCACTATTTTATCCCGGGCGATGTACGGATCGGAAGCACTCCCCACCACTTCGATCCCTGGATCCATGGCCAGACCTTTTGACAGGATGTCGCGCACCAGGGCAGAATCATCGATAACCAGAACGCGAATGGTTTTGACCATTAGGCAGCTCCTTTTCGGTAAATTGCCGGCCTGACATAGGCGTAAGGGCAATCTTCGTTCCGGAGGGTTTCGGAATGACCGATAAACAGATAGCCTCCGGGAATTGTGATATCGAAAAAGCGTCTGACCAGCGCATTACGGGTGGGCTGGTCAAAATAGATCATGACGTTCCGGCAGGAGATCAGATGAAACGGTTTTCGGAAGGGCAGATGCGGATTCATCAGATTCAAACGCCGGAAGGTGAGTTCTTTTTTCAAAGCGTCGGCGACCTGGAAAGTGCCGTCGGCCAAGTCACGGAAGTATTTTTGTTTCAACAGCGGCGGAACCATTTTCAGGCGCTCTTCCGGATAGATGCCCGCTTTGGCTGCGCTCAGGGCGGCGGCGGATATGTCGGTGGCCAGTAAACCGGCGTTCCAGTTTTTATAATCCATGCCGAAATGTTCCATCATCGTGATAATGAACGTATAGGGTTCGTCGCCGAAAGAACAGCCTGCACACCAGATGCGAAGATCGTTGGATCTTTCCTTTTTCAGGCGATCCGTTGTTTCCGGCAGGATGGTTTTCCGGAAAAAGTCAAAATGGTCCTGTTCGCGAAAGAAAAAGGTGTGGTTGGTGGAAATGCGATTGATCAGTTCTCCCAATGCCTGCCCGCTGGTGTCTTTTTGGACGTAATTGAAATACTGTTCAAAAGTGGAGAATTTTTTTTGGCGCAGAAATTTCTGCAACCTCCCCACCACAAGCGAACGTTTTTGTTCCGTCAGATTGATACCGAAATTGTCGTATACCAATTTGCGGATCGCAATGAATTCATCTTCACTGATCTGGGCGATGCCGAAAGGCGCCGAAACCGTTTGAGAAGCGTATTCGGTATGATTTGACGATGTCATCATGGTTTCGTAGATGTCAGCCTATATTTCCTCATCAACAGCCGGATACCAGTCGGAGGCTCTGACGGCCTCCACCTTTGCCATCATGATTTCACCCGTACCGGTATGGAAAACGATTTTGCGGCCGCGTTCACCACCCACGTCCTGACCGGAGAGGGTAATACCGATTTTCGTGAGGATTTCTTTGCCGATACGAATATTTTCTTCACTAATGCCCGGTTTGAATCCGGCGGCCTGCTCATTACGCGCTCCCCCATAAAAATGCGTCTCCAAATCCGAGATGCCCGATCCGGAGTCAAGAAACATCCGTGTCAGGGCTGCCAGGGCCGGTGCCGCGAAAATAGCCGTGGAAAGACCTTTTTCCCGATAGGGGCGAATATAGTGACCCATACCGCCGATTTTCCGCCGCCGGTCAAACACTGTCACGGCAATACCGGAAGCCACTACCGTGCGCAACTGTGTCGGTTCCACGGGCATATAGACATAACCGGGTTTGATAAAATGGTCTCGCTGTATGATATCTCGATCCATTCTGTCGGAGAGATCCTTTCCAGGGTGATCAGTATTTCCCGAATTCCGTATCATCCAGGGCAATGACTTCTTCCGGTTTGATCTCCTGATCGGCATGGCCCCTTTTATGCGGTCTTCCCCAGTCCGTGGGCGTCGCAGAAGAGGGTAGTTGTTTCATCGTCGATCGGGAGACGGTCTCGGACTGCTTGGTTGGTTGCTTTGCCATCTTTTTTTTCAATTGGAAGCGGGACAGAAGACGACGGACATTGGCCGCCTGTGAAGACAGTTCCTGAGCAGCAGCCGAGGTCTCTTCCGCATTGGCGGTATTTTGCTGGGTGACGCTGTCGATCTGGGACAATCCCTGATTTACCTGGGATATCCCTTGGGCCTGTTCATTGCTGGCGGCAGCGATTTCCCCCACCAAATCCGCCACTTTGGTGATGCCGTCATTGATTTCCGTCAGGGCACTACTGGTCTTTTCTGCGATTTTATTCCCGGCATCCACTTTGGTGACGGAACCTTCGATCAGGTGCGCTGTTTCCTGGGCCGCCTTGGCGCTTCTGGCCGCCAGGCTGCGAACCTCCTGAGCGACGACGGCAAATCCTTTGCCGTGCTTGCCGGCCCTTGCCGCTTCGACGGCCGCGTTCAGCGCTAGGAGATTTGTCTGGAAGGCGATGTCATCAATGGCCTTAATGATTTTAGCGACTTCCTTGGCGGATTGATTGATGCCTTCCATGGCGCCTACCATTTCCTGGACCTGGGTTACTCCGTTCTTGGCCGCATCGCGAGCGGTAATGGCAAGCTGGTTTGCCTGGGACGAGTTCTCGGCATTGGTTTTGGTTTGAGATCCGATTTCGGTCATGGAACTGGTGATTTCTTCCAGGGCCGCCGCTTGCTCGGTGGCTCCCTGGGAGAGGGAATGGCTGGAGTCGGACACTTGGCTGGAGCCGGCATCCACTTGCTCGGCGGCGGAAAACAGTTCACTGACGATGGTGTTTAGATTGTTCAACATACTTCGCAGGGATTTTCCCAGCATATCTTTCTCCGAAGCGATGTGGACTTCCTGTCGAAGGTTGCCCTTGGCGATTTCATCAGCAGCATTGGACTTGCTTCTCAACTCCTCCACCAGATCGTTCAGGGCAGACCCCATTTGACCGATCTCGTCTTGCCCGGTGTCGAAGGCGACCGAAAGATTTCCGATTCGCAATTCATCGGCATTCCGGGCGGCATTTCGAATGGGTCTTATCAAAATGGGCCGGAAGCTGAAAAAGAGAATGATCACCAGCAGAAAATTCAGGGTCAATACTTCGGCGAAGATGTTGACGATGAACATATGGAGGGCTTCCGTCATAAACCGGGTGGTAAAGAAAACCTCGATGACACCGAGTTTCTCTTTGCCTTTCAGGATCTCTTTTTTCCGAACAAGAAAATCTCCCTTCGGTTCCTCTTTATTATCTACGATCTCCCATTTTTCTTCGTCGCGTCGCTTTCCGTGTAAAACGGTCTTTCCGTCCGCTTCCCGCACCAGAATGGCGTATATGCGTTTTTCCAACATTTCCGATTTCATCAACATACTGACCGCCTGATCATCCATTTCATAAAGCGGTGACACCAGGCTTATGGACATTCGTTCCATGGCCATTTGAGAAATCATCTCCAATTCATCGGTCATGTTTTTTCGCGTAGTAAAATAGTTAAACACCGCAAACCCGAGCAGGATAAGAGTGGAGGCGATGATCAGGATCAGGCTGATTTTCGTTTGGATGCTTTTCTGGATAATGCCACCGAAGAAATTGAAACGTTTCATAACCACCTCGTTTGGGCAGGAGAAGACACAATCAATATTTACCGTATTCTTCATCGTCCAGGGCGATGAATGGTACCGTAGGTTCGATGTCGTTTTGTTCGGTTTCCGCAGTCGGTTGTCCCCAGCCGGACTCGGAAGAAGCAGCCGGCAGCTTTTTCTTCCCTGGGGATGCCTGCAATACCGCTTTGGGGGTGCCGCTACGGATGGCATCGCTGTTTACTCGAAAGAGGCTCAACAGACTCCGAACCTTGGCCGCCTGGGAGGAGAGTTCTTCGGCCGCCGATGAGGTTTCTTCAGCGTTGGCGGTATTTCGCTGGGTGACATTATCGATCTGGGAAAGACCAAGGGAAACCTGCGAAATGGCCTGGGCTTGCTCGCTGCTGGCGGCTGCAATTTCTCCCACCAAATCCGCTACCTTGGTGATCCCGTTATTGATTTTGGACAACGCCGCACCGGTTTTTTCGGCGATTTGATTTCCGATGTCCACTTTATTGACGGATCCCTCGATCAGTTGGGCGGTTTCCTGGGCGGCTTTGGCGCTTCTGGAAGCCAGATTCCGAACCTCTTGGGCGACGACTGCAAATCCCTTGCCGTGTTTACCGGCCCGAGCCGCCTCCACGGCTGCGTTTAACGCCAGGAGGTTTGTCTGAAACGCGATGCCGTCTATGGTTTTGATGATTTTGGAAATTTCTTTGCTGGATTCACTGATGGCGTTCATGGCCGCCGCCATGGCCTGCATCTGCTCGACGCCTTCGATGGAGTCTTTTTTCGCCGTGGCAGCCAGATGGTTGGCCTGGGACGCGTTTTCCGCGTTGGTTTTGGTCTGGGAACCGATTTCGGTCATGGAGCTGGTGATTTCTTCCAGGGATGCCGCCTGCTCCGTGGCTCCTTGGGAAAGGGACTGGCTTGAATCCGAGATTTGGCTGGAACCGGTATCGACCTGGTCGGCAGCCATCTGAATGTTGACGATGGTGTCGTTCATCTTCAGGATCATGGTCTCAAGGGCTTTTCCGAGTGTGTCTTGGGTTGAACTGACGTTAACGGATTGCTGCAGATCGCCGTTGGAAATGGCAATGGCGATACCGGCCTTCCGATTCAATTCGTCCACCACTGCGTTCAGGGCGGCGCCCATCTCTCCGATCTCATCTTTTCCGGTTGGAAGTTTTTCCGAAAGATCTCCTTTTTCCAATTTCCCGGCGAACTCTTTCACCTTCAATATCGGTCTGGAAAGTGAGTTGGAAAAGACATAGGCCATGGGTAATATCAGCAGAATGCAAAAAATGGAAATTCCGCTGAGCACTTTCACCATTTGAATCGTATTGGCTCGGGCAATGTTTTTGGAATATAGGACCGCAATGGCGGCGATGCATCGGGATTGGGCGTAAAATGGCAGTATTCCCTCGAAATAACTGCCTTTGCCGACATCCATGTCGGCAAAGGTCAGTGCCTGCAAGTTCAGTTGCCAGGAGGGGTCCGTATCCGGAAAGCGATCCAGATTCAGGGTGTCGTATTCCGGGATGATTCCACTGCTGAAGCCTTTGTTTGTGAAAATGTTGATGGATGTGTCCGTGAGTTCGGACATTTGCCGTACAAACTCGGTGTCCAACCGCAGGTCGGCGATGATGACGCCGATTTTTACCGGTTCCAGGCTATTGGTTTTTTGGCTGTATTCCATGGCCATGGAGGGCGCGGAGCCGACCAGGGACAGAAAGCCGTCGATAATCTCGAAGTTGGCGCCATCCCGAATGGACTCTGCGGCTTTGGATTTTAGTTCGATTCCGGCAACCGTTTCCGAATTTTTCCAGGAACCGATTTCCGGTTTGACGCCGGTTTTAACGGTGGCTGTTCGGAACGTGGTTTTTTCTGTATCATATTGGGGAAAGCCCAGCTGCGTTTCTTGTCCTTTGATGAGCACGAAAGAGATCAGATCGCCCTCGAGGTCATAGGCGCGGACACGTTTCAATTTACTCGAAATGGCCACATTGTATAGGGTGTTGCTGATCTCAATATAGGTGTTTTCGGACAGCGACGTATCACCGCTTTTTTTGCCATCCGTCACCAGTTGAATTTTGGCGCCCATATCCTCCATGGAAGCCATTTGGCGAGTATCCGCGGCCAATTTGGTCTGGAGCGAGTCGATTCGTTCGCGAATGATCTTAAAAGAACGGCTCAAATTGTCCCGCGAGGCCTCCCGGTTCTGCCTGCCGATCAGAAACGATACGGTGACGGTGGATAGGATGGAAACAACGACCAGCATACTGGCAGCGCTAAGCAGGATTTTATTTTTCAGTTTCATTAGATTGTGCAGACCTCCTGTTACATCGGAAGACCGTCGGTTGAACAAGCGGGACACGATTGCAAGGTGGTTACGGCGAACCTAATCGATGGTCGACGTCACTTGTTCCAGTTCTTCATCGTAGAGCAATTTGCCGGCATCCAGTAAAATTTTTACTTTGTCGTCGGCTTTCCCCATTCCTTTGATAAAACGGCTTCCGGCGCTCCGGCTGATTTTTGGTGGTGGATCCACCTGATCTTCCGGAATATCGATCACGTCACTGACTTTGTCGACCACCATACCGATGGCGGTGTCCTTGATATTGATCACCACAATACAGGTGCGGTCATCGTATTCGCGGGGACTCATTTTAAAGCGCGTGCGCACATCCATGACCGGAATGACTTGTCCCCGCAGATTGATGACGCCTTTTACAAAATCGGGCATGTCCGGTACCTCTGTGATTTTTTGCATGCCGATCACCTCGATGACGTGCATGATTTCAAGGCCGTATTCCTCTTCGCCCACTTGAAATGTAAAATATCGATTTTTCTGAGTATCCTCGTCGTCTTCGTCAAGCAGGTCGTCTTCGATGCTGCCGATATCTTTTGCCATGGACATCCCCCCTACTGTATTCAATGAATGTTTTGTCTTCCGGCCCCGGATCGAAACGGCTATGCCGCGGCCAAGCTCTGTGCTTTTTTAACGAGTCCTCCGATATCCAATATCAGACTGATTTCGCCATCCCCTAAAATCGTGCAGCCTGAAAGACCTTTCACGCTGCCGACATAATTGGAAAGTCCTTTTATGACGGCCTGCTGTTCGCCGATGATTTCATCGATCAGCAACGCCGCCGATTCGCCGCGGTACTCGACGATCACAACCAGGCCGCCTACCAGTTCCCTGCGGTCTGTTTCGATGTGATGCAATTCATGGAGACGTATGATCGGCACCAATTCTTCGCGGACTTTGACCAACTCCTGGCCGTCCATGGTGATGGTAATTTTATCCTTTTCCACCTGGATGGATTCCCGGATGGAAAGCAACGGAACCGTATAGCGGGCCTTACCCACTCTCACCAGCATGCCGTCGATGATGGCAAGTGTCAGGGGAATCCGCAAAGCGATGACAGTACCGAATCCAGGTTGGCTGCGAATATCGATATGTCCTTTTATTTTTTCAATATTTCTTTTGACAACGTCCATGCCCACGCCGCGTCCGGAAACATCGGTCACTTTATCCGCGGTTGAGAACCCGGGGTGAAAAATAAAGTCGTATACCTGAGAATCTTCCAGATGACTGCCGTCATCTTTCAGCAGCCCTTTCTCAATGGCCTTGTTGAGAATTTTCTGGCGGTCCAGGCCGCGGCCGTCGTCCTTGATGCTGATCCAGATTTCACCTCCCTCATGCTTGGCTTCCAGAATCACCTCGCCGGTTTCATCCTTGCCCTGGGCCAGTCTTTCCTGGGGGGATTCCAATCCGTGATCGATGGCGTTTCGCACCAGATGTACAAGGGGATCGGCAATCAGCTCGGACACGGTTTTGTCTATTTCGGTTTCTTCTCCCAAAAGTTCCAGGTTTACTTTTTTATGGGCTTTTACCGACAGGTCATGAACCAGCCGGATCATTTTTCGGAAAACGCCGGAGACAGGAATCATTCGAACCGATAGGGTAATGTCCTGCAGATCCCGGACGATTTTATTGAGATGGGTGGAGGAGCGTTCGAAGTTTTCGAATTCGTATCCTTTCAGATCCGGATTGCGCGTCACCATGGCCTCTGCGATGACCAATTCGCCCACCAGATTGATCAGCTGGTCCAGCTTGGCGAGATTGACGCGAATATCCTGCCTGGCGATGGAGCGGCTTCTATTGGCACTTGTTTCCGGGATGTCTGCTTTGTTTTGACCGGATGATTCCTCTTTTACAGGGAGTTCGGTTTTTTCCCTGAGAAGAAAGAGGGCTTCCGATTGCTGAATTTCGGGCCTGACAATGGGGGCGGCTGGTTTTGTTGTCGTTTGGGCAGGTATGATATCCTCCAACAGGTCCAGCAACACGGAGCTGTTCTGTATGGATCCGGGACCGCCTTTGGAGATGTCCGCGATGGCCTGGTTGAATACGTCCACCATGTGAAGCATGGTCTGAATGGTGGAGGCGTCGGCCTTGATGTGGCCTTCCTTGAGATTGTCCATCAATGTTTCAGTTTTATGGGCCAGTTTTTCCAGATCCGCATAGCCGGAGAATCCGCAGTTGCCTTTAAAGCTGTGCAGGGATCGGAAGGCCTCCTGAATGGTTTCCTGGTTGTCCGGTTCTTCCTGCAATTTCAACATGGATTCTTCGACGACTTCGAGTTGCTCAACGGCTTCTTCCACGAAGCGCTCAAGCATTTCCGGGGTGAGCAATAGCTGGGCCAGGGCATCGGAAGGCTCGGCTCCCATTTCGATGGTCGGCTCGGCCGCCGTCGTTTCCTTCGGAGGGGGCTGCTTGGGAGGGGTGGGTGGGGATGCTTTCTTTTTTTTTGTCTTCTCTCCCGGTTTCGAATGAATGCAGTCACTTAATTCGCCGATGATGGCCTTTGCTTCGGCTTCGAACCCCGTGTCCGAGCCGGTGGATTCAATTTGATTCAGAAAAGAATTGACGATATCACAGGTTCGGCAGAGAACATCGGTGTTGCGACGGTCCATCTCCACTTTGCCGCTGCGGATCAGGTCCAAAAGGGTTTCCGCTTCATGGGTAACTTTGACGACTTCGTTGAATTGCAGAAATCCGGCGGTCCCTTTGATGGAGTGAAACAGACGGAAGATCAGGTTGGTTGTTTCCGGATCTGGTGAGCTGCCTGGAGAGGATGTTTTGCTGAGTTCGATGAGATGCGGTTCGACTTCCTCTATCATTTCGCGACTTTCTGTTATAAAGGATAAAATGTTTTCGTCGATGATATTGCTCATGTCAGACACGACTCAACTCCTTTTCGCACAGGGCGAGATTCAAATGTCGTTAAGAAAGAGATGAATGATATTTTAGTGAAATGGTGAGTTTCACAGGCGCTTCTTCTCGTGGAAAACATTGATTCGGTCGGTGCTGTCGGAAGCGGCATCCTCACATAAAAAGATGTAGCCGGAAATACAATTGTGATGGATTTTTCGCGGCTTGCGCGAATGAACGATGTTGCAAAAAGAAGATTCGTTGATATTGCCGTCTTCCGGGATTCAACGCAATAATATGAAATAAATATAGCACAATTTTTCCGGTTGCAAAAGAAATTTTTATCGACAAATTTTTTCCGAAATAGAATGGATACGGAAGGGGAGTGTTTTCAGAATGCTTCTTGGGGAAACTATGAATAATGAGGATTTATCCGTCTTTCATCCAGTCGGATGACAGCATCCGGTTCGGAGGGGCATTCTCCTCTGTGGCGCATGGTGCTTCGTATCGCTTTGAAATCTTCTTCATGCAGCAAGAAGGCGTCGATGATATCCGGATCGAAATGTCGGCCGCGTTCGGCCACCAGAATTTCCATGGCTTTATGATGCGTATAGGCCCTTTTGTAGATACGGTCGGACGTCAGGGCATCATAGACATCGGCAAGCGCCACCAGTCTCGCCGAAAGGGGGATCTCTTCCCCCTTGAGGCCCTTTGGATACCCGCTGCCGTCCCATTTTTCATGGTGGTGGTAGGAGATCTCTTTTCCGATCGTCAGGAACGATTGACCTTCTATTTGAGCCTCGGCGGCTTTCAGTGCATCACCACCCAGGGTCGTATGGCACTTGACGATTTCGAACTCTTTTTGGGTCAGTCTTTCCGGTTTGAGAAGAATGGCATCCGGAATGCCGACCTTGCCAATATCATGCAAGATGGAAGATATGTATAAATCCTCGATATATTCGGAAGTGATATAATCACTGTATTTTTCATTTCGAGATAAAGCCGTGGCGATGATGCGAGCATATTCGCGGATTCGTTCCAGGTGCGCCCCGGTATTTTGATCCCTGTATTCGGCGAGTTTGGCCAAGCCGAGAATGGTAACCGCCCTTGCGTTTTGAAGGCTTCGATAGGATTCCAACAGATCCTTTTCCAGTTTTTTCCGTTCCGTTATATCGCGAACGACCATTTGGTAGCCGAGGATTTTTCTGCCCTTTTGGATACATTTGGCATTGCATTCAACGTCCGCGATTTCCTGGTCTTTTTTGATTACGCGGAATTGCAGATCCTTTACATCCTCTTTTTTAGAAAATCTTTCCGCGATGTAGTGCCGAATGCGATGCCAGTCTCCCGGGTGGACAAACTGTTCGCTGCTGATGGAAAGATCCTGTTCATGATCGATGCCGGTTTCTTTATAGAAAAGGGGGTTGGCCATCTGGATTTTGCCCTCTCGATCCACCAGCAGGACAATATCCATCATATTTTCATACAGTTCTCGATAGCGTAGGGCGGATTCTTCGAGTTTTTTACTGGCGATGTCGATGGTATTCCGCAACCGGCTGATATGGCCTCCGAGTAGGGAAAACCACGCAAGGATCGTGGTAAGAACAATCCACTGCAGCCATTCAATGCGCAAGTCGATGCTATCGGGATGGTGCCGGAGGAGCATTGAGAGGACCGCTGCGTAACTGACGACGGCATAGATGGCCAAAATGATGAATTGACGCATTTTCAGCCGGAAAATACCGAAAATGAAGACGACAAGATACAGAGATAATACCAGACCCCGGGCTTCATCCGTAAAGTAGGTCACGACCGTCAACCAGGAAACGGCAACCGCTGTTTGGGGTAGCGTCAAGCTGGGGTCCTTGAATTTTTTATTCAGGCCGGTGCGGAGAACAACATAAAACAGGCAATTGGTCAGACAAATGAAAGCGAGAAAATTCAACAGCGGTCCCAATGCCATGCGAAAGATGTTTTGCCAATAAAAATATAGTATGAGAGCGATACCCAGCGCATACGATGCCGATGCCATCAGGAAGCGCTGGATTCGAATGGCTTGTTTCGGTTGATGCGTTGGAATGATTCCGAACACGGTAATGGGATTCTCCATGAAAAGCGGAAGAGCGCCTTGTTTCTGATTAATTTGCACCAACGAACAATGTTTGCACTTGTAAATATTCGCATTCTTTTATACGTAATCCAAAAGTTGGGTCAAGAGAAAAATGGAAATGCGTCCATTCGGGTGTATGATACGGGTATAACCAATTAGGTGTCGACATGCTAGCGTATTTGGATCAGGGAAAGCGTCCCCTTTATAACAGCCGGATCATCGATACTTATATCAAATTAATCAAGCGCAAATATAGTTTCATCAATATCTCGGATTTACTGGACTACGCCCAGATGGAGCCCCACGAAGTGGCGGACCAGGGCCATTGGTTTACCCAGGAACAGGTCAATCTGTTTTATGAGCGTTTGGTGAAGTTGACCGGTACGGAAGGCGTAGCCCGGGAAGCGGGCCGATTCGCGGTTTCGCCCGATGCCATTGGAGCCATGCGTCAGTATATACTCGGTATGATCGGCCCGGCAAAGGCCTACGAAATGATCGGGAAGGCTACGCGTAATTTTACGCGTTCTTCGACGTATTCGTCTCGCAAACTAGCTGCAAACAAGGTGGAAATCACGGTGGTGCAGAATGACGGTGTAACGGAGAGGGCCTTCCAGTGCGAGAACCGTATGGGGTTTTTCGAGGCGCTTGCCATGGCTTTCACCAATAAGTGGCCGCGGATCGAACACCCCGAGTGTATGTTTCACAACAGCCGGACATGCCGCTATATCATCACCTGGGACAATCCGTTTTCAGCCTCCTGGCGTAAGGTCATCAATTATATAGCAGCCAGTTTTTTCGGTATTTGTCTCGCCTCGATATTCGTTGTTCCGTTGGAAAAGCTGATGGCCCTCTATCCGCTTGCGGTATTTGGGGTGCTGCTGATGGCCCTGTTGGCGCTGGTTGGAGAGCGCCTTGAGAAAAGCGAATTGAAGAAAAGCATCAGCAATCTGAACGATTCCACCGATAAGTTGCTCGAGCAGATCGAAATAAATTACAACCATGCACGTCTGATCAATGAGATCGGGCAGGCGATCAGTAAACAGACCAATATCGAAGATGTATTGGCCAATGTGATTCAGATATCGGAAAAGAGGCTCGATTATGATCGGGGACTGATTTTGATGGCCAATAAGGAAAAAACCATACTGGCCTTCCGGGCCGGATTCGGATATTCGGATGAGCAGTTGGAGTTTTTGAAAAAAACCAATTTCCATTTGGACCGACCGGAATCAAAGGGGGTATTTGTTGTTACATTCCGGGAGCAAAAGCCGTATCTGATCAATGATATCAATGCAATCGGGAAAAATCTGTCCTTGCGCAGCCTGGCATTTGCCAAGAAACTCGGCAGCCAGTCTTTCATATGTTGCCCCATCATTTGCGACGGCGAGCCCTTGGGCATTTTGGCGGTGGATAATCTCAAGACAAAGCGGCCGCTGGTGCAGAGTGATATGAATCTGTTGATGGGAATCGCCCCGATGATCGGTATCAGTATTCGCAACGCAGATCTGTTGGATGCGCGCGTAAAACAGATGCGCTCTATTTTGCACGTCATGGCGGCGAGCATCGACGCCCGCGATCCAATGACGGCCGGCCATTCAGAGAAGGTCACCGAATATGCGATCGGGATCTGCAATGAGCTTGGGCTATCAAAGGATTATACCGAAGTGGTGGGTGTCGCGGCGTCGCTGCATGATTATGGAAAAATCGGTGTCCCCGACTCCTTATTGAAAAAGCAGGGACGCCTGACGGATGAAGAATATGAAATTATTAAAACGCATGCCGCCAAAACCCGGGAAATCCTGACCCGCATTAATTTTGAAGGGATGCTGCGCCAGGTTCCGGATATCGCCGGTTGCCACCACGAAAAACTGGATGGAAGCGGTTATCCGAATGGATTGAGAGGCGACGAGATTCCACTTGGCGCCCAGATCATTGCCGTGGCGGATTTTTTTGAGGCGATTACTTCCAACCGTCATTATCGGGCACCGATGCCTTTAGATGAAGCTTTTGTGATGCTGAAGAGAGAAGCAGGCCAACACTTTAAGGAGAAAATAGTGGACGCCTTCACGCGATATTATATAAAGGAGAAAAACGAAAAGCGCTTGCGGCTGGTTTCTTCCTTGTAGATTTTTTCCTGTTTGCGGCAGTATGGGCTGAAACAGTATCCGATACGATAGAATGCGGGGAAGGGGCGGCCAGGGGTTGGAAAATTGTCACGACTCCAACAGCGGTTTTTCTCCTCGGCATGAAATGATTGGTGTGTAGGTGAAACGCCGCGGATGGTGAAAAAAATTTCTGAACTCTTCAAAAAAATCATCGTATCCGCCATCATATTCACTGAATGAATAGCCCGAATTCTTTCCGGCCACTTCCACTTTTTTGGTCCAGTTGAAGGCGTCCACCTGGTTGAGTTCTCCGAAAATCAGATGATGCGACGCGAGATTGACATCAATCTTCTTGAAATCCATGTCGTACAGAAAAGAATAGAGTTTGATGCCTACATGGGGGTCAAAATCGGCTTTTTCCTGCAGGCAATTCATGATTCCCCACAAAGACCGCTTCAGGCGGTCGGACAAACCGAAATGATTCAGACAATTATAATCCAGATCGATGAGACATAGAATGCCGCCCGGTTTCAGGATCCTGGTGATGTTCTCGACAATTTTCGCGCTTGTGGAACGGAAGTATTCAAGGACGAAGCGCACCCAAATGAAATCGAAAGACCCCAGATCGTCTAAAGAATTGTGGATATCGCGGCATACGTATTGAATGGTTTCATGGGAATATTTTTCTTTGGCGATTTGTATCCGCTGGAGAGACAGGTCGACTCCCACTGCCGATCCTCCCGGCTGCGCGATCCGGTTCAGGACACAGGTGGTTTTCCCGTGCCCGCAACCGATATCGGCCACGCGCATTCCCGGTTTAAGGCCGGCCCACCTGGCTTGCGATTCGGTTGCAAGATCATCGGTTTTCATGTCCAAACGGAGAGCTTCATCCTCATTTTCCATCAAATACGTGGGGTGAGACATAACAATCCTCTGACTTGGTCCGATGGCGAAAACACAACCGTGAAAGCCCGTATATCAAAGCGTTGCGCTCAAGTCAATGTTCAAATGTCAATGGGTAAGGCCGTTGAGCAAGAGAACTGAAAAGGGGTTTTCACGCATTCGGATGAATCGATTGTATTCCATGGATGTCGGGGTTATCGTTAAATCAGACCTTGACTTGTCGGTAGTGAGGATGGTAATCTGAAACATATCTGTTGTCAGATGAACACTGGATAAATGACTAACAAAAGGCAAGGAAGATGCTCCGATTAGGTTCCCCTGCTCCCGACGGTAAAGAAATGGATGATGGCGCCATCTTCCTTGCGAAGCTTCAGCTGCTGATCATCATGGCAAAAGCTCACCTGAAAGGTTTTCCCTTGGGAAAATTTCGACGGGAAGCCATCATTAAAAATTCCGAAGAAGTCTTTTACACTTCCCTGCATATGGCGGGGGAGGCGTCAACAACGTCGCAGAAAGTGCCGTCGGAAGCCGAGACCAATCGCGAAATGGGCGGGTCGCATTTGTTTCATCAGCGCGTACACCTGTTATGTGTCATGACCCGTGCGATCGCCGAAGATCGATTGGAGGGCGATTATAAGATGATGGCGCTTGAAGAAAATCTCTCCTATCTTTGCGAGGCCATAACGTTCAATGGCCAAGACAGCGATATTCAATTTTTGAAAGTCGCATAGCGAACGATCCCCTATTTCCCCCGCCTTCGAGGTTTTCGATTTTCAAGGATCAGCCTTGTGAACTCCTGAGCTTATTCAGCTCCTCAATAAATTGAAAGTAGTGGTCCGAAAAATCGGTGTTCAGTAACCAAAGGTAGTATTTTTTTTCATAGGGGATCGATTGCGCATCGGCATATTGGGCGGGGTATAGCAGCAATGGTACCCGGCTTTGCGGATACAGTTCGGCCAGTTGGGCAACGGCGGACTGGAGAATCTCTTTGGACAAATCCTCTTGGTCTACGACGATCATCTTGATACAGCTGGTCAGATCCGACATGTTCAAAGCGACATCAGCGATGTTTGCAATGATGACCGCTCGCAGGCGGTTTTTGTGTTTCAGTGAAAACAGACGTCGCTCCCGCTTCAACCCGGCTGTATGATATGCTTCGGATAATTCATGGCGGTCTCCATTCGTCGGAGTGAGATCAAGGCCTCGGATCATGAGTCCACCGGAGTTCTCTTTATAGAAGCATTCCAGTTCCAATAGATCTTCCGGTTCGGTTTTACCCAATTTCCAGGGAGCGGGAAGCTTTTTCTGGTGGTCCGGCGATTTTCGGTAATGGCTGTAAGTGAAAAGATCCAGCGAACATCCGCTGGGGTCGTTTATGTGGTTCGTCGCACCGCCGAAGACATGCTGGGGGAATTGATTTTCCGGTCGGAAGTAACACATGAGATAATCCATATGACTGGAGTGGAGGCGGTGCGATTCAAAGGTAAACTGGCCGATCTGGTCAAGAACGACCAGGCCCGCCCGGAGGAGGGAGTTGCTTCGGGCGGCATGATGATGAATCAGCCAGGTTTTATCATAAAAACGAAGCATCGACATATGGCCTCGAATTATACCGTTTTCCTGATAAATAAAATGACGGGCGATGCTTGGATTTTGTGTATATAATTTTTGATATACCGCCTTCACTTTTTCTTTTTCCGACTGCAGGAAGGCATATTTCTTGGGATAGATGAAACCGGTTTCAAAAAAGAACCGCCACAGATCGTCCATATCGACTTGATTGCAGACATATGCGTGCCGGTTTTCCACTTGATGTAACAATGCCAGCAATTTGAGGTGGTCGTCAAAATTGATATCGAGGAACGCCAGGCCGCATTGGATGTCTTCCGATTTCGTGCCCTCCGATAGAAGGGTTTTTCGATAAACGACTTGGGCCTTTGCTTTTATTTTGAAACTGCTTGCAAAAGTAAGCTCCAACTCAGGGATGATCATGCCGGCGATCAAGACGGGATTCCGGCGATCGTCTTCCACGGAAAAGCCGGATCCGGCCAGGTCGATGACTTTTAATGTCATCTTTTTATGGGTGAATGGATGTGAAAAGACCATGTCGGGCGATGGTGTCAACTTGAATCGACGGCTGCGGTATTCTTTGGGTTTATAGCGCTGGATTACCTGATGGAGGGGTTCGAGAATAAAATTGCCGCTGTCGCCTTCGATTGTTTGACGGGTGATGCGGCATTCACCGGAATATAAAGGGCCTTGACCGTTCTGGATGATGATGTTGACTTTTGTTTTGGGATTGATCCACTGAAATGTTTGCGTTGGTTTCGCGTGCAGGATCAACTTGAGGGAAATCGCGTTGAAGTCGACGAGATTGCCGCTGTAGGAAATTCCATTTTGAATGAGCTGAACGGTCACATCGTCACAGGCGTATCGATTGAGTTTTCGAACATTGGTCTCAATGGCGCTTTCCGGAAGGGGGAGGCAAATGCCTTTGCCGTTGATTCCGCGGGGCAGAGCTTCTACGGAAAGGATCTTCATGCCGTTGGTGATGACCAAGTTGTGAAACCGATACGCATCCATTATGTTTTCCATGTTATGGGCATCTCGCCAGCGGCAGACCAGGTAGGCTCCCGTACATGGTTGCGGGATGGCTTTCAGGGTGATGATGCGATCGTATTTCCGATGCTTGAAATTGACAAACACCTCTCCGTCTTGAAAGTTGACGAAGTTTAATCGGTTTATGAGTACTGCCTTGGTAACGGTTTTTTCGACGATATCGTCCGATGGCGTTGTGTGAGCGTTATTGCCATCCGTCGGGCTGTCAGGATTTCGTTCAAGGTAGTCCATGGAGGCCCTCCGCGGCGATTTGCAGCATGCCGGGTCCTAGGACGAGAACAAAAGGGGGCTCCTGTATATAACCATTTGAATAAATGGCATTATTATGAATTGATGTTGTCCCGCTGCGTTGCATACCCTAGTTCCACCATCTAAGGGAGCATATGGTTAATAAAACCACCATATATTGTTATCATAAGTAGTATGGAATTCCCTGTCTGTCAATGGCAAAGAGCACCGTCTGATTCGTAATGCAAATTTTATGCAAGCTAACGATATATTTAAAATATATAGAAAAATCAAGTTGTTAAATAGATCGTGCAATGTGTTCGAAACACTGATTGTGAAAGGAAATACATAGGTATTGGGTGGTATGAGAACTATCGCGGAGGTGGCAGGCTACGGAACTTGACGCGGGTGTTTCCGGGGGGGCGTGAGGATTTTTTTCTGGTACTCTTTTTGGGCGCTGTTTTTTTCAACGAAAACCGGTTTCCCGCTGAATGGATCTGTTTCCGTGTAGTACATCAGGCTGGAAAAAGTGGATGGACCAGGCGTGAAAATCTGAATCTGTTCCGGATGAATTTTCAGATGACGGCTTGAAAAACGCTGTAATTGATGCATGTCCTCTGAACGGCAGCCGGGATGGGCCGCCATGAGATAGTATGTCAGGAACTGATTTTTTGCGGCGGACCGGGTCATCTCCGCAAACCGTTTTCGAAATTCGATGAGTCCATCCATGTCCGGCTTCCCCATCAGCTTCAGGACATGGGTTTCCGAGTGTTCGGGGGCCACTTTGAGTTGTCCGGAGGCATGATATTTAATGATTTCATTAAGATAATCATTTCCTTTGGTTTTATCTGCAAGGACCAGGTCATAGCGAATTCCGGACGCCACGAAAATATTCTTGATGTTTGGTATCTTTCGCAGCTCGCGCAACAAGCCCAACAGGTACCCGTGATCGATGTGCAGACTGGGGCAGACATCCGGGTATAGACATCTTCTATCGCGACAACTTCCCCGCTCGATTTTTTTAGCGCATTCGAAACCGTACATATTCGCGGTGGGGCCCCCGACGTCCAAAATATGTCCCTTGAAATCCGGATAGGTGGTCAAAAGACGTGCTTCGCGCAAAATGGATTCCCGGCTGCGCCAGCGAATCGTTCTGCCTTGATGGACAGCGATCGCGCAGAAGTTGCACTCTCCATAGCAACCCTGGTGCGTGGGGATGGAAAAGCGAATGGTCTCTATGGCTTTTACGGATCCGAAGCGCCGATGAAAAGGATGGGCGTCTCTTTCAAAATCCAGCCCGTAATATGTATCGAGTTCCGGTTGGGTAGGATAGGAGGCCGGCGGGTTTTGGATCAGATAACGGGTATCCTGCCGCTGACAGAGTCCGGCGGCCGTCAGGGGGTCGGTATTGGCGTAGAACGTCTTGAACATATCGATAAAGGCGTTTTTATCGGTTGCCGTTTGCTCAAAGGAAGGCAATTCTATATAACTATTCCGTTTTTCCTTGGCAATGTAGCAGATGCCGGGTAGGTCCGTTATCGACCGTCCGGATCGGATATAATAGGCGAGCTGCAGGGCTGTTTTTTCGCCCATGCCGTATACGAGGTATTCCGCCTTGGCATCGAAAAGAATCGACCGACGGACTCGATTCGACCAGAAATCGTAATGAGACAGTCGTCGCAGGCTTGCCTCGATACCGCCGAGAACGATCGGCTTGGTGTCTTTAAAATAGCGGCGGATTAGATTGGCATAAGCGATAACGGCTCTGTCCGGCCTTTTTTCGTTGCGTCCCCCGGCGGTGTAGTCATCCGTTTTCCTGAATTTCTTCAAAGCGGTATAGTTGGCGACCATCGAATCCACACTGCCGCCGGATACTCCCCAGAATAGAGCGGGCTCACCCAGCCGTCGAATATCCACGTCCGAATGGATGCCCGGCTGAGCGATAACGCCGACACGGAAACCGGCGTTGAGCAGGATTTTCCCCACCAGCGCGATACCGATATAGGGGCTGTCGATATATGCGTCGCCGGTGACCAGGATGATATCCGTCGTCGTCCAGCCTACTGTTTGCATCTCTTCGCGAGTGGTTGGCAGGAACATTCCGGCTTATTCGCTTTCTTCATCTTCGTCATTCATCTTGCCCCTGTCCCCCGGAACAATTTCGCCGGCGTCATCCGCTTGTTTCATCACTGTTTTGGGGTTGCCGAAATAGGTGACGGATGCGGCCCCGTTGACCGCTGCGTCCAGTTTTTGGGTTGCATATACGGTCCCTTCTCCGGCGTCGTGGATGCTGATTTGAACGGTTTCCGCAATGAGCTGTCGGGCCTTCAGATCGGTGCTGCCGGTGAGGGAAGCGCTGAAAAGACCGGTTTTGCCGCTGATCGAAATATCTCCGGCCCCGTCCGATTTCAAATCGAATTTTCGGTTGTCGATACGGGTGATGGTCATTTCCGATGCGCCGCTGACGGTTGCCTGCTCAATATCCGGCAATGCAACGGTGATCAGGAGGTCCGACTTGGTGCAAATGGATCGATTCGTATCGATGGTCAGGATGTTTGTATTCACCCGTGTGGTAATCAACGGCAGCAGGTTGGCATCGGCAGTGATCTGGACGAGTTGCTTCCTGCCGCAGGTGACCCGTACATCAAAGGCGCCGTCGACCGCTATCCCGACAAAGGAGGGTAGGTCGCGCGTTTCGGTTTTGATATTGCCGTCTCCCTCCGTGCAACCGGAGGTGACTCCCAGAGCGGGATATGCAATGAGCGTCAGTATTATGGCAAGAAGAATCATGTCAAGCGGATGGTTGAATTTCATGGTGTCTCCTTAAATGGTTTTTTGTCATATGCGATGGACCGGGGCGCAAAAAAACGGCCCGGGGCAGCAATGGATGAGGCAGCATATCCATTTCGTTTTGGATTTCCAAGATTTTTTTCCGCCGTCCGCAGTAATTTCCCAATTTCCACGGAACCCATGGAAGATCGGCGCATGGTCCCGGTGCGGCAAACGCTGTTTTTCCGGAAGAAACCCATTTTTCATACAAAACGCGTATTGACATCTGGCTGAAAGCATGCAAATCAAAACAGACTGGTCAGTTTGTTTTGCGCGATTTTCCAATGCACCATATCTTAATGAAGAGAGGAACGATCCATGCAGAAGAGGAAGAAATCTTGTTCTTGGCACTTGTTGCGCTGGGTCATTTGTATCGGCATCCTGGCATTCTGTCATGCGTCTTTGATCAACGCGGATGAGGGAAGCGGAGGCGAACTGCTGTACCAGAAGTTGTCCCGTATCATTCGGAGCAAGGGGGATATGGGGGTTGTTGAAAGGCTGAACAAAGAATCAAGGTCGCTGAACTGGCAGGATGCGGAAGAGGACGCGTTTGTGGGTAACCTGCGCATTTTGAGTCCGGAAGCCGCACCCAGAGAAGACCGGTCGGGTCGGGTATATTTGTTGCGGAAGTTAACCGGCGAGGTTCTGATTCTATCCATACCGGATGATGCCGCCATGATGGTAAAAGGCGCTGCTTCCTTTTATGCCGGATTGGACAATATGTATGAAACCAAAATGAAATTCAAGGTCAAGGTGAGCCGGGGTATCGTCGATGGAGAGAACTATCCTTTTGCGCAGTTCACGGAGAAACCGACGCAGCTCATGCTGGATAGAGTATTCAGGATCAGTATCGTGCTGATGCTTTTTTTTGTCATGGTGGGTATGGGACTGACCCTGACCATCAAAGATTTTGCGCTGGTGTTCGTCAAGCCCCGGGGGATCATCGTGGGGCAGATTCTGCAGTTCGGTGTCATGCCGCTATTGGCTTTTGGTCTGGGGCACAGTTTGGGGTTCTACCGGGAGTATCCGTTTATTTTTGTGGGCATGATATTGATTACGGCGATTCCCGGCGGTGTGACATCCAACTTGATGACGTATTACGCCAAAGGAGATTTGGCGCTTTCCATTTCGTTGACTTCTTTTTCAACCGTGCTTTCCATTTTCTTTACGCCCTTTTTACTGACGATCTATTGTTCGAAAATGCCGGAAGTCGTTATTCCGGTTAAAGTCGTTATGCAGACTATTTTTGTGCTGGTGATCATTCCGCTGATTATCGGCATGTCGGTTCGTACCAAATGGTCGGAATTTGCAAAAAAATCAATTCCATTCTTTTCCGCCTTGGGTGTCTTGGCCCTGCTTGCGCTGATTCTTGCAGGTATTTTCGGTAATTTATACATTTTTGCCGATACGGATCGCTACGGCGTCAAATTTTATACCACGGTTTTCCTGTTGACGTTTTTGGGCATGATGTTCGGCATCGTTTCCTCCAAACTTGTGGGGATCAACAACTATCAAACCCGTGCAATCTCTCTTGAAACAGGCCTGCGAAATGCGGCTCTTTCCATGACCATCGCGCTTCTGATCCAGGATGCCATGGGGGACTTTTATAGTTCCATGCTCGTGACTTCCGGGCTTTTCGGGCTTGTCATGTATATTGCGGGTATCGTTTCCATCGTGTTGTATAAGCGTCTATTGCCGTTGCCGGTTTCGGAATGAACCGCTTTTGTCTTGACTTGCCGTATGACTGTGGACACTATATCGGAAGATATGGTTTATTCATCCGGTTCGTGGAGTGACTTTTCGAAATTTACATAAGGAAGTAATCGGCATGCAACTTGTGGCCATCTACGGAAGTCCCAGAAGAAAAGGCAATACGGCGACCCTGCTGTCGGAAGCGGTTCGGGGAGCGAAGCAAGCCGGCGCTCGTGTAGAAGAAATCGTCCTGCGGGATCTGAACATGTCGCCATGTCTGGAAATTTACGGTTGTCTGAAAAACGGTCGTTGTGTGATGCAGGATGATTTCCAGAAAGTATACGACATGCTGCTGTCCTGTGATGGATTAATGCTGGCGTCACCCATTTTTTTTTATTCCGTCAGTGCGCATACCAAGATACTCATGGATCGCTGCCAATCCCTCTGGGTAAAAAAATACTGGATCGAAAAAGCACCTAAAAAGGAAGAGGCCGCCAAGCGTCCCGGGTTGTTTATTTCCGTCGGCGCGACAACCGGGAAAAAACTCTTCGATGGAACATTGCTGAGTCTCCGCTATTTTTTTGATGTGTTGGATGTGGCAATCTGGAAAACCCTTCTGTACCGAGGGCTCGACTTTGAAGGGGATGTCCAGAAGCATCCGGATTACCTTCAAGAAGCATACGATGCCGGCGCTGCGATGGTGAATGCCGGATTGTATTGACCGCGTCGCGCTGTTGGTATATGCTCCCGCGAAAAATTTCAGGATGTTTTCAGGGCACAATTCCATTGGTCGAACAGAAGAGGAGGCGGAATGAACAAGTTGGATTACCAAGCTATTTTCAGCCCAGAAAAAATGAACGCTCTATTTCCGGCCCATCGAACCGGTCAGTTTTTTGAAGCACTCTTCGGTGACGCCGAGGAGGGTGCCTATGATGTCGGTCTTGTTTTCCGGGAATTCAACGAAAATGAAATCTGTTTTGAATTTCATCTGAAACAGCGGAACGGTAAATGCCTGGCCTGCAACCTGACCTACGGACTGCCGTCGGTCTTTATGCGCCATCCCGTCATTGATTTAAAAGGGTTGGTGAAGGAAATCGACCTGCTATTGGAAGGCACCGGCAAATGTTCTGACTTTCAGCTCGGGGCCACCCAAGAAATCTCGCCCAGCCTCCATGTCGTTCCTCTGTCTATCCGGATTATCTCTTGATTGCCCTATTCGATATCTCGTAATTCCCCGTCATATGGCTCACCGTCGATATCCACAGCTCCTTTCTGCGATCATTCCGGTATCCGCAACGTCAGCAAGCCCAGCAAAATCGCTTCATTATCAGTAAAACCACTTTTCCCCACCTGTATGTGTATTTTGTTAACTTTTGCTAATCATTAAAAATTATGTATCTAAAAATAATTTTTCCCTTGACACTTTGATAAAATAATGTAGTTTTATGCCATATTGTGGTGAAAAGTGGTGCATTATGGTGATGAATGTTTCGTGGCAGCTCATTTCATAATCTCGATCCCAAAGGGCGCGTCGTGATTCCGGCTCGTTTTCGTGATGTTTTACGGAGCGGCGGGGGAGACGGCGTTATGGTGACCCGGATGGATTCGAGTTTGTTTGCCTATACCTTTGAAGAATGGAAAAGGATTGAGGCAAAGGTGCTGTCGCTTACTGAGAAAAGCGACACCATGCGACGGTTTCGGCGGATATTTCTGGGTGGCGCATCGGATTGTTATTGCGACAAGCAGGGACGTATTCTGGTGCCGCCATCCTTGCGACAATATGCTTCCCTTGATAAGGAAATCGTTCTCGTAGGTGTATTGGATCATTTTGAAATCTGGGCTCGAGAACTCTGGGATAGGGAAAATATGCAAATGGAAGAAGACATACTGAAGGAGGAGGTCAGAAACGAAATCGCCAAGTTAGGATTATAGTACCATGCCGTATCATCACATATCGGTCATGTCCAAGGAGACGATAACCTTACTGAACTGCCGACCGGGAAAAGTTTATGTGGACGGAACCATCGGTGGAGCCGGACATGCCCGATTGATCTTGGAACGAATTCTTCCAGGCGGGGTTTTGATCGGCATGGACCAGGATGCGGACGCAGTGGAAAATGCGAGGGTTGTCCTGCCATCCGATGAACAGAATTTGAGACTGATCCATGGCAATTTTGTAACGCTGCCCGCCGTTTTGTCGGAGCTTCATCTGACAGCAGTAGACGGCATCCTCCTAGATTTAGGTCTTTCTCTTCATCAACTCGAAAAAAGTGGACGTGGTTTCAGTTTCAGGAAGGATGAACCGCTGGATATGCGCATGGACTGCCGAGCCGGCGCCAGCGCGGAAGAAATGGTGAATTCCCTGCCTGAGTCCGACCTTGCAAAATTGTTCAAGACCTATGGTGAAGAACCGATGGCGTTTCGCATGGCGCGCCGGATTGTTACGGAGCGGACCAAAAATCGGATTCGTTCCAGCAAGGTTCTGGCGGATATTATATGTCAGGCCTTGCCGCCCAAGATGCGCTACGGTCGGCGAATTCATCCCGCCACGCGTGCTTTTATGGCGCTTCGGATCGCCGTGAACAAGGAGCTGGAACGGTTGGATGAATTTCTGACCGTGGTTCCCGGGATCTTGAATCCGGCAGGAAGATTATGCGTTTTGACATTTCACTCTCTAGAGGATCGCATTGTGAAGAAGCGATTTCGCGCCTTTTCAGATCCTTGTGTTTGTCCGCCGGATTTCCCCAAATGTTTGTGTGGTCGAAAGCCACTTTTTAAAACGATCACGCGCAAGGCATTGATTCCGTCCGCGGAAGAAATCGGGGAGAACCCGCTGGCCCGCAGCGCCAAGCTGCGGGTGGCTGAAAGATGTTAGGGAAAAGGCCAATTATCGATGCAAAGCAGGCATAATACATTTGTTCGTCCAAAGAAACAGATCTGGACATGGATTGCGGTGATGCTGCTTTTTATCGTGGAACTCTTCGGGTATACCTGGTGCCGGGTGCAATGCATCGGCATCGGATATGAAATTGCCGGAGAAACCCAAAATCATCAGAAGTTGTTAAAATGGCAAAAGCATTTGATGGTGGAGCTGGCACGGTTGAAATCACCTGACCGCGTGGTTCGTATCGCCAGAACCAAACTCAATCTGGTCATGCCTGACCCCAAACAGATTGTCGTCATTCAATGAAGCGACCGAAACAGAAAAACGTACGGGAAAAGAAAGCGCCCCGCATCAAATGGCGCATGATCCTTGTGGGCGTCTTTCTAACGCTTTTGTATGGAGCGGTCGGCGCTAAGGCTGTTTTCCTGCATGTCGTGCAAGGCCCCTGGTGGTCCCAAAAAGCCGCAAAGCAATATCAGAGATCCATGGTGACCCATGGCAAGCGCGGAACGATCTACGATACCCGGCTGCGGGAAATGGCGGTCAGTATTGATACGACTTCAATCGCGGCGTTTCCCGCCTCGGTGGTCGATCCCCCAAAAACGGCCCGGACGCTGGCGAAAATATTAAAGCTTAATCCGGTTCGACTGAAGCAAAAGCTCACCTCAAAACGTTCTTTTGTATGGATCAAACGGGACGTTGCACCCAAGGATGTGGAGGCGGCCAAAGCCTTGTCGTTGGCTGGTATTGATTTTATTCCGGAACAAGCGCGCGTATATCCGAATCGAACCCTTGCCGCACAATTGATCGGATTCTCGGGCATCGACGGCCAAGGTCTGGAAGGACTCGAATTTCTCTATAATGATCATTTAAAAGGGCATATGGTCAAGCAGATCGTGATGACGGATGCTCTCGGGCGGGGATTCGACGCCGAAAAACAAATCCTGGCCAATTATTCCGGGGGGAATCTCATTCTGACCATCGATCGAAATGTTCAATATATCGCGGAAACCGCCTTGGCTGAAGCCGCCCGCACCAATGGCGCCAGTTCCGGCATTGCCGTGGTCATGCTGCCCAAAACCGGTGACATGCTGGCCATTGCGCATTATCCGTTTTTCAATCCCAATTCCTTTGAGGATTACCGGCGTGAACGATGGCGCAATCGGGCGATTACCGACCCCTTTGAACCCGGTTCGACCATGAAAATATTTATGGCGGCAGGGGCGATCGATTCCGGAATTTGTACGCCGAGCACGATTTTTTATTGTGAAGACGGGCGTTATCGTCTTGGCCGCAACACCATTCACGATACCCATCCATATGGCTGGCTGACGTTGCTGGAAATCGTTAAATACTCAAGCAATATCGGTACGGTAAAGGTTGCTGAATCCATCGGCAGGGATATCCTGTATGCCAATCTGAAGGGGTTTGGTTTTGGTGAAAAAACCGGCATCGCCTGTCCTGGTGAGACGACCGGTTTGCTGTCCTCCGCGACCCGTTGGACCCGAATCGATATGGGGGCGATTTCATTTGGACAGGGAATTTCCGTATCGGCGATCCAGTTGATAACGGCCACCGCCGCCATCGCCAACGACGGCGTTCTGATGCAGCCTCGTATCGTCAAGGCGTTGACCGACAATAACGGCAGGTTGATTCAATCTTTTGAGCCCCGCAAAGTCAGGAATGTCATTTCCCCGGTATCCGCCCGTACGATCCGGGCCATTATGAACAGCGTCACGACCGAGGGGGGCACGGGTGTCAATGCGGCTGTCGACGGTTATTCGGTGTGTGGGAAGACCGGGACAGCGCAGAAAATCGATGAATCCGGGCACTACGCCAAGGACAAATACATTTCTTCCTTTATCGGTTTTGCGCCATGTGAAAGTCCGGAAATCGTCGTTCTGGTGATACTGGACGAGCCTAAGGAAAAGCATTACGGGGGATTGGTGGCTGCACCGGCTTTCAGCAAGATCGCCCAGGATACATTGAACTATCTGAATATTACACCGGAGGAAAAGCTTCAGCCGGACTGGAATCGGAAAATGACGCTGGCCAAGGTTACGGAATCGAAAAAATGAAACTTTCTGATCTCATGGAAGGGTTGCCCCAAAAACGGATGATTCCGCCGATATCCCATGACGGGAGAGCATTCACCGATCCGGAAATCGGATCGGTTCATTATCGATCCGACGCTGTCATGCCGGGTGGGCTATTTGTGGCTATCCGAGGATTTGCGGCCGATGGACACGTTTTTATCGATGACGCCATCGCCCGGGGAGCGGTTGCGATCGTGGCGGAGAGGACGCCGCCGATGATCCGGGTACCGGTGGTGGAAGTGCCCAATTCACGACAGGCGATGGCAATCATCGCGGATCGATTTTTCCAATGTCCGTCCGAACAGCTGATCATGATTGCCGTAACCGGCACCAATGGTAAAACGACTACGGCATCGCTGATCGAAAATATATTGCAAAAGGCCGGATTGAAAACCGGTCTCATCAGTACGGTATATTACCGTTACGCCGGAAACAGTTTCGACAATCCCATGACCACGCCGGAATCGTTGGATCTTCAATCCATATTGGCGCGTATGGTCACCCACGGTGTAACCCATGCGGTCATGGAGGCCTCTTCCCATGCCATTGATCTGTTTCGATTGCAGAACTGTCGCCTGGATGTGGCTGTTTTTACCAATTTGAGCCAGGATCACCTGGATTTTCATGGTGATATGCAGACCTATTGGCAGTCCAAGAAGCGGCTCTTTACGGATATTTTGCCGGCAGGACCCAAGCAGGACCGGGCGATGGCCGTCATCAACTGCAGCAATGACAAAGGTCGGGAACTCTTCGAGCTGCTCTCGACAACAACCGGTGCGCCGACTCCCTTGGGTGTGGGGGATGGAAAAGGCGCCACGTTGCGGGCGATCCATGCGGACATCGGTCTGAGCGGTATTACCGGAGCCATTGAAACGCCGGTGGGAGTGTTTGAATTTCATTCCCCCCTGGCAGGCGGCTACAACCTGGAAAATATTTTATGCGCAGTCGGTGTAGGGGTTGTCCTGAAACTTCCCATGGAACAAATCCGGACCGGAATTGAGGAATTCGTTTCCGTCCCGGGGAGACTGGAGGCGGTCCCCGATCGTTCCGGCCGCTTTGTGTTCATCGACTATGCGCATACGCCGGATGCCCTGGAGAATGTTTTGGCTGCCCTGCGAGCCATCTCAACGGGACGGATCATTTGTGTTTTTGGTTGTGGAGGAGACCGGGACAGAGGCAAACGACCGTTGATGGGAAAAATCGCCTTGGATTACGCTGATTTGACGATTGTCACTTCCGACAACCCGCGTTCCGAAGATCCCGTCAAAATTATTGAAGATATTGTGGCGGGAATCGCGTCCCTCGGCCGCCATTGCTATCAGGCCGAGACACTCGACAGCAACTTCGCAAACACAGGATTTTTGGTGGAGCCGGATCGACGAGCGGCGATTCGGAGGGGCATCCGGGTGGCGATCCCCGGCGATACGATATTGATTGCCGGCAAAGGGCATGAAAAATATCAGCTCGTGGGGAAACAAAAACTGCCTTTCGATGACTACGCCGAGGCGCAACAGGCACTTGAGGCTTGCCATGCATAAACCCATTCCCTGGACGGTCGAGGATGTGTTGGCGGCTACCGGAGGTCGGCTGACATCCGGGGATCGCTCTTGTTTTTTCGAAGGGGTATCCATCGATTCCCGCACCCTTGCCGTGAACGATCTGTTTGTCGCCATCCGGGGTCAGAACCATGACGGACATCAGTTCATTGAAAACGTGATCGCCAAAGGTTGCCGAGGGATTGTGGTTGACAAAGTGGAGGCGATCAGGCTGTCGCTGCCGGTCGATATACGACGGAACGGTATGTGCGTGGCGGTCGACAATACGACCCAAGCATTGGCCGACCTGGCTGTCTATCAGCGCCGGCGATCCCAGGCCTCTATCATCGCCGTTACCGGGTCCAATGGTAAGACCACGACCAAGGAGTTGACGACGGCGGTATTTGAACAGAAGTTTCCCAGCCTTGCCACCGCCGGGAATTTCAACAACGAAATCGGGCTCCCGCTGACGCTGCTGCGTCTTGGGTATCATCACCAATGGGCCGTTCTGGAACTCGGAATGAATCACCCGGGTGAAATCCGAACATTGGCCCGAATCTGCAGTCCCGACATCGGAATCATCACCAATGTCGGCCCTGCCCACCTGGAAGGCGTGGGTTCCATTGAAGGCGTCATGCATGCCAAGGGAGAGCTTTTGGGAGAAATCAACCAATCGGGGGTGGCGGTATTGAATGCCGATGATCCGCGAGTCCGCCAATTGGCCGAGAAGGCAGTGACACCCGTTCTCCTTTATGGTCTTTCCGCGGAAGCGGACGTGAAAGGGAGCGATGTGCGTCAGGAAGGTTTGGGGTCCTTGTTTTCCTTGTCGCTACCCAATGGAGAAAGCGCCGATGTGCATCTTTCAACCCCGGGTAGATTCATGGTTTCAAACGCCTTGGCGGCTGCCGCGGCCGGTTATGCAGCCGGGATCGATCTGGGAACGATCCGGAAAGGGCTTGAAAATTTCAAGCCGGTCAAGGGCCGGATGGGGTTGTTGAAAAACAGCAGCGGCGTCAACATCATTGATGATACATACAATGCCAACCCTGATTCCATGAAGCAGGCGATCGCGACCCTGGTGTCCCTGAAAGGAGGCCGGCGGGCGTTTCTAGTGCTGGGAGATATGTACGAGCTGGGTTCGCATGCGCCCGAATTGCATCGATATATCGGCACGGTCGTAGCCCGCTCGGGTGTCGATCGGCTGTACGTCACCGGTGAGTTCGCGGCCCATGTGGCCCAAGGGGCAGTGGAAGAGAAGATGGATTCCGGGCATATCCTCACCGGCGACCGGGAGACCCTGATTGCCGATATGTTGCTGAATTTTCAGGCTGGGGACTGGGTTTTGGTAAAAGGATCGCGGGCGATGAAGATGGAGACGGTCGTCCAACGACTGATGGTTTCAGAAAAAAATGCATCGTAATGGGATTTTTGCACAATATATAGTGGATTTTCGAAAAGGTTTCTACTAAAGAGAGACTTTAAGTGGGAACGATGATCGTTCGAACACACCAAGGATCGGCGGACTGATGATTTACCATTTTTTATATCCACTTCATACATACATAACGGCATTTAACGTTTTCCGTTATATTACGTTCCGAACGATATATGCCAGTCTGACCGCATTTTTCGTGTGTTTTTTCCTCGGACCGTGGATGATCCGGACGCTCGCCGGGCTGCAGATCGGTCAGTATGTTCGCAAAGACGGTCCCAAGTCGCATTTTGACAAGGCCGGCACACCGACCATGGGCGGTCTGCTGATTATGGCGGCGGTTGTCACATCCACGCTGCTGTGGACGGATCTTAGCAATTTTTATATCTGGATCATCCTGCTGGCCTCTATCGGTTTTACGGCCATCGGTTTCACCGACGACTATCTGATGCAGATCAAGAAACAGAGCAAGGGGTTGAGCGCCAAGGGAAAGTTTCGTCTCCAGATCTTGGTCGCCCTGTTGTGCGCCATCCTGCTCCATTCCCATCCGGATTTCAACACCCGCGTTACCGTGCCTTTTTTTAAAACCATTTCGCCGGACCTGGGATGGGGCTACATTCCGTTTGTCATTTTCGTGATTGTCGGCACATCCAATGCCGTCAACCTTACAGATGGTCTGGACGGCCTGGCCATCGGTCCGGTTTTGATCGCCGCGGTCACCTATATGGTGTTCGCTTATTTGGCGGGTCACGCCAAAATGGCGAATTATCTTCAGATCACACATGTCGCCGGGTGCGGTGAAATTACGGTGTTTTGCGGCGCGCTTGCCGGAGCGGCGCTTGGATTTCTGTGGTTCAATACCTATCCGGCGCAAATTTTCATGGGCGACGTGGGCTCTCTGCCATTGGGCGCCATATTGGGGACGGTTGCGGTCATCACCAAACAGGAGATTCTGCTGGTCATTGTCGGCGGTCTTTTCGTGGTGGAGGCACTATCCGTCATTTTCCAGGTCGGCTTTTTCAAGATGACCAAAGGCCGCCGTATTTTTCGGATGGCGCCGCTGCATCATCATTTTGAATTGAAAGGCTGGCCGGAACCGAAAGTAATCGTGCGTTTTTGGATTATCGCCATCGCATTGGCGTTGATTTCCATGAGCACTCTGAAATTGCGGTAACGGCGAAACGGGATCAATGAACGAATTTTCGGGAAAAAAGATCGTCATCGTGGGATTGGGGAAATCCGGGTTGGGAGCCGCCAACTTCCTGCACACACTCGGGGCCGAGCTGACGGTGACGGACATGGCGCCGGAAAACCAGCTGGCGCGAAGCCTGAAGCCGTTTCAAGAAGTCGGCATTCGGATGGAATTGGGCGGTCATCGAACGGAAACGTTTACCGGAGCCGATCTCATCGTGTTGAGTCCGGGCGTTCCCCACACCATCACGCCGGTTCAGGCGGCCGTCACGAGAGGGATTCCTGTCTGGGGGGAAGTCGAGCTGGCATCCCGGTTTATTGAACAACCGATTATCGCCATTACGGGCACCAACGGTAAAACCACTACCACGGGACTGATCGGCGCCATGCTTTCCAGGTCCGGCTTGACCCCGTTTGTGGGAGGCAATATCGGAACGCCATTGATCGAATATGTCATGGGGCAACACAAAGCCGATCTGGTGGTGGCGGAAATCAGCAGCTTCCAGTTGGACACCATCGACCGGTTTTGCCCGCATGTGGCCGTATTGCTGAATATAACGGCGGACCACCTGGACCGGTATGCGGGCATGGCGGATTACGCCGCCTCCAAGGCGCGGATTTTCACCAACCAGGGCCCCAATGACGTGGCCGTTTTAAACGCCGGTGATGACTGGATCCGGGCCGTGACAAGCAGGATAAAATCGCAACAGGTATACTTCGGCGATTCTTCACCGGGTGCCGGCAATGCGCTGATCCGGCATGATAAAATCCTTATCGAACGGACCAATGGCGGATTTGACGCCATCGATCTCGGCCGGACTTCCCTTGTGGGGCGTCACAACCATGAAAACATCGCCGCCGCGGCGTTGGCCGTTCTTGCAGCCGGCGGGCACCTGGAAGGTATCCAGTCTGCGTTGAACGAATATGCCGGTCTGTCCCATCGTCTTGAACTGGTCGGTCGGAACGCCGGGGTGGATTATTACGACGATTCCAAAGCCACCAATGTCGACGCGGTGGTGCGGGCCGTTGAGAGTTTTAAGGGTAATCTGATCCTCATCATGGGCGGCAGGGATAAAGGCGGCGAATATACACCTCTGGCGGAACCGATACGGGAAAAAGTCAAGATGTTGATCGTCATCGGCGAGGCTGCAAATAAAATCGAGAAAGCGCTGGGACATTTGACCGAGACCCGAAAAGCTTCGGCAATGGAAGAAGCGGTCGCCATCGCGCATGAAACGGCCGTGCCGGGTGATACGGTGCTGCTGTCGCCGGCCTGTTCCAGTTTCGATATGTTTGACAGTTACGCCCACCGCGGAGACGTATTCCGGCGGGCGGTTTCGGAGATAAGGATGATTGTCGCGTGAGCAAGGAAAACAAGAAAACGATTTCATTCGCTTATGATGTGACCCTGCTGTTTCCGGTCCTGTTTCTCGTGGGTATCGGCGTGGTCATGGTCTATAGTGCCAGCTCGGCCTTGGCGATGAAAAAATACGGAAATGACTATTACTTTTTGGAGCGACAGCTATCCTTCGCCCTGCTGGGGATTATCGCGCTCGTCATTTGCCGTCATCTGCCGTTTCGATATTATCAACAGTTATCCTATGTTTTTTTGTTTCTTGCGGTCATTCTGCTCTTCGCCGTACAGTTTTCCGGTATTGGATATTCCGCGGGAGGCGCCCAGAGGTGGTTGCGGTTTCTGGGCATTTCGTTCCAGCCTTCCGAATTCGCACGGTTCGCCATGATCATCTATCTGGCGTATTCCCTCAGTAAAAAGAGGGATAATATCCACGTCTTTTCCATCGGATTCATTCCCCATGTCGCGATACTGGGTCTGCTGGCCGTCCTGATCCTGCTGCAGCCCGATTTCGGTTCCGTTGCCATTCTCTGCGCCCTCACCTGGGTCATGCTGTTTGTGGGCGGTGTGCGGTTCACTCACCTGCTGTCCGGTTTGTTGGTGGCGGCGCCCGTCGGCTATTTTGTTTTGTTCAACTCCGAATACCGCATGAAGCGGATACTCAGTTATCTTGATCCCTGGCAATATCCGGCCAATGAGGGCTATCAGATCATCCATTCCTTGATGGCCTTCGGAACCGGGGGCATATGGGGGACCGGTATCGGGCAGGGATATCAGAAGTTGTTTTACCTTCCGGAACCCCATACGGATTTTATTTTTTCCGTCATCGGAGAAGAGCTCGGACTGTGGGGCGTATTGACCATCCTGGTGCTTTTTCTGATTTTGCTCTGGCGTGGTGTGGTGATCGCGAAAAATACCGAGAATCTGTTCGGCGCATTCCTGGCCATCGGGGTGACAACCGCTGTGGGCCTTCAAGTTTGCGTCAATATGGGCGTTACCCTCGGTCTGTTGCCGACCAAAGGCCTGACGCTGCCCTTTTTAAGCTACGGCGGCAGCTCGCTCTTGGTCAATATGGCGTGTATCGGGATTCTGATGAACATTGGAGCGACAAAACCGACATGAAAAAAGCTCCGTTCCATAATCTCCTCCTGGAGACAGGCCGATTCCCGCAAAGTCGGCAGAAGTGTTTCATGGATGCCTGGCCACCGAGTACGACATCCGAATCTTCTGCATCGATTTTGCGGGAAAAGGCTGCCCCCGGGCCTATTACGATCCTTCTGGCAGGTGGGATAACCGGCGGGCATCTTTTTCCGGGCATGGCCATTGCAGAGGCTTTCCGAGAGAAACATACCGGAAACCGGATCATTTTTGTCAGTATCGGCAATCCTTTTGAGCGAAAGGTGCTTGGACAAACAGGCTTTGAGACCCGCTGGGTTCAAATCGAAGGCATCAAAGGGCGCAGTCTGTGGCGGAAGATGAAGGCAATCGCGAAGATTCCCGGTTGCCTCATGGAATCGATCGGGATCATCCGGGAATGCAGACCCCATCTCGTCATCGGCCTGGGAGGGTATTCTTCCGGTCCGCTGGTGATCGCAGCCAGACTCCTCGGCATACGCGTGGCGCTCCATGAACAAAATATGCTGCCGGGAATCACCAATCGGATATTGGCCCGATTCGCGCATCGAATTTACGTCTCCTTTCCGGATACGAAGATCAAATCCAAAGGCGGCTTCATCCGTCTGACCGGCAATCCGGTCCGTCGAAATATCCTGGAAAGTGATGATGCCTTCCCGGAGGAGGAAGCGCCATCCGAATTGAAAACGGAAAAGCGATTCACGGTGTTGGTGCTCGGCGGCAGTCAGGGAGCCCACAGCATCAATATGGCCATGATCGAGGCCCTTGGTTGGCTGAAAAACCCCGGTAACTATTTTTTCATCCATCAAACCGGGGATGCGGATGAAGGCCTGGTAAAAGGCGCATACATGGGCCAGCGCATCGCGGCGGATGTAAGGGCTTTTTATGATCGTATGGCCGATCAATACCGGCAGGCCGATTTGATCATTTGCCGGGCCGGGGCGACGACCATAGCGGAAATCACGGCAATCGGGAAACCGGCGGTTTTCATTCCCTATCCCCATGCGGCGGACAACCATCAAGTATACAACGCCATGGCCCTGGCAGATCAAGACGCCGCCGGCATGGTGCTGGAAAAAGACCTCAGCGGTAAGAAGATTGCGGCGATAATCGATGGATTCGTTTCCGATCCGGAACGGCTCCAGGGAATGGCGGCCCGATCGAAAAAAATGGGCAGACCCAACGCGGCGGGAGATATCGTCGCGGATTGCTATGAATTGATTACGGCAGCGGAAAACAGGGCGGAATGTATTTAAAGACCTATCATATCTATTTTGTCGGCATCGGCGGTATCGGAATGAGCGGGATTGCGGAACTGCTGCTGAATCTGGGCTACAAGGTGTCCGGGTCCGATATCCGATCTTCGGACATTACCCGACGACTTCAGCGGCTCGGCGGGACCATTTATGAAGGCCATGCCGGACACCAGATTAAAGGCGCCGACGTGGTGGTCACTTCTTCGGCGATCGGCCCGAACAATCCGGAAGTGACGGCCGCCCGCAAGGCCTCCATTCCGGTAATTCCGCGGGCGGAAATGCTGGCCGAATTGATGCGCATCAAATACAGTATTGCGGTCGCCGGCGCCCACGGCAAGACGTCTACGACATCGATCGTCGCATCCGTGCTGGCCCAGGGCGGGTTGGATCCCACGGTGGTGATCGGCGGCAAGCTGAAAAGCGTCGACACCAATGCCGTATTGGGCAGCGGTGAATTTATTGTGGCGGAAGCGGACGAAAGCGACGGGTCCTTTTTGAAATTTTCCCCGGCGATTGCCGTGGTCACCAACATCGATCGGGAGCATTTGGACTTCTACGCGGATCTTGACGCCATCAAAAAAGTCTTTCTCGATTTCATCGACCGGATTCCGTTTTATGGGCTTGCGGTCCTGTGTTTGGACAACGAATCGATTCAGGATTTGATACCATCGATTAAAAAGCGCTTTACAACCTATGGGTTGAGCACCCAGGCGGATCTTCAAGCCCGTCAGGTCACTCACAAAGGACCTACCAGCCAGTTTTCAGTGATTCATCGCGGTCAGCCCTTGGGTGACATCACCCTCAATCTGCCGGGGACCCATAATGTTCAGAACGCCATGGCCAGCATAGCGGTGGGGATTGAGCTGGGGATTCCGTTTCCGATCATCAAAACGGCCCTGGAAACCCTGACCGGCGTCCGTCGCAGAATGGAGATCAAAGGCGAAGCACATGGCATCACCGTCATGGATGATTACGGACATCATCCTACTGAAATAAAAAGCACGCTGAGCGCGGTTCGGCAAAGCTGGCCCCATAAACGGCTGGTGGTTGTTTTCCAGCCCCACCGGTATTCCCGGACGAAGGCCCTGTTTGATGAGTTCTCGCGCGCTTTCTACCAATCGGACACACTGGTGGTGCTGCCGATCTACGCAGCCGGTGAAGAACCAATACCGGGGGTTACAGCCGGCAGCCTTTTTGAAGGTATTCGTGATCATGGGCACAAGGATGTTTTTTATTTTGATGAGCCGGCGTCGGCCGTTCCCTATCTGATGAAAACATTGAAGCAGGGAGATATCCTGCTGACGCTGGGGGCCGGAGATGTCTGGAAACTTGGTGAACAGTTGCTGCAGCAGCTGTCCGGCGTGAAAGAATGAGAAAACGCAATGACCCTTTATCCGCGTCAAAAAAAATGGCTGACCGGTCTTTTGGGCCCGCGTGTGAAATTCGACGAACCCATGAAACGGCACACCTCTTTCCGGGTGGGTGGGAATGCCGAGGCGGTGGTCATTCCATCGAATATCCCGGAGCTGGTGAATCTGCTGTCTTTTTCGCGGGAAAACGGATTGCCGTACACCGTGATCGGGGCCGGCACCAACCTGCTGGTGAAAGACGAGGGAATCAGGGGATTGGTGATCGTCGTGACCAAGGCAATGGGAACAATTGAAAGGGATCCAAACAGCGGAGATGATGTGATCGTGAACGCTATGGCCGGTGCGAGTCTGAGATCTCTTTGTCGGTATGCCGCCGATTCCGGCCTAGGCGGCATCAACTTCGCAACCGGTATCCCCGGTACGGTGGGAGGCGCTATCCATATGAATGCGGGAACGGCGACCGGTGAGATGGGCGATATTCTGACCGAGATTACGGTTTTGTCACCGGATGGGGAGATCCGGAAGTTCCCCAATGAACGTCTCGCTTTTACATACCGGAAGATGCACTGGCCGGATGAATGCATGGACAAGGACGCTTCGTTGCAGCCGATCATTATCAACGCGTGTTTCCGGTTTTTTCCGGGAGATCCCGTCGCCATAAAGGCGGAAGCAGACGAGTTGTGGCAGGATCGCAAACGAAAACAGCCGATGAGTCTGCCAAGCGCCGGATGCATTTTTAAAAACCCATCCAGGGAAACGCCGGCGGGGATGCTGATTGAAAAAGCCGGCCTCAAGGGAACGCAAACCGGCGGAGCCCGGATTTCCTCCCGGCACGCCAATTTCATTGTCAACGGGGGAGATGCAAGCGCGGCGGATATTTTGCGATTGATGGAAATTGTGCGGGACACCGTTTTTAAGAAGTTCAACATCCGACTGGAGCCGGAGGTTCAAATTGTCGGTTAATAAACGCATCCGCAAAAACAGATACAAGAAGAGACCGCTGAAAGAGCGCTTTATCATCCATCTCCCTTTCGGGGTTTTCTTTCGGTATAGCTTCGGTGTGTTCTCGCTGTTATTGCTGAGTGTCACGCTCGTTTTCATGTATGATTTCCTGACCCAATGGGACTACCTCAATGCCAAGGACATCCGTGTGGAAGGACAGCGGCGCCTCTCCCGGGGAGCGATTCTTTCCCAGGCGCAGATCGGGAATTCCGATAATATTCTTTCCGTCAATCTATCCATGGCGCGGGCGCGTCTTTTGTCCCATCCCTGGATCGCCGAAGCCGATATCCGCAGGGATTTCCCGACCACGATCATTATTCGTATTCGGGAACACCGACCCCTGGCCGTGATCGATCTGGGACGTGATTTGTTGATCAACGAAGAAGGAGACATTTTCAAAGAAAAAAGCGAAGACGATCCGGTCGACCTTCCGGTCGTCACGGGTCTCGATTACGCGGATCTCAACCCGGTGGGCAGAGACGAAAGCAAGGGGTTGAGCGCTGTCATCAGCATCCTGCGGATCGTAAAAACGCGTTACCGCGGCATCAGCACTTTTCCGGTCAGTCATATCGATGTCGACCGAGATCTGGGCCTGACGCTCACGATGGACGGATCGATAAAAAGCGTTTTTATCGGCTACCAGGAATATGAAAGCAAATACAGGAAAATAGAGGAAGTGATCAATTTCATCAAAACAAGCGAGCAGTTTTCCGATATAGAGGCGATGGATATCAGCAGCTTGAACCGCGTCGTCATTCGGCCGTCGGTGATGTTGTCATCGTCCGGAAATGAAAAAGGAGGGTTATCGTGCAAGGACAAGACCTGATTGTCGGCCTTGATATCGGTACTACCAAAATTTGTACGGTTGTCGGAGAATTGTCCGGCGATAAAATCAATATTATCGGCATCGGCACCCATCCGTCGATCGGATTGCGCAAAGGGGTGGTCGTCAATATCGAGGCAACCGTCGAATCGATCAAAAAGGCGGTGGAAGAAGCGGAGTTGATGGCCGGCTGTGAAATATCTTCGGTTTACGCCGGTATTGCCGGCGGGCATATAACCGGATTCAACAGCCATGGAATCATCGCGGTAAAGGGGTCTGAAATCACCCAAAGCGATGTGGACCGTGTTATCGATGCCGCCCGGGCCGTGGCGATTCCAATGGATCGGGAAGTCATTCATGTCCTGCCCCAGGAGTTCATCGTGGATGACGAACCCGGTATTCAGAATCCAGTGGGAATGGCCGGCGTTCGATTGGAGACCAAGATTCATATCGTAACCGGAGCGGTGGCTTCGGCGCACAATATCGTCAAATGCGCCAATCGGGCCGGCCTGGATGTCTGCGATATCGTACTGGAGTCTCTGGCTTCCGGCGAGGCGGTACTGACGAGGGAGGAAAAGGATCTCGGCACGGCCTTGATCGATTTGGGCGGCGGCACTACCGATCTGGCCATTTTTTGCAGGAACAACATCAAGCATACCTTTGTGCTCGCGCTCGGCGGTAATAACCTGACCAATGATATTTCCGTGGGCCTCCGGGCCCCCGTCGCGGAAGCGGAAAAATTAAAAAAGAAATACGGCTCCTGTCTGTCGGCTCACATCAGCCCCGATGACACCATCGAGGTACCGGGGATGGGCGGCAGAAAAACGCGCAACTTGCCGCGACAGATATTGGGAGAGATTTTGGAACCGCGCATGGAGGAGATGTTTTCGCTGGTCAAGCGTGAGATCGATCGCGCTGGAATGGAAAACATGATTACTTCCGGTGTGGTGGTAACCGGCGGCACGGCTTTGCTGGACGGGGTCACCGATGTGGCGGAGGCTGTTTTCAACCTTCCCACCAGACTCGGTAAACCACGCGGCATCAGCGGCCTGGTGGATGTGGTCAACAATCCGATGTATGCCACAAGCGTGGGTTTGGTGTTGTTCGGCGCCCGCAACCAGTCCGAACGCAAGTTCCGGATTCGTGACGCCAATATTTTCAATCGTCTTGTCAATCGGATGCGAAAATGGTTTCAGGAAATTATTTAGGCGGTTTGAGATGGGTATTGTCTGATCGAAGGCATGAAATGGATTTTCCGTCGAAGCCATCGGGAGGCCTGGCAGCAAGGAATCCCATGACAGCGACACAACAACTTACCGAATATCAATCATCATCATGGAGGTGGGGAAAATGAGTTTCATCTATGTAGAGAGCGAGAGAACGGCAAGAATTAAGGTTATTGGGATCGGCGGTGCCGGCGGCAACGCCATCAACAACATGGTTATTGCCAATCTGCAGGGAGTCGAGTTTATCGCCGCCAACACGGATGCCCAGGCCTTGGACATCTCTACGGCGCCTACTCGAATCCAAATCGGTGAAAGATTGACCTCGGGACTTGGCGCCGGCGCCAATCCGTCAGTGGGGCGTGATGCGGCTCATGAGACGGCGGACGCAATTCGCAAGGCGTTGGAAGGCGCTCACATGGTTTTCCTCACCGCCGGCTTCGGCGGTGGAACCGGCACGGGCGCAACGCCCGTGATCGCGGAGATCTGCAAGGAAATGGGGGCCCTGACGGTTGCTGTCGTATCGAAGCCGTTTTCGTTTGAAGGAAAAAAACGGGCCAAACAAGCCGAAGAAGGCATCAATATGCTCAAGGACGTGGCGGATACGGTCATTACCATTCCCAACGACCGGTTGCGCGGAATTGCGCCGAAAAATGCCAAAATGGTCGAAATGTTTAAAAAGGCGGATGAAATCCTGCATCATTCGGTGAAAGGGATCACCGATCTCATCATGGTGCCCGGACTGGTCAATCTCGATTTTGCCGATGTACGGACAACCATGTCCAAGGCCGGCATGGCCCTCATGGGCATCGGTATCGCTTCGGGTGAAAATCGCGCGACGGAAGCCGCCGAAAGAGCCATCAGCCATCCGCTGTTGGAAGACATATCGATTGCCGGCGCCAAGGGCGTTTTGATGAATATCACCTGCACCAGTGAGATGACGCTGGACGAAATGACCGAGGCCTCGGACCGGATTTATAAGGAAGTGGGCGATGAGGCGGAAATCATCTGGGGGCAGGCCATCGACGAGACCCTGGGGGACGAAATGCGGGTGACGGTGATTGCCACCGGCATCGAAAGCGCCCGAAAAAAAAACCAGCCCATGGCGGAAACCGTTGCAACCCGCGGCAGGGTGCGGGACATTACCATGGATGATCTGCAAAATGCAGTGGGTTACGAAGAGCCGACTTTTATCCGTCACAAAAGAGCGGTGGGAGACACCAGCGGCGCTTCCTATCGTGGCTATAAGGGCATCGTACTGGATAACGATGATCTGGATGTGCCGACTTTCCTGAGACGGAAAGCGGATTAGAATTTTGAATCATTGTTGATAGTGAGTTTATGGCGCGAAAAAAGGGCAAGCCTCTTGTTTCCGATGTCGCATCTATAGAAAAGGGCATCATTCGAAAGCCTTGGCAAGGCCGCACGCGAATTGCTTTGGTTTATCCGAATTCCTACGATGTCGGCATGTCGAATCTCGGTTTCCAGGCCGTGTATCGGCTGCTGAATCAGCGGGAGGATGTGGTTTGTGAGCGGGCTTTTGCGCCGGATACCGTAAAACCGAACGATGGCGTTCCTCGAACGATCGAATCCGGTAGAGCTGTAGCTGAATTTGATATTATTGCATTCTCGATCTCATTTGAAGCGGACTATCTCAAGCTCATCGCCATCATTCACCAAGCAGGTCTCCCCCTGCGATCTGCTGCGCGAGGAGATCCCCACCCCCTCGTGATCGCAGGGGGAGTTGCCTGTTTTCTGAACCCGGAACCGGTAGCTCCCTTTATCGACTGTTTTTTTATCGGGGAAGCGGAAGCACTGCTTCCCCGTTTTTTTCAGTTTTACGATGCCGGGCTGGATCGATCGGACCTTCTGAAGCGGATTGCGGCAAACGTGTCGGGTGTTTACGCGCCTTGTTTCTACACGCCCGAGTACCATGAAAACGGCCTATTGCGGTTTTTTGATCACCCTCCGGAGTTTCCGGATAAGATTCAACGCGTCCTTCTCACCAACCTGGATCACTGTCCCACTTGCAGTACGATCCTCACCCCGCAAACATCCTTCGGTGATACGTTTTTGATCGAAGTCAGCCGTGGCTGCACCCATGGCTGCCGGTTCTGCAGCGCCGGTTTCATCTACCGGCCTCCCCGATTTCGACCTTTTGCGCTTCTGGAAAAAAATATCGCGGAAGGGGCGCGTCTTGCTCGCAAGATCGGCCTGGTCGGCGCCGCCGTATCCGATCATCCCGAACTCGAACGGATATGCCGGACCGCACTAGAGGAAGGTCTGACGATTTCATTCAGTTCGCTTCGGGCCGATGCGTTGACGCCGGCCCTCGCCGAAGTGCTCGGGAAAGGCAATGCCAAAACCGCGACAATCGCTCCCGATGCCGGATCGGAACGGATGCGCCGGATCATCAACAAGGGACTCAGCGAGAAACAGATTCTGGACGCCGTCCAGTTACTGGTTTCTGCTGGAATTCCCAACTTGAAAGTCTATTTCATGATCGGGCTCCCCTTTGAAACCGAAGCCGATATCGAAGCCATTGTCGCGTTGTGCAAGACAATCAAGGCGACCTTCCTGGGGGCCAGTCGGCAAATGAAGCGGATCGGGGTCATTACCGTCAGCATCAACCCCTTTATCCCCAAACCGTTTACTCCCTTCCAGTGGGCGCCCATGGAAGATCAGAAGATTCTACGAAAGAAAAGCGCCATGATTCGAAAAGGCCTTGCCCAGACCCCCAATCTGACGGTGCAGGTGGAATCCATTCGCCAGGCGTTCACCCAGGCGCTGTTCGCACGGGGAGACCGCCGGTTGGCCGATCTGTTGGAACAGGCGGTCACCACGACGACCGAGCAAAATTGGAATGAAACCCTGAAGGCCTGGGCGCTGGACCCCGATTTCTTTGTGCGCCGCACACGTTCGGTCGATGAACTGCTTCCCTGGGATTTCATCGATCATGGGATCCGGAAAGCCTTTCTCTGGAAAGAATTCACATTGGCGGAGGCCGGCAGTTCCTCCGCTCCCTGTCCTGTTTCCAATTGCGATCGATGCGGTGTCTGCGAGACATTGTTGGGATAGGATCGATTCCGGGGTATAATCCTTTGTATGCTATTTCCGTCTCACCCGGATCGAATTGGCGTGCGCGCCCAGCCCTTCAACCCCGGCAAGCAGAATGATGTCCCCAGCCTCCTTCCGGAAGGCCTCTGCCGAGTAATGGATCAAGCTGGTCTTTTTGATAAAATGATCCACGGAAAGGGCCGATGCGAATCTGGCCGTGCCGGCGGTGGGCAATACATGATTGGGGCCGGCGATATAGTCTCCCACCGGTTCCGGTGTATAATGACCCATGAAAACGGCGCCTGCGTTGCGGATTCGGCCCACCAGCTCAAAGGGATGATCAAGGAGCAGCTCCAGGTGTTCCGGCGCCACCTGATTGGCCAGATCAATGGCCGTTGTCAGATCCGGCACGATGAAGACGCCGCCGTACCGGGAAAGTGATTTTGTCGCGATTTCTTTTCGCTCCAACTCCTTCAATTGACGCTCGACGGCCAGAACCGTCCGGTCGGCGATCGCTTCTGAATCCGTCAACAGGATGGCGGAGGCCAGGGGATCGTGTTCCGCCTGGGACAATAAATCGGCGGCAATGAATTCCGGATTTGCGGTGGCGTCGGCGATGATCAGAATTTCGCTGGGACCGGCGATCATATCGATTCCTACGGTTCCGGCAACCATTTTTTTCGCCAAGGTCACATAGATATTACCGGGGCCGACAATGACGTCCACTTTTTTAACCGTCTCGGTTCCGTATGCCAGGGCCGCGATGGCCCAGGCGCTGCCGGCTTTGTACACCGTGTCGATACCCACTTTCCGTGCGGCCACCAGCAGGTGGGGATCGACCTCCCCGTTTTTCGTGGGCGGCGTGGACATGGCCACGTGGCGGACGCCGGCAATTTTCGCCGGGATACCACCCATCAGCACGGAAGACACCAGCGGCGTTTTCCCGCCTTGGGCGCCGGGCACATATACCGCGGCCGCATCGACCGGATTGACCATCTGGCCCAGGAAAACACCCGGTCGATCGGTTTGAAAGCGGGAATAGGAACGCTGTTGCCGGTGAAACGACTCGATCTGGTCGGCGGCTCGGTTCAAGGCGCCGATGAAGGCCCGATCGACCTTTTTGGCGGCGGATTTCATTTCCGTTTCACTGACCTTCAGGTTGTCGATGGTTAGGTGGGGTGCATCAAACCGGTTGGTATATTTCAGGAGCGCCGTGTCACCGTTTTTTTTCACATCGGCAAGAATGCGGGTCACATCCAGGACGTCTTTTTTGCGAAAGGAAATGTCCCGGCCGGTAACGGCGGCCATGCGCGTTTCAGCCGCTTTGGAAGGATATCGAAAAATTTTCATGGGGTGTCTCTACCTTATGATGAACGCTTGCAAACGAAAGATAGCCGTGGAGAGCGGATTATATCATGAGATTCGGACAAAACCGACTTGTCGCTCCGTATTCCACGGCGGCAAACCCTACCTGAACAATCGTCGACAGTTGTAAGCCAGCCCTTGACGGTTTGTCAATACACAGGGAAGGGATGCTAATAAGCATATTCTCAAAATAGCGATTGACATTGGCCAATTGATCTGTATTGATATTTTTTTCAAAAACGATGAGTCGATGATTTGTTTGATATACAGTAAAACGGAGGGAAACCAATGAAACACGACAGAATCCACAATTTTAATGCAGGTCCGGCGGCGCTCCCGCTACCCGTGCTCGAAGAAATTCAGGCCTCTTTTCTCAATTTCAAAGGCAGCGGCATGTCCATCACCGAAGTCAGCCATCGATCCAAATGGTTCGATGACGTCATTAACGATGCGGTGGCGCGCACCCGGCGGTTGCTCAACATAGGCGATGAATTCCAGGTGTTGTTCCTGCAAGGCGGCGCCAGCATGCAGTTCGCCATGATTCCCATGAATCTTCTCCATTCCGGGAAATCCGCCGATTATGTCAATACCGGCACCTGGTCCACCAAAGCGATTCAGGAAGCCAAAATAGTCGGGAAAACCATACAGGTGGTGGCGAGTTCCGAAGATCGGAATTTTTCGTATATCCCCAAAAACATCGCCTTCAACCCCGATGCGGTTTACGCCCATATCACGTCCAACAACACCATCAAGGGAACCCAGTGGGCGAATTTCCCGGATACGGGTCGGGTTCCGATAATCTCGGACATGTCATCGGACTTCATGAGCCGTCCCCTTGACATGAAGAAATTCGGTTTGATCTATGCCGGCGCCCAGAAGAACATCGGTCCGGCCGGGGTATGCATGGTCATTATCCGTAACGACCTGCTCGAACTGACGCCGAAAGAGCTGCCGACCATGCTGAAGTATACGACCCACTCCACCAAGAACTCCATGTACAATACACCGCCCTGTTTTGGTGTGTACACGATCCAGTTGGTTATGAAATGGCTGGAGGAAACCATCGGTGGGCTGGACAAAATGGCGGAAGTCAACCGGAAGAAAGGCGACCTGCTGTACGGTTTTATCGATGGGAACGATTTTTATACCGGCACGGCCGATGCGGACAGCCGTTCTCTCATGAACGTGACCTTCCGTCTGCCCAGCGAGGACCTGGAGAAGAAATTCGTAGCCGAAGCCGGCGCCGCAGGCCTTGGCGGCTTAAAAGGCCACCGTTCCGTCGGTGGTTGCCGTGCCTCCATTTACAATGCCACCGGCATCGAATCCATTGCGACCCTGGTGGATTTCATGAAGCAGTTTGCGCAAAAAAACGGCTGATCCGTTGCCGATCGATTCATGCGTTACTTCAAAAGGCTGCCTGAAAAGGCAGCCTTTTTTATATTGACGCCAGGCATGGTAGGAAGTTTGGCGAAATTTCTCGAAAAAACATGGGCATTCGGTATGATGGACGCGCTTCAGCATCGCGATTACATTTTGCTTGTTCAAGCTTCCCAAACACTACCACCATATATCGCACATAGAAAATGTTGACACGCAATCAACTTGCGCCTATATTATTCTTTAAAAAAAGCAAGGCCTTATCCTTCGAAAGTTGAGCCTTAAGCTAAGCCTCTATAATGAAAATTTATGGGGGAAAAATGAACCGCAAAAGAACAAACGTCACTGACAAGATTACAGGCCTGATTTTAAGTGTTGTTCTTCATCTTGTGGCGCTGGCGCTTTTAATACATATACCACTTTTCCCCGACATGTCTCATTCCCCGAACAAAAAAGAAGCGTTGCGTCCCCATCCGTCTGGAGGAGCTGTTTCGTCATCAAAAGCCCGTTTGTCGTCTCCATCAGCCTCTGTGCCTTTTTTTTCCGAGCGGCCGCTTTCCTGGGGATCACCCGTCTTTTCCAGGGAAAAGCTAGGGCCTGAGATTGCGACCCTGCGGGGCAAGATGCTTAACGTCCATGCAAATCGTTCCTTTTTTTCCCTGCATCCTCCTGAATTTGTACCCTATATACCTCCAGCCGTGAACGAGTTGGCCATTGATCCCGACCAGGATGTTCTTAAGCGAAGCAAGCCGGCCGATTATACCAGGGAGGAACTGGATCTCCGTAAACGTCTCTTTTATCGTTCCCTAGTCGAAGACCTGAGAGATTGCCGCATGGATCAAATTCCACTTGAAGAGGCGTTGCTGCGGCTACGTTATTTTCGCCTGCAGGATCAACTTTTGAACCAGAAACAAAAACCGGATTTCAGCTATGATGAGGTTCGAGATTTATTGCGCCGCAAACTTGCGGCTATCAGGCGCGAGGTGAATGAGGCCGGCCCTGATGCCTGGCCGGTCTCCCTGCTTCTATCCTATCGCAAGGACAAGATATATGAAGAGAAGCGGGGGCAGTCCCTGTTTAATTCAATATGGTATGATATTTACAACTGCCGAACCGGAACCGAGGAGCTGTTAATCTACTTCAGCCGTTATCATCCGGAGTTGGAGCTGGCAACCGTGCGCGGCAGTGTTCTCAAATACGATGGTACCATCATGGGGCACATGGATCCTGCTGTTAAGATCGACGGCAGATGGATGGTGTTTAAAACAGTTTCAATGGATAATGCCCGCGTGGAGGAATACAAAACAGGAGAACTCTATAGGCTGGAAAAAATCGTACTTGATTATCTCCCTGAATTGGATAACGATTTTTGCCGCATAGCTGTGCCGCTTGCCCGAAATGGTGAAACACTTGATGGTGACCATGATTTGTATACGAAGAGCGATCATCAACTGGCAGTAAAAGATAAAGTTCCGCCAATCCTTCTCTGGCGGGAGAATACACCATACACAGGACCTTTCAGGGTAATGGGCAGGGAAGACCGTATTCTCCACGATATGATTGTTCGCTACCATCCTTTAAGCGATGAACGGCTGCTGCTAAACGAAGATGACCCGTTTGCCGATCTGCTTTTTCATCTTCTGATGACCCCGCCAGGTGAACGACAGTCCTTGCTGGATCTTTATCTGCGAAAACGGGTCACCATTTATCCAGTTAAGTTTAAAAGGCCGCTTCGTCTGGCTGCATATCTTCCGGGATATGGCGATCTTCTTACTACCCTGGAGCAAAGGTCGGCGGGAACAGTGGAGATCTCCCCCGGTAATCTGATGCCCTTGTCGTATTTTGCCGGCCATGATGAGTATCTTAGATTGAATCGTAAACGGATGGCGCAACTTACCCATAAACCTTTAATCCCCGATAAACAGCTGTTACCCGATAAGGTAAAAGCGATTCTGTTCTGGGCACCCCCTAAGGGGATTAGCGCTATTTTTCCACCGCCGTTGAAATATTCCGATATTATTGACGGGCTTGTTGAGGATCGTTACGACCTTGCCGTTCCCTTGGAAATGGAGCGGGCTTCCCGGATACACAATACCTCTGCACGTAAAATTGCCATTCGGATGGCAAAATTGATAGATGCGCACTCCGAGGGACAGGACGCGCTTGAAAAGCGGATCACCCTGCTGCGGAAAGTATTGGCTCATAAGTCGGTGGATTTTACTGAAGGAAAAGTGCGGGCACGCTATGAAATACCCGGCGGCCTTTCCTTTGAGAATACCGTGACCCAGGGTGGTAGAAACGGGCTTTCTCCTGGATTTATCAAGGATGTGATAGAACTGCTTGGAGAAACTGAAGCGGTTCAACGTTTTAACCGATATCTTCAGCCTGTTTTTACAGCACAATCAGGTACTGATAAGATGATAGTACTGAGCCGGCAGAGAACGGCTGAGATGCTGGGCTATTTTGACAGGTATCTTCTCGGACAAAAAAGCCGGGAGAAGCTTGTTCAGACCGCCTGGTATCTTTATAAAGACCAGCCTGATCTGGCAATCCGGACCGGGGCGGCACAATTTCTTGTAAGCCAGAGGAAACTTGAACCTGCTCAGGCAAAAGAGGTTTACGGCGCTTATCTGGAACAAGCACCATTTGATGTGCAAGAGCTTAGCTCCTTGCTGGCGACAGGGTTAGACAAGAAGCTGGCAGCTATACATCTCCAAAAAACAATAACCAAAGTTTCCCTTTCAGGGCTGAACAGATGGGACCAACGCAGGCCGGGAAATGATAAAACCCCGCCGGAACTGCTCGCGCTTGATGAACTGATGCGTGCCGGCAGAATGCTTCACGATGATCAGGCACTCAGAAATATCGCCAAAAAGCACACTGACTTACTCGAGGAGGTGTTCAAAGCGGGTATTTTGGATGGGAAACAGGATATCCCACATTATGCCAATGGGCTGAATACCCTGTCCGCCCTGTCACGAAGCGGCATATTTCCGGATAAAACCATCTTTTCACATTTTGTGGCGTTTGGAGCCAATGATCCGGCAGCTTTTCTTTTTGCAAAACTGATGAGCGACTGGCTGGGACAGGATCTCTATCGGAGCCTGCTTGCTGCGAAAGTTGCCTCTGAAAAAAGTGATTTTAATTTAGCTCTGAAATCTCTTGCCATTGCTCGTGCCAGAATAGAGCCCACTCAAATGGCACTAAACACAATACCCCGTTATGACCTGATGGCTGAATATAAGACAAGCCTGAATTCATTGTCCGCTAAAGCGGCGGCAATTACTTTTCTAAATGGTCTGCAGCTCCTTGAAGGGCAGACCGGAACAGCACATCGCCTTCAATCAGACTTGCTGCGGAAACTGTTTAACCAGGTTGAGTTTCACGAAAAATTTTCTAATACCTACGGAGCTGAGATTGCTGCGGTTCGTGATGAGTGTCTGCTCAATGAACACTTGTTCCGAGCGGTTGAGCTTGCCGGCCTGTTTACTAAAAAAAACGGCAAAAAAGGGAATCAAGAGATAAATCATGCCCCTACCATTCGCACTGAGGGTAAGTTCCATGCGCCATGCGGCCCCATGGCAAGGATAATCGACCTGCGCAATAAACCCAATAATGTCCTTTTTACAAAGGCCGATATTTATTTCAACAGCCTTATGGATTCCGGCAATAGCCCCAAAGACGTGGCAAAGGCGCTTTCCCGGGAGCGTGAATTGCGAAACCTTCTAAGTAAACATTCACTTACGCCTGAAATCGACAGAGAACTGGAAGATACCGAAGCTTTTTTTAAGGACCTTGTAACGAGCAGTTTCTGTGACATTAAACGAATTTATCTCCTTGAAAAGCTTTTGCGACGCGCCGTATTGCCGGAAAAACTGCCGGATTGGATGCTCACGCTCGTCCGGGACAGCTACATACATGAAAAGAAATATCTGACCAGGATCAATAAAGCTGGTGGGGTCAGCGCGATTTTTAGAGACTATCGGACACTGTCTCAAACAAGTTTCAGGCAAAAATGGGGCGAACACCCTTTTTCCATCCGCAATCTCTATGGCACCCTGGTCCTGGTGAAGATGGGGCTTCTCAAAATGAACGAACAAGGGGAACTTGAATAGGTTCGCGGTTTAGCAATGACTTTTCCCCAACAAGTTCCTTCTTCTGCGCATATAGCCCAGCCACCACCCTCCCCATGAAGCAAAAAGGGAATTTCTTCTTCATACATTTTACCGGCAACCCAAACTTTAAAAAAACCTTCGCCGAGATAGGTATACACCCAAATGATATCACCCTTTTCATATGATCTAAATTTGTTAACGACCTCAATTTTTCCTGGTGCAAGTAGACGTCGACTCAAAAGAACAACCACTCCGCCAATTACAGCGAGCGGCACGCCGGGCAGCAAGAAAAGATACGGCAACGCGAACATCAAACCACCGGGCGGCCACGCAGCTATTCCGAGAAGGATTAAGACTGCACCAATGACAAGTAACACCCACCCAAGTCG
>JBGSLR010000039.1:0-10955 GCA_041740615.1 Desulfobacterales bacterium
GTGCAGCGCAGCCGCGCCTATGCCAAGGCGAGCCAGATCCGCGAATGCGGGAAGTCCGCCGCTTTTCCGGAACGTAAGGCGCCGCAGGTGGCGGCTTACTCCATCCGCAAGACTTACGGTCGCCTTTTGGACATGTTTGAAAAAACCTTTTCCCGCAAGAATCCGCTATTTACCCTGCCGATGTATTACCCCCTGAACTGGTACAAGGGGCCCGACACCAGCATTGACCCCATGGTGGAGGGGCGGCAGGAGCAGGTTGTCGGGCTCATCCGGACGAACTTCCTCAAGCGTTTTGAAAGCTCCGTGGCCGCCTTTGAGCTTTCCTGCAACCGTTTGCTGCGAAAGCTTCTGGCGTTTCTCGAAGTCCACTGCGAAACCGGCGCGGAGAAGAAGCTCCTTGAACGGTGGAAGAACCAGCATGCGGAGACATTGCAATATGCCGTCAGACGTCAGCGCGATCTGTGGGGCGAGGATGAAGAGGATACGGATGAAGAGGATATCGTTCCCCAGGAAATGATCGCAGCCGTCCAAAAGCTCGACCGTGCGGAATACAAGGTCGAGGAGATGATGACCGAAACCTTCCTCGACCTGGATCAGATCGTTCAATTCATCGACGAGGCGGCCAAATTCGAGGCCAAACATGACGACAAGCTGCAAAAGCTGATCCGTTTGCTCACGTCAAAGGACCTTGACGGCCAGAAAGTGCTGATTTTCACGGAGTTTGCCGACACCGCCCGCTACCTGAAGCGACGGCTCGACGAAGCCGGAGTCGACGGCCTGGAGCAGGTGGACAGCGCCACCAAGAACAACCGGGCCGACATTATCCAGAGGTTTTCACCTTATTATAATGGCTTGTCGTCGAATACCCTCGCCGGACAAAAACGCAGGGAGATCCGGGTGCTGATTTCCACGGACGTTCTGTCCGAAGGGTTGAACCTGCAGGATGCCTCGCGGATGATCAATTACGACATTCACTGGAACCCGGTACGTCTGATGCAGCGGATCGGCCGCGTGGACCGGCGCATGAACCCTGAGATCGAGAAGCAGCTTGTCGCCGATCATCCAGAAGTCGTTTCCTCCAGGGGCAAGGTCGGCTTCTGGAATTTCCTGCCGCCGGATGAGCTGAACAAGATTCTCACGCTGTACACCAAGGTCACGCAAAAGACCCTGCTGATTTCGGAAACCCTGGGCATCGAGGGTAAAAAACTGCTGACCCCCAAGGACGACTACAACGCCCTCAAGGAGTTCAACGACGCCTACGAGGGCGTAAAAACCGCGATCGAGGACATGCACCTCGAATACCAGGCGCTTCTTGAAGGCGATCCGGAACTGGGGGCCCGACTCCGGCGATTGCCGGGAGCGGTGTTCAGCGGCCGCAAGAGGGTTTCAAAAGGCGTGCGCGGCGTATTTTTTTGCTATGCCCTGCCCGCGCTGGACAAGGAGAAGAACGAATTCACCGAGGAGGCCGGAACGACGCGGTGGTATCTGTACGATCCGCAGCGCGACGTGATTCTGTCTGAGCCGGGCGAGATTGTCGAAAACATCCGTTCGAAACCCGACACCCCGCGTCTGTGTAAAACCGAGGAAAAGACGCTTGTCGAAATTCGCGCCAAGGTCGAAAAGCACATCAAGAACAGCTATCTGAAGCGACTGGATGCGCCCGTGGGCGTGAAACCAACGATGAAATGCTGGATGGAACTGAACGAGGGATAGCCATATGACCACCGACTGCCGAACCGAGCTTGCCAACATCAAGCGTTTCGATCAACTCGTCCGCTATCTGCGCGATCATCTGGGCTGGCCGATCGATAGCGATGACTTCGAGGAACTGACCTTCGAATACACTACCGAGGAGCTGGGCATAGACGCGAAGAACGCAGCCAAGATTCAGGAGATCAAGCGTCTGCGGCCGCTTGCGCCCCGGCAGCCGTGGGGTATTTTCTTCGTCAAGTTCGAGCCGAAAAAACTTCCGGTGGTCGCCCTGCGCCGAATTCTGAGCCAGGTGGCGCTCAAGAAACGCGCCTCGGCCAACAGCGCCGAGCGCCAAGCATGGGCCGCGGATGACCTGCTGTTTGTTTCCAATTACGGGGAAGGTGAAGAGCGCCGGATCAGCTTCGCCCATTTTGCGAAAGCTCCGGAAGGGCAAGATTTGCCCACCCTCAAGGTGCTTGGCTGGGACAATCTCGACACGGCCCTTCATCTCGATGCCGTGGCGCGGGAACTGACCGATCATCTTGCCTGGCCGGATGATGAGGGAAATATCGATGAATGGCGGGAACGCTGGCGCGGCGCATTTACGTTGCGTCACCGGGAGGTCATCGCCACCTCGCGCGACCTTTCGATCCGTCTGGCCGCGCTGGCCCGCGCCATCCGCGACCGCATTCACACCGCCCTTGCCATCGAGTCCGAGCGCGGCCCGCTTAAAAAACTCATGAAGGCGTTCAAGGAAGCGCTGGTTCATGATCTGGACGCCGACGGATTCGCCGATATGTATGCACAGACCATTGCCTATGGTCTGCTTTCGGCCCGCATCGCCGATCCGCTCAGGAAAACAGCCGAGGATTTCGCCGCCCACATGCGCACCAACCCCTTTCTGCGGGAGATGATGGAAACGTTTCTGCATGCCGGCGGGCGGCGCGGCCGGGCCGGCGGGCCTGGCATCGACTTTGACGAGTTGGGCGTGAGCGATGTTGTGGAACTACTCGATGACGCCAACATGGAAGCGGTTGTCCGGGATTTCGGAGACAGGAACCCCCAGGAAGACCCGGTCATTCATTTTTACGAGCTGTTTCTCAAGGAGTACGATGCGAAGAAGCGGATGCAGCGAGGCGTTTTCTACACGCCGCGGCCGGTTGTTTCCTACATTGTGCGATCGGTGGATGAGTTGCTGCGCACCGAGTTCGGGCTTGCGGATGGCTTGGCCGATACCGCCACATGGGATGAAATGGCGAGCCGTCACAAGGATCTCAAGATACCCGACGGCGTTTCGCCGAATCAGGATTTTGTTCAGATTCTTGACCCTGCCACCGGGACCGGGACGTTTCTTGTCGAGGTCATCGATCTTATTTACAAGACGATGGTTGCCAAGTGGAAGAGGCAGGGGCAGAGCGAGAAGCAGATCGAAGCCCTTTGGAACGATTATGTGCCTAAACATCTGCTGACCCGCCTGCACGGTTACGAACTGTTGATGGCGCCGTATGCCATTGCCCATCTCAAAATCGGACTGAAGTTATACGAAACCGGCTATCGGTTTGGCAGCGACGAACGGGCGCGGGTATATCTGACAAATGCTTTGGAACCGGCTTCTGGCTTTCGACAAATGGAATTTGGTATGGATTTCCCGGCGCTTTCACACGAGACGGATGCGGTAAACTCGGTTAAACGAAAGCAGCGATTCACGGTTATAATTGGCAATCCACCTTACTCGGTGAATTCAGCTAACAAAAACTCACCTATAGACTCCAAACTATCCTTGTATAAGCAGAACCTTTCTGGTGAACGAAATCTGAAACCTTTGAATGATGACTATGTGAAGTTCATCCGCTTCTGCCATATGTTGATTGAGCAAACTGGATGCGGGGTGGTGGGGATGATCACTAACCATTCTTATACAACTGCAAGACTTTTCCGTACTATGAGATACGCACTGCTTCAAGATTTCGCCTTCGTCAGATTCTTAGACCTTCGCGGTGATATGGGTCGAGATCCAGAAATGGCTAATGATCAAAATGTGTTTGATATCCAGCAAGGTGTAGGTATCGCTATCTTTGGCCGCATAAAATCAGATAAAACTGAAACATTTCTTGTTCGCCGATACGAGTTAAGAGGGCAACGAGAAGGCAAGTATTCATGGCTGGTGGAGCACACCATAAATAACACACCTTGGCTTGTTGTTAATCTCCACTCCCCTCTTTATCGCTTCGGAGAAGTAGAACAAGATATCAACAGCGAATATAAGGCATTTTTGCCACTGAATCGGGCATTTAACACAGGAAATGTTGGGTACCAGACACACCGAGACGGATTCGTTATTGATTTTGCAGAAGAAGAGGTAATTTCGCGAATAACTTGCTTCAGAGAAACACGATGCGATGAAGAGCAATTATCTGAGCGGTTCGGTCTTCGAGGCAACCGTGATTGGTCGCTGTTAAATGCTCATAAGGAACTTGTCAGAGATTCAAGCTGGAAAAATAATGTTCAGTCAACGCTCTATCGCCCATTTGATTTGCGACACATCGTTTATGCCCCGTATTTGATAGACTACGATCGAAGGGACCTTATGCGTCATATGATCAATGGAAACCGTGGAATCATGGTTTCGAAAGTATTCGATGAGCATGAATTCACATCCGTCTTGGCCACCAAGTGGATTGTCGAATCAAAGGCAGCAGACAGAACAAGAGGCTCACATTTGTTCCCGCTGCGATTATACGGCGCAGTTCGTCAGATGCGACCTGAAGCAGCAGGCGTGACAAAGTGGGCAACAAACTTGAGTGAAGAGATGCTGTTGTCGCTCAAACAAGCGGTTGGCATCACAGTGGATTTTAGCGACGCTCCACCCGGCCCCGGGAAGGTCATTGATGCGAATGTATTCGATTATGTATATGGGATCTTACACTCGCCAGGATACAGGGCTCGTTACGCTGCTTTCTTGAAGGACGACTTCCCTGGCATTCCGCTTCCCGGTTGTGCAAATATTTTTCATGATCTCGCCCAACTCGGTGGTGAACTGGTCGCGCTGCACCTGCTGGAATCGCCCAAACTCGATCATTCAGTCACCGAATTCATCGGCGGCCGGAACCCCGAGGTTGGAAAAGTCTCGTGGTCCAAAAACAACGTGTGGGTGGATAAGGCGCAAACCACAGGTTTTAAAGGTGTTCCCGAAAATGTCTGGAACTTCCATATCGGCGGCTATCAGGTTTGCCAGAAATGGCTGAAAGATCGCAAGGGCCGCAAGCTTTCAAAGGATGACATCACCCACTATCAGAAGATCGTCGTGGCTCTCAACGAGACCATCCGCCTGATGAAGGAAATCGACGAGGTCATCGAACGGCACGGCGGCTGGCCGGAGGCCTTCGTCGCCGGCATGGATAAAACCGGGAGCGTAAAGGAAAAGACCGCCCAGGGCAAAGTCGTTTCCCTTCGGTCCAAATCCGAACCGGTTGCGCAAGACTATGAACTGGAAGAGCTGCCGGACCTCAAGGTTGCGGTTCCGCCGATTCCTGCTTATGGCGAAAAAACAGATAGTCGAAAGAAAACGGATGACGGGCAGGCTACCCAACCCCGGAGCGATCCAGATCGGGAGGACATCACCTGCCTTGTGCGGCAGGTTTTTTCCATTGGCGGTGCGCGCGAGCGCGATGCCGCGATAAGCGAACTGGCCCGAAAACTCGGCTATCAACGTACCAGCAGCAGAATTGCCGAAGAACTTGACAATGCTCTCCGCACCGCCGTTCGTCGCGGCATCCTTGAAAACGATGGAGGCGCGCTAAAAATCGCCATACGATCCATTGAAGACTACGATCGCGGATTTCTCAAGGAGCAGTTTGTTGCATCCCTTGGCGGAAGGCGGTGGATCGAACGCGATGAGGCCATCCGCGACTTTTCTCGATGGCTAGGGTTTCGCCGCACAGGACCATCTATCGACGAAACCGCTCGTTCCCTGATCAACGGCCTTATCCGTGAAGGCCGTATCGAAAGCAATGGCTCACAGATTCGGAGGGTATCATGAAAGACCTTAATTTTGGCAAATTCAACCAATATCCGCCTGCAATTTTACCGAAATGAAAACTTTATTTTTCAGTTCTTGTTCCAACGTACCTTGGTACGGTGCCATCCCATGCATCCAGGCATGGTGCTTCACATCTTTACGCATCATTCAACCAGTGAGTTACCCACGGCTCTGCGGGTGTTGGGTTTTCAAAAAGTTGAATAAACAGGCAGTCAGGTTCAATCAATGTTTTTCATGTTCGCGCCCCCTTCATCGACACCGGTCGGACTAATGTTCTCACGATTTTTCAAAAACGACCATATAGGTCAACATACAGGCTGAAACCGGTCGCTTGTCGGTTTGTGAAAACAATATGCCATGTTGCCGGAATAGTCCGAAAAACCCCAAAAAACCCCAAATGACACCTTAGAAGGTTTTTCCAATTCGTCCTGATACATTGACCCCTTCTGATTATGTGATTCACCTTCCCGAGATGGCGTCTTCCTGCCGGTCAGATGCTGGTTGTCACTGTTGGAATGAATCAACGATTGTCATTATCGAAAAAGGTTTTTCACCACCTTCACTGGCACGCCAGCTTGCTTTGCAATGCGTTCATGTAGCTTGTCGTAACGATGCGACTCCCGGCAGCTCGTATATGTAAGGTTTTGGCAGGTTCTGCAAAAGAAATACCGAGAACCAGGGGCACCATATAGTTTCCGGACCATTTTTCCGCATCCTGAAGCCGGACAAACAAACCACCAGCGGACACCTCCGAAATTCGGATAGGTTTTTATCAGGGAAACCCTGTAATCCATCTTTTCAGTTTTATCCCAGGTGTAAATCAGCCTTACAAAGCTTTTGTTCAAATCGACGAAATATCCGATGGAACCCGAGGGCCTGCCAGCCCGGGACCAACTTATTGATCCAACGTCTCCGATTCGGTAGCGTAGAATGGAGCTGATGCTTAATGTGTGAGAATCTTCAACCGTGTAATTGAAAACCGTTTCGGGCCTTCCGGAACCGTAACCACCCATAATTATTTTTTCCTAAATTATTACGTTTTTCATGGAAAAAACTCGATTTATCAGCGGGAGACATCGTTAATAACTTAAAAATAATAGATATTTACACCATAATAAACAATATTAACATATTTCGGCAGATGTATTATCAATTCGGAATCCACGTCGATGTTGAAGGCTTTCCGGAATACAGATCAAGTTTATCGCTTCTGGAAATTCCCGCCGCGCCGCTGCGGTTGCTTCGGCAAATTTTCCATTCGCATAGTGGAGAGTCAGGACTCGTTTTTCAGGATCATATTTCATCTGGTTCATTTGTCCATCCCCGCTTTAATCCATGCCCGAATATCAACCCCGGCCCTGAACGCCTCCCCAGGGTCCTTACCGACAGGTACAGGCCAACGTTTGACCTTGTCGCCAAATTGTTCTTTCCACCAGGAAACATTCCGCGCCCCGGCTTCATCTGCATCCAGGGCCAGCAGAATCACTTCCGCCGTCCGCAGGTGTTTGTGGGTCTCCTGATCCGGCCGAAGGGATACAGACCCAAGGGAAACCGCCGAAACCAAGTCCCCCGCCTGCTGGCTGATCAGAATACCGTCAAGGTCACTTTCGACCACGACAACACGGTTGAGCTGGCCGAGTCTCAAAGGCTGTTTGGTGCTGCCGGAGACAATTACATATCGGGGTTCCGTCGCATCCATCCGACGGATTCTGATTCGATGAACGTCGCCGCCTACTGTCCAGGGAATGACAAGCCCGGCTGGAATCCAAAGCTGTTTGGGCTTGCCGTGTTCAGTGGTTCCCGCAGGCAATCCCCAGGATGAACGGTCAAACCATCTATCAATGGGATTCAAGCCGAGCTTTGTCGACCGCATGGATCGGTCATTGATGCCCCTGTGGTGCAGGTATTCCCGGACTTCAAGACCTCTTTCCTGCCAGAGGATTGAAACGGTTTTCTCGACGAATTCAGCCGCCTGTTGTCTCCATACCAGAGGGGGAGGAAGAATTCTTTCTGGGTCATCTGGGTCCCTTTTTCGTGGGCCTGAGCGTGGAGTAACACCCAGGTCATGGCAGGCATCGAAATATCGTTTGCCGGTGGTCAGTATGTGATATTGGACGGCATCTCCCCGCTTGCCGCACACTCGACACCAGAAAGAGCCCATACCACCTTTATCATCCGGCCAAACCCGAAACCGATCCCGGCCTCCACAGAAAGGGCAGGGAGCAGAAAATTCTCTACCTGAACGCCTTGTAAGCTTGATGCCACCATGATCAAGTAAGGTGATGATGCCCATTGCATCCCCCTTTGAGTCGCTGCTGCTGCCCCTCTGGCGTGTCGAACACTCGCTTGTTGTCGGGACTCTTAAACCATAGACCGGAAGGGCAGACCAGCATATCAAAGACAGCCTTTTCAGCCTTGCCGCACCAAAGGAAAGGACATCCTTTTTGGTCACTGTAACAGGAGTGCTCGCAGTGGTAGCCAAAACAGTTTGTGTACCCATTATTTTTAATAAATGTCCTGCTCTCACTACTGCAAAAACTGCAAAAAGCCCCTTTACTCAGTTTTTGCAGTTCATTGGGTAGGAGGTTTTCAGTTTTTAGAAGATCCAAGTATCTCATGCCGTCACCCCCTTGGGATTCACCTCATACACTTCCGAGGTTCTTCCACCGGTATATTTTTGAGATACTTGCAGCCAGCCGTAATCGACAAGAAGCTGAAGGGCATCCTTAACCGTGTCTTTATCTGTCAGGCCAGACCATCCTGCACGTCGCACCTCCCAAGCGGGGAATGGAGATATAAGCGCCCCTGTTTTTATCTTTTTCAATATCGTGCTGGCAGCTGTGACCTCTGGAGAAGTTACGCTCGCATAAAGCCTTCCAGCATGTGATTCCAGATATTCGGCCCATGCCAGTGCTTGAAGCGTTGCAATTCTTGAAACCGCCCCTATTCCTCCATTTGCAAGGTGCAGTATTAAAGCTATACTGGGAACCAGTTTTCGATATTTGGCCAAGTGGGACTCTATGGCAGGATGCATCTCGCCATTGCGCAATCGCGCTTCAAGATTCTCGCGCCACTCCCGAAAAAGCCCCAATGCATCACGAGCAAATCGCAAGAAATGGATACCATCAGGATTGCCGTTGTAATCCTTATCTTGTTCTGCTCCGATACTTGCGGGAACCATTTCGTCCAGCTTTGCGAAAACCTCAAAGGCGGTTTTTTTTGCATCGCAGTCAGGATATCGGTCAACATCCTTCCAGGTTTCGCAAGGGTCTGGCCAGACGGTGAAGCTGAAACGCTGCAACATGCCATCATCGCCGGAAGTTCCGTTTAGGGCAGATTTAACGTAGTGTGATATTTTCCCCGGTTGTGTCGAGCCTAACAAGCTTAAACAGACAGCGGGAATATAGAGGTTCAAGCCTCTTCCTATCCTATCGAAAACATACGGAGAATCACCATTCCATCCCGTTAGATAAAATCCACGGGCTTCAGCTTTTTCATCCCGATCTAAGCTTTTGAGAAGTGAAACCAGCTCGTCCCTAAAAACCATGATACCGTTTGGATTCAGACGCAGCAATTCGCCCAATGCCTCCGCTGACGAGTCGTTTGTCTTATATCGTCTCAATACGGGTGTGGGGTTCTGATCCTGGCTTAAAAGATCCGACAAACTGGCGTTGGTGTCTTGGCCCAATCGATTTGCCGCTGCTTTTTTAATCGCCCCCTGACGGAGTTCGGCCTCCCTTTGCACTTGTGTATATATTTTAAGCTCCTCTTGGTATTTTCCCATTGCTTGCGCCTCAAGATGCTTCAATGGACCGAGCGCCGCCTCCATAGCGGGAGACTTCAGCACTCCAGGACGTCCAATTATCAATCCCCACATGTTGGGTGTCTCCGTCCATGGTGTTTTTTCCTGCGGCCGAATACCAACTTTTCGGCCGATAACAGCCCCAAGTGCTACCATCACAGCTACAGCAACATAGTCAGGTGGGCATTGGATTCTTTCACAGATGTCTTGCACCCAAGGCTTAAGGCTTGGGGGGAGCAACGAGTAGTCAAAAGGCTCAACTGCTGGTAACTCCTTCGGCAATGGTTTCGGATCTGGCAATTCATCGGTAACGCGCTGCTCGACCGATTCCTTAATTGCGGTTTTTACATCGACATTTCGTTGTTGACTGACCGTTTCTTTATGGGTAAGGTTCTCATTAAGTAAAATATTTTCCATCTGCCAACCCCCTTCCGGTGGCCGCCGGTCGGGGGTTTCGTTTATGACCATCAACGTCTCCTTATCCATTTGCCACCCCCTCGTCACAGATCGCTTTGATGTCTCGGTGCCTGTATCGTTTTGTTCGCGGTCCAACCTCCATAGGCTTCGGAAACCGTCCGGATTTGAGGCCAGCATACCAGCTTGATTTAGAGATGGAGATGAGTTCAAGAACTTCCGATAGTCTTAAAAGCGCATCGGGGTGATACTGCCGGGGGTGATTTTCTTGTGAGGCTGACTCGTTTTTGTTTTTCATGCGTATCTCCTGACTCAAAAGTTAATTATCGACCTTTATGGTCCGTTTGAGTCGGAAGATAATTTAAATCGATTTTTTACAAATGGTTGTGGAGCTAAAGAGTCTTATAGATTCTTAAAGAAGAGTTAGGAGAGTGTTTTTTCCTTTTTTTGGAAAGTCGTTGCTGTAATTTTTTTAGGTCAAGAACCTTTTCGGCCCCAGCGTTATCTATCCAGACAACACCATGTGTTTTGGGGTCAAGCGATACAATGCAGCTGTTTTCATCGCCGATATTTTTTTTTAGTTCTCCCATCACTTTTTTCGGTTGTGCATTCGGGCCAAGGACTTGAAGCGCCGCGTCTATTTCATAAGCCATTAGATCGTTGCGTTCACTCCGTTCGATAATCGTCTCACAACTGTCTATGTCTTTCAAGCTTGCTTCGAGGTTATCGAGTTCACGATCTATTGCCTCATTTTTTCTATTCAGCTCGTTTACCTGTCTGTCATGTGATTCGACTTCTGAAGGTGGGGCATCCATCTTTAGCCTCAGTTCCAACTCCTTTATTTTTTTGTCATTATTTCCTTTTTGAGAATCACTGCTGTCCAAAATAAACAGAAATTAAGAATCGCTCTTTGAAAATTCAGCCGTTTAGCTATTTTAAATTGCTAAATTCAAAATCAGGTTCCCATTTTCATTTTATGCTGTCCAAGACCTTTGAATGGAAGAAGAT
>JBGSLR010000040.1:0-21007 GCA_041740615.1 Desulfobacterales bacterium
CAAGGCTTTCAGGCCGATGCGGTTGCCGATTTTTGCCAGCCGGATTCTTTCCGGGTCGCTCAAGCGAATCTGTTTTTCGAACTTTGATTTCAGGATTTCATTCTCGGCCGCCAGATATTCGTTCCGAGCCAGCAACTCCTAGTCCACATGCCCGCCCATCAATGCCAAGACTTCCACTGCCTCCATTGTTCGCGCTCCTCGTTTTTGGGTTGTATAAAGGATATAAAACGAAAACGCGAAACATATAGCAAGCGTCGTGATCGTACAAGGAAAAGCCCAAATTAATTGCAAATCAGCAGTTTGCGCCTTCCTTGCCAGACTTTAGGAAAGCGTTGCCGTCGTTAGGTGAATGCCTTCGCGGGCTTGAAGGTGTTGAATGATCTGAAAAAGCTTGTCCGCGCGGGGGTTCCCTTTGGGGCCGAACATCCGCATAAGGCTCTTTGCGTGAATATGGGTTATCTCGGCCAGTTGGTTAAAACCTACGGCGGCGTTGATGTAATCCCTCAAAATTGCCTTGCCTGTTGACAAATCTCCGGAAAGCAAGGTATCAACACCTTCTCTCAGCATGGCTTGCCTAAATTCTGCGTCCCCTTGGGCGCGTTCAAACAAGGTTGTTCTGAATGCTCTTGTAAGTGTCACGTTCCCATCCTTATCGTTTACGCTTTTTATAGTTCATCCAATGTGCCAAAGCCGTCGAAATATCCGTGCTCTGCCTTTTCTTTGATCCGCCGCCAAGCAAAATAACGAGTTTTTCCCCGTCCTTTCCAAATCTATGGCTGGCGGCTATCCATTAGAAAATCGTTAAAGCCACCATTTGGGATATAAAATAGGGCCTCTAAGACAAAATTAGTGGCATTTATTTCGAAACTTGCTAAATTTAACTATTGGTTGCGGTGGCCCGACCCCGAATTCGGAGATACTGTTTACGCGGTTTGGGTACGCGGTTTGGGTCGGGCCGCGGTAACAAACAGAAATTATATGAAAAGGGCTAAAAATGTGGCCTTAAATATCGCTTAGACAGTCCATTTCGGGGTAAAAAGAGTGCTTCAAAGATCTGTAAGGGGGTATTTTCTTTTTGGATTCTTTAAAACCATCCATTTGGCTCAAAAATGTAATGATTAAAAGTATTTGTAGGATGCAATATTGCATCTTTATTATTATAAAGTCATGTGATTCTGGTGGCCCGATCCCAAAGGCCAATCAGGCGTTTATATCGGCTTTTCATCCAAAATACCCCTGATGAGAAAGGAGAAAAAAACTATGGCGACAAAAAACGATAGGGTAGTGCTCATTACAGGGGCGAACAAGGGCTTGGGCAAGGAGATCGGGCGGCAGCTTGGTGGGCTCGGATACACGGTGGTTCTCGCGTCGCGGAACGAGCAGGCCGGAGAAGCGGTTGTGAATGAACTGGTGGCTGCAGGTTGCGATGCCTATACTGTTCGTCTCGAGGTCACCAATCCTGACGATATTGCCGGCCTTGTGAACTATCTTGAAAAGACTTTCGGTAGGCTCGACGTGCTCGTGAACAACGCCGGTATTGCCCTCGAGTGGGACGGAAAGCCGACCGACTCCGACAAGGTCCGTCGTACCCTAGAGGTCAACCTCATCGCCCCGTTCGCGATCACCGAGGCCCTCGTGCCGCTTCTCTCGCGAAGTAGCGATGCGCGGGTAATCAATCAGTCGTCGATGCTCGGCTCGATGGGCGTCGCGGAGAGCATGTGGGAACAGATGGCCGGCTTCATGAGCGTAGGATACTCCACCTCGAAAGCCGGGCTCAATATGTTAACGCTGATTCAATCGAAGACACTGGCGGGCAAGGGGATCGCGGTCGCCGCTGCCCATCCAGGGTGGGTCAAGACAGATCTCGGGAGCCAAGCAGCACCGATGGAGGTCGACGAGGGTGCGCAAACCGTAGTCGATCTCGTGACCATCGCCCGTGAACAATTTCCTCACGGCCATCTGATTCACAAGGGTGAGCGCTTGGCATGGTAGCGGCCACCTAACAACTGTGCACGGTTTGGTTTGGGCCACGGAGCGATTTGGGTCGGGCCACGGTACCAAAAAGAAACTATATGAAAAGGGCTAAAAATGTCGCCTTAAATATCGTTTAGACAGTCCATTTCGGGGTAAAAAGAGCGCTTCAAAGACCTGTAAGGGGGATATTTTCTTTTTGGATTCTTTAAAACCATCCATTTTGACCCCCCAATGGGCGTTTAAGAGAATACGCTGGGTGTTAATTTAAGCTTTTTGACGTAAAGTCGAATGGTTCTGGTGGCCCGACCCCAAAACCCCCCGCGGTACCTGCTCATGGATAGTTGGTTTACTATGCCATCAACGGTCATTGATTTGGCTCAATACATCGGTATCATCGGTATGGTGAAAAAATCGCCAAAGATTTTTTACACCTGCGCTGGGGAAAAAATGGACCTGATGGCCATCTATCGCAGATTGAAAAAGCGCAGAGGGCGGGCCAATATCTTGGCCAGCACCAATGTCCTGCTCAAGGGTACAGTTGCCGCGAAATTGGTTTTTATCCGCGATAGGCGCAAAAAAGATTGACTGGCGCTGCTATCAACCAATACGGACCTGGCGGATGAGGATATCATCCGCATTTGCGGCAAACGCTGGGACATTGAAGTTTTTTTCAAGATGGTCAAACAACATCTGAAATTGGCTAAAGAGATTCAATGTCGAGATTTTGATGCTCTAATCGCCCACACCAGATTTGTTTTTATGCGATATATGTTCCTGGCCTACCAATGTCGGATGGAAACGGCTCATCGCAGTTTTGGAGATTGTCCTGCATAAATCCCAATCTCAAGGGGGAACATTCAAGCTACCCACGGAAGGCATTTCTGTTCAGGTAGCCGTATGATGTCGTCAATTCAGATATTTAGTCTTGACGAAAGAGCAGAACTGTTGATAAATGATCGATATAAACCAAGTATATAAAAATAGCGTCAAATCGAACCAATAAAATTATGTTCAAAAAAATTCTCTTTTGGAGTTCGGCACTGATCTTCTGCTTTTCTCTGAGCAGTCAAGCGCAGAGAGGTGTTGACTTGGTTCCAAAGTCCGGTCGCAGTCAGTCCGAAAAACCCCGCTATGCCTTGGTAATCGGTAATAGTAATTACAAGGGTGCTACTTTGAAAAATCCGGTGAATGATGCCCGTGATATTGCCAAACTCCTTCAGAAAAAAAAATTTATTGTCATACTCATAATGAATGCTACCAGAAAGGAAATGGGGAAAGCGATCAGCATGTTTGGCAACAGGTTAAAAGGCAGTGAAGTAGGCCTTTTCTACTTTGCCGGTCATGGCATGCAAGTAAATGGTTACAATTATTTAATTCCGATTGGTTCGCAAATTGAAATGGAAGAAGATGTTCAATATGAAGCAATAAATGTCAATACTGTTCTTACCAAGATGCATGTTGCCGGTAATGAATTGAATATGGTTTTCCTCGATGCCTGTCGAAATAATCCCTTTGCCAGAAGTTTCCGCTCTGTTCAGATGGGGCTTGCCCCCATGGATGCCCCAAAAGGTTCGCTGATTTCTTTCGCAACTGCACCAGGCAGTGTCGCCGCTGATGGGGACGGAAGAAATGGAATATTCACCAAACACCTTTTGAAGCAAATCAGCGTCCCAAATTTGGAAGTCGGTCAAATGATGCGCAGGGTCCGAGCAGGTGTGCAGGCAGATACAAATAACCGGCAAACCCCTTTCGAAGTTTCTTCATTGACCGGTAATTTTTATTTTTCCGGAATAGAACCGGAAAACAAGAAGCCTCAACATAAAGCTGCGACAACATCCTATAAACTAAGCCCAGAAGAAGAAATGTGGCAGCTGATCAAGGACTCCAGCGATCGCTCTGAAATTCAACTCTTCATTGATACATATCCGAAAGGAAAATTTATAAAACATGCCAAACTTAAGTTTGCAAGATTACAAAATCAAGAGTTGCCTGTCGAACATAAAAGAGTCGGCAAAGCTACCGATACGCCGAAGGCTGATCAGACAGAGCATAAGCCGGTAACTGTCGGGAAAATGGAGGAGGATAACCCTTTTTCCTCAATTGAATCCGCCTTTTCAGAAATAGCCGAATTTGCCATTAATCCCCAAGACAAAAAAATCGATCCGTCGTCAGGCCAGGTAACGGTTCGTGATCGTTTTTTGCTGGGGGATAGGACGGTGCATGACTTGGAAGCAGGTCTTATGTGGGCAGCTGTTGACAACGGCGCGGATATTGATTGGCATGCAGCTGAACAATTCTGCAGAACTTGTAATATAGGTGGCTATACCGACTGGCGGATGCCTACTGTAAAAGAGTTAGAGAATCTTGAAAGCGCGAGCGTATTCGGTTCATTCCAGGTCGCTTCGCTTTTTAATTTATCCGCCTGTTGTTTCTGGCTAAGTGATAACGATGGAAATGTTGCGGCAAATTACGATTTTTTAAAAGATAAAACCCAATGGGTATTGAAGGTCAGGAAATCATATTCACGGGTCTTACCGGTTAGGGATGCCAAATAACATCATTAATATGCAAAAATATTAAAGCATGTTTTTTGATTGAATAATCGAAACCGGGGGGAATCTTATGAACATACTCAACAGAAATATCTTCATTGTATGTTGTATCCTTTTAGTGTTTTTCGTAAACGGATGCGCTACAAACAGGGCCTTAAACGAAGAAGCCCCTAAGGACTTTAACGTTCTTAGGAATGGTACCGAACGTGATTTGGTTGTTGCCGAACTTGGCGCTCCTCTGCCAGCAACTGAAAGCGACCGATGTGATTTATTCTGTTTTGTAGAAGGTTCTGGAGGCTATAAATATCTGCGAGCAGTTGGTTACGGCGTTCTGGCAATCGGGACGCTTGGCATAAGTGAAACCGTGACAAACCCGGCAGAAGCAGCGATCGGAAAAGACAAAATCAGATTACGGGTGTGCTATGACGAGGACAAAAGGGTTGTAAGCGCTGAGAAGCTTGAGGCCGGAAAACCTGCCGTTCTATTACTTATCCCAGAAGAAAAATAATATTGACACGAAAAAAACGAGGAGAAGCAGAAGCGATAACCGATAGTGAAATCGAAATGGGGTATGAAATCTTCTCGAAGCATTTCGAAACGATGCGTTGGTAGGATCTCCCTGTGTGTTTTGCATCGTCATTGTTCCATTCCTCAATGGTAATCGGTCATTTCAACATCATAGGCTGAAAGCCGATTACCGTAACATCATCCTGTTGTTTACATCCGTTCTTATGATCAAGGAATATTTCCAGCAATTGCTTGCGTTGCTCTTCAACGGGCGTTTGATGTACCACCAAAATCGGTTGGATGTATTGCCGTACCTAAATAACCGCTTGAAAAATTATAGAAAAGTGACTATTTTATCACCGTTTACAATAACTCAAAGGAGACCAAATGGATTCAATACTTTTTGAACCAGTGAAGATGAAGAGCATGCAATTGAAAAACAGATTCGTCCGATCTGCAACCCATGAAGGTCTTGCAACGTTTGATGGCCAACCCACTTTATTGCTTCAGGCGCTTTATGAAAAACTCGCCAAAAGCGAAACCGGTTTGATCATCACAGGTGCTGCAATGGTTGAGGCCTATAAAAATTTACCAAATATAGAAGGCCTTCCGTTTCCATTGGCCATAGATGAAGACAGATATATCGAAGAATGGAAAAAGATTACCAACAGGGTCCATGGATTGGGCGCAAAAATTGCGATGCAGATCGTACATCCCGGACGTCAGGAAGATCCAAATCTGAGAGGTTCAACTCCAATCGCTCCTTCACCTGTGCCGATAGAAGGAAGGAATATTGTCCCCCGTGAAATGACGATCAGCGAAATAAACGATATGGTGGAAGTTTTCGCACAATCCTGCCGTCGTGTTAAGGAATCTGGTTTTGATGCCGTCCAATTACACGCCAGTCATGGATATTTGTTGAGTAATTTTATATCTCCATATGCCAATATTCGTACGGATAGATACGGTGGAAATACCGAAAACCGCGCCCGTTTTATCGTGGAAATCGTGAAAAGGGCAAGGGAGCTTGTCGGTCCTGAATATCCGATTATGATTAAAATGAACTTTGACGATTTCATGGAAGGGGGCCTGGACAAAAAAGAAGCTCTTAACATCGCTACAATTATTGTAGAGTCCGGTATCGATTGTATCGAGGTCAGCGGCGGTACCCAAGCAAACGCGGGAAAACATATCGCGGTCAAAGGAATTAGCAGGGAAGACCAGGAAGCCTATTTTCAATCTTACGCAAACGCATTGAAAAAAATTGTATCGATTCCGGTTATTCTTGTTGGCGGCATCCGCAGTCTCAGCGTCATGGAAAAATTAATCAAAGATGGGATATGTGATTTTGTCTCCATGTCCAGACCTTTCATCCGCGAGCCGGAATTAATCAGAAGATGGAAAGACGGCAGCATGGAAAAAGCCATGTGTATTTCCTGTAATCAATGTTTTAAATATTGGCACAAGCGACCAGTAAGATGTTATGTCGAGGAAGCTGTAGAACAATAATTCCGAATAGTTGAGGGTGTAATGCGGAATATGGATACACCTCGAAATCAAGCCCAGATCGTCTATTTCTCCCACGGCGGCGGTCCCTTGCCGATCCTCGGAGACCCAAGCCACAAAGCGATGGTCAATTTTATGCAGCAGCTTCCATCTCGGCTGAGGAAACCAGATGCGATCCTCGTCATCAGTGCCCATTGGGAAGAACGCATGGCAACCCTGTTAGGCGCTTATAAACCGCCCATGCTTTACGATTATCATGGTTTTCCGGATGAAGCGTATGAAATTACGTATCCAGCCCCTGGAAGTCCGGAGCTTGCGAATCGGATAGCCAGCTTACTGATGAAAAATAATATGTCAGCCCGTATCGATCCTCAACGCGGGTTTGACCATGGCTTGTTCATTCCACTGAAACTGATGTATCCGCAAGCCGATATCCCCTCACTGCAACTTTCTCTATTGCACGGTCTTGATCCGACGTCACATATCGCCCTTGGCAAAGCGTTGCGGGAGTTGATGCATGAGAATATCCTCGTGATTGGGTCCGGGTTTTCATTCCACAATATGAGAGCCTTTTCTTGGCACGGAACGAGTCCGCCGGACCCAGCCAATGACGCCTTCCAGAATTGGCTGATTGAGGTATGCGCCGGACCCATATCCCAGCCTGAGCGAGAGCGGCTTCTGATCGACTGGCAAAAAGCCCCTTCGGCGCGCTACTGCCACCCCCGCGAAGAGCATTTGTTGCCACTCCATGTGTGTCTTGGCATGGCAGACAAACCGGCTTCCGCAATATTTAATGACTACATCTTGGGCAAGCGCGGCGTTGCGTTCTTGTGGTGATAAAAAAGCATGTAAACCAAAAGAACTATTCCCCGGCTCTCTGGTTGGTATCCTCTTCACACATCCAGGCGGTCAATCGTCAGGTTGAAAACCGCCTTCCTTTTCTCCTTGATCCCATCGATCTCGGCAGTCAGTCGCAATATGTCATCGAAATATTGATGATCGGTGTTTTTATTTTTTTGAGGCCCAGGAAATCGGCTACATCTTGATTGAATTTGACAGGGAAGAGGCACTGATTTATAGAGGTCGTCTTTTTTGAATCGAGAATGACACCCGTACCCATGAGAAGAAATAAGTTCCCATATGTCGTTACCGCAGGGGGATGGCATGATTCGAGCGGTCTGGGCGAATGGAGTCGCACCAAACGAATGACTTGAAAATAAAAAACATAGGCCATATATGTTTCTATCGGGGTAGCCGTTTTTATTTTATCAATGAAAGGCGATCTCCCAAGTGGTATCGGCTCCAATTCGGTGATGTGGTTTCATGCTTTAAACCGATGAGTGGCGGGTAAAATGGTTGTATTTTTTCAATTTCGTAACCAAAGGATTCATGAATGGACGTTATTAAAGGGACCAGCAACAAGGTGTTGGAGATCAATCTTACTTCTAAGAAATATACGACCTATACTGTTTCGAATGCAGAACGAAAATTATATCTCGGCGGCAAGGGGCTGGGTTTAAAACTTCTGTTCGATCGATTGAAACCCGGCATTGATCCTTTGGGCGCTGAAAATATGTTGGCCGTCATGCCTGGCGTGCTTGAAAGCACGGGGGCGCCATGTACAGCACGATTCTCGGCGGTGACCAAATCACCACTTACGGGTATTATGGCATCGGCGAATTGTGGCGGCCCTTTTGGCGGTCAATTAAAAACGGCGGGTTGGGATGGGATTCTGATCCGTGGGAAGGCCAAAAAACCGATTTTTTTGCATATCAATCATAACGGCGTATCGTTTGAAGATGCCGGTGGGCTGTGGGGCATGGATGCGCAGGCTGTTCAGGATGAAGTTGTCGGAAACAAGAAAAATCATGCTGCCCTGGCTATTGGTCCTGCGGGGGAAAACCTGGTACGATTTGCGAATATTGTGTCCGGTAAGCGTTATCTTGGCCGTGGCGGCATGGGTGCCGTCATGGGATCAAAAATGCTGAAAGCGATTGTTGTCGAGGGCGGAAAGTACAAGATTGAACCCGTGCGGCCTTATACGTTTAAAAGCGTGCGGAAAAAAGCGCTGGCCTATATTAATAGAAATGATGTTACCGCTGGTTCCTATCGCAATTTCGGTACGCCGTACACCATCAATTTGAGCAATGCCGCCGGCATATTGCCAATCAATAATTTCACCATCGGTTCCGATCGCCGGGCTGTTGATATTGCCGGTGAAACCTTTGCGGCAGCGCATGAGGCAAGCGACAGTTCGTGTAAAACGTGCGCCATTCGATGCGGTCATAAAGGGACTTTTAACGGGAAAACCGCCAAGATACCAGAATATGAAAGTATCGTATTGATGGGATCCAATCTGGGTATTTTCGATCGCGAAAAGATTGTCGAATGGAATAACCTGTGCGGGAAATTGGGCATGGATACCATATCTGCCGGAGGCACGCTGGCGTGGGTCATGGAAGCGACTCAAAAAGGCATGGTGGACAGCGATTTGACCTTTGGCTCCGCGGAGGGTATTTCCGAAGCCCTTCATGACATTGCATACGCAAAAGGTTTCGGGAAAGAAATGGGTTTGGGATCACGGGCCCTGTCCCAAAAATATGGCGGTGAAGACTTTGCCATCCATGTAAAGGGGCTGGAGTTGCCCGCATATGACCCCCGAGGCTCTGTGGGTTTGGGATTGGCGTACGCGGTAGCCAACCGGGGTGGCTGTCATCTTTCTTCTTATGTCGTGGCCTTGGAGGTCTTTTTTGGTCTGATGGATCCTTACGCAGCCAAAGCGAAGCCGGAGATGACGATCTTTTTTGAAAGCCTGAACAATTGTATTAATTCAATGGGAACCTGCCTTTTTACCCAATTCGCATACACGATGGAAGATCCCCTTACAAAAATGACGCCTGATTTGTTGCTTGGTATGGTTATGCAGCATTTGCCGCAAGTGGCAACCAAATTGGTTAATTTTAGTATATACAAACAACTATGGTCAACCACCACCGGCATCAGCATTTCGAACGGCGCATTTTTAAAGGCCGGCGATCGTATTCACGTGTTGGAACGACTTATGAACACCCGTGAGGGTATTGCCAAAAAAGATGATACCTTACCGGCTCGACTATTGAAGGAAGGCCGAAAAAACGATCCAAAACGAAGAACGGTCCCGTTGGAAAAGATGTTGGATCATTATTATGACTTGAGAGGTTTCGATTCCAATGGCATCCCGACCCGGGAAACGCTGGAGCGATTGAAAATAGAAACAACGTAGAAGGGGATATTTCGGTCGGCTACCTTCGGGACGATATCGGTTTCCGCAGTACGTGCATTTTGACGGGAGAGAGGGTTTATCTGTTTGGTGGCCTTTGACGCGAAGCGGAAGCCATGTCTGCAATATGCGATCGGGATGGGGTCGCAGCAATATAATATCTTGAAAATAAATAACATAGGCTATATAGAGAGCTATATTTGGGAGCAAAATATCGCCCATCGATGCCAGATGAGGAAATTCCTTCTCAAGTTCGAAAAGGCAAAAACCGCCTGCTACGCCCGGAAAACGGATAGGACATAAAAAGCTACGAAGCATGGTCCGGCAAGTGTTCAAGAGTTCCCCAATATCTTTGACGATGCGTAAGGGCGACACCGTCTGACCCGGCCGTCACCGATTCCCCTGACAGAGGGAGAATTCACGTGCATGTGCAGATCGATGAAATTGTACCGTTTGTCCAATGGCTCCGCCATTACAACCGGCGCTACTTTAAAGCGGATTTGTTCGCCGGTTTGACGGTAGCGGTGGTTGCGCTCCCGCAATCCATGGCCTATGCCATCATTGCCGGGCTGCCGGTGCAGTATGGCTTGTATGCGTCCATCATCCCCACCATTGTCGGCTGTTTATGGGGCAGTTCGGCCCAATTGATCACAGGCCCGACGACGACGGCCTCGTTGCTGGTTTTCAGTGCGTTGAACACCATGGCCCAACCCGGCAGCGCCGCTTATCTCGCGCTGGCTGCTTTACTGGCGCTCATGGCGGGGTTGATCCGGTTGGGGATGGGGGCGGCGCGCCTGGGCGTGCTGCTCAATTTCGTTTCCCATTCGGTTTTGCTCGGCTTTACCGCCGGCGCGGCGGTACTCATCGCCTTTAAGCAATTGCCTTCTCTTCTGGGTATTCCGGTTTCCAATGACAGTGGTATTGTCCCAACGCTGTTTGAATTGTTCGGCCAGTTGCACAAGCTTCATTTCCCTACATTTTTGTTGGGCCTGCTGACCATCGGCATCTTGATTGTCTTCCGCATCAAGTGGCCCAAATCTCCGGGAACCCTGGTGGCCATGGTATTGGCAGGAGGGCTGGTGGCGGTGCTGGACCTGGAGAAAGGGTCGCTGCGCGTGGTGGGCGCCATTCCCCGCAGCCTGCCGCCCTTTACCCTGCCCGGTTGGTCGAACTTCGAACAGGTGGGCCAGCTGGCGCCGGCGGCCCTCGCTATTGCCATTCTGGGATTGATGGAGGCCATTTCCATTTCCCAGACAATTGCCGACCAGTCCCGCCAGCGTCTGAATGTCAATCGTGAGTTCATCGGTCAAGGGCTGGCCAATATCGGAGCCGCTTTTTTCAGCGGCTATCCCTGCAGCGGCTCGTTTACGCGTTCGGCGCTCAATTTCCGTTCGGGTGCCAAAACCCCCATGAGCGGGGTCGTGTCCGGTTTGGCCGTAACCCTTGCCATTCTTCTGGTCGGTCCGATGGCCGCCAAATTGCCTTTAGCCGCGCTGGCCGGCGTGCTGATCGTGGTGGCCTATCAGCTGATCCGGGTGGACGATATCCTGAGGGCCCTGCGCGCCACCCGGGCGGATGCCGCCGTTATGATCGTCACTTTCCTGGTCACGGTGTTTCTGAATATCGAATTTTCGATTTACGTGGGCGTGCTGCTCTCCATCGGTCTGCATTTGGCCAAAACATCCCACCCCCGGATCTATTCCGTTGTACCGGATCTGCGAACCGGTAAAATGATCGGGTTTGCCGAGGGGCGTACCTGTTGCCAGATGGATATCATCCAGATCGAAGGGTCGCTGTTCTTCGGTTCCACCGCCTTTGTGCTGGAAGATTTACAGCGCCGCATGCGTCATCACCCCGATGTGGCCAACCTGCTCATCCGCATGCACCACGTCAACACCATCGATGCCAGCGGCATTCATATTTTGGAACTCCTCCTGGAAGATATCCGCCGGCGCGGCGGCGGACTTTATTTCGCCGGTGTCAACCACCGCGTGTTCGATGTGTTGAATAATTCCGGTTTGCTCAAGGAAATCGGTCATACCCACGTCCGCACCACCACCGACAAGGCCATTCGCCTGGCCATGCGCGAGTCTTTTTGTCCTGTGATCTGTGCGGCCTGTGATGTGGCGGTATTTCGAGAATGTGAAGACCTATCGAAAGGCAATTGGGAAACCTTAGGCCGGGGCGTCCATCCCCGTGTTTGCCGCCTGCCTGGTTTCGATTCCGAATCGAACACTCCTCAACAAGAAGGGACCGACGATTCACATGACGACCGTTGAAACGAAAAAAACACCGCCCCTGAGACTTCTGATATATAGCGACGGTCGCCCTTCATCCAGGAAGGCGCTCCAATTCGGCGCCGGATTGGCGCGCCAGATGGATATCGACATGGCAGTCATCACCATACGGTCCGGAACGTCGACCTTCGAGCCGTATCCGCCATTCGGAGAAGATGTGGATTTGGCCGACCGTGACCAGTTACCGCCGGGTCTTCAAATCATGGCCCAGTCCCTGGATGTCCTCTCGGCCGAAGGGCTGTTCGAACAACAAGGCCCTGTGCAACTGCAGGAATTGTCCAAGGGGTATATGCTCGCCTGCCGGGCCAAAACCGGGAAACGGGTTCCCTTCTACGTTTGCTTCGGTCATTTGGTGGATGTGTTGAACCATGAAATCGACCTCCATCATTACGACCTGTTGATCGTCGCACCGCCCCAGCGCAGTTCGCTCCGCAAAATGATGCTGGGCGATACAACCCGCAAACTGGTGAACGACGTGCATGCCTCACTGCTCTTTGTCAGAGGCGGGCAAGCGCAGAGCCGCTTTGTGGTTTGCGCCGATGGATCGCCGGCAGCCAAACGACAATTCCCGATGCTCAAGCGGATGTTGCCGGTAATTTCAAAGCCACTGGAACTGATCTGGGTCCAAACACCCGGCAGTGACGCGGCAGCCGCTCAAATTGCCGACCACTGCATACATGAGGCTGAACGATGGTTGACTGTCTGCGGCAAGCAGATCAACATTCTTCGCCTTCAGGGAGGGCGGCCGGCCCAGATCATTGCGTCGGCGGCCGGCGAGGATGCGGTCATTGTCGTCGGCGCCAGCCTGCGCCATGATCTCTACCGTCGACTTGCGGGGAGCATGTCCACGCAAATTCTGGCGTATGCAACGGCCAGCGTGTTGATCGTCAAGGGGTTGCCAGAAGGCGACCCGGATGTGCTGGAAGATCAGAAGATCTGTTGAAAAAGAGAAAAATCGCTGTCGGGTCTTCCTCCTTCACAGGAAAAGCCGTCCTGCCGCGGCCGCCTGCTGGCTCTCGATACATCCAGCTGTCGCACCGATACTCCGTTGACCGCTCCCTCGGGTCGATTTCCCATTCGCCCATTGTATCAAGAAGGATGGAACAATCGGCGTTCGTGAATCCACGGCAGTGGATTTCCATGAAGCCTGTTGTCGAACATGCTGGCGATACCCTCGAATGAACGCCATGAAATCCATTGAGATCCCAAATGTAATTGACAGGGGGGAAGCGCTGATTTATACAAGCCATCTCAAAAAAGTCTTTTGGCCCAATATCTTTGCTGGAGCCCAAATTTACATCCTTGGAATACTTCAGTATGCCTCCGGATTACATTTTGGCTCCGCCGCGGTATTAAACCGAAATCCGTTTGTTGAAATGGCCTGCAAGGTCATTTTTTTTGAATCGAGAATACTATCCGTACCCCATGAAAAGAACGATCTACCCATATGTCGCCGCCGCGGGGGGCATCCTGCTGGCCGTCTGCTGTTTTCTCCTGTCACCGATTCCATTGCCGGCCGAATCATACGGGAGTTCGCCTTCCTTCGTGAACAGTCTTCATGAATTGTGGAGTTTCTATAAATACACCTATATTCAGGATGGCCGAGTCATCAGTCTCGATGAAAAAAACATCACGACCTCCGAGGGGCAGGGGTACGCCATGCTGCGAGCGGTCTGGGCCAACGATCATCCGGCCTTCCAGCAGGTTTACCAGTGGACGCGGAACAATCTGATGATCCGCGGGGATCGTTTGGCTGCCTGGAAATGGAAGCAGGATCGCAATTCGGCGTCGGATGCGGACACGGATATCGCCCTGGCCCTGCTGCTGGCCGCTGATCGATTTTCCATGGGGGAATACCGGGAAGACGCCTTGTCGATCATTCGGGACATTTGGGAAAACGAGGTCGTTCGAATCCAGGACAACTATTATCTCACCGCCGGGAACTGGGCGGTGAAGGAGGCATATCCGACCGTTCATACCGCCTATCTGGCGCCGTATGCCTACGAATTGTTTTCCGAGGTGGACGATCGACATCCCTGGAAGGAGTTGGTCCGTTCCTCCTATGGAATCCTGGAATGGATATTCCTGACAGAAAAAAGTCCCTTGCCTCCTGAAATCGTGTACATCGATCGAAAAAACGGGAAACCGACGTTGACGCGACCGGGAAATCGTCGCCCGGCCGATTTCAGTTATGACGCCTTTCCCATTTATTGGCGGGTCGCACTGGATGAAGAATGGCATGGTCGCGGCAAAAAGGAGCTGCTGGACGGCATGCTGGCCTTCTGGCGGTCCCAATGGGGGACGCAGCAACGCTTTTATGATCGCTATACCATCGACGGCGCGCCGAAATCCAAATTCGAAGCCCTGCCGCTGTATGCCACGGTCCATTCCCTTGCCGCGGTCCATGATCCGGAGTTCGCCCGGCAACTCCAGGAGAACAAGTTGAAGACGTTATGGCGGAATGCCGTGGCCGGGAAAGATACCCCTTACTACCTGCACAACTGGCTCTGGTTCGATCGCGCCTTGGTGTCCAAAATGGCGCGCGATTTGACAAACTTCTTCGACTTCCTGAGACCCTTCGATTTCCGCGGCTTTTACGCCCATTTCCCGTTGCGCCTGGCCGTCGCTTGTCTGGTCCTGTTTCTGCTGTCGCGCTTTGAAAAACTCTACGGGCATGTTGTTTTCAAAGCCGGTTTTCTGGTCTTCGGCTTCGCCTTGTGCATTCGCTATCTCTATTGGCGGGTGACGGATTCGCTCAATTTCTTGGAATCCCTCGGGCCGTTCATCAGTATTTCCCTGTTGGCGGCCGAATTCTATTGTCTGTCAACGGTGATGCTGCTGCTGTTGCAGGTCGGCCTGCAACCCCGGAAACGGACAGTTCCCCCTGGTTCGGAGTCTTTTTCCCCATCGGTGGATATTTACATCCCGATTTATTCCGAGAGTCTGGACATCCTCGAGAAAACCCTGATGGCCGCCTGCTCGATGAACTACCGGAACAAAACCGTATACGTTCTGGACGACAGCCACCGGGATGCGGTGGCGGAAACGACCTGTCAATACGGCGCCCGATATATCAAGGGGCCCAAGAAGTACGCCAAGGCCGGTAACCTGAACAACGCCCTTTCCATGACCCACGGTGAGCTGATCGTGGTGTTCGATACCGATCACATTCCGGTGGCCTCTTTTCTGGATGAAACCGTGCCGTATTTCCAAAACCCCAAACTCGGCGTCGTTCAGACCCCGCATCATTTCTACAATCCCGATATTTTTCAGCGTGCGTTTCAATGCGTGGACAAGATCCCCAATGAACAGGACATGTTCAACCATGGCATTCAAGGCGGGCGGGACGGCTGGAAGGGCGCTTTTTTTGTGGGCAGCGGCGCCGTGTTTCGAAGGGCGGCGTTGGAACGCATCGGCGGTTTCAAGTTGATGAGCATCACGGAAGACATCCACAGCAGTCAGCATCTGCACGCCTGCGGTTACGAATCGGCCTTTGTGGACAAGGACCTTGCCGTGGGTCTCACGGCGGAAAACTATTCATCCTACATCGTTCAGCGACGCCGCTGGATGCAGGGCTGCCTGCAGATCTTTTTTCGCGACAATCCCTTGTTCCAGAAAGGCCTGGGGCTCCGGCAACGGCTTGGATATTTCGCGTCGCTGTATTATTTTTTCTTCCCCATCGTACGGGTCATCTTCTGGATCACCCCCTTGTATTATCTATTGTTTCATCTTCACCCCATTTTCGCGGATGTCTCCGTTCTGATGGCCTATATGCTGCCGTATCTGATCTGTTTGCCTCTATTGTCCAGCGCACTCCTCCGGAAATGGCCCCGGTTGTTCTGGGGCGTCATTTATGAAAAAGCGATCTGTTTCCCACTTTTTTTGTCCATATTCGACCTGTTGCTCCCCAAAAGCCTGGGTTTCAAGGTGACTCCCAAAGGCATCGTTTCGGACAGACGCCGATTCGATTACGCCTCCGCGGGCATCACCCTGATCATGGCGCTGATCAACACCGTCGCCATCATCAAGGGGATTGCGGAGTTCTATTACTTCGATATTGAAAAGGACGCCTATTTTTTCAATCTGGGCTGGGCCGTTTACAACCTGATCATCTTGCTGGCCGCCCTTCTGGTGGCCTGGGAGCGGCCCCAGCAACGCGCCGCCGATCGGCTGGCCATCTCCATTCCGTTCATCCTCGAGGCCGGTGACCTGGAACTGAAGGGGAAAACCAGCGACATCAGCCTTTCCGGTTTGTGTTTCCACTCCCAAGCCGAACTTCGGATTCCCCAATGGGTGACCCTGTCCCTGTTTGAAACGGATCCGATTCGCATTCCGGCAAGACGGGTCTATCTTGACCGGAAAACGGGAAAGAGCAGTCGATGCGGGTTCTCTTTCGAATTTCAGGATCGTAAGGACCGCAACCGGCTGCTGCTGCGCACCTTCGCCGCTCCAGCGACCTGGGAAAACGCCCATGCCGGCCATACTGCCAGCAACATCGTAATGGGGTTTTATTTTATAAAGGGGATTTTTTCCTGCTTTTCTTCGTCATTGATCTTGAAACGTTCGGAAGTCCGGTATAAAAGCCTTTCTTTCATGCGGCTGACAAACGGCCGGGAAACGCGTGCCGCCATTTTGCGGAACCGGTCCGCAAACGGCAGGTGTTTTCTGGTTTTCGATTCCGGCATCCAGGCCGATGAACCATGGATATTGCCGGAGCCGGAAACACGCGCAATGGATGTGGAACCGGTTTATTGCAAGAAACTATTGCCGTTTGTGTTTCGCATCGGATTTCAATTGAAAGAAAGATCATGAACCTCCAAGGGAAATATTCCCCACGCGGCTTTTTCGCAGTCATATCCGTTCTATTGATATCGCTGCTGGTTGTTGCCGGACCGGTTTCCGGAGGGGAACTGAAGGAAACCTGGTACATGTCCCGGGGAAAGGCCAATCTGCGCATCAAGAATTATAAGGCCGCCATCGAGGCATTCGAAAAACTCGTTGCCATCAACCCCGACAATCAGGAAGGTATGCGTCTGTTGGGTAAGGCCTATGAATCCGAAGGGATGACCACCAAAGCCATCGAGCAGTATGATCGCTATCTGGAACGATTTCCCAAAGATGCCGAGATTGCCTTTAAACAGGCCGGGTTCCTTGAATGGTCTCGCTACGCCTACCGGAAAAAAGACGCCATAAAATATTATCGAATGGGACTTTCGGTCCAAGAAAACCGGGGGAATCGCCACAAACTGGCCAAACTGCTGGCGGCGGATAAAAAAACCGTCGATGAGGCGATTGCCGAATACCAGAAACTGGGTGCCGCCAAGCCGGAGAACAAGGTCCTCAATTCCGAATATCGAAAGCTATTGATTTGGGACGAACGCTATGGGAAGGCTGCTATCCGCGAATATGAAAAAGCCGCCCGGAAGAATCCCGGAGACCTGGAAATCAATCATCAGTTGGCCCGCCTGTATGCAAAAGACGATTCCCACCGGCAGGATGCGGTTACCCAATACCGGAAAATTGTCGCGCAGCACCCGGGCGACTTGGACCTGCGGGAGGAATACGCCAAATCCCTGGCCAAAAGTGGAAACCATTTCGCAACCGCCAGGAGCCAGTTTGAAACCGTGCTACGAAAACGGGACCGCCTGGAAACCAGACTGAACTATGCGGATCTACTGGCCACGGAAAAGGGTACCTACGACCAGGCCGGAGAACAATACGGGAAATTGGTGCAACGACATCCGGGCAGAATCGACATTCGTCTGAAATACGCCCGGCTCCTGGGGTCCCGCAAGGAAAATCTGGACCGGTCCATCGCTCAATATCAGGGCATCCTGCAGCAACAACCGAAGAATGCCGTCGCTCATCAGGGTCTTGCCAATGCCTATGCCTGGAAAGGCGACAATGACATGGCCATCTATCATTCCCGCCAGGCTTTGTTGGTGCAACCCCAAAGCACTGCTGCGCGCTCCCTTGAACAGGACCTGATGAAAGGGCGTGAGCCCAGAATCATGGCCGGTTTTCAGTTTTTCGATCAGACCGGCAAGAATGACCATTATGAGTTGTCCGGATACCAGTTGGCGGCAGGCGGAAGCGGGGACCTAACGCCTTTTCTGACCTGCGGCGGGAAAGTCGGCATCGAGCGATATTGGCGGGAATCCGACGACTTTCATGGCAAATTTTTCATGGTGGATGTGCAATATCGATTGGATACGGAGCGAAATCTGGACGCTTCCTTTACCCATCATGCCATGGACAATGCCGAAGGGGCCAGTGAATTTCAGATCCAATATACGTTCCGTCAATCGGATATACTGCTTTCCGCAGGGATAAAGCGGGAGCGGAAGAACGATTCCATCCTGGCCATCGGCGGCGGTGTCGATGCCGATACCGGGAAAAAGATCGGGGCCGCCAGAGCAAACAAGGCTTTCTGCGAGATTGAATATGGGAACGAACGCTTCCATCTCAAGGTGGTTCCCTATGCCGGATTCATCGAGGCCGATGCGGCTGGGAACAACGCCAATTACGGTATTGACGCCCAAGGCGATTTACCGGTGAAGACCTGGGGCGCTCTGACGGTTTCGATTCTGGATTTGTTTGACGTCACCCATTATGCCGAGGATCACGGCGGATTTGCCGACATCGACGCCCCGCCTTATCCCGGCGGGTACTATAGTCCGAGAATTTTCATCAACAACACCCTGAACCTTCAGTTGCTCTATTTGTTCGAAGGGAACGACCGGATAACGTTGCGCGCCGGACCTTGCTATCAGTTCTCCGAAGAACACTCCGCCGAGACCGTATCGAAGATCGGTGCGAACGGTCGCCTGGAATATCTGAAAAAAGTGGAAAAAGCCTGGTATTTCAGCGCCGCGGCCCAATACGATCAGGTGGCAGATTTATATAACAATTTCGCCATAATGGGCTTTGTTACCTACCGGTTCCTGTAGTCCTTTTTGTAAAAACTCCACCGGGTTGTCTTGATTTCAGCGTCATTGTGTTTTATTACAGAATAAAATCAGCTTTCAACAAAGTTGTACCCATTCCGCCCGGGGGATGGACTGCCGTCTTCAATCGTCAGGCGCACCTGTGGGGCGGTTGCAGGGAATGAGACCATCCGATGGCAACGCTACCGAAAAATCCGTATCTCACGGTGGATATCATCATAGAGGTCGTCGACGGCATCGTCCTGATCCGACGCAAGAATCCCCCTTATGGTTGGGCCCTGCCGGGTGGATTCGTGGATTACGGCGAAACCCTGGAAGCGGCCGCTTGCCGGGAGGCCCGGGAAGAGACCTCCCTATCAGTCAGACTTGTGGAGCAATTCCATGCCTATTCGGACCCGGTTCGAGATCCCCGGCACCACACGGTGAGCGTGGTGTTTATCGCCGAGGCCCAAGGCGCGCCCAAAGCGGATGACGATGCCAAGGAGGCCGGTATCTTCCGTCAGGATACGCTTCCCGGACCGATTGTCTTTGATCACGACCGGATTGTATCGGATTATTTTCGATATCGAAACGGAGAGATGCTACGGGAAATTTTCAGATCCCGATTACAGGGGGACTGATGAAATCGAGCAGCAAGCCCGACCGTTTAAAATCCTTTGAAGCACTTGGAGCGCTGGTGAAGAAAGGTGAACTGGGCCTTGCCAACCCCAACCATTGCGGACCCGCCAAACAAGACGATTCACGTCGAATACCGGCTTCGAAGCCCCCGGAATCGAATGGCGGCGATCCGGACCAGGAACGGCGGATTTTTTTGGCAGCCATGGCGGATGTCACGCCCTTTCGGCGCCAAAATCGACAGGGAAGCGTGACACCGCGCTTCAAGTCCGGACGACGGAATGAAGATCCGGATACGGAAGTCTTCCGGAAGCTGAACGATCTGGTGGAAACCGGTGACGGTTTTGTCGTCGCCCTCACACCGGAATATCAGGAGGGGATCGGCTACCAGGTCCATCCGATGGTGGCCGAAAAATTGCACCGCGGCGATTATTCCATCCAGGATCATATCGACCTGCACGGCTGCGGCGTGGCCGAAGCCAAGGCGGCCCTGGACGCTTTTTTGGCGCAATCCATCGCTACCCGCAAACGCGCCGTGCTGGTGGTTCATGGCCGCGGCCTCTCTTCTCCCAGGGGGCCGGTTTTGAAAGAAAAAGTGCGGGAATGGCTGACTACCGGCTGCTGGCGTAAATGGGTGCTGGCCTTCACTAGCGCCAGACGCTACGACGGCGGTGCGGGCGCAACGTATGTGTTGTTGCGGGAAAGACCGGCGCCCCGAAAAGGGAAAACTATATTCGTGTAAGCTGCGTCATCCGCGGTCATTTTTTACCCGGATGACACGGAATCGGATATGGTCGATGCGGATCTGGAGTAACAGGCTGAACTGTAAGAATTCATTTGGAAAACGACCAAATGCGGAGCGGACATGGAAACAGAAACCTACCGAATTATCTTCAAAGGGGAAATCGCCGACGGGCATTCCGTCAACGAAGTCAAAACCGCACTGTCCGGGATGTATAAAAACCCTGCTACACTGACATCCCTTTTTTCAGGAAAAAGCGTTGTCATTCGAAAAAATAGCGATCTGGCCACCTGTAAAAAAATACAGCAAGCCTTTCAGAAGGCAGGGGCCATCTGCTTCATCCAAAAAGAGAGCGAATCCCCGGTAAAGAAAACGGCGGCCCCGAAAAAGACCACTCCTTCCGTCCCGTCCGAGCCGAAACGAACAGTCAGCGAAGCGATCGAAAAGCTACCGGCGATGCCCAAAAAGTGTACATATTCAGACGGGTGAACTAGTAAAACTCATCCGATCCATGCCAAATCTGGCTGTTGCTCTTTGAAATAGGCGGATAACGCGTCTACGATCACATTGAATGATGAGATCTTCTTTTTTCGACAGGTCTCTTTTAA
>JBGSLR010000041.1:0-35256 GCA_041740615.1 Desulfobacterales bacterium
GGCGGTTCCTTTTTTCAGTATTATTAATGATTTGCGCAAATCAAATATACTAAAATTGGAACCGCCTTTCAATCATTTTATAAACATTTTCAATGTATTATCAATATTTTTTACCAAAATATTAAGTGCGAAACTTCAGTTATTGACTGGAAACATTGGACAGCGACCGACAGGACGCTTGGAGAATTCTGGAAAAATAATATATGGTTTTCGATTTTCTGTCAACCAATAAGCCACCATCGAGATCGATTTGAGCCGCCATCACTGCGGCGATGTTTCACCAACAGAAAAAAGTCGCATCGGAACCAACCGAATGCCGTTGTCGACCCGAATCCGGACGGATTTCGAAGGTGCAGGCTACAGACAAAAATAGTCGTGATATTCCGCCGGAATCAGCTCTTTGTTGACTTCGAAGAGCTCGATCAGCACCCCGTCCGGCGCCGGCACCATGATGTATTTCATGTATACCAGATCCACCACCGGCTTGTTGAAAGCGACACCGCCGGTTTGCAGACGCTGGTAATCCATTTCCACATCATTCGTTTGAATGCCGAAATGGTGAATACTGCCCGACCCCGCGACTTTGGGGGACTGATCGTAAAAATGAATCCTGCCGGAGCCGACTTTCATGAAGACATTCCGGGCGCCGGCGACCTCCAGGTCGAGGATGACCTCTCCGCCGAAAAAAGTTTGATAAAAATCCAGACTCTTGTTGATGTCCGATGCAAACAGATGCACATGATGAACGTGATGAGGCATGATGGGCTCCTTATGGTTTCGGGTTTTTTGGATTTACTTTTTGGATGACCGTTTTTCCGCTGGAAGCGTCGCGTCGGATCCCGAACGTTCCGCCCAGCATTTCGCCCAGGCGTTGAGATGCTCCATGATTTCGCCCAGGGCGACCCCTTCTTCGGTGATGGCATACCCTTCACCTTGGTTAGGCGCAATGATGCCGGCTTCGCGCAGTTCCGACAGGCGGGAGTTCAGAACGGTCGGCGAAATGTCCCCGCACAATTTTTGGAGCGCCCGGAAACTGTTGGGACCGTTCCGGTGAAGTTCCCATAGGATCCGCAAGGCCCACCGCCGCCCTAGAAGATCCAGGACCGCCATGATGGGACGGCCGGTTTTCGATCCCCTGACCTGTATACCCGGTTTCGGTGTTATCATACTTCCTCCTGCTTTCGTTACAATATTTGTAGCGTTACTTTTTATGTAGCGAACCAACAATCAATTGTCAAGCTTTATGTAAACCATCGCCGAAGAAATCATGGTTTGACAACATGCTTATTTTTTTATATCATTTTGATTAAAAAGCGAGGCCATTCAATCTTGACGAAGCCTCCTGGTCGTTCGGTATCATTACGGACAAAATGAATCACAAATGATCGGCAACAGCGTATGTTCGCGGCACACCCGGCAAGTGGGTCAACCCATCATGGCGATTTCCGCCATATACCAGCCCAACGTGGTGGTTTTCGTGTCCATGAAAGATTTCAACCTCATCCGACCGGCCGACTCTGCAAGCTCTTCTCAAACAATCTGCGAGCCAACTCCTAACCCAGCACGGATGAATTAGATATGAACATACTGATCGTTGAGGATGATCCCATATCCATAAAGCTTCTTCAAAAAACACTCGGAAGCTGGGGCCATATAGTTCTAACCGCTGAAAACGGCCAGGTAGCATGGGACATCATACAGAGGGAAAATATCAAATTTGTTATCGCCGACTGGTTGATGCCGGTTCTCGATGGTTTGGAATTGTGCAAAAAAATCCGGGCCGAGTCCGATTCCGGTTACACCTACTTCATGCTTCTGACCGGAAAGGACAAAAAGGAAGATATCATCAGAGGCTTGGAGGCAGGCGCGGATGACTACGTCACGAAACCGTTTGATTGGCAAGAGATCAAGGTACGCATCCGAACCGGTGAACGCATCCTGACCCTGGAAAAAGAACTTGTAAAAACAAACGAGGAATTGCTGCACTTAAATATGACCCTCGAAGAACTTGCCTGCATGGATCCGTTGATGGGCATTGGAAACCGCCGGAATTTACACAATGTAATGGATAAGGCTCACCATCGCGCGTGCCGGTACGAACAGCGTTACGGCATCATCATGTGTGATATCGATCTGTTCAAGGCCTATAACGATATCTACGGGCACCTTCAAGGCGATCAGGTCTTACAAAAAGTAGCCTACGCCATCAAGCACGCGCTGCGTGTATCCGATGACGTGTTCCGATATGGTGGGGAGGAAATTCTGGTACTCCTTCCGGATCAGGATAAAAATTCAACCACCTTGGCGGCGGAACGGGTTCGGAAGGCGGTCGAATCGCTTTCGATTGAACATAAGGGCTCGGAAAAAGGCACCGTCACCATCAGTTGCGGAGTGGCCGCCTTTGACGGAGAATGCGAAGACATCAAGTGGACGGCAACTGTCGAGCGAGCGGACCAGGCCATGTACAGGGCCAAATCAGGAGGGAGAAACCAGGTCGGCGTATGAGAAAAAGCAGCGACTTCCATTGATACCGAGGCGATTTTTTAGATTTTGCATATAAACCGTCAGCCTGAAATATTGCATTCCGAACAGGTGAATCTCATGATCGAAAAAATCCTCACGGAAATTGTCGCAAATTGCTGCGCCATGGATCGCCAGGCCGTCGCCGTTTATCGTAGTCTGGCGGAATACACGGATGACCCGGAGCTGCAGCGATTCTGGCAACAGATGATGTCGGAAGAGGAAACCCATGTAACCTATTGGGAAAATCTATTGGACCTTGCCACCAAGGGAGCGCTGCCGCAGATTTTTCAGCATCCGGATCAGGTCAATGAAGAATTGAGGGCCCAGCGGGAAAAGATCAAAAAAATCGCCGCCAAAAGCGAGCATCCATTGAACCGCAAAGAACAGTTCTTTATGGCTTTCCGATTGGAATTCTACATGCTTCACCCCAATCTGGAAAAGCTCTGGAAATTTTATGACATCATCCATCCGGATTCCCATGATCCCGGCAAAGAATATAAAGCCCATATCCGAAATCTGGCCCATGCCGGACGCAAATTCGGCGACGGAAGCATTGAATTGGAAGTTCTATCCGAGACGCTTGAAAAAATGTGGGAACAAATTCAAAACAGCGGACGGGAGGCCTATTTCGACCCGCTTACCGGCATTCTGAACCGCCGCGGAATGTTGGACGCCATGAAAACAATGGGGTTTCTGGCAAAACGCAATCAATTCGGTTCCGGTGTGTTGATGATCGATATCGATAATTTCAAACGCATTAATGATACGCTCGGACACGAAGCGGGCGACCAGGTGATTCGGAGGGTTGCGGAACGCATCAAGGCGAATGTCCGTTCGAGCGACCTGGTGGGACGATTCGGCGGGGAAGAGTTTCTTGTCTTCCTGCCGCAGGTCGATCAGGACGGCATCTCGGCCCTGGCCGAAAAAATCAGACATTCGGTTGCAAACGATACCCAAAAAGAAACCGCCGTTACCATCAGTATCGGCGCCGCCGGCGCCGTCATCAAGCGCTCTGTGGAAGAGGCGCTGCATCAGCTGATTCTGGATGCGGATACCATGCTGTTTGCGGCAAAAAAACAGGGACGAAATCGAGTTGCCATTACAGCCGCCCAAGTTGGTTAGGTTGCAAACTGCATCAATACCAGACCTGCCGGATCGGAGAGGGTCGAAATGTCATTTCCAGTGGAATTTCTTTTGAAGGCTGATATGATATTGCAGTATGAAAGACTTTTCGGAAGCAGGTAGTCGCGACAAAAACGATTCATTTGATGAAAGATAGACGTTCATGGACCAACTGGATCAATCATACCTTAGCCCGACCCCCATGATCGACAGCGATCACGAAACCATTATCGCATTCGCTGAAAAGACCACTATGGATCCCAAGGCGGACCAGACCACAAAGGCCGTCAACCTGTTTTATGCCGTTCGAGACGGCATTTATTACGATCCGTATTATCCCTTCTACCTTCCCGAACATTATCGGGCCAGCAACATTCTGAAAAACGGCAGAGGGTACTGCGTCAGCAAGGCGGTATTGCTCTGCGCCTTGGGACGGGCATGCGGCATACCGTCACGGATCGGATTCGCCACCGTTACCAACCATATCGCCACCAAACAACTGGTGGACATGCTGGGATCGAATATTTTCGTTTACCATGGGTTTACCGAATTCCATTTGAATGGAAAATGGGTCAAGGCCACGCCGACATTCAATATTGAATTATGCACGCGCCACAACGTTCCGCCGTTGGATTTCAACGGACATGACGATTCCATTTTTCACGCCTATGACCGCGACAACAACCGCTTTATGGAGTATCTTGAATTTCATGGCTCCTATGCGGACGTGCCCCTCGAACGAATTCTATCCAGCTGGAAAAAAGTCTACGGAGAAGACCGCGTCAGGCTTTGGATAGAAATGTTTGAAAGTGCACAAACCGGTGCGGATCGAAATTTTATGAAGGAAGATGTTCACATCGCGTAAGCGACAAAGCCCGCTCTTTCAAAAAGGGAAGGGTTATTTACGCAGGATGCGTTTCTTTACGGAAGATTCTCTCCATAATTCTTTTCTGCCCAATCGTCTTATGATCTTGATACCTTGCCCGGCGCCTGTCTTTTCCGCTTCTTCTATCATTCTCCGATCGCTGTTCAATCCATGAGATACCGCACATCCGGCTTCGCCTTTCGACGGTGGATCGCCTGCCGCCATTGTCCGCCCCTTGATCGAGGTATGTGGGAATCTCTTTGCGTTTCATCTGTCTTTTCCAAATATTATTGCAGCCGTGCAGTTACGGTTTATGATTCGGTTTCGGTTTGCAGCATATGGGACGATGAAGAGGTGGACGAAAACCGAATTCCGCAAATCGAATGGTTTGCAATCCCATGTCCGAAGGCGCCAAGGGCCGGAAGCCAATTCAAAACCTCTCTATCCTCTTACAATAATCATCCACAGACTGATGTAAACCGTCTTGTTCTTTGTATGCGGAACCTTCTATTTCGATCTTGTTCTCAATCGAATCGGCACGCTCTCGACCCTCCAGATTCCATTGCAGTATTCGCGAACGGCGCGATCCGACGAGAATTTTCCCATACGGGCCACATTGACAATGGACATGCGCGTCCATAATTCCGGATCCAGATAGACTCGGTTGACCTGATCCTGGGCGTCGATGTAGGTCTGATAATCAACCATCAAAAAATAGGGGTCGTGGTACAATAGGGAATCAACCAGGGGCTGAAAGAGACTCCGGTCGCCATGGGCCAAGGTGCCGGAGGCGATCAAATCCAGAACTTCCCGCAACTCCGGATTGTTTTCGTAATAGTCACGCGGCCGATACCCATCGATCTGAAGGTTGCGAACCTGGTCCGCCGTCAGACCGAACAGAAAAAAATTATTCGGACCGACCTCTTCCCGAATCTCCACATTGGCTCCGTCCAGGGTTCCGATGGTCAAGGCGCCATTGATGGAAAATTTCATATTGCCGGTCCCGGATGCTTCCTTTCCGGCGGTTGAAATCTGTTCGGAAAGATCCGCTGACGGATAGACGCCGAGACTGTTCTTAACGTTGAAATCCGGTAAAAAAACCACCCGAAGACGCCCGTTGATGTCAGGATCGTTATTCACCAGCTCGGCCGTGGAATGGATCAGTTTGATGATGAGTTTGGCCATGTGATAGCCGGGAGCGGCCTTCCCGCCGAATATGCAGGTTCGGGGAGGGGCTTCCATCTCGGGATTCCGCTTCAATTGCCGATACAAGGTCAGAATATGCAACACATTCAAGTGTTGACGTTTGTATTCATGAATCCGCTTGACATGGATGTCAAAGAGAGAATGGGGGTCGATCGAAAGACCGGTTCGTTTTTCGATCATCCCTGCCAACACTTGCTTATTGGAAAATTTAGCGTTGCGCCACTCCCTGCGAAAATCCGGGTCATCGATGAACTCCTCTATTCCCTGAAGAGCCCAGAGATCGCTTATCCACTTGCGACCGATCCGGGAGGATATCAGCTCGGTCAAAGAAGGATTCGCCAGAACCATAAAACGGCGCGGGGTGACGCCATTGGTGATATTGGTGAATTTTTCCGGCCACAGCGTATAAAAATCCTTGAGGACATCTCTTTTCAACAGTTCGCTGTGGAGCTCGGCCACACCGTTGATGGCATGACTGCCGACACATGCCAGGTTTGCCATGCGTATATATCGCTCGCCGCTCTCGTCGATCAGGGAAAGACGCGCCACCAACCCATCGTCATGGGGACACCGCATTCTGATCTTGTCCAAAAAACGTTGATTGATTTCAAGAATAATTTCCAGATGGCGCGGCAAAAGCCGCTGAAAGAGGTTCAACGGCCATTTTTCCAGTGCTTCCGGCAGTAATGTATGGTTGGTATAGGCAAATGTTTGCTGTACGATTTCCCAGGCCGGCTCCCATTCCAGACCGCGTTCGTCGATGAAAAGCCGCATCAGTTCGACAACGGCAACGGCGGGATGGGTATCGTTCAATTGAACGGCATACTTTGTATGAAAACCGGTGAGATCGGCATTCGTCTGCTCATAGATCCGGAGCATGTCCCGCAGCGAGCAGGAAACGAAAAAATACTGCTGCAACAACCGCAGCTCCTTGCCGACCGCAGGCTCATCGTTCGGATACAGCACCTTGGTGATATTTTCCGACACCATTTTGTCTTCCACCGAACCATAATAATCACCCACGTTGAACGCCTGGAAATCGAAGGACTCACAGGCCTCGGCCTTCCACAGCCGAAGCAGGTTGGCGGTGTTGACAGCGTATCCCAGAATGGGTGTATCGTAGGGGATTCCCCTGATGACCCGTTCCGGTATCCAGCGAACGCGATAGCGTCCCCGCTCGTCATGATATGTCTCGGTGTGTCCCCCGGCTTTGACTTCCAATGCCAGCTCCGGGTGCGCGATTTCCCATGGATTTCCCAGACGCAGCCATTTATCGGTCACTTCCACTTGCCAGCCGTCTTTTATCTCCTGGTCGAAAATACCGAATTCGTAGCGAATTCCATAACCGATAGCCGGGATGCTCAAGGTGGCGAGGGAATCCATATAACATGCGGCCAAGCGCCCCAGTCCACCGTTGCCGAGCCCGGGCTCCTCCTCCTGCTCGATCAACGCATCCAGTTGCAGCCCCAGATCCTGCATGGCCTTACGGGTCTGATTATAAATCCCCAGGTTGATCAAATTGTTTGCCAAATGGGGTCCCAGCAGAAATTCAGCGGACAGATAGCAAACGGTCCGGCTTTGCTTTTCGCGATAGGTTTCGGCGGTGTTGATCCAACGGTACAGCAACCTGTCGCGAACCGTATAGGCCAGCGCAAGATAAAAATCGTTGGGGGCGGCCACCGCAGGGAATTTTGCCTGATGATAAAACAAGTTGTCGATAAAATCCTGTTTGATGGCTTTCATGCTGCAGCCGGTTCGCGCACTTTCCGGTTCCCGGTAGGTGGGTTTTATATGACCGGTGGAGATGAATGGATGTTCCTTTTTATTCATGTTGTCGTCTCTCTCTTGTTGCGTTTCGGATACAACTTCCCGGCACCGTCACTTTATGGCAAAACCTCATTCGACCGGATGCCCCTCAGAATAGGAAACGTTCGCTATATCCGGCATATCCCCCATGCCGTGTTCCACATAGATCGGGACATCCGACAGACTGATGGACTTTGCCGCGTTCAGATCCAGACCGCCTGGGTCGGCAACCTCGACCAGAAAAAGACTTCTCTCCAGAGGCTTGACCAGGTATCTGATGTCGGTGGATGTTTCCGTCAACACCGTCCCCGCCGGCAGGTTGATAATTTTGTCCTGAATCGCCTGGGTCATCACCCATTCGGATTTTTCCAACTCATGGTACAGATCGGGAAGCCCTATCATCCACCCGTCGTATCCCAGGGAAACCGTCTTTGTCCGACCGGTCCCATCGGTTGTGACGATGGGATCAAAACGCAAGGCGTCATCCAGCAACTTGTAGTTGTCGCCCGCCATCAGATAGTTCACCCGACCACCTTGGCTGAAGGCGTCATATTCCCAATTGAACGAGATTGTTTGGCCGTTGATGAGCGCTTCAAGGCCCCACATCCCCGGCGCAATATCGCCAACGGCGGATAGGGGTGTCCCGTTCTGGTCGATGTCATTGTCGCCGATCGTTTTATAGACCAGGGTCATATATTTCGGATCACGGCTGTCGGTAATAAAATGATAGGTCGAATTTACATCCGGATTCCACTGATCATAAAAAATCGTTGCAGCAGCGTCGGGCAATACGGATGTGACATTCACCGGATTGCAGGCTGTCTGGATTTCACTCTTCACGGATATGACACCGCCGGTATTTCGCACGACATATCCCGTTTCTTGCATATTCACATAGAATTCCATCCCGTCCGGGAAATTGAACTTTCGGTCTCCCCCGGATAGGAACTTCGGCGTCCAGGTGAACTCATCAAAGTATTCCACCTGCTTTTCCACCCAACCGACGGATGCGCCCTTGTATTCCACGAAAATACTCCCCCAGATATCGACCCAAAGTCGATCGACGTTTTGCGTGTCGATGGGCACCCGCGGAAAGAGAGGCCGGATCGTTCTCCGCAAATCGCTGTTGATTTCTTCCGCCTCGTAAAACCCGGCCTGGTTACGATTGATCAGACCAGCCGCTTCGTACACAAAGATTTTATCTTCCATGGCAAGCTTATCCCAACCACGGATGGAAACCTCTTTTCTGGAATTATCTTCGCTGCTGATTAAAGTGCTCAGCCCCACGGTTGTGTCGAAATCCATAAAACGGCCCGACAGGCAAACCGGCGGATCAGCCGTCCAATCCATCTGGGTGCAGTATTCCCAGGTACCGGCGTTGTAAAACAGATTGTAGTTCTGATTGATCATGACTTCCACGGGAATATCCTGAATGTCAGTCAGGTCGGCGTCCCGATAAGTTCTTTTCACCAGGACCCCGTCAAAGGTCTTCCCGACGGAATATTCTTCCGGCGGCTGGTTCGGCGGAATATCTTCACGGAAAACAGTGGTCCCTTGGGCGATGGCGCTTCCGTCGCCGGTCCAGATTTCATGGCGTCCCTGCCAGGCGCCGTAGTACGCGTGTTTGGTGATGCCGTTTTCCGTATATTGGATCGGAAAACCGAACGATTTGGTCTTCAGGACATCCGCGCCGGTATCGGCATCGTAAACACCATAGCGATGGGTCATCATAATCATCCGATTCCTGTCCCGGTATACTACGTCCCCGTCCTGACCTTCTTGAATCGCCACGTAATTTTCATTATAGGCATAAACAGCCGTTTTATGGGGTACTCCCATTGTCTGGTCGCATTCCGGACAGAAATAGGCATCATAGTCCGGATAGTAGATTTTACCATATCCCTGGTTCGCCGACCGGTACATTACGGCTTTTACCTTGACATCCAGACCGGCTTCGCCGATCTGACCTTGTCCGGATAATTTTTCATACAATCGGATCTTTGAATACCCGTTTCCAGCTGCTTGGCACGTCGCCACGAAATAGTCTTCATCACCGATGTCGTCCAGCTTGACGTTCATGATCCATTCCCCATAATCCTGATAGGTTCCGTCGGCATTCTGGGTCGGGGGTGAATAAATTTTGAATTCCGCCTTGATGATGGGCGTACCGGGCTCGAACGTCTTTTCGATCCAGGTATTCACCAGCAGGTAGGTCTGTGCATCCTCCGTCACCGCCTTGGATTGGACCACCCATGTCTCCAACTTTTTCTGACTACGTCCCTCATTTTCTTCCTCGATGGCGACCATGGCCTTATAGGGTGCATTGCCGATCTCTTGTTCGTATTGGGTTTGATCAATTGCCTTGAGGATGTTTTCCAGCATGGCAAACCGTTCCAGGGTATTTTCTTCCACATAGGTCCGGGACCTGGCCTTGGTGTAATCCGTCCCCGGATCGGCTGCCCCGTATGGATTTTCAAAGGCATCATCGATTGCGGCAGGAGAATTGCCGTCGCTTGTTGCAGGTACGGCCGACAACTCACTGGGCATGGTGTAACGCGCCAGCTGGGTCCGCACTTCCTCTTGATTGGTCGGAACCGTTCCACTTTTGCTCAGCACATTGGCGCCCGAATCAATGTTGCATCCGGCGAATGCCGAAAGTGACAATAGTAGACAACCGGCACGGATGATGCTTTCGCTCCCGGCAAACAGGTTGCGTATCCCCTGCTTCCGCAATGTGCTGCCGTCCGCAGGTTTTCCGATATATGACATCATGGCGCTACCCCCTTTTCAATTGCTGTAGGATGCGGACAGATAGACTCGAAGGTTCTGAATATCCGCATCGTGAATGACTGGTGTATCGTTAATGGCCTGGGCCTCTCCCTTGCCGAACCCATAAGAAATGCCGAGGGTGATGCTCGATAAGCGGTGGAACAGGGTATAGCTGAGACTCAATCCATAGATGTCGATATGTTCCTGCTGGTTTATCGCACCGGATTTCAATGCCGGCGTATTGGCGAAATCCGTGTAAAAACCGGCCCGGACAGCCATGTCATCCCGGAAATAATATTCGGTGCCGAAACTGAAGTTCCACACGGATTCCTTTTCATCCGCCTTGCCGTACCAGCTCACATCGCCTGAAAACAGCAATTCGGGCGATACGAAATAAGCGCCGCCAAGGGTCAGCGTCAAGGGCAGGGACGGTTTATCACTGAAGTTGGCGCTCTTGAAATAAACGGTGTCCGTATCGCTGAAATCATACGAAAGGCCATCGATATTCATGGGTTGTTGGGCCACCGTATTTCGGTAGATATCGTGCTGTGTGGTGTCGCTTGACAACACGTAGGCCTGAGACATAGTCAACCCCAGGGCGAGTTTCTCCCGCGGTTCCCAGATCGCCCCCAGGGAGGGTCGAACCCCCAAATCGTTGCGGGTCTCATAATAATTGATCAGAATGTGCTGCCCCTGGTTGAACTGGACCACCTGGTTGCGGATGATCTCCCGGTCCCTGAAATAGGCGTATACGGTTGCACCCAGGGAGAGAGAATCGGAAAAACGAACCGCATACGACGGGCCGAAAAGATAGGTTCGGTCGTTGTCATTGATGTTGACCATCACGGTATCCGCTGGATTGTCGGGGAATTCCGTTCGAATATTCTGAAAGTACTGTTTCTGTCGGCGCTGAATGGAATCGGTCACCGCATAGGACAGACCGAGCATCCCGCCGTCGCCGAATTTCCGCACCACACCGAAAAAATTCGGCAGCAGGCTGGACGAAACCTGCTCCCAATCCCGGGTACTGCCATCGGCCCCGGTCAGCACGTCACGGTATGTTTTGACTTCCGTATTATAGGCGTTCACGCTGGCCGACAGACTGAGATTCGGCGCAAAGGAAATCCCCGCAGGATTGTGAAAGCAACCGGCGGGATCATCCGAAAGCGCCGTATATGCGCCGCCCATTCCTGCAGCCCGGTCTCCGATGATCATATTGACATAGTGCTGTTCGTCCGCGAACGAAGCGCCTGCCGTCAGCAGTATCAGGAATAATATCAATTTACTGAATTTAATTGTTAACATTGGCATAAAACCTCTCTGTGACCGTTGCGTTGTTCATCTGCGCCGGACCGCTTGCCGCCAGCACATCGTCCATTTTCGCGATTCTGACCGTGTGGACCGGGTGTTCTCCCGTATAAGCGCCGTCTTCGGTTTCAAAACGCTTGACATGCGTTAAGAAATTCCTCAAAGCGGCAGGGTCGTATCCGGCCGAGGCAGCCATGAGCATACCGATTCTGTCGGCCTCGATTTCATCTTCGATTTTATAACCGTCCCGGAACAGTATGTCGGAGGCCTTATCCATGGCCTGTTCCAGCGACTTTACGGCGCCGCCGGTAGTCCCTCCGATCAGGCCGGCAATGCCGGCAATTGTCGAGCCGTCATCCGCCTTGATATTCAGTTCACGAATCACATGCCGTTCCGTAATATGGGCTATTTCATGGCCCAGCACGACGGCCAGTTGCGCCTCGTTTTCCATTTTCAACAAGGCGCCCCGGGTGATGAAAACGTAGCCACCCGGCGCGGCAAAGGCGTTGATATCATCGGAAGCGAGCACGCCGAAGTAATAGGCCAGCTCCGGACGCCCGGAATGCAGCGCCATGGCCCGGCCCACAAGATTTACGTATCGGTTCAGTCGCTCATCGTCCTGAAAGCCGTAGGCACCGAGAATCCTTGCCGCGAGTTCTCTTCCGAAAAGTATTTCCGCCTCGACGTTTTCCACATCCCTGTACGTGTCGACAATGCTGGAGATTCGCTGTCGACCCTCGCCTGACAAAGCCGGGAGAACCTGTTGGAAACCGATCAGCAGGAGGACCAAGAACCACTTACTGATGCGTATCATGACGTATCCCCTCCTTCAAAAATTCCATCGCCTGATTTTCGGTGATATCTATGGATTCCATCTTTTCCAATGCATTATAGTCCAGCCGGTATTGCGCATTCATGTGCCTGCGGGTCTCCTTCAGACCCCGGGCCGCCGCCACGGAAGAATAAGCCGAGGATCGCCGCCGGGCCCTGGAAGTAAACATATTGTACTTCTCCAGCAGGGACTTGAATGAACCGTAAATATCCCGTTTTTTCACCGGCGGTTTGTACCCCACCTGGAATCCGTATATCCAGCCGACTCGGCCTTCATACGCCACCTGATGCCAGTATCCCGCCTTTTTCATGCCGCCGAGCCCCGTTCCCATCTTCAGCTCGAACAGTTTCTCGGAACCGGCATCCGGCATCCGATACACCTGGGCTTTTACGCTGCTGACGTACAGGTCGTAAGCGCCGCACCATTCCGGCAGAAGTACCGTCAAGGCGGTCATGAAAAACAACCCCGCGTACACGACCCATTTCTTTGTTGATATCGAATCATTTTGATGTATGCACATAAAAGCCGTCCCAGTCCTCCGGAGGGGGTTCCTCCAGATAATGTTGACACCGTGAAATGAACAGTCCCGCCAAAAAATCCTCCGGCCGGATCACCCGGATACGTTGATAGACCTGGATCGCCGCTTCGAAATTCCGCTCGCGGTATCGGGAAAACGCCTGTTGTGAAAGCTGGGAAACCGTCAGGAGTTCCGGGGCTACGTTTCCGATTTCATCGAGCACTTCAAAAACGGCGATGGGGTTTTGCTTGCCTTTGACCTTTACGAAGTCCACCATCCGGCAGATGATGCGATCCTGGATCCGCTCATAGGTATCCTGGGTGATGAGGGTCATGCAATTGTAGGTTTTGGTCAGTCCTTCCAGCCGTGAGGTAAGATTGACACTGTCGCCGATCACCGTATAGTCCAGCTTTTTTTCAGAGCCGATATTCCCCAGAATCACTTCCCCCGTATGGATACCGATACCGATTTTCAGGGGCGGCATTCCTTCGGCTTCGCTTTCCTTGTTCAATTCGTTCAAGGCCCGGCGCATTTGGATGGCGGAAAGGACCGCCTTATATGCATGGTTCTCGATTTTCACCGGAGCGCCCCAGAAGGCCACGATGGCGTCGCCGATAAATTTATCCAGTGTTCCCTGATGTTCAAAGATGATGGCTACCATTTTGGACAGATAACGGTTCAGCAGGGCCACGACCATTTCCACTTCATATTTTTCCGAGATCGAGGTAAAGCCCCGGATATCTGAAAAAAAGACCGTCAGGATTTCCTTGGAGCCCACTTCGGCCTTGAAATAGTCTTCCTTGTATTGTTCCAGTACATTCTTGAGCATGGCCGGTGATACATACTGCCCCAGAATGTTTCGGATGCGCCTTTTTTCCCGTCCCTCGGTGGCCATGTTGAAAGCGAATCCGGTGATATAGGCCAAAAGGAAGGCGAATGACGGGGTAACTACATTCACTACCAAATTTCGTTGAAACAGCTGAACGGAAACGCCGAAAAACATCGTCATGACAGCCAGGGGGACCATCGCTCGAAGTGATACGGACTTGAAAAAAAGGACTGCAGACAGGGTCAGGGACGCCGCCAGCAACACCGTCAGGAGGGTGGTCGGGAAATCGGTAAAACGCAGGAAATCCTTTGTCTCAATATTACCGAAAACGGTTGCCTGCAGCATTACGCCCGGCAGTATCATGCCCATGGACGTCTGTTTCAGGTCTCTGGCAGCTGCTGCGCTGGCGCCGACAAAAACGGTTTTGCCCTTGAATTCTTCCGGACGGAACGGCAGGTCGGCATGGTTCCCCTGATCCAGTTCCCATTTGGTCTTCAAAACACCGCTGATGGAAAAGGCCGGATAATCACCATACATATTGATATAATACTGCCCGCTTTTCGTCAGGGGAATGGTGATGTCCTTCGCCCCCTGTCGGAGAATCAAGCCTCCTTCCTGGAAAATCGCCTTCCGAACGTCGTATTCGGCTAAAGCGGCGGCCATCCCCAGGGACGGGAAACGCTTTCCCTGGTAGTCGAAAACCAAGGCCTCGCTCCGAAAAACCCCGTCCCAGTCCGGTAAAAAAGTAACGATCCCCACACCGGCGGCATGGGAACAAAGCTCCTCGAAGGGCAGGTAATACTGATTGTACGAAATAAGATCGGCAACTCCTTCCGTGGGGATGGAAAAACGTTTGATGAAATCCATGGGCAGGGGCCGTTTCAACAAGCCCGGATTGGTTTCGTCCGGGACATCCATCACCAGTTGGACGGAGTGAAATACGTTCGCTGACTCCCGGGCCGCTTCCACGAGCCGGCGGTCTGCTTCGCTCAAGGAGTCATCCGTTCCCAGACCGACCTTCTGGTGTTCGGTAAACAGGATATCCATCACCACTGCCCGGGCCTCGCATAGCCTCAGAAAATCGATCAGTTCCGCATGGATGTCACGAGGCCACGGCCAGCGGCCCACCAGCGGATCCAAGGCATGCAGAGACGCATCATCGATCAAAATAATCGCGATGTCATCCGGAAGGGAGGTCCCGCCTCTCGTCATCTGCATCCGGATATCGATGCTTTTGCGTTCGACGATATCCAAGATGCCCGACAGATCGCCGGCAATGGCGATCAGGCTGATCAAAACGACAATCCGGGCATAGCGCGACAGTTTCTTCTTCTGGGGGAAAGTCATGGCACCAGACTGTTTGGGATCGGTATTTGTAACGCTGTTGTTATTTGCGGCGAACGGTCAGAAACGACAAACCGTCACCGGACCGGAACATGTACGCAACTGCTTAAGGAACAAAGGAAGGATTCCATTTTTTGTTAGAATATTATGCCCCAATCGGAACTACATGTCAAGCATCAGTAACAGCATCAGGAACGCTCCACCAAGGCAAACGCATGACTTTTGACAACAGAACTTGCCGCCGAATGCCTCAGCCGTCGTGCGTTACGTGGGAGCGGCATCGCGGCAAGATGCCGCTCCCACACGGAGTTTCAAAATTATTTCATTCAAAACCAATTGAACAACGATCTAATAAATGCGACCACCCTGACACCCCAGCACGACCTTTATCGCAGCGGGTGGTTGATTTTTTTACAGAAGCACCTGGATTGGCTTTCAGCACATCGTCAGCCCCCCACTCACGCTGATCACCTGGCCGGTAATGAAATCTGCCTCCTCGGATGCCAGAAACACGACCGCATGGGCGATATCCATCGGCGTTCCCAGCCGTTTCAGGGGGATGACGCGATCCAGATTCGACAGGACTTTTCCGGAAAACGCATCCGCGGCCTTCATTTCATCGAGTAGCGGGGTAGGCGTGGGCCCCGGGCAAACGACATTGACATTGATCCGGTTTTTCGCAAGCTCGCGGGCCAGGGTTTTACTGAAGGATATCACCGCCCCCTTGGCGCCTGCATATACGGCTTCTCCCATGCTTCCCACCCGCGCCGCATCGGAAGCGATATTGACGATTTTCCCGTAGTTCCGCGCGATCATTTCCGGAATGAAGGCATGGACCGTGTTGAGAACTCCCTTGAAATTGATGGCGATCACTTTTTCCCAGAAATCCGGTGTGGTGTCCACGAATGGTATCATTCGGTCCCAACCGGCGTTGTTGACGAGGATATCGACGAACCCCAGTTCCCGGTTGACTTGTTTGGCCAAATGGCGGACGGATTCGAGTTCGGTGATATCGGTTTGGACAGCCAGGGCCACGCCACCTGCTCTGGCGATCTCCCCAACCGTTTGTTGCGCCTCTTCCAACAACAGGTCGGCAATCACGACCCGGGCACCCTGTTCGGCCATGATCATGGAAATCCCCTTGCCGATCCCCCGCGCTCCTCCGGTGACGATTGTTATTTTGCCCGACAAATCAAGCATGATCAGCCTCCTCGCTCATCTGAACTTCGAAAAATCCGGTTTGCGCTTCTCCATGAATGCGTTTTTGCCTTCCAGGGATTCTTCCGTATCGTAAAACATGCTCAGCCCGCCTACCCCGAGATTGGTAATGCCCACCACCCCGTCGGTCTCGGCATGAAACGCATATTTCAACATCTTCAGGGCCGTGGGACTCTTTTCCAGCAGTTCAGCACACCATCTGTTTACTTCCGCGTCCAGTTTCTCGTGGGGCGTCACCGCATTGACCAGCCCCATCGCAAGGGCCTCGGCGGCCGAATACCGGCGACACAGAAACCAGATTTCCTTGGCCTTCTTCAAGCCCACCGCCCGAACCAGTTCGCCGGTGCCATAGCCGGGATCGAAACTGCCCACCCGGGGGCCAGCCTGGCCGAACTGGGCCTTTTCCGAGGCGATGGAAAAATCGCAGACCACATGAAACACATGGCCGCCGCCGATGGCGAAACCATTCACTCGCGCAATCACGGGCTTGGGGATGGAGCGAATCAACCCGGTCACCTGCTGCCAGCCCACTTCCAGGGGCAGACTGGCGACGGTTCCGGCATATCCACCCGATTCTCGAATCGATTGATCCCCCCCGGTGCAAAAAGCCTTATCCCCGGCTCCGGTGAGCACCACCACTCCCACGGTCTTATCCACCCAGGCATGAGTAAAGGCCTGGGTCAACTCGAAAATCGTGGTGGTGGTGCAGGCATTGTACTTTTCCGGCCGGTTGATGGTGATCCGGGCGACGCCGTCTTTGTTTTCAAACAAGATCTCCTGAAAGTCCATTGAGCACCTCATTCACTATTTGCCTTGCTTCCGATTCTTCTTTCATACTTGATGAGTTCTTTGAGATACGCCCGACGGATGTCCGAATCCGCTTGGGACATATCCAGTCCGTTGATGATGCCTTTTTTTCTGCCGGAACGATCGTAGTTCAACACCGTAAAAAGACCTTTATTGGTGATATGGGATTTTTCGGCGTTGAAAAAATCAATCCCCTTGACCGTGATTTCGACGACAAGTGTGGTATTGGCCACAAAAATCACCCGTGCGCACATCTCCACGATATCCTCCAATTGCAACGGCCTGATGAACAATACGTCCTCCATGGCGATGGTGACCATTCTGAAATTGCCGGTGAACTGCCGGGCGGTTGCCAGAGCCAGTTCTTCCATCATTTCAACTGTATCGCCACCGAATACATTTCCCAGGGCATTGGCGTTCCTCGGCAGAAATTTCTTTCGGATGACCAGTTCCGTTTCAGCCGGCGGGAAATAAACAGTCCGGTGATAACCGTCGGTCAATCGATCAGCGGTTATCGTTTCCATACCGTCCACGGCTGCGATCATTTTCCGGCGATTGTCCAGAAGTCGCTGCCGGGCTTCCGCCAATGCTTTTTTTTCAAGATCCCGCGCCGTCACGTATTCCAAACCGGGAATGTCTTTATTGGGCGCCCGATTTTGATCGATCGCCACCATGGTGATCACGCCGCTGTGGCCGGGCCTGGTCGTCATTTCGTCGGGCGCCTTGGAATAGCCGTCCACCTTGACCACCATGGATGACCGTCCTACCTGAATGACATAGGCATCGTAGCGCACATAGTCCATATGACAAATGAAATCCAGCAGCTCGATGCGATCAAAGGCCAAGGTAACGATGGGGCTTTCTGCATGTCTGGCGGCGGCGCTGGCGGCCGCCATATCCATCATATGCAATAGCCTGCCGGCCGACATGCGTTGTCCCATCAGACTTTCTTCACCGACGATTTCGGCGATGAAACATCCGGAATCCGCCGGTGTCTTCATTCGTCTTTCCATTTTTTATCCTCATTGGAATATTGGCAAAACCGATTCATCCCAAGCCTGTACCCACGCAGACGGAATCCGTCAACAAATTTCAAGGGAAAATAAATTTACCCCTTCGTTATAAAAAATGACCATCATCCCCCATTTGTAATTCGTAATTCCGAATTGCATTTTCCCGTGGTTCATGGCAGAGCACCTGTTTATGGATAACTTTATCGGAATCGGCTGCTCCATCGCAGCCGCCTTTTTCTGGGCCATTGCGGTGATTCTCTACCGAAAGAGCGGGGAATCCATCGCCCCCATGCCGCTGAATCTTCTCAAATGTCTGCTGACCACAGGGCTTCTGATTCCCACCCTTCTGGCGGCCGGTGTGGATTTTATCCCACGGCAACCAGCCTCAACCTGGTTTCTGCTCGGCCTTTCCGGTTTTATCGGCATTGCCCTGGCCGACACCCTATTTTTCATGGCCTTGCAGCGTTTGAATGCCGGGATGACAGCCGTAGTCGATTGCCTGTATCTGCCGTTCATTATGCTCTTATCCTTTCTTTTTCTGAACGAATCATTAGGTATCCAAGGCCTTTTTGGAGGAGCGCTGGTCTGCACGGCTATATTGACCGGAGCCTCCTTCCGCCAGAATGCAGGCTGCGACACCCGTGGATTCTTGATGGGCATTTTCTGTGGTGTCGCCGCTGTGTTTCTGATTGCCGTGAGCATCGTCATGGTCAAGGAATTACTGGACACCACACATGTGCTCTGGGTGTCTTTTGTCAGAATGGCAGCCGGCACCACAGGCCTGTTCTGCCTCGCCGTTTTCCAGGGGAATCGAAAAAAACTGTTTGCCGATCTGTTCCCTGTCACGGCCTGGCGAACGGCCTTGCCGGCAACTTTCTTTGGCAATTATCTGGCCATGCTGACCTGGCTGGTGGGCATGAAATACACCCTGGTATCCGTGGCAGCCATTCTCAACCAGCTGTCCACGGTTTTCATCTTCATGTTATCCGTCATCTTTCTAAAAGAAGCACCTACGGTTCCCCGCATCGCCGCGACCATCCTGGCCGTGGTTGGAGCAATCCTGGTTGCCTCCGCTTCGGGGCAATGAAAATTGCCTCCCATCATACCCACCCTTCTGTCAGTGGAATGAAGACGGCCGCCTCACCGCTGATACAATCCAACCAGTTCCGCTTTTTCCAGTATATGATCTTCCATTGCTTTTTCCAATGTTGCCTTGCTCGGATGTCGGAGGTCCGGCAGAACCGTATCCAGGGCATAGATTTTATGAAAATAACGGTGCTTGCCCAGGGGCGGGCAAGGTCCGCCGTATCCGGTCCTCTTCCAGTCGTTGATGCCTTCCAGGGTGCCATGGGGAAGCTGGCTCGGCCGGACTGCTTCCGGAAGCATCTTCGTATCCGCCGGAATGTTGTAGAGCACCCAATGAACCCAGGTCATACGCGGATGCGCGGGGTCCGGCGCATCCGGATCATCCACGATCAGAACGAAGCTTTTTGTCCCAACCGGCGCATCCGACCATGACAGGGCCGGGGAGTGGTCGTTTCCGTCACAGGTGAATGGTTGTGGGATGTCTCCCTGGTGCCGGAAATTCATCGATGTCAGTTTCATGGTTGGATTGCCCTCCTTTCCGTCAAGCGGTATCGCCCAAAATGCCAATAGGCTGAACAGCAACCAAAACAACCGGTTTTTCATTGTTTGTGTTCCGTTATTCCGCATGTGAAGGTTGAATCACACTTAGGACCTCCGCATGCCACCATGCCTGCCTTCAAACAAGAGATCAACCTGTCCATGGATTGGATATCATGCAATCGGCCAAACAACCGAATCGTTATCATTTTCCGACTGGAATCCTGGTCCGACAACAGCGGGCGGACCAAATCCGCGGCTTTCGAATAACCACGGCGCACCAACTCGTCGGCGGCTTCCAGACGTTTATTGGAGTCGGATTGTTTCATTATTTCTGTCAGCTCTTCAATTAAAACACAAATGGAGATGGCGGCGACGTTCAAGGCGCCGAGGCAGCCGGATAGAAAGACCGCTTTTTGGAGGCGGGAGAAACCATATATATTTGGATTTCATCCATATTCCATCCTGCTGCAAGTGGCTGTCAATTCAATCCGGAGTCGTCTTTCCTTGGCGGTCCATTCGCCTTCCAATCATATAGGCATCAATGGTTCCCATGCACCAACAGATCAAGATCAAGATCAGACAGGCATTCATGGTCAGGTTGTCCGAATAGGCGGATGCGGTGGCGGCGGCGCTTGAAATCGCGTTCATATCGATATTGCCTCCTGTCGATTCCAGTTGTTCCAGAATGGCAAGGGCCTGTCGGGTGGCCTTCACCGTCAACACAATGAAACAGATCAGGACAACCAGCACGATGGCGATTCCCCGCTGATAACGCTTCAACATCAGTTGCCCCAGGCCCGGAAAGACCAAGCCTGAAAAAAGGATGCCCTTGACGGCATATTTCATGTCTTCATTCCTCTTGTTGTGAGTACGGGATATCGGAAATTTATGAGGTTGCTGTTTCTTATGCCATTTCCGCTTTATTTTCAATGGAATTCGAAAATAGTTCTTGAAATTGTCTATCGAAATTCGGTAAAATTCAAACCGTCGTTACCGATCGTATTCAAACAAGCATTTCCGAAAACCTCACCTCGGGTTTCGTCTTTTGGGAGGCGAGGCGTTCAGTCCTCTACCCGTTTCATCAGATATCCGAACGAAGCAGATTCCCGAAGGGACCCCGGATGAGCGATACGGCTCGCAACTTCATTCAGAAGTTTCATAGTGTAAAAACCCTGCCCCATGTTTCCATCCGCCTGACACAACTCGTCGCTGATGAGAATACAAGCATCCGCGATTTAGAAGAAATCATTCGTCTTGACCCGACACTGGTCTTGCGCCTTTTGCGGATGGTCAACAGCCCCTATTACGGTCTTCGCCGGAAAGTCGGCAGCATTGCCGAAGCGGTAACGTTCTTGGGAATTGACAATCTGCGAAATATCGTCGTCGTCGAGGCCATGAAGGATATTTTCAAAACCGGCCGGGAGGACGAACGATTCTCTTTCCGCAAACTGTGGTTTCACAGTGCCGTCGTGGCCGTTTGCTGCCAGATGGTGGCCGAACGCGTTTTCCGGCAGAAAGGCGAAAATGCATTTCTTTGTGGTATTTTGCATGATATCGGACTGATTGCTGCGGCCCAGGTTGAACCGAATCTTTTTTTCCGTATCTGGGAAGACCCGACTCCGGATTCGAGCACCCTGATCGCACGGGAAAAGGAAGTGCTCGGCACGGATCATTGCAGCTTGGGATACCAATTGACCGGGGAATGGAAGATAGCGACACCGGTTCGCGAGGGGATCAAAGAACATCACAATTCCGACCGGTCACTCTCCCCTTCGGACCTCGGCGGAATCCTGCAGATTTCGGAATATCTGGCATCCAGATTGGACTATGCCATGCTTCCCGGAATGCGCGTAGGTCTATCCCCGTCACTGCTCCAACATCTGCGGGAAAATATAATGGAATATCGTGTTATTACGAGCGATCTACCCAACGAAATCTCCAAAGCCAAAGAAGTGTATCAATCGCCGGAGGAATCGCTCCCATGATGCCACTCGACGAGATATTCAGCGAAATCGAAGATCGGGACGAATCCCTGCGGCGCTTTGTCCGATTCATGGAAACCAGGTTGCCACCCCGTTCATTTGTAATCGAAACAGCGGAAGGCCACTGTTTTCCAGCAGCAAACGCCCCGCCAATAACCGCGGCGCAACGCAAGGAAATTAGAAGAAATCGAATCCAGACGAAGTCTCCGGAAGATGTGATTCCTCTCCGTGATCCAAAAATCGGGATGGTGCCTGTTGATGGTTTCGACGGCTTTCTGTTCTTTTTATATACGGGTGATTCCTCCATGGCCAGGGTTCTGGAAACCAAGCTGATCGAAATGTACCTGGAACACTATTTTGCTCAGGAAGCCCTCTGCTATGAAAAAGAGCACTTGAAATACGCAAAAAGACAATTTGAACGCCAAAACGAAGTATTGCAGTCCAAGTATCGATCCTTACTGGATGAAAACCAACGCAATTTTCAAATGATCCAGGCCAAGGAACGGGATTACGCGAAAAATTTGAAACTCGAAATCGATCGTCAGACGGCCGCCCTCCGTCGCGCCAATAAACAATTGGAGGATGCGATCGCCCATGCCAATGTAATGACGGAAAAGGCGGAATCCGCCAACAGAAGCAAAAGCGATTTCTTGGCCAATATGAGTCACGAAATTCGCACCCCGATGAATGGCGTCATCGGCTTGACGTCACTTCTTTTGGATACCCGACTCAATGACAAGCAAAGGCTTTACGCCTCCCGGATCATGAGCAGTGCCGACGCCCTGTTGTCCATCATCAACGACATCCTCGACATTTCAAAAATCGAAGCCGGCAAACTTCTTCTGGAAAAAACCGATTTCGATCTGAATCACCTGTTGGAAGATGTAAACGAATTTTTTACCATGAGCGCCATGGCGAAAGGGTTGCGGTACAGTTGCTATCTGCATCCGAGTGTTCCCGTGTATCTATCCGGAGATCCTGTCAGGCTGCGTCAGATATTGACCAATCTAGTGGGCAATGCCATCAAGTTCACGCCGGAAGGAAGCATTTCCGTGCAAGTCGTATTGGAAAGTGAGGACAAGACCCATGCGTTGCTTCGTTTTTCCGTCACCGATACGGGCATTGGAATTCCCGACGATAAATACAAAACCATATTCAACAAATTTACCCAGGTGGATACCTCCACCACGAGACAATACGGCGGCACGGGACTCGGACTCTCCATTGTCAAGGAACTTTGCGAAATGATGTCCGGCCGGGTTTGGATCGAACGGAAAGACTCAAAAGGCACAACCTTTCGCTTTACCGTCTTGTTTGAGAAACAGCCAGCGGATCACTCCCGTCAACCGGCCGAGAGGCTTGAAGCATATCAGACGGAAATCCAGGAAGAACAGAAAAAAACGCTTCGGCTTCTCTTGGTCGAAGACGACGAAACCAACCAAATCGTGGCGCTTGAATTACTCAACACCATGGGGTATGCGGCGGATGTGGCGGAAAACGGTAAAACCGCCATCGAGGCGATCACCAACCGGAACTATGACCTTATTTTGATGGATGTTCAAATGCCGGTCATGGATGGAATCACGGCGACTCAGCATATTCGTCACTGGGAATCCGTCCGAATGACGGAAACAAAACAATACCCATGGAATTCAACGCGCCAGGGGGAAAACCGGGCTGAACATACGCTTGCCAGGATTCCCATCATTGCCATGACGGCGCAGGCCATGAAAGATGATCGAAGTCGCTGCCTGGAATCGGGCATGGACGATTATATTACAAAACCCATTCATCGACGGGAATTGGAAGCCGCCATCCTTCGTCACATCGCGGGCAAAAAACCAGAAGATCGCACGATGGCCGGCGAAGATCCGTCATTGAAACCATTCGAAGCGGGTACCGTTTTCGATTGTGATGAAATGACGGCGAGGTTGCAGATCAGCCAAGATGCAGTCAAAAAATTGCTCGGCGGTTTTATCACCACCATTCCAAAATATTTCGAACAACTACAAACTTCCTTGGCCAAAGGCGATCGGGAAACCTTCACACGTATCGCCCATTCCATCAAAGGAGCGTCCGCCAATTACGGCATTACGGGTTTACAAAAAATAGCACGGGAAATGGAAGATGCCGGAAAAACCCAACACATGGAAAAAGCGTCTTCTCTATTGTCCGCACTTACAAAAGAATTCGAAACGGTGAAACATGTACTTGAGGACTTCCTTCAAGCCGTCTGAGTGCGTTTTTCATATCGGTAGCTTTGAGATATCGATTATCTAAGGAGGAGCATCACTATGCAGCGCTTGAAGTCTATGCAGATAAAGATCATTGACGATGACATGATGAGTATCGAACTGATGAAATCGCTTTTGGAAGAGAACGGATTTACCAACATCCATACATACTCCTCTGCACGGAAAGGCCTGGAAGCGATATACCGCCATCGCCCCGATCTGGTGCTCCTCGATATCGTCATGCCGGAAATGGATGGGTTCTCCTTTTGCAAGCGCCTGCGGGCCGATGATCAAATGCGGTATCTTCCGGTCATCATGATTTCCGGCGCCGGTCTGGAAGCGGACAAGACCATCCAGAAAACCTCTGAAGTCGGCTCCACTGATTTTATTACAAAACCAATACGCGCCGTTGATTTCTTGGCTCGTGTCCGTTCGGCACTGACACTCAAACACGCTTACGATTGTATGGAAGCGGAACTCAAAAAACGCCGAGAGGCTGAAAAGGAACAGCAGCGACTCATTGAAGAATTACGGGAGGCCCTGGCAAAGGTGAAAACCCTCAGCGGTTTTCTACCCATCTGCTCCGCATGCAAAAAAATCAGGGATGATAAAGGATACTGGAAACAGATCGAAAATTATATTTGTGAACACTCGGAAGCCGAGTTCAGCCACAGTATTTGTCCGGAATGCGCCCGACAGCGATACCCGGAATTTAATCTATACAGCGAAAAATAAGACGGAGTAGCTTTCGGGAGGCACGTGTATGGCTTCAGGAATCATTTAAATCCAGAACAACATTCCCGTTTTCATCGCGCTCCACCCGGGAGATGCCGGGGTTCTTCTTCTCCAGTTCCCGCAACCGGGCTTCATGCCCTTTGATGGTGTCCAGCAGCATATCTCTTTCCATTACGATTCTGCGCAGTTCCAAAGCACGACGGATTGTCACCCGCAAATCCTGAATATTCAAAGGCTTGACGATGAATTTATACACCCCTGCCGTATTGATGGCCTCCATGGCTGTTTCCACATCCGCGTAGCCGGTCATCATGATGGTCAGAATGTCCGGATAGGCGATCTTCACCTGATGGAGGAATTCAAGGCCGGATAATCCTGCCATCTTCTGGTCGCTGATCACCAGCGCCACATCTCGGGTGCGCAACAATTGCAGACCGTCTTCTCCACTCCGGGCAGTCAACACATGGAGACCTTCCTTCTGCAGACTTCTGGCGACAACGTCCAGAACCATTTCATCGTCGTCAACGACCAGTATGCTCTGTGGATTCATATTCCATCCCCTGTAATTGATTCGAAGCCATTTCCCCTTCCTGGTTTCCGGGTTGCTTATTATACTATAATCATGATAGAAATAATACTGGCAAACATACGGCGCTTCACATAAAATGCAATCTACAGTTGCCATCGTCATAGGATTCAATATAACCATTTTTTTATAGTAACATTTTTTTTAAGCTTACCTTGATGCGAATCTGCTTTTATACACCCTTCAAGCCGCTCGGACATGGGAATCCTTCCGGTGACCTGGTGACCGCAAGGGGGATCGTCGACTTTTTTTCAGAGCGGAACCATCCGGTCATCAGCGCCAGTCAACTTCGCTGCCGCTGGATTTACTGGAAGCCATGGCATTGGCCCCGCTTGCTGCGTGAAGTGAGACGGACAATCCGGCGGCTTCCTTCGCGGCAGCCGGATTTATGGTTTACCTATCATTCCTATCATAAAGCCCCGGACCTGATCGGCCCTTTTGTTTCACAACGCCTGCACATTCCCTATGTTATTTTTCAAGGAATTTACGCTACCAAAAGAAAAAAACAGATCAAGACCGCCCCTGGTTTTTACCTAAACCGCCAGGCACTGCTGGCAGCCGATCATGTTTTTACCAATAAACGGGTTGACCTTGCCAATCTGAAGCGACTATTACCCGAAGACCACATTACGTATGTCGCCCCCGGCATCCGCCCCGAAAATTTCCGTTTCGATGAAGATTCCCGCTATCGGCTTCGACGACACTGGCAATGCGATAATATTCCGGTGGTCCTTGCAGCGGCCATGTTCCGGCCGGGCGTCAAGACCATGGGACTGTCCTGGGTCATCCGTTCCTGCGGCCGTTTGGCCCGTAACGGAGTGCACCTGAAACTGATAATCATCGGCGACGGAAAGGGAAAAAAGCAATTGACGCGTCTGGCGGAAAAGCACCTGCCGCACCAAGTCCTGTTTGTCGGCAAGATACGCCGGGAGGAGATGTTTGCTTATTACAGCGCCGCCGATCTATTTGCATTCCCCGGTATCGAAGAATCATTAGGCATGGTATACCTCGAAGCTCAATCCTGCGGCCTTCCGGTGGTGGCCTTTGAAACCGCAGGCGTTCCAGAAGCGGTTCGGAAAGGGGAAACCGGATTCCTGACGCCCCCCTTTTCGCCGGAATCCTTTGACAACGAACTGGAACGGCTGATAAGGGACCTGCATCTCAGACGCACCATGGGGGAAGCGGCCAAGCGATATATTCGCCGGGAACATGACCTGGAAATCAATTACCGCATTATGGAAGACAAAGTAAAGGACATCGTTCGAACATGGAGTTACCCCGACTGGATGTGCTGATATACGCCCATGACGGCCGTGGCCTGGGCCATGTCAGCCGCAGCGTGGCCATTGGGCTTGCCTGCCGCAGGCTGTTTCCGAATCTGAAAGTCCTGCTGGTTTCCGGATCGAGAATCACCGGCGATTTTATCGGTCCGGCACCCCTTGACTGGGTAAAACTGCCGGCCTATGAAACAATGGTCGTACAGGGCGCCTCCCATGGCCGCATGGGCCCGACCAATCTTTCCGACACGGATCTCGGCCGCTTTCGAACCGAGACGCTCACACATCTGGTGACCCTGTATCGCCCCCGTTGCGTTCTGAGCGACCACCTTCCCCAGGGGAAGCACAAGGAATTACGGGGAGCCTTGAATGTCACAGCCGGCACGGGCATGAAATGGATTCTGGGGATACGCGGGGTGGTGGGGAATGTCCCCGGCCTCTGGTCGGATTTGGCGGTTTCCGTATTTCAAGCCCATTACCAGGCCATCTTTTGGTATGGTGACGGGCACGTGCTGGGTCTTGAATCCCTGCAGCGACTACAGGAAACGTTCGGCGTTTCGCCTTTGGAAACCGGGTATGTTTCCCGGCCGGCCGAGCTTGCCCACTGGCAAACCAACATTCCGGAATCGAATGCAAAAACGGCCGTCACGGTTTCGATTCCGTGGATCGGTGAACACACGTTGCTGCTGATGCGCCGCCTGGCCCGCGCCATCGGACGGATTGGAGATCGTTTCGGCGACTGGCATATCTATGTCGGTTTTGGTGATCTGCAGGACTCCCGCAGGATGATTCAGGAACTTTTCCATTCCCTGCCTTTTTGTCGCGTGTCGCCGATGGGCTCATCCTATTTCCACTCCCTTCAGCGATCCAGGGCCGCGCTCATATACGGCGGGTATAACAGCTTGACCGACGTACTCTTTGCCGACGTTCCCGCCGTGGTGCTCCTGCGGGGAATGCAGGACGGGGAGCAGGAAAACCATATCCACCACTTAAACCGTTACGGTGCTGGCTTTATCAGCCTGCCGGAAGGTCAAGCAGACGAACAGACCCTGGGCGAGTCCCTTACGAGGCAGTTAACGGCAGCGCGCTCCGGACGGATTCGCGTCAATATACAGGGAGCTGAAAATGCAGCCCGGGCACTGGCGCAAATACTCTCCACTTGAAAAAACGGATCAATTTCTATAAAGATCGATAGCGTATATGTTTCGGCGGATAGACGGTACGGACCTGTCTATTTTTGGGGGAATCAATCAAACGATTATGATACATCTGACAAGGTAAAGGCAGTAACCATGACACAAACGGAAACGGCCCAGGGAACGGACTTCATCCGCACCATCATCACCGCGGATATACAAAACAACAAGAACGACGGTCGCGTAGCAACTCGGTTTCCACCGGAACCCAATGGCTATCTTCATATCGGACACGCAAAATCGATTTGCTTGAACTTCGGAATCGCAGACGAATTTAACGGCACCTGCAATTTACGCTTCGATGATACCAACCCGAGCAAGGAAGAGGTGGAATATGTCGAGTCGATTCAGGAAGACGTCCGCTGGCTTGGGTTCGACTGGGGTAATCGTCTGTTCTACGCTTCGGATTACTTTGAAAAGCTGTATGGTTTTGCGGTCCGGCTCATTCAAAAAGGCAAGGCCTATGTCTGCAGCCTGAATCCCGAAGAGATCAGGAACTATCGCGGCACGCTGACGGAAACCGGCAAGAACAGTCCGTTTCGCGAACGCGGCATCGAAGATAATCTCGATCTGTTTCTACGCATGCGGAACGGTGAATTTCCGGAGGGCACTCATGTGCTGCGCGCCAAAATAGATATGGCCTCACCCAATATGACCCTGCGTGACCCAACCCTATACCGCATCAAACATGTACATCATCACCGCACCGACGACAAATGGTGCATTTATCCCATGTATGATTTCGCCCATTGCCTTTCCGACAGTATCGAAGGTATTACACATTCCATCTGCACCCTGGAGTTTAAAAACAATCGCCCCCTCTACGACTGGATCCTGGATCAACTGGACACCCCCTGTCACCCGCAACAGATTGAATTTGCACGCCTGAACCTCACGAATACGGTTTTGAGCAAACGCAAACTGATTCAACTGGTGACAGACGGCAAGGTATCGGGCTGGTCCGATCCGCGCATGCCGACGTTGTCCGGCCTTCGAAGGCGCGGCTATTCTCCGGAAGCCATCCGCAATTTCTGTGAACGCATCGGTGTCGCCAAAAGAGACAGCGTCGTGGATATGGCGCTTCTGGAGCACTGCGTTCGAGAGGATCTAAACCGTTCCGCGCCGCGCGTCATGGCGGTCCTGCGACCGCTCAAGGTTATCCTCGAAAACTACCCCGAGGACCAGGTGGAAATGTTTGAATTCCCTAACCATCCGGAAGATCCGAGCATGGGAAGCCGATCCGTCCCATTCTGCCGTGAGCTTTACATCGAGCAGGAGGATTTCATGGAAAATCCACCCAAAAAATTCTTCAGACTGACCCCCGGCCGAGAAGTACGGCTCCGGTACGCCTATTTTATCACCTGCCGGGAGGTTGTCAAAGACAAGGGCACCGGTGAGATCATCGAACTGCGGTGCACCTACGATCCGGCGACTAAAGGAGGCAACCCGCCCGACGGACGAAAAGTCAAGGCGACCTTGCACTGGGTGTCGGCCGGACATGCAGTGCAAGCCCAGGTGCGTCTGTACGATCATTTATTGAAAACAGAAGCGCTGCAAGAAGACGAAACAAGCGCACCCGCTGAAGCGGAAGACTCGGATTTTCTGACCCAGCTAAACCCGAATTCCCTGGAAATACTGACCGACTGCCGCGTGGAGCCTTTTCTGATCGATTCTCCACCGGGAAGCCGCTATCAGTTCGAACGCCTCGGTTATTTCTGCGCGGACACGATGGATTTCACACCGGGGAAACCGGTATTCAATCGCACCGTCACCCTGAGGGATACCTGGGCCAAAATTCAGAAGGCAACGTGAGTTAGGGATAAACGGGCGGGTGAACCGAACAGCGATGCCGGGCATCCTACCGCCACTTGTTGATAATTTCAGCCAGGGCGCCGCTGGCCTTCAGCTTTTTGATACTGTGGTTCAGCCGACGGGTGAGATCCCGTGAAGACGTCTTCTTGCTGATCATGAAATATATCGAATCGGAATAGACCGGCATCGGATGGGACTCAATCTGATCCCGCAGATTGTTCTTTTTCAGGTAAACGGCGCCAGCGAAGGGGTCCACCAGAAAACCGTCTATTCTGCCCTTGAGCAGCTTGTTATAGTTTAGTTCCCCGCGAGTTACGACTTGTATATGTTTCTCAAATTCAGGATTCTTCATCAACTCGGCATATTGTCTGCCATAGTAGTATTCCGCCTCAGCCCCCAACTGGAAAGAACTGTTGAGGATTTCCCGCAAATCCGCAAATGGATAATTCCCTGCGGTTCCTTTCCGGATATACATTACGGCTGATTCCGTTCTGTAGGGTTCCGTGAAATCCGCGTATTTTTCTTTTTCTGGGACTCTTGAAACGCCGGCCGTCAGATCCAACTGACCGTTTTGAACATACATCAGTATTCTTTTCCATGGGAGCTCTTTGAACAAAACCCCAAAACCGGCATCTTTTGCAATCGCCGTAATCATTTCTACATCCAATCCAACCAGTTGTTGTTTCTCATCCCGGTATTGGTAGGGTTCCCATGCCTCCCAGCCGACGGAAATGATTTCGGATGCAAATACCGCGGAGGAAAAGAAGAGGAAGAAACAATATATGCTGCCGATGATGAAGCGTATCCCTCTAAAACGGGGTGCGGTTCTCATTTTGTCCTCCCCTCACCTGAAAGCGACATGGTACCGTTTCCCATGGGCTGATGCCTTGACATACAATTGATTCTGCTGATAACATGTACATATTAATCCATCCGCTTGCAAGAAGAATAGCATGCAGGGAAACACCAAGATAGCTGCGTGCAATGGGAATGAAACGACATGCAGGTAAAACAATTTCGCTACGGCGCGGACAATTTCAGCTATTTGATTCACGGTCAAACAACTGCTCTGGCCATCGATCCCGGTGCGGTTGGGGAAATACTTGCTTATGTGGATCGGAACAATCTCACACTTGATTATGTCACCAACACGCATATGCATCCTGACCATACGGTAGGGAATCGTGAAATACGCCGACAAACAAAAACCGAATTTATCGAAAACGAAACCCTCCACACCCTGGGGACGCTGCTGATCGACGGAGAGCAGGTGAATGTTTTTCATACTCCCGGTCATACGGAGGACTCGTTTACGTTTCAAACCGGAATGAAGCTGATCACCGGAGACACCCTCTTCAACGGGACAGTCGGCAACTGCTTCTCCGGCAATTTGAAAGCATTTTATGAATCCATCAAAATACTACTCGGATTCAGCGAAGAAACAATCGTGTATGCCGGTCACGATTATGTCAAGTACGCCATGACATTCGCCCGGAATATCGAGCCCGACAACCAGGATATTGATGAATTTCTAAAACGGTATGATCCCCGCCATGTTCGATCCTCATTGGCTGATGAGCTGAAAATAAATCCCTATTTACGATTTAATGACGATAGAATTATCGCTCTGCTGAACAGCAAAGGATTGCCCACGGAAATAGAATTAAAACGCTGGACCTCGATAATGGAATACTACTAGAACGCTATAACGTCACCCGACAGCTCGTTCCGCAATTGGGGCATTCGATGACAATCGGTCTTTCGTTTGAAAAGACCTCGATCGGATTCTTACAATGGGAGCACTTGATGACTGTTTTATTTCCCTCTTTCTTCCCTGCCGCAGCCTGTCTCGACCGCTCCCCTCCTTTTCCGATATACTCCATGATCGCTTGCCGTACGCAGTCCTTTTCATCCATACCGCCCCCGGCTTGTATCAGCTTCGAATAATCATCCTTTGTTATCACCAGCGTTTCTTCCAGAATATATGTATTTTCCAAGGCTCGATTCAGCGATTCCAACGCGACTGCAAGATCGGCGATTTTCATGTCACCCGTCGCCATGCGGTCCTGAATAATTTTCGACAGCGCTCCGGAAGTATACCACTGCCCGTCATACTCGATCGTACCATCTTCCAATCGAATCTTGCTCACGCAACCCCCTTCTGTTTTTCCCTGCATTTATCGTTGGTTCAAAGCGGATGATTATTCGGCCGTCAGTTCACTGACGTTTTTCATCAATGTTTTTATGGGAAAGGGTTTGGGAAGGATCTTATCAAAATTGCCGGCCTCAAAAAGCCAAGGCGTTCCGGACATGCCGATGATGGGCGTTGTTCCTTTTGCTGAACCACGGATATGACTCGCTATCCGATTGCCGTCGATTCCGGGCATTAGGATGTCCGTTATGACAAGATCATAGGAATCGTTGTCAAATTTACAAATCCCTTCGATTCCGGTGTGCGCCACGTCCACATTGAAACCGAACCGTGTTAAAACCTCCTTGATCATCCGCAGCACCATGGCTTCATCTTCAATAACCAGAATCTTTCCCATTTGCGTATTGTTTCCTTGCGACCTTGGCGTCTATTGGGTGCCTCTTTCTCGCCAAGAATATCGCATACCGCAATACCGGTGTCAACAATATATTGTGTATAGAATTCAGTGAAGATACAATTATCGATCCAGAAATGCACATGCATTTTGTTGCATACTATCAAACGCAATTTCAGGCAATCCAGCCCCACGGACGACTTGTCTGGCCATTTCCCCATTCATCAAGTCGCCTGGAGAGTGGGAATCCGTGTTGATGACCAATTTAGCACCGATCTTCTCCGCCAGTTTGGCCACATGACCGTTGGTCAAGGAATGTCCTTTCCTGGCGGAAATTTCAAGACATATTCCCCGATCTTTTGCGAGTGCGACTTCCTCCGGAGTGATCAAACCGGGATGAGCGAGGATATCAATGTCCGCCGCAAGAGCTGCACGGTTCGTCCCGGGCGCCACCGGTTCCACAATGGTTTCTCCATGCACGACAATCAGTTTGGCGCCGAGAGCACGGGCCTTTCTTGCGACATCCGCAATCAGGACCGGTGGGACATGCGTGATCTCAATCCCCGGCAAAATCCGTATCCCAAGAATTTTGTTCAGTTCTTCCGCCACGGCGATGATCCGGGGCAGAATGAAAGCGATATTCGATGTATCGCCATGGTCGGTCAAACCGATGCCGATAATACCTTTGCTTTCCGCCCGTCGGACAAGTTCTGATGGAATGAGTTCCCCGTCGCTGAAAAATGTATGCGTGTGCAGATCGATCATAAATTACACCTTATATTTTCCGAAGTCGTCCGGGTTCAGATTCTTGAGATATTCAGCCCATTTCTTCCCTTCATCGGTGGTATCCGAAGCTTCGCCGGTAACGTCTCCGGACTTGAATTTTTCCAGGACTTTGTCATCCACGTAAATGGGGGCCTTGAAGCGCAGTGCAATGGCGATGGCGTCACTCGGTCTGGCGTCCATGGAAAAATCCCGTTCTTGGGCTTTAAAATAAATTTTTGCAAAAAAGGTGTTGTCGCGCAAATCACATACAGCGACTTTTTCCACAATGACAGACATATCAACAATAAAATTCTTAAACAAGTCATGGGTCATCGGGCGATCAAAGTTGATCTCCTGCAGCACCGAAGCAATCGCAGTTGCTTCCAGAAGGCCGATCCAGATGGGAATCGAATCATCCATGTCAACGGCCTTCAATATGATGATCGGCGTATTGGAGGCCTGATCCAGAGTCAAGCCTGCGATATTCACCTCATGCAGCATGGGTATCGTCTCCTTCTTTGCTGAAATCCGAAGAGGCAACCTTCAGTGGTTTTCCCAGCAGCGAATGAGAATATGCTCTTTCGATCCGCACATCCACCATCGTACCGGCCAAATTTCCTGCATTGGGCAGTTCTTCCGCATAGAAATGTACAATCTTATTGGTCGAAGTTCGCCCGGTCCATTGGGGCTTCAGGGGCGACTCCGGTTTCACGCCCCGTTCCTGTTTTTTACCGAATCCTTCCACAAGCACCGAAACCGTCTTGCCGATCAGCGCGCGGTTTTTGTCCCGTGTATATTTTTCCTGAAGCGACAACAGCTCCAGGAGTCTTTCATGGCGCTCGCCTTCAGAAACCTTATCCGTGAAACGGACCGCTGGTGCGTTGGGACGATCCGAGTAGGCAAAGGCGAATAGACCGTCGAATTCGATTTCCCGGATAAGCGCCATGGTGGCTTCGAAATCCATTCTGGTTTCACCGGGAAAGCCCACAATCATATCCGCGGTTATGGCAATGTCCGGGCATTTTCGACGCAATTGTCCCACTTTTTCGAGGTACCCTTCCCGCGTATAGTTTCGGTTCATTTTGGCCAAAATCCGATTGGAACCGGATTGAACCGGCAGATGAATATGGTGGCACAATTTTTTCAGACCGCCAAAAGAGTTCACCAAGGCATCCGACAGATCCTTGGGGTGGGATGTGGTAAATCGCAGACGCCACAATTCCTCGATTTCATCAACACGGGCAAGGAGCTCCGGGAACGTGCACAGTCCTTCTTTTTTCCCATAACTGTTGACATTCTGTCCCAAAAGCGTGACCTCTCGCATGCCAGCGGCTGACCGTGACCGAATCTCGTGCAAAATTTCTTGGGGCGGACGGCTTATTTCTCTCCCCCGAACAAACGGGACGACACAATACGTACAAAAGTTATCACATCCCCGCATAATGGTCACAAACCCGGAAACCTTTTCCGGCTCCATCCCATTACGATCGTGGAAGCTCGGTTGGCCGTCCCCTGCCATGTCGATATCGACGAATCGGCTCCCGCTTCGCTCGATTTCATCAATCAATCCAGGCAGCCGACCGATGGCCCGGGTGCCGAAAACAAGATCAACGAACGGCACACGCTTCAAAATGTGTTCCCCCTCCTGCTGGGCAACACATCCGCCCACACCGATAATCAAATCAGGTTTTTTTCGCTTCAGAACGGAAAGACGCCCCAGGAAACTGAATACCTTCTGTTCTGCTCTTTCTCGCACGGAGCACGTGTTGATAATGATGAGATCCGCCTGCTTGATATCATCGGTCTTGCGGTAATTACATTTTCCAAGCTCCTCTGCCATCAGATCTGAATCATACACATTCATCTGGCATCCGATGGTCGATAGGTATACGTATTTCTGTTGCATCAAACTGTAATTATTCCTTTATCCGTCAAGGATCAGTATCCTCCGACCTTTCGGTTCTGTCCTGCGTAGATTACCCATATCGGTCAGCATCAAATAAATCAAGCCCGTAAATGGTATCTTTTCCATCCGAGAGGGGTATTTCTTCCATCATGATTTTTTGAGCCAGTTCGTTCACAATCAATTCAACATCCGGCAGGCTCTGGGGTGCGATCACGAGAACAACAACCCCGTTTCGGGCGTCGATCGTGGTAATCATGGCAAGTCCCTCCCAGGCTTCGAAAACATATTTCAAAACACTCTTGTCCAAAAACGGTTTTGAAATAAAATAGTTTATTGGGCTTGAAAAAAAGCCTCCTTGTAAGGCATGGTTTAATCGCGAAAAGAAACCGTTAGCCCAAAACAAGGAGGCAAAACAATGGTACGACATGCGAG
>JBGSLR010000042.1:0-1997 GCA_041740615.1 Desulfobacterales bacterium
GGTTGTCGGGAAGTGGTTGTGCAAGATGACTTCGGCGTTTATTATCAAGTAGTTACGAGGAGCGCGGGCTTTGAGACTGTTTTGCGGTAGGTCGTCGTTCCCTCCACCAATACCCAATCCAACAAAGTCCAAAGAAGTACATAAACCCGCTGAAAAGCGGGTTTTTTTGTTTCTAAACGTCCTACCAAGTCCAAGAAAATCCATTGACATCCGGGGGTATCAGGGGGTATCTATGGGGGTATCGACCCCCTGACAAGGAACAGATACCCCCTAAGACAGGAGATACCCCCATGCCCCTGAACGATGTCAAAATTCGAAACGCCAAGGCAACGGATAAGGATTTGAAACTGTTTGACGGCGGCGGGCTTTTCCTGCTGGTCACCCCCACAGGCGGGAAGCGCTGGCGATATAAATACCGCTTTGGCAGCAAGGAAAAGTTGCTGGCGCTCGGTACATACCCCGAAGTCAGCCTCGCCGAAGCCCGCGACAGGCTGCACAAGGCACGCAAACAGGTGGCCGAAGGCATCGATCCGGGCGAAGTACGCAAAGCCCAGAAACTTGCCAAGGAACAGGATGAGAACACCTTCGAAGTGATGGCCCGGGAATGGCATGGCAAATATACCCCCACCTGGACAGCGAGACACGCGAACACCAATCTAACCCGACTTGAAAAAAATGTGTTCCCGTGGATCGGAAACCGACCCATTATTGAATTGAAAGCCCCTGAACTCCTGAAGATGCTCGGGCGAATCGAATCACGCGGCGCCCTGGAAACAGCTCATCGCGTTAAGAGTCTTTGCAGCCAGGTATTCCGATATGCCATCGCCACCGGTCGAGCGGAACGTGATCCGGCTGCCGACCTGCGCGGCGCTCTCCCCCCGGTTAAACCCAAACACCTTGCCGCCATGACTGAACCGGAAAAGGTGGCGGGCCTGCTCCGGGCGATTGACGGTTACGAGGGATCGTTCATTGTGAAGTGCGCCCTACGGCTTGCACCGCTGTTCTTTGTCCGTCCTGGCGAGCTGCGACAAGCGGAGTGGGTGGAAATCGATCTGGACCAATCGGAATGGAATATTCCGGCCGAGAAGATGAAAATGCGACAGCCCCACTTGGTCCCTTTGGCCTATCAGGCCGTTGAGATCCTGCGCCAATTGTACCCCCTGACCGGCTCAGGGCGCTATGTTTTCCCGAATCCACGAACAGACCTGCGCCCCTTGAGCGATAATGCGATATTATCGGCTTTAAGGCGTATGGGAATTGAAAAAAATGAAATGAGCGGTCATGGATTCCGGGCGATGGCGCGGACCATCCTTGACGAAGTGCTGCAAGTCCGCCCTGATTTCATCGAACATCAACTCGGCCATGCCGTCAGAGATCCTAATGGCCGGGCATATAACCGGACCGCCCATCTGAACGAACGCCGAAAGATGATGCAGACATGGGCGGATTATCTGGATGGACTGAAAGCGGGGGCGAAAGTGATTCCGCTGAACAAAACATTATAACAGGATTCTCCTCTTGCCGGGGATAGGTTTCGCGAACCGAACACCGGGTTTCCCTGCCCGGTTTCCCCTGGCATTCTTTTAGGGGCAATGAAGGGAGATTGCACATGACAAAAAAGAATTTGACGGACCCGAGCATTGATGCGTATTCAATTTTTTTGGAGGATATCAAGCGAGAAATTAGACTCGTTCATGATATAAATGAAATGCGAAGGGAACGAGGACAGATTCCATTGTCGGAAGATGAAATAGGTGAGCAAATAAAAAACCATATCCATAAAAAAATCGCGGATTCTAATTGGCCACCACCAAGAGATAGCGAAGTGGTAGAAAAATATTTTAAATTATATTCTCAAACACTCTTGTCCAAAAACGGTTTTGAAATAAAATAGTTTATTGGGCTTGAAAAAAAGCCTCCTTGTAAGGCATGGTTTAATCGCGAAAAGAAACCGTTAGCCCAAAACAAGGAGGCAAAACAATGGTACGACATGCGAG
>JBGSLR010000043.1:0-15644 GCA_041740615.1 Desulfobacterales bacterium
TCTACGGCCAGCATTGTCGGTGCAAACGGCAATTTTTTGAGTGGCACACCCGGTTTTACAATTAATCCGAACTCAGGAACCTGGAATATCAACTCTGGGGTGGCTTTCACAAGAGATGCCCATGGAGCTGTTTACGGTCCCAATGCGGAACACATGGGCGGCACTGTGGCCATGCAAACCTCCGCTTATTCCATGAACGGGGTATTTGCGGGAACACGCTGACAATACATCCGCAGCGGATAACGGTTTCATTCCAACTTCTCTGAAAGCGCGGCCTTGTTTTTCAATCTCAATTGTGCGAATACGGATCTATTCCACCTGAATGCCGGTTGACATCCATGACCGGGTCTTTGTTTTCGTATCGTATGCACGCCTTCTCCCATGGCGCCGTGAAACGTCCTGCAATCGATCGGAACGACCGACATGCGCGCTTGTTCGTTTTGGTTTTTTGACAACGATCAACCCCTATCCAAGAAGGAGGTGACCGATGACCAAATCTTCCGATAAAACATCCAGTTCCAAAGATGATTCCCGCGGAAAAGAGCGAAAGCCGGCGGTTGAAAGTCAGGCTGAACGTCGCTCCCGCATCAACAGACGGAAAGGCTGGGGCACCCTGGTGTATTATCTGGCGGGCGGTTCCGAGCATCGCACGTCCAATGACCGTCGAGACACAGGTGAGAACGAAAACGATTCCCACAACGGCCGGCCAGATACGCGACCGGAAAGGGAGAGACGGCAACGGAAGATGGATTCGATGTATCTTTATTCCTGTAATATCATGGACCGTCGAGATGGGGTCCGTCGGAAAAAAGACCTCATGAATTCCGTTGCCGGGAAAAGAAAGCGGTCCCAGCAATCCGATACGAAATAGCGATACCCCGCCGCAACCACAGGCCGATCGCTTCCCGGGATGCGTTTGCAGGTTGAAAACGAAGCTGGTGAAAGCGCTGATCCATTTCATTGCATTACTTTTAGGCTTTTTTATTTTTTAGTAATGATATTTATTTGACATGTTCTATTTAATAATTATTTTCCTTATCAACAAAGTCATAAAAACTGAATGGCGTCATTTCTGTTGATAAGGAGGAGAAAAATGGGAAAAACGATCGGAATCGACCTCGGAACCACCAATTCGTGTGTATCCGTCATGGAAGGGGGTGAGGCAAAAGTCATTATGAATCGGGAAGGAGGTCGCACCACACCGTCCATCCTGGCCATGACGGAGAGTGGAGAACGACTGGTGGGCCAGATCGCAAAACGTCAGGCCATCACCAATCCGGAAAATACGATTTTTGGTGTCAAACGCTTGATTGGGCGAAAGTATGATTCGCCCGAAGTTCGAAGCGACAGTAAAAATCTACCCTATACCATCGAAAAAGCCGAAAATGGCGACGTCCGGATTCGGATGCGCGGAAAAACTTACAGTCCTGCGGAGATATCGTCCTTCATCCTCGCCGATATCAAGCAATCGGCCGAGGAATACCTCGGGGAAAAAGTGACGGATGCGGTGATCACCGTACCGGCCTATTTCAGCGACAGCCAGCGCCAGGCAACCCGGGATGCAGGGAAAATCGCCGGCTTGACTGTCAAGCGCATCATCAACGAACCCACGGCCGCGTCCCTGGCCTATGGTCTGAATAAAAAAGCAGATGAAAAAATCGCCGTTTTCGACTTAGGGGGCGGCACCTTCGATATCTCCATCCTTGAGATCGGCGATGGTGTTTTCGAAGTCAAAGCCACCAACGGAGACACCCATCTGGGCGGAGAGGATTTTGATCTGCGCTTGATCGATTACATAACCAACGAATTTCGCAAGGATCAGGGAATCGATCTGCGAAAAGACAAGATGGCCCTGCAGCGGCTGAAAGAAGCGGCGGAAAAGGCCAAGATGGAACTGTCCAGCTCCATGGAAACGGATGTGAATCTGCCGTTCATTACCGCCGATGCCGCCGGTCCCAAGCATTTGAATCTTAAAATCACCCGGGCTCGGTTGGAGGGGTTGGTTTCGGACCTTCTGGACAAACTGGAAGGTCCCTGCCGGACAGCGTTGAAAGATGCCGGCATGGACGCCGCTGATATCAACGAAGTGATCCTCGTCGGTGGCATGACTCGCATGCCGGCGGTCCAGGAGCGAGTCCGGAAGATTTTCGGCAAAGAGCCGAACAAGAGTGTGAACCCGGATGAAGTAGTGGCCCTGGGAGCGGCAATTCAGGGAGCTGTTCTCAAAGGCGACATGAAGGACGTGCTGCTGCTGGACGTGACGCCCCTTTCCCTGGGAATCGAAACCCTCGGCGGCGTCATGACCAAACTGATCGAAAAGAACACTACCATACCGGTGAGAAAGAGCGAGATCTTCTCCACCGCAGAAGACAATCAACCGGCGGTATCCATTCATGCGCTGCAAGGTGAACGGGAAATGGCGGCCGATAATAAAACCATAGGACGCTTCGAACTGGTGGGCATTACCCCTGCCCCGCGCGGGCTGCCTCAGATCGAGGTTGCCTTCGACATCGACGCCAACGGAATCGTCGAAGTATCGGCCAAGGACATGGCCACCGGCAAGGCCCAGTCCATCAAGATCACATCCTCCTCCGGCCTGACCAGGGAAGAGATCGATCGACTGGTGAAAGACGCGGAGTTGCATGCCGAGGAAGACCGCGATAAAAAAGATCGGGTCACCGCCCGCAACACAGCCGACGCTTTGGTGTATGGAACGGAAAAATCACTGGCCGAATCGGGCGGCGCCGTCGATCCCGCGACCCGCGCCGAAATCGAAACGGCGGTGAGCGATCTCAAACAGGCCTTGCAGGGAGATGACAGCGCCATGATCAAACGCAAGACGGAAATCCTGCAAAGCGTGGCCTACAAACTGGCTCAATCCGCCTATGGTCAACCAAATGCAACGGCAGACACCCACCACAGCGGTGGTCCCACGGGCGAAAAGGCGCGACGGCCCGCCCCATCGGATGATGACGATGTGGTGGATGCCGATTTCAGGGAAGTGGCGTGAACCTGGACGGGGTAACTGACGAAACTCCTGGAAGAAACGGCGCGGCTTTGTCCGCGCCGTTTACGTTTGTCCGGATCGTTCTCAAAGCTGAAAAGCGGGCTCCCCGGCAATTGATTGGATCAACGAATCCGCTGCAGCCATTTGCTCCAGATTACCGTCGACGGCCAGCCCGACGGGCAACAGCAAACGAACGCGCCTTCCGACAACGGCATTCAAGGCCACACCGATGGTGCCGCGATAATCACCAACCTGCCGTTCCTGAGCACGGCCGTGACATCCGGATGAGCCGCCAGTGCCTTTCCGATCATCCTTTTGCCGGCCGCCGGAGTGAGGGTGTATTGCTTCATGGAATTCTTCCGCCGTTCATTGTCATGATAAAACAGCCTTCCTCATTCGTATCGGCTTCGGCGAGGGTGCTGTCTCGATAATGGAATACACCGCCGCCGGTTGTTCCGGCATAGAGGATGTAAGGACTGGCCGGATCAATGGCCAGGGTGCGCACGGAAGTGCTCGTCAGTCCCGTGTTGAGTGGGGTCCAGGTGTTCCCGCCGTCGATGGTCCTGAATACGCCCCCTTGGGTTCCGGCATACATCGTTGTGGAGGTCTTGGGATCGATAACCAGGGACATCACCGAGGTATTTGTCAAACCGTCATTGATGACCGTCCAGTTGCTCCCGCCGTCACGACTCTTGAACACCCCCCCGCCGCCGGTCCCGGCATAAACGGCAGTCGAATTGACAGCCAGGGTATAGACACTTGTGTTCGTGAGGCCGTTATTGACCGAATTCCAGCTGTCGCCTCCATCGAGGCTCTTATAAACACCATCCCCCAACGTTCCGATATAGAGGGTCGTCGGGACTGCCGGATCCATCACCAGGGTATCCACATAGAGGGTGGCAAGCCCCGCATTGCTTTCCACCCAGTTGACGCCGCTGTTGATGCTTTTGTAAACACCGTTGCCGCGCGTGCCGGCGTAGATAACGGCGGGAGTGCTCGGATCAATTGAAAGAACGGTAATGAAAACGGAAAGATTGGTGCTGACGGCGGTCCAATTGCTGCCGCTGTTCGTGGTTTTGAAAATCTCATTGTTCAGCGCCGCGTAAAGAGTTGCGGGGGTGACCGGATCGATGGCCAGGGCGCTCACGGAACCAGTACTGAGTCCGTCGCCTGCGGCCGCCCAACTATCGCTGCTGTCAAGACTCTTATACACCCCGCCGGTTGTTGTCACCGCGTAGAGAGTGGTAGGAGTGATCGGATCGATGGCCAGGGCGCTAACGGTCGTGTTGCTTAGCCCGGTATTGAAAGCGGCCCAGGTATCGCCACCGTCGAGGCTCTTCAAAACACCGCCGCCGTTACTGCCGGCATAGACGTTGTCGGAGTTCGCCGGATCGACGGTCAGCGTACTCACGGTAGATCCTGTAAATCCCGTGGATACTGCGGCCCAGGTGTCGCCGCCGTTTGTGCTCCTGTAAATCTCATTGTTCATGCCGGCGTAGAGCGTGTCGGGGATCGCCGCAGGGACGGCGATCGTGAAAACAGCTGGCTGATTGAGACCGGTATCTATTTCGCTCCAGTTGCCGCCGCTGTCCAGACTTTTGAACAGCGCGCCTTCGGTGCCGGCATAAATGGTCGAAGGTGTTCCCGGGTCGATGGTCAGGACGCGCACACTAGTGAAAGTCAGCCCGTTGCTGATCGCCGTCCAGCTGGCGCCGCTGTTGGCGCTTCTGAACACGCCGCCGCTGACGCCGGCATAGAGGACGGTCGGATTCAAGGGATCGACGACCAGGGTGCGGACACCGGTGTAGGTCAGACCGTTGTTGATGGCATTCCAGATGCCGCCGCTGTCCAGACTTTTATAAATACCGCCGCTGGTCGTACCGGCATAAATAATATTCGGAAAGAAAGGATGAATTGCCAGGGCGCTCACGGAAGTATTGGTCAGGCCGTTGTCGACGAGAATCCAGTTGTCACCGCCGTCGAGGCTCCTGAACACACCGACGGCGGTACCGGCATAGAGGATGGAAGGATCGATCGGATTGACGGCCAGGGCATTGACATTGGATTGGGTAAGGCCTTTGTTGACAGCCTTCCAATGAGCGCCGCCATCCACACTCTTGAAAACGCCCCCGCCCCCGGTACCGACATAAAGGGTAGTGGAATCGACCGGATCGATGGTCATTGCGGTTATAAAGCCGCCCTCCGGCCCATAGCTGGTCCACTGATCCGAACCGGCAAGGGAACTATCCGGAATGGAAATCAGCAGTGGAAAAACCCCCGACAGCACCATCAGAAATTTGAACATCAGACGTCTCATGAACACCTTCCTAAGAGAGAGTTAGTAAAATCTCAGCAATGCCGGTTTTAGTTGGAACGAATTTACTGTCGAATCCGGATCAAATCAATATCGAATTACAAACCAACCTCGGTAAAAAAGGAACGATTGGATCGGCAGACGCCTCTTGCTTCCCGTACCGGCTGCGTGCCGATCCCGGCATGCATTCAGCGCGGGAATGCTCTCCGCAGGAATCGGAATTCAGATTTTTTCGGTTGCTAAAAACAGCCCGCCATGCAATAGCATTCTGCGAAATCACTTTGAAACGATAGAGATGGTAATGTCAACCCGCGACAACGAACCAATTCGCCCTGATATATCCCATTTGCATATATCCCCTCAAGATAAAATCGGGCGGACGAACGGAAAATCCTTTTTGGTCATCGGCGCATTGCTCTTCGGTCTGCTGGCAATGGGCGCTGTGGTATTTTTTGGACGCGGTAAAGCAGCGACCGTCACCGTCATTACCGCTGAACAAACCGGAGCCGGAACCAATCGAACGGTTTTGAACGCCAGCGGATACGTAACGCCCCGAAGAAGAGCGACCATTGCCGCCAAAATCACCGGTCAAATTGCTGAAATGCTGGTGGACGAAGGCATGTATGTCACCAAGGGCCAGGTGCTGGCCCGGTTTGACGATACCAATATCACCACGGCGATCAAAACCCGTGGGGCCGAAATGGTTGCAGCGGAAGCCGCCATCGCCGAAATTCACATCAATTGGAAGAATGCGGAACGGAACCTGGAGCGCAGTCAAAAATTATTTCAAAACAGACTCATCGCAACAAAAGAACTGGATGACGCCCGGACGCTTTTCGACAGCCTGGGCGCAAAACTTTCGCTTGCCAGGAGACAGCTGGATGTTTCCAGGGCCCGTTTGGCGGAAATGAAGCAGGAATTGACCGATTATACGATCCTATCGCCTTTTGACGGTGTCGTCGTATCCAAGGATGCCCAAGTGGGTGAAATCGTCTCCCCGATTTCAGCGGGCGGCGGATTTACCCGTACCGGAATCGCCACCATTGTGGACATGTCGTCCCTCGAAATCGAGGTGGACATCAATGAATCCTTCATTGCCAAGGTGACAATCGGTCAGGAGGTCACGGCAACACTGGATGCCTATCCTGATTGGCGGATACCGGCCAAGGTCCGAACCGTTATCCCCACCGCGGACCGCCAAAAAGCGACAGTCAAGGTCCGCATCGCCTTTGACAGCCTGGACCCGAGGATTCTTCCGGATATGGGCGTCAAAGTATCCTTTCTGGACACCGCCGTTGCATCGGAAAGCACGGAAAACCGGGTCCGCATTCCCCTGGAAGCGGTGCGGAAAGAGGCCGATCGACGGATCGTTTTCATTTATCGGGACGGCCGTCTCGAAAGTCGCGCCGTCAAGACCGGATCCGCAACCGGAAAATCCATCGAAATTATTGCCGGGGTCCTGCCCGGGGAACGGGTCGTCGCGGGTAACATAGCAAGTCTTCAAGACGGCCAGAAAGTGCGTCTGAACAGCCAATGAGCCGCCTCCCCCGAAGCGGAAAGACTCCATTCATCAAAACAGCACGAACACGACAAAGGCGGAAAGACCATGGCGAAAGACCCACAGACCCAAGACGAACTGATTACCGTAAAAAATCTCCATAAAAAATATACGCGCGGGAGCGAAATCATCGAAGTCCTGAATGATGTAAACCTGAACATTCATAAAGGTGATTTTGTCGCCTTCATGGGACCCAGCGGATCCGGAAAGACGACCCTGCTGAACCTGCTGGGGGGTCTGGATCTGCCCACATCCGGCAGCATCCTGGTTGAAGGGGAAGATATCGCCGTCATGTCGGGCAAGCGCTTGACCGCCTGGCGCGCCCGCCATGTGGGTTTCATTTTCCAGCTGTATAACCTCATTCCGGTCATGACCGCCTTTCAGAATGTCGAACTGCCCCTGTTATTGACAAGGCTTTCCAAAGAAAACCGGCGGCGGCATGTGGAAACGGCCCTGGCCATTGTGGGCTTGGCGGATCGAATGGATCACTACCCCCGACAATTGTCGGGCGGTCAGGAACAACGGGTCGCCATTGCACGGGCCATCGTAGCGGATCCGACATTCCTGCTTTGCGACGAACCAACCGGAGACCTGGACCGGAAAAGCGCCAATGAAATTCTGGACCTCTTGACCCGACTGGTGGCGGAACATGGGAAAACCGTATTGATGGTCACCCATGACCCCCTGGCCGCCAAACGGGCCGGCACCCGCTTCTACCTTGAAAAAGGCGTGCTGACAGACAATTCGCCGGGGGAAGAGGAATGAAATATTTACCGTTACTGCTTGTCAATCTCAGTCGCAAAAAAATCCGGACGATCCTGACCATCGGGTCGTTTGCCATCGCCCTGTTTCTATTCGGCCTGCTCGGGGTCATCGACAGCGCCTTTTATCAAGGAGTGGATGTCGCCGGAGTCGATCGTCTGATCGTTCGCAACAAGACATCCCTGATCATGCCGCTGCCGATTGCCTACAAACAAAGACTGTTGCAGCTCGATGCCGTGAAGGACGTCACGTTTGCCTCCTGGTTCGGAGGCGTGTATCAAGAACCGAAAAATTTTTTCCCCCAATTCGCCGTCGACGTGGATACCTATCGTACCATGTATCCGGAATTCACGGTTGCCGATGACCAATGGGAGGCCTTTGTCAATGATCGCCAGGGCTGCATCGTGGGTCGTAAAACCCTCGAACGCTTCGGCTGGAAAATCGGCGACCGCATTCCGATTCAGGCGAGCATCTACAGGGGAGTGTGGGATTTCACCATTCGCGGCGTCTATGACGCCAGACGCGACGCGGATGACACCACCCAGTTCTGGTTCCAATATGCGTATTTGAATGAAAGAACCCCTTTTCAAAAGGACTTTGTCGGCTGGTATACGGTTCGCATCACCAATCCGGACAAGGCGCCTGAAACCGTCAACGCCATCGACGAACGGTTTGCCAATTCCTCCTTTGAAACCACCACCGAAACGGAAAAAGCGTTCATGGCTGGATTTGTGAAACAATTCGGCAATATCAAACTGATCATTCTGTCCGTGGGCAGCATCGTATTGTTCACCCTGCTTCTGGTCACCGGCAGCAACATGTCGCTTTCGGTACGAGAGAGAACCAACGAAATCGCCATCCTGAAAACCATCGGCTTCGGACCGGAGAAAATCCTCGCCCTTGTTCTGTTGGAATCGACGGTTTACGCCGTACTGGGAGGAGCCATGGGATTGGGTTTATGCGAGCTGTTCACCCTTTCCGGCGATCCCACCAACGGGTTGCTGCCGGTTTTTTATCTATCCGGTGAAACCATTGCCATGGGGTGCGGCATCACCGTTCTGGTCGGCCTGGTCTCCGGATTGATTCCCGCCCTGATCGCCATGCGACTGAACATCGTCGATGCCATGAGGAGAGTTTAGATATGGCCATCCCCTTGATTTACAATATTCGCAGCATCAAAGAACGTTTTTCCTCCACCTTGGTGGCGTTGTTTTCCATTGCCGGCGTCGTGGCGGTATTCGTGGCCATGCTGGCCATGGCCAAGGGATTTGAAAAAACCCTGGTCGCTTCCGGATCTCCGGAAAACGCCATCATCTTGCGGGGCGGCGCGAATTCCGAAATGGAAAGCAGTATTGAATTGGAGCAGGCGAGGATCATCGGCGATGCGCCGGGAGTCGCCCGCGACCCGGATGGTCATCCGCTGATGAGTTGGGAAGTCGTTGTCGTGGCCTCCCTGCCCTTGCGATCCACGGGGACGGACGCCAATGTCCAGATCCGCGGCGTCTCCAAAGAAGCGCTTGCCGTCCGGGATTCGGTGAAACTCATTGAAGGCCGTTTTTTCAACCCCGGTCTGGCGGAACTCGTGATCGGGAAACACGCCCGGGATGCCTATGCCGGCTTTGACTTGGGAAATGTCATTACCATCGGGGGGCGGCAGTGGACCATCGTGGGGATTTTCGACGCCGGCGGCAATACATTCGATTCGGAAGTATGGTGCGACGCCCAAGTCCTCAACCAGGCCTTTAAAAGACCTGAAAATCTGTTTCAATCCGTGACCGTCCGTCTCGACTCCCCCGAATCGTTACCACGCCTGAAAGAGGCGATCAGCACGGACCCCCGTCTTACGGTCAGCGCCAAAAGTGAAATCGCCTATTACGCGGATCAATCCATCATGATCACCACCCTGATCAACGTGCTGGGCTTCATGGTGGCGAGCGTCATGGGAATCGGTGCCGTTTTCGGCGCATTGAATACCATGTATTCGGCCATCTCGGCAAGAAACAGGGAAATCGCCACGTTGCGGGCCATCGGTTTCAGTGGGAGCGCAGTAGTGGTTTCGTTCGTCATGGAATCCCTGTTGATCGCTTTGCTGGGGGGACTCCTTGGCGCGCTCCTGATCCTTCCGATTCACGGATATACGGCTTCCACTATCAACTGGCAGACATTTTCCCATATGAGCTTCGCCTTTTCCATCACGGCCGACATCCTTGTCAAAGGACTGCTGTTTGCTCTTTTTATGGGGTTTTTCGGCGGATTGTTTCCGGCAATCCGAGCCGCCCGCAGGCCCATCGCGCCGGCGCTGCGCGGTTTGTAACGGGTACAATATCGCCGAAATAAATTATAACATAAGGATTCCAGTTGCTTCGGAAACGCCATTCCCGTTGACAGGCGCGCATTTTATCGGTAAATACAACAGCATCGTCCTGCACCTTATTTTCATCTCCAACTAAAGGAACTGCCCCATGCGATATCCCTATTATTTGGTGATACCATTCTTGTTGATCAGCATCCCCCTTGCCGGTTGCGGTGAAAAAATCGAGCCTGGCAACACGGCCCCGAAAAAAGGCCCGGCGGTTTCCGCGCAAACCATGACGGTCACTTCCGAAACCTATCCGATACTGTACGAAGCCGTCGGGAGCGTCAAGGCCCAGGTTTCGGCGACCATCTCCAGCAAGCTCATGGGAACCGTTACCTCGGTGGCGGTAAAGGAAGGCGATATGGTCCGGCAGGGAGACACCCTGGTTCTATTGGACGCGCGTCAGGTGAACGCCCAGCTGAACCAGGCCGAAGCAGCGCTGGATGAATCAAAAAAGACGGAAGCGGCCGCCATGTCCGCTTTGAAAGCCGCCGAAGCGGAGGCCGAACAAGCACTCCTGGCCTACAATCGCGGGGAAAAAATGCTGGAAGGAAACGCCATCACCCGACAGGATTTTGAACGCATCGATGCACAGTACAAAATGGCCAAGGCTTCTCTGGCCCAGGCGAAATCCATGTTGGAAGCTTCCGGACAACGGATCAAACAGGCGCTTGCAGCAATGGATACAGCCGCAGTGGCCAAGAAGGATGCCCGGGTGGTCGCCCCCTTTGATGGCAAGATAACCGCAAAACAGGTGGTTGAGGGCGATCTGGCCTCACCGGGATCGCCCCTGGTGACCATCGAGAGAATCGGCGCATACCGCATCGATCTGGTGGTGCCCGAGGCCCATATCCAGGCGATTCATCCGGAACAAAAAGTCGAAGTTCGCATTCCGGCCATTGGGGATGCGCCTATCGAAGGCTCTGTTTTTCTCATCGTTCCCGCCGCCGATCAAATCAGCCGATCGTTCATGGTGCAGGTCCTCATCGACCAGGCCGAGGGGATCCGGTCGGGTATGTTTGCAAGGGTCACCCTTCCGGTGGGTGAGAAAAAGACGATCCGCATCCCCCAATCGGCGGTCGTTCACCAGGGGCAACTGACGGGTGTTTTTATCGTCGATGCCGAAAAGACGGCGCGCTTCCGCCTGATCCGTGTCGGTAGTCCGAGCGGCGATCAGATTGAAGTCATATCCGGGATTGCAGATGGAACCCGTATCCTTGTTTCCCCCCCGTCTCAACTGACCAACGGATCTCCAGTGGAGTGAAACCAATGAGCAAACCCCTCGGACCCGCCGGCAAAATAGCCCGGTTTTTCATCGATTCCAAGCTTACCCCGCTCATCATCATCGCATCGGTTCTACTCGGTCTAGCGGCGGTCATCGCACTGCCCCGTGAAGAGGAGCCGCAGATCATCGTCCCCATGATCGATATTTTCGTCCGCATGCCCGGTTCGGATGCCACGGAGGTAGAGCAACGGGTGACACGCCCCATGGAAAAGCTGCTCTGGGAAATACCCGGCGTCGAATACGTCTATTCAACTTCCGCTCCCGGAATGTCCATGGCGGTGGTTCGCTTTCTGGTGGGCCAGAATGAGGAAGAGTCCATTGTCCGGCTCCAATCGAAACTGATGGCCAATATGGACCGTATTCCCTGTTGCATCTCACCACCGTTGATCAAGCCACGCTATATCGACGATGTTCCCATTCTGGCCCTGACCTTCTGGAGTGAGGACGTGGATCCCTACCTGCTGCGCCGGGTAGCGGCGGAAGTGGAGGAACGTCTCAAACAGGAACCCAATGCCTCCATCACCACGCTGATCGGTGGGGAAAGCCGTCGGGTAGAGGTGCAGCTCGACCCGACCCGTTTGGCTGCCTACGGACTGGATATGGAGAGCGTCAGAGGGATTGTCTTTGCGGCCAACCAGGCGTCCGATTCCGGTTCCTATCCCTCCTCCCGGGGACAAATCATCGTTCACACCGGAGATTTTCTGAAAACCACCGAAGATGTCAAGAATGTCGTTTTAACGGCCCACCAAGGCCGTCCCGTCTACCTGTCGGATGTGGCCGACATCCAGGACGGCCCCCCGGCGCTTGAAAAATACGTCTATTTCGGAGTCGGACCGGCTTCCGAAGAAACCATAACGACCACCGGATCCTCGATGGGGGCGCCCTACCCGGCAGTTACCCTGACCCTTGCCAAACGCAAAGGCACCAACGCCATCAGCGTGGCGAACAAAGTGCTGGAACGGGTAGAAGAATTAAAAGGCACCCTGATTCCGGACAACGTGCATGTCACCATCACCCGTCATTACGGTGAAACCGCCAAGGAAAAGAGCGACGAACTCCTGCTGCACATGCTCATCGCCATCGTGTCGGTCACCATCCTCATCTGGTTCACCCTGGGACATCGGGAATCCGGCGTCGTCGCATTCGCCATTCCGGTAACCCTGGCGCTCACCATGGCGACCTTCTACTTCTACGGCTACACCCTGAACCGGATCACGCTGTTCGCCCTCATCTTTTCCATCGGCATATTGGTGGATGACGCCATCGTGGTCGTGGAAAACATTGTCCGTCACTACCGGTTGCCGGAAAATGGAAACCGGCCCAAATCGCTGGTCGCCATCGAGGCGGTCGACGAAGTGGGCAATCCCACCATTCTGGCGACCCTGACGGTCATCGCCGCCATCCTGCCCATGGCGTTTGTTGGCGGTTTGATGGGACCCTATATGCGTCCGATTCCGGTGGGAGCGTCGGCGGCCATGATTTTTTCCCTAATCGTCGCCTTCATCGTCACCCCATGGGCCGCCTGGCGCTTGTTAAAGCCTTCGGCAGCGGCTTCCCACGGGCACGACCATGAATCCGAAGGACGGGCCACCCTATTGTATCGTTGGGCCATGGGCCACCTCATCCACCACCCGGTATGGCGGTGGTCGTTTCTGTCCGGCACGGCCCTCATGCTGCTCATCGCCTGCGGCATGGTGGCCGTGGGTTGGGTGCGGGTAAAAATGCTCCCCTTTGATAACAAAAGCGAATTTCAAGTGATGCTGGACATGCCCGAACATGCGACCCTGGAAGACACCTCCGCCGCCGCATTTGAAATGGGGGAATACCTCAAAACCGTCAACGAGGTGGTGAATTACCAAATCCATGTGGGCGTTTCCGGCCCGTTCAATTTCAATGGACTGGTCCGTCACTATTATCTGCGGCGATCGCCGAACATGGCGGACATCCAGGTCAATCTCGCCGGCAAAGGACGCCGGAAGCAGCAAAGCCACGCCATTGCAAAACGCGTGCGTCCTCCCCTTCAAGCCATCGCCGACCGGTATGGCGCCCGGGTCAAGGTCGCCGAAGTGCCTCCCGGCCCCCCGGTCTTATCCACACTGGTGGCGGAAATATACGGCCCCGACTACAAACGCCAGCGGGAAATCGCCCTGGAGATCCGGCGCATCTTCGAGGAAACCGAAGGCGTGGTGGATGTGGACTGGATCATGGAAGAAGACCAAGAACGATATCAGATCGATGTGGATCAGGAAAAGGCAGCCCTTCACGGCATCAGCGTGGCCCTCATCACCCAGACCATCGAGACCGCCCTGACGGGTAAACCGGCCGGCTTGCTGCATCTGCCGCTGGAAAAAGAGGATGTCAACATCGTCCTGCAACCACCGCTGGCGATGCGGGCGGATCTGGATCGCATCCAGGCGATGAAAATCCTCGCGGCAAACGGAAGTCTGGTGGCACTCTCCGATCTGGCAACCGTCAGACGAACGCCCGTCGATCGCAGCATCTATCATAAAAATCTGATGCCGGTGGTATATGTCATCGGCGATGTAGCCGGTGCAAAGGAGAGTCCCGTATACGCCATCCTGGAAATGCGGAAAAAAATCGAGTCCCTGCAATTGCCGGAAGGATATCGCATCGAGCAACATACGGCGGGCCTGCCGGAAAGCGACCGGCGCTTTTCCATGAAATGGGATGGTGAATGGCATATCACCTACGAAGTGTTCCGGGACCTGGGGATTGCCTTTGCCGTGGTGCTGGTGCTGATCTTTGTCCTGGTCGTCGGCTGGTTTCAGTCCTTCTCCACGCCGATCGTGATCATGGCAGCGATCCCCTTTTCCCTGATCGGTATCCTGCCGGCCCATTTCGCCATGGGCGCCTTTTTTACGGCCACGTCCATGATCGGCTTCATCGCCGGCGCCGGCATCGTAGTCCGCAACTCCATCATACTCGTGGATTTCATCGAACTGCGATTGAAGGAAGGCGTTCCCCTGGACCAGGCCGTCATCGATGCCGGGGCGGTTCGGTTCCGACCCATGATGCTCACGGCAGCAGCGGTGGTGGTGGGCGCCTCCGTCATCCTGTTTGATCCGATTTTTCAGGGGTTGGCCATATCCCTGATGGCCGGGGAAGTCGCTTCGCTGCTTTTCTCGCGCATGACGGTTCCCATTCTCTATTACCTGGACAAACGCTGGGAGTCGACCCACGTTGCCTCCCAAGGAAAGGCATCCGTGTAATTTGCCGTATCTGCTATCGTCAGCATGAAATCGGATCTTGACTGCCGATATAATCGGATGTAAATTGCCGAACAGGAGGTTGAACATCCGATGTTGATCCGTATCCTGATGGCCATGGAACCCGCCAAGCTCCGCAAGCGTATCGGCAGGTTGATCGAAGATCCCCACACGCTGGTGCAGTCGTATAGCGGGAAAACCGATATCTGGGATGAATTGGCCCGTCATAGCTGCGATCTGGTCATCGTAAACGACGCGGCGGCTCATGGCTCCGTTGACGTATTGGCCCGTGAAATCCGGAAGTTGCCGGACCAGCCGGAAGTCGTCGTCATCAGCAATCAGGAAAACCCCGAAGAACGGGCGACGCTGCTGGCGGCAGGGTGTTATGCCGTCATTTTCGAAGGCTTGCCCGATACACAAATCAGCGCCGTCCTGAACACCCTGATGGGCCGAAGGCGGGAGGAAGGCGTCCGCCGTTTCCACACCCAATGGACCACTCAAAAACCCGGTTTGCGGGACTTTGTTTCCCTAAGCCCCGCCATGCAATCCTTCATGACCATCGTCAAAAAGGTTGTTGCCGTTGACAGTTCCTTGTTGATACTCGGGGAAACCGGCGTCGGCAAAGAAAGACTCGCCACCGCGCTCCACAATGAAGGACCCCGGGCGCGGGGGCCGTTTATTCACTTGAATTGCGCCGCCCTGCCGGAAACCCTGCTGGAAAGTGAAATGTTCGGGCATGTCGAAGGCGCCTTCACAGGCGCTTTGCGCAGCCGGAGAGGGCATTTTGAGTTGGCCCATAAGGGAACCATTTTTCTTGATGAAATCGGCGAGTTGCCGATGCAGCTTCAGGCAAAACTATTGCGCGTTCTCCAGGATCGTATCATCAGCCCCCTGGGAAGCGAAAAAAACATTTCGGTGGATGTGCGGATCATCGCCGCCACCAACCGGGAACTGGAAAGCGAAATGAAGGCCAAACGCTTTCGAGAAGACCTGTATTCACTCTTGTCCAAAAACGGTTTTGAAATAAAATAGTTTATTGGGCTTGAAAAAAAGCCTCCTTGTAAGGCATGGTTTAATCGCGAAAAGAAACCGTTAGCCCAAAACAAGGAGGCAAAACAATGGTACGACATGCGAG
>JBGSLR010000044.1:0-15148 GCA_041740615.1 Desulfobacterales bacterium
CCAAAAAAAGTCGCCGTTGTTTTTCATTCAGGTGCGGCATTATGATAGTCAATTTTTCTTTGAGATTCTGCTCTGTTTCCATAAAAAATGGATAACATATTTTTTGCTTAATTGTAAAGCTTATTATTTAACAGCCCCTAACAGCACATGTAATATGCATATTTTTCTCATGGGATTCTCCTTATATTCAATTTGGATCGTTCGATTCAATTCTATATTTTTTGTAACACGTGGGGCTTATGCATTCCTCACCGTCACAACCCAACCCCAATGTAATTGTTTTCTTTCTTGTTCTATTCGGGCGTTGAATTCGTTGTGAATGTACAGCTGAAGAAGCAATTAGCATTCCAACATCCATGGTCTGCCCATGCAATATTTTTTTAATTATTAACAGCATGTTAAAATGCATAAATATTTTTCGCGTCGACAATTCGATCCGGCATGTGAAATCCATTTCATACAAAATAGGGAATTTCCGTGCGATGTGGTAAAAAATACCATAGGTAGGGGCGGGCCGAAGCACGGCAGCTATTCCTTGCCGTGCATTCCCCCTATTTCGTACTTTTATTGACAATGATCCGCATCATTGCTATTTAAATAACGGCATCTGTTAATCCATCACAATCTCACAATTTCCAGATGTATGGATAAAACCGCTTATTATCGAAGTGTTACCTGATGATTTCACTCGCATTATCGGCTTTCGACATTGAAGGATAAGGGACATGACACAAAAATCATTCCGCTTTCGTCAAGTACAGCTGATCATTTTCATTTGTGTAACGATGACAATTTTCACCAATTGTGGCAGCAGCAGCAATTCCGACCAGCCATCGCCCCATATCGCTGTCACAACCTACCAATTATATAATCCCCTACTGCTGGAACCCGGTTTCAAAGAGACCGCCACATTGGAGGGGAGGGACTCAAACGGCGGAATCTATACCGGGACCTATGAGACCGAAACACTTCCGGCGGTTGTATTGGAAGGCCACACCGTTATCCCCATCGTCACGACCTTGAATCTTACCCAGACCAGCACCAATGACACGTCTACTTCATTGGAAACCACTTATCTGGTGGATATCAATACGCCGTTCCGAAAAACATCGGGCCCGGTGACCTATGAGCCCGGTGCCATATCCCCCCTTCCCGCTTCCGGGGTCTTCGGCGATCAGGGGGTGATTACATCCTGGAGCGGGAACGACGGCACCAGAATTTCAGGCACCTGGGGCATTGAGGATGCCGGCGGAGGCTTTGCCAACATTGTGGAATCATCCACCACGGAGGATGTCGCCACAAACACCATCCTGCAGACGCAGGAACAGATACTCACCATTGATGAATCCGGCAATTCGAAGACCATCTCATTTATCATTACTATTCCAGCCCAGAATTTCAGTTATACGCTTTCCGGGGATTTCAATTAGCTCGTACCGTCCGGCATCTCGCCGGTTGCGGGCACACCCCACTGAAGCGGTGGTCCGCTGACCGTGGCAGGCGTTTGGGGTTCCGACGGCTTGGATGAGCCTTTTTCCGAATTTTCTCCGGACTCCGCTTCATTAAATTCGGGCTCTTGATCAAATGAGAACTCCACGGAAAACCGACCATCCGACGAGGTAAACGGAATGACGATTTTGGGGCCTTTGGTGTGGTGAATCACGCGATGTTTGGCACCATGCACCACGGTGGGGACCGACAGCATCAGATCGAATCCCTTCCTGGCCAGTTTATCAACGACGCGACCGGTAATCATGTTGGTCAATTCCCCGGCGGCGTCGATGACCAAGTCGTTGATCTCCTTCATCTCCTCATCCAAAATTTTGGAAACGATGGCCAGAATCACCCTTTCATCAAATGTGACCGCCACCGTTCCCTTTCCGGAACCGGTCAGTCCGATAATTCCGGTGACATCCCCCAGACCGATGATATCTTTCTTCACATAAAATGTTCCGACGTTAAAATCGATCGAAGCCACCTCTTTCAATATCTCCAGGGTAGCGTGCAGAAACGGGTTTATCATCTTTGCGTCCATTGCTGTCCTCTGCTTTCCGGGGAAACGTTTTTCGAATACGCTAATGGTATCCGGAGAAGAGATCGCCATTCACCTTGTCGGACTCGCCGTGTCGAATATACTGTGTCGAATATAGACACTTCCCATATGACGTGTTACCATACCATGCGTATGACACTATGGGCAAGTCCCAGCGAACCTACGGAAGCGTATGGCCCGCCGGGCATACCATTCATCGCTTTTCCAGGAGTTACGGCAACCAAGTTCCATGATCATTATCAGCGACGCGCATATCGACGATAGCAGTGACACGGCGGCGGATTTTTTCCGGATGCTCGCGGCTATTGAAAAAACGGATCAGGATGTAGTGTTCCTCGGAGATATTTTTGACTTGTGGATCGGTTTTGCTCGCTACGAAAAAGAACTCCACAAGGAATTCCTTACATGGTGCCGTCGACAAAAAAGCAGCCGCAGCGTTGGTTTCATGGAAGGCAACCATGAATATTTCATCGCTCGGGAACGGAGCGATTCGTTTTCCTGGTGCTCCGGGGCGGCCGCCTGGCGAGATGATCAGAACAATCTGTTCTGCCATGGTGACCAGATCAACCGGCTGGATAAACAGTATCTACGTTTTCGGAAAGCCGTAAAAAACGAGATAACCCGAAACATCATTCGCTGGCTGCCTTGGGGGGCGGATATGGGACATATTCTGAAACGGCTGTTAAAGAATACCAATCATGAATTCCGAAAGCATCTTCCCCGGGCGGCCATCGACGGATTTGCCGAAACCCAGTTTCACGCAGGCGTCAGGAATGTTTTCGTGGGACATTTTCATCAGCGGTATTCCTATTTCGGCCCCAACGGCGGCCGGCTGCATGTCGTGCCGGGATGGTACGAACAGGGATTTGTTTCACAATACCACCCCACATCCGAGAAATTCGAAACACGACCATGGCCGGAACTGATTCCATGACCCGGTAATCGCGTTATCCCATTTTTCGGCTCAGATGCTTCCCAAGCCGCTTGCCCAAGGCCACCAATGTCCAAACCGTTGGGGTGCCCAGGGCGGCTGGAAAAACACTACTGTCGCAGCAATACAGATTCTCGACGGCGGTTTGCAGATCCGTATCCACCACTCGTCCGATCCCACAGGTGACGGATGGATGGGCGCCGGTAGGCTTCAACACCAGGATACGCTCCATATCGGCGCCGGCCTTTTTCAGGATTTTTCGGATGATCGCGGTTCCCTTGTCGAGTTTCTTCACATCGCCGGAGGTGAGGGGTTTGGAAAAGGACGCGGCACTATGGATCGCCCCCTCTCGATCATCCCGGATTTTGACCATCAGACCGGTATAGCGCCGAAAATGGGCCAAATTGCCCAGCGCCTTCCAGCCCATGAACCCGAGCATGACGGCAAACTGGGCCCAGTTCGGAAAAACAGGCAGAATCGCAATCCCGTCCGATTCATAATGCTCCATGGTGCCGACGGTCATGGGATTGGACCGACCTGTCCGCATTCCCGGTATGATACCGCCCACAAACTGCAACCAGTCGCAACAGAAGCCGTTGCCTGCCTCCTGGATGCCGGCTTTTCGAAGGATGTGCACATTGCCGGTTCCGGCCGATAAAACCACGGCTTTTGCATGATATATCTCCTTGCGGCCCATCCTGCGGCCTTCCACGCCAATTGCCTTGTTGTTTTCCACCAGAACGGACGAAACCGTTGTATGCAGCAGCAAGTCCGCGCCGTTCGCAACCGCCTCGTCCGCATAGACCCGGGCGTTCCATTTGGCCCCGGTGGGACATCCGAGCATGCAGGCCCCGCAATCCGGCCGGCATTTTGTGGCATCGATGAAATTTTCAACCGGTTTCCAATGGAAGCCGGCATCATTGGCGGCCTCCAATAAACGCAGATTGATCGCGCCCATCAGCTCATCGGGAAGGAGCTGAATCCACATCTCTTTTCGTGCGGCTTCGGTTTCCGCGCGAAGATCGATGCCGATCGGCTCGAATATGGTTTTTGGAGGAGGGATGGCGCATCCCGCCGACAGCAGGGAAAGGCCGCCGTAGTTGTTGCCGAACACCACCGTATTTTTTTCATTGCTCCGGGTCAGACCAAATCGTTCCAGTGAGAATGCGACGGTCAACGTACTGCCCATTATCCTTGTCCGACCGCCGCGCTCCAGCAGCAGCACCCGTTTCCCGGCCCGGGTCATTTCGCATGCCACCGTAGCGCCTCCGGCGCCTGACCCGACCACGATGACATCGTATTCCCTATTCATAAGCACTCCGAATCTTATCCAGGTCGAGGGGCAGCGGTTTTTGCGGATCCACATAGAGTTCAAGGGCTTTCTGGGGGCAGTGCTCAACGCAGAGTTCGCATCCCATGCATTCAACCTTGTCATAACTCCGAATGTTATCCGCAAGGCGGATAGCCTCAAAATGGCAAACATCCCGACAGGTCCCGCACTGAACACACTTATCGGCATCGCAACGGATGGAATACCCGGCCGACGCATTCATGGTCAAACGATTGTCGATTCTGCGGGTATATCGAGTCGCTTGAAGGCTGACACAACAGTCCGGACAACAGTTACAGATCACACCCGTGCTGCCGCCGGTAGCGACCTTGAAAAAAGCCTGGGTTACATGCCCCTGCTGTCTGAACTTGCGGATAATGGCCAGGGCCTCCTCCTGGGTGATCCGCTCGGCATGATATTTTTGACAATGGTCTATCCAAAAGGATGCCAGCGGTTTTCCGACGGCGATACAGGACTTGATCGGTGCGCAAGTGTTCGTCGATTTTTTGCACGGGCAATCCATAACCGCTATATACTGCGGCTCCTGAAAAAGGATTTTGGTGGCGTACTTGAACGGAATGATCTGCTTATTCGTTTCGGCGACATGGCGGATATCCTGGTTCAATGTGAAAATTTGTTTCGTATCGCCGAAGGAGAGCACTTTGGAATGATAGCGGTTGAATACCATGCGGCCGAGGAAAGCAAGGGGCTTGAACCATTTGACATAGTCCACGAGCGGCAGCAGGCTTCCGATGGACTTGACGTATGGGTAGTAAAACACGAAATACAAATAGTTATGAATAAAACGGTCGATCCGCCATCCATGCTTTTTCAACATCAGTTTGGTGGAATCCCTCACGCGTGCAATCCCCCTTGTCTATTTTCCAATGAATCCGTCATGCGGTTGCTATTGCATACAATTGACTATATAGTCAAGTTTTTTCTGAAATAGGCAATAAAATATTAAAATTGATGGCGCACAAAGAATTCGATGCATGTATAGTTTATAGGTAGTTTTCCAAAAAAGACAACACGGGAGAGGAATCGTCGGAATCATTCCGCGATACGGCAAAAGACAATCACCCCATCGAATTTTCACCGACAACACCGGGCGGAATTATTCTTCTTTCCGGGTCTTCAAGATCGACGCCAGATCGGCAAACGGTTTATAGGTGGACGATTCTCCCTTCTCTCCAGGTGTCACTCCGCCATAAGCGGCCTCATCCCGGTTGCGGGAGTGCTCGTTGTCATGGCAATAGAGGCACAACAATTCCCAATTGCTGCCGTCGGGCGGGTTATTGTCGTGGTTGTGGTCTTTGTGATGGACGGTCAGTTCCCGAATCCTTTTACCGGAAAATTCACGGCCACAACTGGCGCAGATCCATGGGAAAAGCTTCAGCGCCCGCTCCCGATACGTCTGTTTCCAATCCCGTTGAATGTCGGAGACCACCCGATCCAATCTTTCGGTATCAAGGGGCTTTTTATTTGATGTCATATGAATCCCTCATGGTTATATTGTTCAGAGAGCCAACGCTGATGAGCGGAACCGGGCAGTCCAGGCTATCGGACACAATCCGGATCAATTCCGCTTCCTGGACGGTGATCCAGTTATCGGAACAGATACAATGGATACAGGCCGCCAGAACACGCTTTTTCATCATGGGCGCGGCATGGCGAAGTCGATTCAGGGCGACTTCCAGGAGTTTCAGATCTTCACACTTCCCAAGGGGCAGGATCACCATGCCGGCGGTGTTCTCACCGAATGCGTTCAGCCCCCGTTGAAAGGCCTTTTCCGCCATGGCCGGCGCCGTGTTCCCCTGCCAGGCGATAATCGATAGCAGCTCCGTCAATTCAACTTGAATCTGATCGATCGTATGATATTTGACCTTGGTCTCTTTTTTCCCCGACAGAAGGGGATCCAGATGCCGCGAAACCGCGTATTGCATGGCATATTCAAACAGACTGATCTGTTCATCCGCCGCAACCAACCCATCGAGATCTTCCCGAAACTTCCGATACTGATCTGCGGAAAGATGTTGTAAAGCCGGCAGCGTCATATCCAAGAGGGGCAGTCGATACCCGGCACCGACGGTATCCGCGACCGGCATCAGTTTCCGAACCAGTTGAAAAACAGCCGGATCCGCTTGCTTCTGCAGACGCGCAAGCTGATGCCTCCGGATCGTTTCCTGCGGGTCGAGGAGGAGGCAATACACCAACGCCCGGGCGCCGAAGGATTCACGGGCCGCCTCGGACAAATCCGCCGGCAGATCGGAGAGCAGTTTTGCTGCATGCGCCAGGTGTTCTTGGCGCGGAGCGCCTACCATGGAGAGGACGCCGTCGGGAGACAAGTTCCCGTTCGTTTGTTCCGTGCCGCCGAAAACCGCCGCCCCCGGGGCAAAGGATTGCATCTCGGGAGGCAGTTCCCGGTCCGTACCACCTCCCCCCCCTGTTTTCTTTCCGGAAGACGGCGACGAAAACAAGGGATCGATACGCCGGATCCGCTCTTCTAGGGCCGGATGAGTGGACAGCATGGCGGCAAAAGACGCCTTCAGGCCGTTGACAAAAAACAGATGACTGGCTTCTTCCGCGTGAGCGGAAGCCAGCCGCGATCCCGATTCGAACCCGGCTATTTTTTTCAAGGCGCCGGCAATACCGCCGGGATTGCGCGTAAAACGCACGGCGGAGGCGTCCGCCAGAAACTCCCGCTGTCGGGAAACGGCGCTTTTAATGAGTTTCCCGAATAAAACCCCCACATATCCTACCACCAGAAGCGCAAGTCCGAGGACGACGACGGGTAATCCGCCGCCGCCTTTCTTCCGACTGGAGCTCGACCGGCCCGAAGACATGGATCGAAGGATCATTCGGCCGATGAAGGCAATGACGAGAATCCCGTTGATGATACCCATGAGTCGAATGTTCAGACGCATGTCGCCGTTTAAAATATGGCTGAATTCATGGGCGACCACACCCTGAAGTTCATCCCGGCTGAGCTGTCTGAGGCAGCCGTCGGTCACGGCGATAATGGCGTCACGTGTCGATAGTCCCGCCGCCAGCGCATTGATGGCGTTTTCCTGGCGCAGCACATACACTCGCGGAACGGGAACCCCCGAGGCGATCGCCATTTCCTCCACCACGTTCAGCAGCTTGCGATCATCGGGATCCCGTGAATCCGGGACGACCTGGGTGGCACCGAGCATCTCGGCCACTTTTTCCCCGCCCTTGGAAAGGGCGATGATTTTATAGAGACTGCCCATGAGAATGATGGCACTCACCGCTGCAGCAACCTGGATAAAGAGGGTGGGCTCCCACAATGCAATCCCCTCGCCGCTGTCCATGGCCATATTCCAGGCCGCCACGATGGATAGGTAAACACCGCAGATGATGAACAAAACAGCCAGAATGAAATACGTTGTCAGCAGGAAGGTTTTTCGACGGGCTGCATCCTGATGTTCAAAAAAATCCATGGTGCTGCGCGTTTTCGCCAAGGTCTATGCCTCCCTCGCCCTAAAAAGAAACCTTCACCGCATCCCTTTCCTGTGGGGCGGATATCTCGAAGAGCGTCGCTTCCTTGAACCCGAAGGAATTGGCGATGATCACGTTGGGAAACTTTTCCCGTGCGATATTATATTCCGTCACGGCGTCATTATACGCCTGACGGGAGAAAGCGACTTTGTTCTCCGTGGAAGAAAGCTCTTCCATGAGTTGGGACATGGTCTGGTTGGCCTTAAGGTCCGGATACTGTTCCGCAAGAGCGATGAATCGCCCCAACGCCCCGTTCAGTGCAGTTTCCGCTCCGACAAGTCCCGTCATGGCGCTCGCGTCTCCCGGATCCGCTGCCGCCTTCTGATTGGCGGCGCTTGCCCGATTCCTGGCATTGATGACCGCTTCCAGCGTTTCCCGCTCATGCTTCAGATACCCCTTGGCGGTCTCCACCAGGTTGGGGATCAGATCATAGCGCCGTTTCAATTGCACATCGATTTGGCTGTAGGCATTTTTAAAACGGTTGCGTAACGTGACAAGATTGTTGTAAAGCGCGATGCACACCACCACCACCGCCACTACCAACCCAAGGAAAAATAGAAAACCGATCATATCCTCTCCCCCTTTTCGCCTGTATCGCTTTCTCGCGCGCGCCACCATTTCATCCTTGGCACCCCGATCGATCTGCCAAGTACGGCGGTCACCGTGACCATCATCCGAACCATGCAATTGAACATTTTTTATCATATCACCGCCAAGATTACAAAATGAATTCAAATTGACTAATCCAGGAGGCCGTGTTAAAAATTTAAAGTTTAATGGATGGGTCCGCCTTCTTTCCGTTAGTGGATTTGCCTATTATCACAATATGTTAAAACCATAATGAACTGTATTGATGAATCGTTTACAAGAAGCGCTCTCAGCGCGTGTCTGCATCCGGAATGAATTCGGTCTGCACGCAAGACCGGCGGCGCGCATAGCGGAAATCGCCAGAACCGCGAAACGAAAAGTATGGATCGTCAGGGACGATGAAAAAGTCGATGCATCCAGCATCATCGATTTACTGACGCTTGCCGCTTTCATGGGCGCCGAACTCACGCTTCACATCGAAGATCCCATGGATCGGGATGTAATGGAAAGGATTGTGACCCTAATTGAAAACGGATTCGGAGAATAAAACGACGGTGAATATGCATGCCGAAGAAATCCGTTTCACCGGAATCAGCGGCTCCCCCGGTATCAGCATCGGCAAGGCCTACCTGGTTGACCGGGACGGCGTCAATGTTGTCGAAAAATATTACATCCACCAGGGAGACCTCAAGACCGAAGTCAACCGGTTCAAGGCGGCGGTCAAGAAAGCCAAGGATGATCTGGGGACCGTGATTGCAGGCACGCCGGAAGATCTGCGACAACATGTGGGCATTCTGGAAACCCACATGGCCCTCTACCAGGACAAAATGCTCTACGCCCGCACCATCGAAACCATTGAAAAAGAAATGGTCAATGCCGAGTGGGCCCTGAAAAAAGTGGTATCGGATGTCAAAAGCATGTTTCAGTCCATTTCAGACCCCTACCTGAGAGGACGCGCCACCGATATCGAACATGTGGCCGACAGCATCCTGCGCAATCTTGTCGGTGTCAAGGATATCAACATCGCCGGTATCGACAAACGGGTGATCCTGGTGGCTCGCGATCTTTCTCCGGCCGACACGGCCCAAATCAAACTGGATCGCGTCAAGGGTTTCATGACCGATCTCGGTGGCAGGGCCTCCCACACCGGCATCATCGCCAGGACCCTCGGTATCCCCTGTGTGCTCGGCCTGGACAACATCACCAGCATGGTGAAAAGCGACGATATCGTCATTCTTGACGGCGAGGCCGGCATCGCCATTCTCCATCCCACCGACAAGACGATCATCGAATATGAAATTCTTCAACGACAATACGCGGAATACCAAGCGACCATCAGTCGTGAAAGCCGGCTTCCGGCGGAAACGGCCGACGGATTTCGACTACTGGTAATGGGCAATATCGAGTCACCCGAGGAAGTTTCCACCGTCCTTGATTACGGCGGCGACGGCATCGGGCTTTTCCGCACGGAATTTTTATATTTACGTCGCAAATCCTTTCCCACCGAAGACGAATTGTTCGAGCAATATCATAAAGTCGTGGCGACCATGGCGCCCGCCCCGGTGGTGATCAGAACCCTTGACATCAACGGCGACAAGGCGATGTCACCGGATACGAGCGAGGCCAATCCGGCGTTGGGATTGAGGGCCATCCGCTTCTGCCTGAAACGGCCGGAAGTATTCAAGCCCCAGCTGCGGGCCATCCTGCGGGCGGCTGCATACGGCAATGTCCGGATCATGTTCCCCATGATTTCGAACTGCGATGAGGTCAAGGGGGCCCGGAAAATGTTACGGGAAGCCGCCGAATCCTTGGAACGGGACCACATTCCTTACAACAGCGATATCCAAGTGGGCATTATGATCGAAGTCCCGTCAGCGGTTATCATGGCAGATGTGCTGGCGGAATCGGTGGATTTTTTCAGCATCGGCACCAACGATCTGGTGCAATATTCCTTGGCCATCGACCGCGGCAACAAGGAGGTGGCCTACCTGTATCATCCCCTCCATCCAGCCGTGCTGCGCATGATCAGCCGCGTGGTGGATGTGGGTCACGATAAGGGGGTCAAGGTCCTCATGTGTGGTGAAATGGCTGGAGATCCTTTCAACATGCCGATATTGCTCGGACTTGGCATGGAGGCCCTCAGCATGACGCCGCAGTCGATTCCGGTGGTTAAAAGTATGCTCAAGCAGCTCCGGATGGACACCTCCAAACAATTTATCAAAGACGTGTTGAAACAGTCCAGCATACGGGATATCATGAAATTGATGCAGGAAGTCCACGGCGATATCATGCCGGAGGCGGCTTTTGTCCAGATGTAAATAACCATCAAGTACAATTTCGTCCGTCCATGGGCGGGCGATCAATCGGTTGGAGTTGTCATTCGTTGGAAAAAAAACACGTAAAAATAATCGCCGTCAACAAAAAGGCGAGTCACGAATACTTTATCGATGATGAATTCGAGGCCGGGATGGTGCTGACAGGCACCGAAGTGAAATCCCTGCGGGATGGCCGCGCCAATCTAAAGGATTCCTATGCCCGAATCAAGAATGGTGAAGTCTTTATCTATCAGCTGCACATCAGCCCTTATCCCTTCGCGTATTATGACAATCATGAACCGGAACGGCCGCGAAAACTCTTGCTGCATAAACAAGAGATCAAACGCCTGTACGGCAAGATCAATGAAAAGGGTTTCTCCCTCATCCCCCTGAAAATCTATTTCAAGGGTGGAAAGGCCAAGGTCGTCATCGCCCTGGCTCGGGGAAAAAAGAAATTCGACAAACGCGAGACCCTCAAACAACGCGAAGCCAAACGAGATCTGGATCGGGAGCGCAAGAAGCATTATAACTGATGCATTGCCGGATCCCGCTTGACAAACCGGTTTGGAACGCTTAAATTCCAGCCATAGGTGCGGGTTTCACATGAATCCGTACATGTTCTTTGGAAAGACACTTATTTCACATGGGGGCGAAACGGCTTCGACGGGGATAAAGAAGCTCTGGTTGCATGCCGAGTTCCGCCATCTCGTAAAAGGGCGGGAATAAACATAATCGCAGACGATTATAACTACTCCTTGGCCGCGTAAGCTGGCCAACGTCCTCCCGGGTCCTGCCTGCAGATCCGGATTGGGCGCCGACTTCGCAGGCTGGCCGACCTTGAACGCCCGTTTCATGGCCGGTGAGATTCTTACGGGATAGCCACTTAAGCATCCTGCCTGGAGGAGACTTGAGCTAGCGAAACTTAGATTTCAGGATAAGCATGTAGATGCCAGTGTGGAATGTTTTCGGACGCGGGTTCAACTCCCGCCGCCTCCACCATTAACAAAAGACAAACCCGTCTCTCTGGGGTCATTCTCCGGGGTGACGGGTTTTCTTTTTCCCCTTGTTTCTAAAGGGTTTGCGCCCGTTTCACATCTTTCCAAAGCACCTCTCCGCACCATAGATTCTCCCCATCCTCCAGCCATTCATTCTCTGTTTGACCCCTGATTCTCTGTTTTCTTCGGACCAAGTCCGAAGCTCGTCCGGAAAGCTACATCCTTGATTGATATAGGTTTCCGGCTAGTTGCCGTTTTTGGCGGTTACCTTAGGTCCTCGGGAGGTGCCGTAACCGGACGTATTTTTCTAAATATCCTTCCTCGGTGATGAAAAGAAGTGTGGTCAATTCCGGTTTCCTGCCTCCGCCAAAAGAAAAGCCGACGCTGATGGTCGGCTCTGAGGGTGGTCTCCGGTCCGGTCGTCAGTCGGTGGCGAAACCAAACTGGCGGCGCTGCTCGGTCCAGTCTTCGGGGAAGGTTTGGGTCAGTTTAGCCAGCGAAAGTCCGTTGGGCTCCTCGCCGTTGATCAGGGCTTCGACGATGTCCGGGGCAAGGGTCGTTAGCTTGAGAATGCGGGTCACATACGAGCCGTCGACGTCGAGGGTACGGGCAAGCTCGCTGATGGACTTGATCTGGCCGGATTCGAGGATGTCGGCCCAGGAAAAGGCTCTTGCCAGCGCCTGGAGGATGGCGGACTGCACCGGCACCTGCGCCCCGGGGATTTCTCCATCCAGCGCCTGGGGAGCAATAACCGTCTTGCGGCCGCGCATGCGCCGGATGAGCATCGGGATGTGGATCTGCAAGTTGCCGTTGTCGGCCACGGTAATGGTCGGTTTGATTTTCATCGGCTTGCCCTCCGTTCAGTGACTTCGCATGCCAGGCCAGCCAGCTCGGCGATAAGCGTCGTCAGCCCGTTGGTGCGCAGCTCCATATCGATTCCAGTCTCGCGGATCTCTACCTTGTCTACCAGGAGGCGGATGAGCCGGTTCCGCTCTATCGGAAAAAGGTCCTCCCAGAAGACCTCGATATTCTGGAAGGCCTCCGAGACGTCCAGCTCCGTGATGCTGTTCCCCTGGTAGGCTTTGCACCGCTCGCTCACATGCGTCAGTTGTTTCGAGAGCTCGACCGCCTGGCGGTTGACGGTCGTCAGCATCTCGGCCTTGCCCGGCTGATCGTTGCCGGGTTTCATCAGTTCGATGGCTTGCTCCCGAGCCTGTGACAGTTCCATCTCGAGTTGGGCTTTCTGCTTGAACAGCCGCTCCCGCTCCGCCTTCTCGATGTCACGGGCCGCGAAGTAGGTCTTGGCCACCAGCGTCGGCGTGCGGAACACCGCGCTCAACTGCTCGACCACGGCCTGCTCGATGTCCCCGGCGGGAATCCGTTTGAGAGGGCAGCGGCTCACGGTCCGTTTGCTGTCTTTTTCGCAGATGTAATAGGTGTAGTGGCGGCCGTTCTTGCGGGTGTAGGTCGGCCCCATCGAGCATCCGCAGTGGCCGCAGCGGATAACGCCTTTCAGAGGGGCGACCATTTTGGTTCTGGCCATGGATATCTTGACCGGTTTGTTGTCTGCCAGGCTGGCCTGCACCTTGTCCCAGGTCGCCCGGTCGATGATCCCATCTTGTTCCCCGGGGTAACTGCGGTCCTTATGGGCGATCTCGCCGATATAAATCCGGTTGTTCAGCAGCCGGTAAATATGGGCGGTGTTCCATTCGGAGCCTTCGCGCACCTTGCCTTTCTTGGTAGTCCAGGCCTTGGTGCGGTATCCCTGCTCGTTCAGTTCCTGCCCAAGCTTCTTTGCCGAGCCGATCTGGATGAACCGGCGGAAGATATACTGCACTGTCTTGGCTTCATCCGGGTTGACCAGCAGTTTCTTTTTTTCCCGGTCGACATCGTAACCGAAGATGGGCACGCCGCCGCAATATTTCCCCCGGCGCTTGGCGGCAGCCACCTTGTCCCGGATACGTTCGGCGATGACCTCCCGCTCGTATTGGGCAAAGGTGATCAGGATGCCGAGAAACATCCTGCCGGTTGGATCGGTGGTGCTGAAGTGCTGGGTGACCGAGACAAAGCTGACACCCTTTTCATTGAACACCTCAATCATCTTCATAAAGTCGAGCAGCGAGCGCGAAAGCCTGTCGATCTTATAGACCACGATCAAGTCGATCTTCCCGGCGTCGATATCCGTCAGCAGACGGCGTAGCGCCGGGCGCTCCATGGTGCCGCCGGAAAATCCGCCATCGTCGTAGCGGTCCGGCAATGCTATCCAGCCCTGCATCCTCTGGCTTTCGATGTAAGCCTCGGCCGACTCCCGTTGCGCATCCAGCGAGTTGAATTCTTGCTCGAGTCCTTCCTCGTGGCTCTTGCGCGTATAGATGGCGCAGCGAAGAGTCTTGTTTCTGCCCGGCACGACATTGGCGTTATCGAGCATTGGCTCCTCCTTCGGCTTTCTTGCCGTAAACCTTTTTCAACCCGAAAAAAACCTTCCCATTCCACCGCGTGCCGGTGATCTCTCTTGCCACCGCACTGAGCGACCGGAACGTGCGTCCGTCGAACTCATATCCCTCCGCTTGGACGGTCACCTCGTAGCGCTGGTCATTCCAAATCCTCACCAGCCTGGTCCCCGGGAGGATGGTCTCATTCGCTTTTCGCTCTTCGGGGATGCGTCGGTTGACGGTCGCCACCAGATCGCCCTTGGCCACCTGACCGAGGTGTGTCTTGGCCCGCTCGGAAAGCCCTCCGTAAAAAAGTTCCTGGATGCGATAGCCCAGCCGTTTGACCAGGAATTGCTTCTTGTATTGGGGCGGTTCGCCTCCGTAGAGGTCAACCCACTTTTCGCGGAGCTGATCCAGGCTCATGGATTGCAGCAGCGCCATCTGCCGCAAGACCGAGTTTCTAGTTCGGTCCTGGGTTTTGCCGCCCTGGGCGGCTGTCTGTAACTCATTCATTTTCAACTCCTTATTTTAGGTTCCGGACGAGTTGTCATGAATGAACGCTCTGTTCGCGCAACGAATCAAGTCCTTCTCTGGTCGCGGTCGAAGAAACTTGTAAAATTTGTAACTCACTGCCGCCACATGACTTTTTCGCCTTTCTACGAAGGACTGCCGTTGCCAGTATCGAAACAGCAGATTGGAGCCTGGCATCGCTCGAAAGCCGTTCCGGATTTTCATCTTTGCCGTGGATTTCCGCCCCCGGCTCATCTCTCAGCTCCTGCACATCCAACATCGAACACCTCCGGTTAGACCCGGGGGCTGGTGGCGTGGATGCCAGGAAACGTCGGCGGTCGGGATGCGCGTTTGATGGCACCCACAACCGCCTCAGCTCCGCTTCTGGTCGGTTATCTGGTTACGTCCGGCTCTATCCGGACTTGCGTTGGTTACTTACCGGAGATCTTTGCAAGGTGACGGAATCAGACGA
>JBGSLR010000045.1:0-5089 GCA_041740615.1 Desulfobacterales bacterium
CTCGCATGTCGTACCATTGTTTTGCCTCCTTGTTTTGGGCTAACGGTTTCTTTTCGCGATTAAACCATGCCTTACAAGGAGGCTTTTTTTCAAGCCCAATAAACTATTTTATTTCAAAACCGTTTTTGGACAAGAGTGAAACCGGTTCATTTCTTCAGCGTGCCGCAAGTATACCGGCTCGGAACGACTGGGCCGCTGTTTTGGCCATACCGACATCGATCGGGATTTCAACCCCACCGACTGCCCCGCTCCCCCATAGCCTCTCACGCAGCCGGCCGATTGCATACTTCGCATCATCATTTTTAATGTTGGCCGATAAATATCCGATCCCGGAGGCGACGCACTGTTCAATCAATTCCGGATCGTCGCTTTCGATAATCGTATCGCAGAATACAACCGCCGTTTCACAGAGCCCCGGTTTTTCAGCGGCAAATTGTTTGCCGGCCATATAAATGGCCGTCTCGCCGGCGACCGCCCCCATGATTCCGGGCAGCGCGCAACCAGCCATCAGCAGGCAGACGATCAGGATCGGAATGACCTTCTCGGCCTTTTTTACGTCAAAATCCTTCAAGTATTTTGCAATGGAAAGAATAATCCCGGGATATTTCACCCAAGAATTCGGCAAGGCCCCCATGGCGATGTCCAGGACCCCGGCGACGATTATCAGATTATCGACGGTCAGATATGGTTTCGCGAATTCGACAAATTGCTGAATGGTCTCCATCATGGCAGGTCCTCCTTTGTTTTCTCTTTTCCCCAATTGTAGGCTATCCAGCCGAACCACCGGACGGCCCGGTAATACGTATAGGCGATGTCATGATAATGGTCCTGCTGGTCAAACGGCAGCCGGTTAACATCCTCCATCATGGCCGCCAGGAATTGAATGTCGGCCCGTTTTCGGTCGGCTCGCTTTTCCTTCCATGTCCCGTTGCAGCCCCGCCAGTATTTGAAATCGTGATGGTTGCAGGAGGCCGTAAAGAAAAAGTCAGGGACCGGCACAAACCCGCCCTTCCGGCCGCATCCGTTGCAGATCTCGGCAATTTGAAGAGCCGTCAAGTCTCCCCATTTCAGTCTCGTTGTCATGTCGGCCGAATCATCCATCCTGCCCTCCCCTTGCCCTTGCATCAGCCCTTTCATGTTCCCGCCTTTCGCTAAGGGGTTTCACCTCCACCGTCAGCACCGCAACCGCTTTAGCGAGTTGTATCGATGCGTCCCGATGCTTGGACAGGTCTTCGTTATATTCCTTCAGCAGCATCCGCACTTCGTCTTTGAATACCCGACAAAGCGCCCCATGCCTTTCCTCGGTCAAATATAAAACCTCGCCCGGTTTCGGGTACAGTTCGCGGTAAATGGCTTTTTGGAAATCATCGAATCGCTTTTCCCAAGCAGCCACCTTGCTTTTTGTGTCCTTGGACTGCCAAATGAACCCACCAACCGCTATCAGCACTGAGCAGATTGAGAATATGGTCGTAATCGCCGCGATCAACTTGAATGTCTGTTCCACGCCAGCCTCCGCAATTACCGCATCTGGATGTTGATGACCTTAACTCCCTCCGGGATCGTAATTGTCGCCGCCTCGGGGCTTTCATCCGGAACAAACGCCGGCCTCGTGTATGTCACCGGATTCGATTTGGGGGATTCTCCAGCCGTGTTGAATGCCGTGACCGTGATTTCATACTCGACACCAGGCGTCAGGCCCAGGTCATCGGTCCGGTACTCCAAGACATCGCCGACAATCTTCGAGTGCTGGCCGTAATACACTTTGTACCCGGTCGCCCTTTCCGATTTTTCCCACATCAGAAAAGCATCAGCGAAAACATTAACCGTCGAGAAAACCAAAATCATTGTTACCAATAAAAGTTTTTTCATGTTCCCTCCCCTACTGCAGCATGACGATTGTTTTTTTGCCGTCCAGCCCGATCGGTCCTGTCACAAACGAGTTGAAATTCACCTTGCCGGACGGCTTGATTTCCGGTTTTTCGGCCAGGGCCGAGATATCAAAGTCACCATAGGTTCCACTCTTGAACTTGATCTCTGCGCCTTCTCGAACAGCATAGGGATCGGTAAAATCGTATTCGTCGACATCGGCATACGGGCGTGCTGCCGTGCCGTTCCCTCCTGCCGGTGCGGCAGCATCGAAAACGATGATATTGCCGTAATGATAGGCCCCTATGGTGGGTCTTGTTCTTACCGGGAAGCCCCGTATGTCGGTTGCCGGGGTCGGCTGGTCGTGAATGTTGGTAATGATTTCCCCGGCGCCAACAAGGAGACTTGATCCTTCCAGGAGGTAATTTGCCTGGTCTGTCCACGTTCTCGTATATGTCCGGTCATCAACAGTCGACCATGATCCACCGGTCTTAATGGTATTCACCGCATCCGACAAACTTGTGATGGTGAGTTCCGGGTATTGAGATAAAACGTCAAGGACGGCCGCCCACTGTGCCTGGGTAGCTTCTCCGGTATGAGTCAATAAGGCGAAGATGCCACCGCTATGGGCAGCCGCCTGCGCAATCGCGTGGGTGTAATCGAACAGGTTTTGATCATCCGCATTTATGAAAGTGCCGCTGGACAAAAATGACAGCTGATACAGGTCGATTGTCGACAGATTGTATTCCGCATCCGCCGCCGAGATTCCATTCCTTTGACAAGTGAACCCGGCAGCCTTTACGCAGGCCTCCAGATTAGAGGAAGTTGCCCCGAAGGGCGTTGCAAACGTCGTAATGGTTGCCCCAAGTTGCTCTTCAGCTATGGCTTTTGCCTGGACCACCTCGACATTGAAATACCCCGTTGCTCCAGTTGCATCGATCAAGAGCTGGGTGGTGTACGGTGACGCCTGCGCCCCCGCGCTGTCCGCGAGAACCTCTCCGAACGTATTTCCGCTCAAATTGGTTGTCGGGCTTCCACAGGTGCACCCGCCCGCCATGAGTTCGGTTCTGATGGCCGTGATCGTCTTTGTTTTGAACCCGGTAACGGTCACAGGGGCCGCACCTGAGACAACAATCTGATCATTCGCCCGGTCGATGTTCACCGTATGGCTTGCCTTGGAGATCGAAAAAGCATTGCCTGTCAGACTCAAATCCGAATGGCTATACGAATGAACGGCAATCTCCATCACGCCCCTTGCGTGCATGGCCTGGAGCGCGGCCTGGTTCCCGGCAAAGTTCGCAGCCTCAACCGCAAAGGTCCCCTTCATTCCCCTGGCGGCCAGTTCGGTTTCAAGGCCTTCCGCATTGGCGATGGCCGCCGCGTCATCAATCGATGGAATGATAAACCCCGATCGCTTGTACCGGATGAAATTCTTTGAGCCGTTTTTGATATTGCCGGTGTCGGTATTGATTGTTCCGTTGGTTATGCCGTGAAGGTTCCCGAACCCCATCCCAAGATAATTGTTCGTCAAATTCACCGTCCCGGCAGACCGGTAAATCGTATAATTGTTCATCCAAATGCCGGCGAGAATCACATTGTTGGTGAGATTCGCCACACCGGTACCGGAGCAAGTGAAGGTATTGCCCCTGGCGCCGATCATCACGCAATTGTAAAAATTGATCGTCCCGGTCCCTGCCATATTGACCAGGTCGGACGATGCCGTTGGGGAGTATGTGTCCGCATCATCAAAGATCGAATAGGATATGGTTCCCGACCCCATCAGGTAGTTTGCGACAACCACTGCATCGATCCTCGAAGCCCGGCTTACAATACTGGAAAGGGCAAACCCGGTCGCGTTCGCGGTCGTCCGGACATTGTACCGGCCATTTTTATAGACGTACAAATTGCTGCCGGTAAAATTGGCGCCGTCAATAAACAGGGCGTCATGGGTTGCGTCCGTGCCTGTAATGGAAACATTTCTGACAGTGATCCCTGACCGGGTCGTGTACAAACCAATCTGGCCGGCTGTCGTGCTGATAATCACCTGCCCCTTGGCTGCTGGGGCAATGGTTCCAATGGATGCCGTGCCTATGATCGACCCGTCTATCCAGTCAGAATCGGTCAGTAACAAATAACTGGAATATATCCCCGGAGCGATATACGCCGTATGAGGCCCGGCAACAGCACTCCCAGCTGCAATTGCGGTTTCTGGGAGGTTTGCGGCCTTTGCCCATGTGTCATACGGGCTTGTATTTGACCCGGTCGGGCTGACGTAATACGTTGCCCCCCATGCCGGCGAAGAAACAAGAAGTGCAAAAAGGAGAACTGTCTTTTTCATCATACCCCCACCGGCGCCGTGATTTCTGCCGTCCTCTGTGTGGTGAAAATATCCGGGAACACAGATGCCATGTAAAGAATGGACAGGGACAGTAGCGGATCGTCCAGGTTGACCTCCCCGGCGATGGCCAAATCCGACAGAATCACCCTCACACCAGGATCTGTGCTCGACTCGATTTGCACCCGTTCCTCGAATGTGAACCGTCTCCTGAATTCAAGTTTGGTAAGGATCTTCCTGCCGACCGGCGCCGGGATATTGTTGACGAACTCATTTTCAACAAAGTCACAACCGATCATTACGGGCTCGCCGGTTCCAACAGGGACGAACACTCCTCGATCCGGGATAAAGGGTGTTTTCTCGAACTCGGCCAGGTTGACGACTTTCCCTTTCACTACGTGCGCGTAAATCATGAATGCCTCCTATTCAAACCAAACGACGATTAAGCGACCTGATCCGCCTGACGATGAAGATGCATTGGCGCCCCCACCGCCTCCGGTATTTGCCGAGGCACTGACACCATTGGTGGCGCCTGGACCCCAAGAAGCCCCGCCTCCCCCATAAGAGGATGGAATTCCCCCTGCCGCCATTGGCGAACTTCCGCCCCTTCCAACATCAATGGATGCGTCACCGCCATTCCCCCCAGAGAAATTAAAGGCGCCACCGACAGAATCTTTTCCTCGTGGGCCATTGTTTCCGCCACCATAGCTACCACTGGCCCCTGAACTCCCACCATACGCAGTCAAAAGGCTTCCAAAGGAAGTATTGCCGCCATTGCTGCCATTGGCCCCTGCCCCTATTGTAACGGTCACATTCCCTGCAACCGTTACAAAAGCAGATTTCACTTGCCCGCCTCCACCACCGTAAGTCGCGCTCCCGCCGCCACCA